>OY782761.1:2400000-3000000 GCA_963678265.1 uncultured Microbacter sp.
GCCGTCTTCGCCCATCACGGGTACATAAATAAAGTTGTGCTCGTAAGTGGTGGTGCTCCCCAGATCGTACTGCCCAAACATCCGGTCGCCGTGGCCGGTATATACACCGTAACACCCGTGGTGGGGATGCTACCCTGCACGTCTATCGTTACCGGCGAGGTGCCGCCGGCCGGTACCGGCCGGGTAGTAGTTGCTGCGGCAGTCGGCATCGTAAATGGAAGCCAGCATGTATTTCTGGTTCTGCGTCAGGGTGATGGTAGCCGGTTTTACATACGGCATATAAGGCATACCCGGCATCTGGGCCAGGGCTTGCTCTGCGCCGATAGCCAGCAGCAGGCCGGCTAATACTCCGATTTTAGTGTGTGTATTCATACTTTTTTTACACTTATAATTTATCATTCGTCATTCATCATTAACCAAGCATCTTAGTTCCCGATGCAGCGGACAGTATAGCCACTCGTCCGATTGCAGTTCGCCTTGGAGGTGAATGTATTGCCCAAGTAACGCGTATAAATGTAAGTGCCATTAACCGAACTACTCCAGTAGTCCTCGTAGGTGCCCGTGCTGTAACACTTACCATCGTATTCATCGCGTTTTCCCGGAACCGAAAACCGTAGTTTAGAGGCGGCAGCGGTGGCGTAATTGGTGATGCCGGCTGCTGTTATCAGAGCTGTCAGTTCGTCGTTTGCAGGCACCCGGAACCCACTGGGACAGGGATTATTGGTGCCCGCTTCGCCCTGCCAAAGGTTGTCGTTCTGCGTACTGCGCCAATCGACATGTCCTATCAGAAAATTAGCGCTCGTAGGGGTATCTGTTTCACTTTGGCCGCTAACGGCACTGTATATGGGTGTGCCAGACGTGCTGTTTGTCCAGCTGGTCAGCTCGTGGCCGTCAGCCGGGCGGCCCCACTGGAAGAGGCTACCGTAGGCGAGGTAGTCGGTAGCAGAGGTCGCCTGCATTCCCGGGCTAAAACTGGTGGAGCTTACGTTACTGTAGTCGGCTCCCAGGTTGTTGTTAAGCCATATTTGGCCGTCTTCACCTACCACGGGCACGTAAATAAAGTTGTGCTCGTAGGTGGTGGTGCTACCAAGGTCGTACTTGCCGAACATCCGGTCGGGAATGCCGGCAATGTCGCGCACCTGATAGGTGGTGGTAGCTCCGGCATTGTTGTAGGGGTAACTGAAAGAGCCCAGCAGCACACCTAAGCCGTCGTTACCCACACCGGCATTAATATCCAGCTTTTTTGCATTGAGCGTTCCGCCTACAGCGCTCAGGGTGGCCGTAATAGCCTTGGTACTGCTGGTATAGGCCTGTGCTGCCCACGAGAGGGTCAGAGAACGGCTGATGCCGTCTTCTGTCATCTCTGCCGGTATAGTTATGGGGCTGCTGGTGTAAGCTTGCAGGGTGCCGCTTCCGGTCGCCGTGGCCGGTATATACACCGTGATACCCGTAGTGGAGATGCAACCCTGCACATCCACCGTTACCGGTGAGGTACTCCCCACATCCAGTTTTGCCGTTGTGGCCGTGGCGGTGGGCGCAGTGTAAGGCAGGTAGTTGTTATCGTAAATGGAAGCCAATAGGTACTTTTTTGTTTGCGCCAGGGTAATATTGGCCGGTATAATAGCTGATACCGTTACGCTAAACGAGCAGCTCTGCCCGCCAAAGGAGAGTGCAAAAGTGGCCGTACCCGTCCCCGAAGGCGTACCGCTCAGGGTGTAGGTGAGGTTACCCGCTCCGCTGGCCAGTGTGCCGGCCTGCAGAGTAGCCGTAAGCCCCGTTACGCCGGTGCTGGCAATGGCAGCACCGGCAGGGTATGTTAATCCGTTACCTCCGGTGTAGGGCACCGTAGCCGTGCCGGAATAATTTACCCCTGCATATACCGTGGCAGGGCTCACCGTAGCCGTACCGCAACTAAGCGCCGTAACCTGCGGGTTGTTCATCAGGCAACGAACGGAAAAGCCGGATGATCGGGAGTCATTACTTATACGAATGTCACTGGGAGGAATAATTTGCTGTTCTGAGTATCTATCGATAGTCGAACTGCTCCAGTACATGCCGGTTGCGCCACTAAGGGGGGAAGATCCATTCTTGCGACGGCCAGTAGCTGACAACCTGAGCTTGGAAGAAATTGCCGTGGTAGAGCCGGTAATACCAGCTGCCGTAGTCAGGGCCGATTGTTCTGCTGATGTTGGTACCCTAAAACCGCTTGGACAGGGGTTATTCGCGCTGGCTTCTGTAGCCCATAACATATTATCTTGCGTTTTTCTCCAGTCATAGTAATTCGTTACAAAAAGAGCATTTGTAGGAGAATCGTTTTGGTCGGAGGTATTTCCATATTTCGGCGTAATTGCATAACCGCTTGTCCACGTTATTAACTCGTGTCCATCGGGCTTACGTCCCCACTGGAACATACTACCATAGGCATGGTAGTCGTCATACGATTTAGCCTGTGTTGCCGGACTAAAACTGGTGGAGTTCAGGTCGCTATAGTCGGCACCCAGGTTGTTGTTCAGCCATATTTTGCCGTCCTCACCCACCACAGGCACATAAATGAAGTTGTGCTCGTAGGTGGTGGTACTACCAAGATCGTACTGCCCGAACATCCGGTCGGGGATGCCCGCAATATCGCGCACCTGAAAGGTAGTTACATCACCGGCATTGTTGTAGGGGTAGCTGAACGAGCCCATCAGCACACCCAGACAGTCGTTGCCTACGCCGACGTTAATGTCTAATTTTTTGGCATTTAGCGTTCCGCCCACGGAGTTTATGGTAGCTGCTATGACTCTGGTGTTGACGTTATAGGCCTGCGCTGCCCACGAGAGGGTAAGATCCCGGCTGATACCGTCTTCGGTCATAGAGGCGGGTATGGTTATCGGGCTACTGGTGTAAGCCTGCAGGGTACCGTTTCCGGTGGCAGAGGTCGGTATATACACCGTGATGCCGGTTGTCGGAATACGACCCTGTACATCTATTGTCGCCGGCGAGGTGCCGCCGGCAGCCACAGGAGTGGTGGTAGTTGCGGCTTCGGTCGGCGCGGTATAGGGTAGGTAATCGGCATCGTGAATAGAAGCTAACAGGTATTTCTGGTTCTGTGCCAGAGTAATGGTAGCAAGAATGGTTACATTAAGTAAGCAGGTCTGCCCGCCAAAAGAGATGGCAAACGTGGCTGTACCCGAACCCGAAGGCGTACCGCTGAGGGTGTAGGTAAGGTTGCCCGCGCCGCTGGCCAGCGTACCGGTCTGCAGCGTAGCCGTAAGGCCCGTTACACCGGTGCTGGCAATGGCAGCACCGGCAGGGTACGTTAATCCGTTACCTCCGGTGTAGGGCACCGTAGCCGTACCGGAATAATTTACCCCCGCATACACCGTAGATAGGTTTAGCGTAGCCGTACTGCCGCTAAGCCCTGTAACCTGCGGGTTATTCATCAGGCAGCGAACTGGAAAACCGTCGCCACGATTGTTGGCACTCGTGGCCATGCCGCCGCCCCAGAAGCCAAGGTTATAGGCGGAGATGGAACCAGAACCAGCAACCGAACTACTCCAGTAGTTGGCGGTCTCGCCGGCGCCGGCGAGACCGCCAGTGATGGAATAGCAGTGGCCCGCAACCGTAAACCGTAGTTTAGAGGCGGCGGCGGTAGAACTGTAAGTAATGCCGGCCATGGTAAACAGTGCGGTTAGTTCGTCAGTCGTAGGTACCCTGAAGCCGTTGGGGCAAGGGTTGTTGGTACCTGCCTCGCCCTGCCACAGGTTATCGTTCGGTGTGCTGCGCCAATCGTAAGATCCATACAGAAACTGAGCGCTCGTAGGTGTATCCGTTGCACTTTGATCTTGCACGGGAGGGTATTTAGAAGAGATTGGATTGCTATTCCAATTTATCAGCTCATGCCCGTCAGCCTGACGACCCCACTGAAAAATGCTGCCGTAGGCGTGGTAATCGTTATAGGCGGTTGCCTGCGTTCCCGGGCTAAAGCTGGAAGAACTTACATTGCTGTAGTCGGCACCCAGATTATTGTTAAGCCATATTTTTCCGTCCTCGCCTACCACGGGCACGTAAATAAAATCATGTTCTTCAACACCCGCATTATCGTTTTTTCCAAACATTTTGTCGGGAATGCCTGCTATGTCGCGCACCTGATAGGTGGTGGTAGCTCCGGCATTGTTGTAGGGATAGCTGAACGAGCCCATCAGCACACCCAGACCGTCGTTGCCCACGCCGGCGTTAATGTCTAATTTTTTTGCATTTAACGTTCCGTTCACGGCACTTATGGTGGCTGCTATGACTCTGGTGTTGACGTTATAGGGCTGAGCCGTCCACGAGAGAATCAGGTCGCGGCTTACGCCGTCTTCTGTCATCGCTGCCGGTATAGTTATGGGGCTGCTGGTATAGGCCTGCAAGGTGCCGTTGCCGGTAGCCCGAGCTGGTATATTCACCGTGATGCCCGTGGTGGGAATATTTCCCTGCACATCTATCGTTACCGGCGAGATACTCCCCACATCCAGTGTCGCTGTGGTGGCCGCGGTGGTAGGCGCAGTGTAAGGCAGGTAGTTCTTATCGTAAATAGAGGCTATCGTGTATTTTTGGTTCTGTGCCAGGGTAATGGTGGCGGGTGCTGGCATATAGGGCATGCCCGGCATCTGGGCAAATGCTCGTCCTGCTCCGATAGCCAGCAGCAGGCCGGCTAATACTCCGATCTTAATCGTCTGGTTCATATATAGTTGCTTTTTAGATGTGTATTTAATGTTTTATTATAGTTTCACCCGCCTCTATGAAGTCATCTTGACTTTTTATAGTGTCGCTCCTGCGGAGCTTTTGATTCGTAACAAAGAGATCTTTCCTACCATAATATCGCTTCTCTGAAGCTCAATAAATGCTCCCTTAGGAGCAATATTATGGTAGAAAATGGTTGAGTAATATTTTTTAGAGCTCCATAGGAGCGAAATCACATTGTTTTATATCGTAACATCCTGGCTCTATTCCACAGCAAATTGCCAACGGGAATTACTGAAAAGGAAGCAAGACCTGTTTCACAACAGATCCTGCTTAATAATCTAAAAAGAGAAATATAGTCAAGACATTTGACTATGCGTTGATATTTTGTATTGCATTGTTTTCATTCAGATAGTTATTCTCACCGGTTAACGACCTACAGTTGGATGAGGGAAGCAGTACCTGTTTCACCTTGGATTTACTGCTTATTAAATCCAGCCAATATTGTCTTTATATCTTGCTTTACTTGTTCATCCGAAAAAGAAGAGGGAAAGCGGACAAGTCCCCTCACACGTGCTTTCGAATCCGAATAGAACTGCACAAACCGATCCTGACTGTTTGTGGCAGAGGCCAGTATATTTATTTTATACACCATATCCCGAATGCGAATCATATTGTTGAGAAACAACGGAATATTCTGACAGCACAGACCGGGTATCTCTCCCGGAACACTGTTAACATTCAGATCAAAGCCCAATATGATATTATCGGAAATGAGATAATTCGATTCCCAGGTATGAATCAGAGATTGTGAATCCACAAAATAGAAGGCGTTCGAATATTTTCCTTCAAGGCTTCGGGCATTAATAAACAGGGATTTCTTCGATACCCGCCAGTTCATACTATGAGAAAGATCATTGGTCGGATTACTTGTCCTGCACCCCTGCAAAAAGAGCAAGAGTCCGGTAAGGACAAAACAAACAAACTTAACGGTCATATTTCGTTTCATGATAAAAAAAAACGGTTTATGCATGTTAGTAATATCTGCGCAAGACGGATGTTTTTACACCTTATCGCTATAGATTTTCAAAAACAACAATGCCAAATTTTGAGATTACAAGTAAAGCCACAGACAGTTCACTGTCAAATCTCGGCAACAACTATTCAGAGACCGGAAGCCGGAGATTCGGACATGGCTGTTTTTGTTGCAAATAACAATAGTAAAGACATGCTTCACAACAGATCTTTACTGTTGAAACCCTTTTGCTATAACCCAACTCTTTAATGCTATACAATTGGGTTTCGAAGAATGTATAAGGTTAAAACTTACACAAGATTTTCTCTTTAGATCAGCTGATTTCTCATTGCCGGCATACAACCAGCGAATGCCGTTTGTGCGGAAATTACATATTGCAATCCCTCCTTATTTATGCGAAAAGGGGAAACTGTTTCACAACAGCTCTCTCTCTCTCTTTATTGTTAAAGAGAAAAAAAGTTTTTGTTCTAAATCATTCAAGTTAAAGTCATATAATAAAAATGGTTATCCGCAAAGCGTACTAAGTAATAGATGGCATTGAAAATTCATTATTACCGTCTGCTTTAGCTGACGGTGGAATCAATAGCCATTTCTACGGGGCTTTAGCCCAACTGCCATTCGGCTAAAGCCGTATCGGATTACAGAGCAGCTATCCGTCGGTTGAAACCGACGGCAATAATGTACATTATCCGGGATTCACCGCTTGCTTAGGACATCTTGCGGAAAATCACAATGGGAATAAAAACATCTTCTGTTTACGGGAACAATCTTTACACAAGCATCCACGCTTAGTTATTCAGTACGTTTTTGACGATTACACCATCCTTCATAATAACCAGAAAGTTTTTTTGAGAATTTTCAATCAACTTAATGTTTTCGAGAGGGTTTCCGTCAACAAGAATCAGATCGGCATACGCTCCTTCTGAAATTTCCCCCAATTTTCCTTCCGGATAGGGATTCCTTTTTTCACACAGGTAAAGTAGTTGAGCATTATCGTAAGTAGCCATTTTCAATACTTCAAAAGGGGTAAACCAACGGGTTGTTTTTGCTAATAGTTTGCCTTTTTTTGCGGCCAGTGCAGGGTCAAACAGGCAGTCTGTACCCCAGGCAATTTTAAGTTTGTATTTTTTTGCAAGCAGATAGGCATTGTCGGTACCTTTTGTGGTTTCGAGCTGTTTTGCTCTGTTCACAGAACCTTCGGCGAACGGAATCGCGTCTTCGTCGTCCAGAAAAGGCTGAAGAGATATCCAAACATTTTTATCTGCCATTAACTTTACGGTTGCTTCATCGACCAATTGTGCGTGTTCAATACATTTTACGCCAGCCCTGATAGCCATGGTTATAGCCCGTGGGGTATAGGCATGTACCGTTACATAAGTACCCCAGTTTTCGGCGGCCTCCACGGCAGCTTTCATCTCTTCCGCCGTGTATTGGGTAACGTCTAACGGATCGTAATTTGAAGCGACACCTCCGCCGGCCATTAGTTTGATTTGTGTTGCTCCCTGCCTGAGTTGCTCCCGCACCCGCATTAACACATGATCGGCTCCATCGGCAATGGCAACAATACCATTGCGCTCGGCATACGACATATCTCCTTGCTTCCGTGGCACGTCAGTAGGAAGTCCCGTATCGCCATGGCCTCCTGTTTGTGAAATAAAAGCTCCACTCGGAAAGACGCGGGGCCCGGTAACCAATCCCGCGTCGATGGCCTTTGCCAATGATAAAGAGCCACCACCAACATCCCTCACTGTTGTAAAACCGTTTAACAGCTCCTTTTCAGCTGTTTTGGCTGCAAATAGATTCAGAAAAGCATAATCCATCAGCATTAGCTGGTTTTGTGGAATTGACTGATAAAGCAGATGCACATGGTTATCTATCAGCCCGGGAATAATGTATTTTCCTTTTCCATCAACAACTAAGGTGTTGGAATCCGCGTCAATGGAAGAGGTCGTTATCTGCTTGATCAACTTTCCCTCTACAAGGATATTCCCATTGATAATGGTGTCCTGTTTTCCATTGAAAATTTTGACGTTGGTAATCAACGTTCTTTTTACTGCCGTTTGTGCCAGCTGCGGCGTAAACAGAGTGACCAGGATAAAACAAATCGTTAATTTATTCATAGTATATTTTTGTTAGTAAAATCGCACGCTTAAACAACTATTCAGATATTTCCAGATACGGAAACCACATTCTGTGATATTTTGAATGAAAAAATAATCATAACTGTCTGTTTAGTTATTATTTATGCTCTGTAGTTGAGAGCCGTTTCTTTTCATAATATTATGTATGATGTATGGTAGTTTATTGCATTCTTGCCGTATCACGGTTTCCAGGTAGGGCTGAAATGAGACGGAAGGACAATTGTCCCGGATTCTGTATCGCCATGCTATTTTATTGTCGTGAGCATCGAATACATGCAATGACAGCATATAACTATACAACCCTAATTTATTGCATACATACCGTACTACTCCGGTCATCCATTTCCGACCGATTGCCTGAGGTAAAAACAGTTCCACGACAATAAGTCCGTCGACTCCAAGACCTTTACACAGTTGCAGATAAGAAAAATCCACAGCTTTAATTTCCATTTGCCGAATCTGACGATTGGTCTCATGAATATCCTGAATTTCAGCCACAAACTTATTTTCATCTTTCATCTCCTGAAGGTATTTATAGGCACACTCTTGCAATGATGTCGAACAACGGGCGGCTCTTTCTTGAAGTTTATACGATGTCCTGCTGCAACTATAGTTTACAGAGACCGGAAAAATGGCCACCTTCAAATGACGCTGAAACCGAATGCCGATATCCGATGCGTTGCACCGATTGTGTATTTCCATATCATTTCATTTTTAAGGTTCGATAAATTCACTTGCGAATAAGAGAAAGAACTGTTTCACAACAATTCTTTCCCCAATCTAATAAAGGAAAATAATATAGTCACATCTATGACTACACTATACTGAACTGATTAATACCATTATTTTTCTTTACACATATAAGTTAATATCGTAACAAGACGTGTATTTTTCAATATACCCGGTTTGTGTTTTAATAGCATAGTAAATAAATCGGCTGCAGGTAAATGGTTGAAAACATATTGCCAATGTATAGCGTTATTTATTTGAGATTCTAATAAGTTGAACCAGATTTTCTGAAATACGGGTTTTTGTTTTTTCAGCGTAGTCCATTGTTTCAAATTTATTTTATACAGCATCACTGGTTCCACACTTTTATAGATTACTTGTTGTGAGGTATAATCAGGATCATCACTCCAGCTGCCGAAAAAATCACTTTCAAAATAGAAGGAATGCTCAACCTCTTTTGTGTTTTCAATCAAATATTCGCATACCATGCCTTCCAGGATTACATAAAAATAGTTTTGATTGTTCAAGGAAGTGCATTCTATCAACTGGTTTGGCGGTAATTGCTCCACTGTACAAATATTCAGAAAGCACTTTTCATCATCCGTTGAAAGAGAATTCATCTGCTTGATATATTGCTCAAAAGTGATCTGTTCTCTATTCATAATCAACCATATAAAAGAATAGTTGTGCATCCTGTCAACAAACTATCCTGATCTCTCTTTATGCTAATTCTGAGGGACTGCTTTTTCAAAAGAGACAATAAACTCAACCCGTCTGTTCAACGCTCTACCCCATGAGGTTTTATTATCTCCGATCGGCATTGTATCACCATATCCTTTCGAGGTCATTCGTTTTTCCTCAATGCCTTTTCCTATCAAATAATTTTTCACAGCCAGGGCTCTGTCGTTCGACAAAGTCAGATTTTCTTCCGGATTGCCGGTATTATCGCAATGGCCCTGTACCTCTATCAGGTAAGTGGGGTTATTGGCCAATACCGTTGCAATATCATTCAAAATAGGGAAGGAGAGTCGCTTAATAATAGCCTTTCCCGATTCAAACTGAATACCCTGCATCGCCTTTTTAAATAGTTTCTTTACTTCCGGTTTAATTTCCGGACAACCATGATTTGCAGCTACGCCCGGTATAGTTGGACATTTATCCAGATAATCGGGAATGCCATCACCATCCGTATCCAACGGACAACCATTCTTGTCGACAAAGCCTTTGGCCGCCGCTGGAGTATTGGGGCATTTGTCCAAATAGTCGGGCACTCCATCGCCATCGGAGTCTAACGGACAGCCGTTCTTATCGACCATTCCTCTGCCTTCTGGTGGGGTATTGGGACATTTATCTAAGTAGTCGGGTACGCCATCACCATCGGAGTCCAGCGGGCAACCATTTTTATCAACAAATCCCCGGGCCTCAGCGGGAGTACCCGGACATTTATCCAGATAATCGGGTACGCCGTCGCCATCAGAGTCTAAGGGACAACCGTTTTTATCTACCATTCCCCGGGCTTCGGCTGGAGTTCCCGGACATTTATCGCGGAAATCGGGTACGCCATCTTTGTCCGAATCGGTCAGCGTGTCGATCAATACCGGTTTGGTTCGCGGTCTCATTTTTCCTAATTTGAAATAAATGCCGACCTTGGCACCTGCTGACAGTTGCTTCTCATTGGACGCTATTGTAGAATTGACAACCCCATTGTATACTCCATCATGCTGATACAACAGCTTGCGGTCATTCGACATCGTGTTGGTCAATCCGTAATTGGCATAACCACCGATGTACAGATCCATTCTGTCGGACAACCGAACCAAACCACCCAGATCCATTATAGCCAGACAGGTTGGTTTTAGATTGACCGATCCTTTGTAACGCTCGCTCAGAGTCGTGAATCCATGTTGTGGCAGGTTATACAACTCCAGATTCCACTTGCTGTAGTAGCCGGTAGTGGTCATTTCTCCTCCGGTTACTTCATAATGTTTATAAACCGGAATCGAATATTTTACGCCAACGGAAGTCAATAATTTGACTTTGGAACTTAAATCACTTTTCATTTGTAATTGCAATGGGATGTCAAAATATACCACGCTTTGCTTTTCCGTCCAACCCTTCATATTCATTCTCAAATCATAGAGGTCTCCATCGGTATCCTTATCGGGAGAGACATATAACCCGTTCAATGTAGCTTTGGTGTTGAAGGTTTGGATCCCCACGCCGGTTTGTACTCCGAATTGAGGCAAGAAAAAATAGCTATAGCCAAGATTGGCGGTATACCCCAATGATGCGGTTTTGCTTCCATCTACTAATTTGTAACCCAGTTGATGCAACCCACCACCCAGGTTAAAATGCAGGTAAGACCCCGACTCCTGACCTTTTACATAGCAAATCTGGAAGATCGCTAACAGAATGAATATCGTTTTTTTCATACTATAATAATTTTTTTTCTAAGGAAGTATGGAACTCTATGTTGTTGTAAATTATTTCCCGATAGCTATCGAAGCCTCTTGGACGTTGAGCAACAACATGTTCGTTTCATATCTGAATTATTTGTTCATTTATAAACTTGACTTATCGGTTCCGTTCTCAATCCCACTTTTCACGTTTCACCCAATTTACAATAGAAAGAAAATTAAAGGAGCAACCTATTTTCACTCCAAAAGCGATGGGCTTGACCGATGAAATACCGGAAGTAGCCCACAATCCATTGTATACTCCAGTCCAATGTTTATCTGTGGATTTCAGCGTATTATTCAGTCCGTAATCTAAGTAGGCCCCTACATAGAGGCTTATAAATTTTGAGACAGTTATCAGACTGCCTACATCCGCAGTTGCAAAAATGACAGGACGTACCGATAACGTACCGCTATATTTATCGCCAAAGGTTGAAAATCCATGTTGTGGCAGGTCATACAGTTCCAGATTCCATTTGTTATAATACCCGCTCGTGGAAAAAGTACCGCCTTCTGTGGTGTATTTATGAATCAGCGGAAGGGCAAATTTCAGACCGGTAGAAATCACCAGTCCGTAATTATTGCCAATATAAGTCATATATTGAAGCTTCACCGGCACTGTTGCATAGAGCAATTGTTGCCGCTCTTTCCAGTTACTGTACTTGATTCTGAAGTCATATTGATCGCCATCGGCATCCATATCCGGAAACCCGGATGTGGTATTCAAGGTAGATGCCGATTCAAACGATTGGACTCCGATACCGGTTTGTACTCCCCATTGAGGCAGGAAAAAATAGCTGTAATCAACATCGACTGAATAATTGAGTGAGCCCGTCTTTCCATCATTCAATGTATTATATAATAAGTTGCCGGATCCTACGCCAATATTAACATGAACATATTGTTTCAGAAGATAATCTTCCTGTCCATGTAAGAATCCCGTAACCAGAGTCCCGGTTAACAATAGCAGTAAACGTTGTTTTCGCAAGACAACACACATAGTTAAATTCAATTAATGGTTTGGATCACTGTTGTAATACAGAATTACTTCTGTATTACAACTTTGAATGAATAATCTTCTCCATTGGATGTGGTTACATGCCCAACATAAACTTGTGAAGATGGGAGTTGCAATGTATTCATATCGCTTACCGTTGCCGATTTGTAAACACAAACACCTTGCATATCGTACACCGCCAAGGTTGCCGTCGACAATTCCTTTGCTTCAAAACCGATCACCTGTACCGAGAATGTACGATTGGCCTTTACAGGATTGGGGAACATCTTCACGCTTTTCTTGGCATTGCTAATGGTTTTAGGACAAGAGAAGAAGGTATTACCATCCGTTGTGGTAACCTGCAAAACATATGTTCCTGTCAATCCCGACGGATCATTGTAGAATTGCTTGGTAGCTCCCTCTATCTTCGCTCCGTTTTTGTACCATTGGTACGAAACAAAACGGTAACTGCTATTGTCACAGGCAATCACGTCATCGAATTTTGTAATAATGTAATCGGACGACAAGTTGACTGTAAATTCAAAGGGATAAGCCAGACTTTCGGCACCCGCATTATCTTTCAATTGTAAGTATCCGGTAAACGTGCCGGCTTTCATGCCTTTGGGAACAGAGAAGGTTATTACCCCTCCGGTTGATGAAGACAAAGTCGTATAGGCGATATCGCTCAATCCGGCAAGTATGGCCTGATTGCTGAATTTAATCTGATACTGCGTCGGCACTCCGCTCAACACGGTATAGGTCAGAGCAAAATCAGAAGCTTCGCAACCGGCCGATGGAGAAACCAACGGATTGATAGTGATATCATCGTTTACAGTAATTGACACGGTAAAGGTGCAGCTACCACCCGTATTGCTGGCGGTGACCGTATAGTTGCCTGCCGGAGTGACTACCGTCGGAGTACCACTGATAACACCTGTGGTAGTATTGATAGACAAACCAGTCGGCAAAGCCGGGCTGACACTGTAACCGGTTACTGTACCTCCATTAACAGTGGGTACCAGAGCTGTGATTGCACGGCCTTTGGTAAACACATTCGGAGTGGTATATTTCAATCCGCTCGGAGCGGCATCGAATACCGTAATATTGATCGTAAAGTATGTACTGCCACCTGTATTGCTGGCTGTAACAGTATAATCGGCTGCCGTAGATATTGCACTTGGAGTACCGCTGATAATACCGGTAGTGGGATCGATAGACAGACCGACGGGCAATACCGGACTCACACTGTAGGTTGTAACAGTTCCCCCGCTTACTGAGGGAGACAGAGCCGTAATGGCCGTGCCTTTGTTCAACATATTGGGCGTGCTATAGCTCAAACCTGTAGGTGGTATGTCGTTTACGGTAATACTCAAAGCAAAACTTACGCTACCACCCGAGTTAGTGGCTGTTACTGTATAATTAGTGGCAGATACAACTGCGGTAGGCGTACCGCTAATAACACCCGTACTACTGTTGAACGAAAGACCCGATGGCAAGGCCGGAACTATACTATAACGGGTCACCGTACCCCCACTGATGGTTGGACTCAGCGACGTGATAGCGGCACCTTTGGTATATACATTCGGTGTCTGGTAACTCAATCCCGAAGGCGCGATATCATTTACCGCAATGCTGATCGTAAACGATATGTTGCCTCCCGCATTGGATGCGATCACCGTGTAGTTACCCGGACCGGAAACTGCTGTGGGTGTACCACTGATAACTCCGGTGGAAGCGTTGATCGACAGACCTGCCGGTAACGCCGGACTGACACTGTAGCTGGTAACGATACCGCTAACGATAGGTGCTAACGGAGAAATCGCCATTCCCTTCGTAAATACATTGGGAGTAGTATAGCTCAGTCCACCGGGAGCAGCTTCATTGACTGTAATCGACAAGACAAACGAAGTGCTACCGGATACATTACTTGCAGTAACGGTATAACTGTTTATGGCAGAAACAACCGTCGGGGTACCACTGATCACACCTGTCGACGTATTGATGGATAGTCCGGCAGGCAGGGCAGGAGAGACACTGTAATTTGTAACGGCGCCACCACTTACTGCCGGCACAAGATTTGTGATGCCGGTTCCTCTTGTGAATACATTCGGCGTAATATAGCTCAAGCCAGTGGGAGCTACATCATTGACAGCTATGCTTAAAGTGGCAGACGCAGTTCCTCCTGTATTGGTGGCCGTTACCGTGTAATTAGCCGCTGCCGTAATCTCCGTCGGGGTGCCGCTGATAACGCCTGTAGAGGCATCGATCGACAGACCGGCCGGTAACGCCGGAGTGACACTATAATTTATAACGGTACCACCACTAACTGTCGGGCTGAGTGGCGAAATAGTCATGCCTTTCATAAATACATTCGGCGTGGTATAACTCAGACTCCCCGGCGCCACATCATTGACGGTTATGCTTAAAGATGCAGCTGTACTACCTCCCGAATTAGTGGCCGTAACGGTGTAAATAGTCGCTGACGAAATAACCGTCGGGGTACCACTGATCACACCGGTGGTAGCATTGATCGACAGACCAGCAGGTAGAGCCGGACTAACACTATAATTTGCAACTGCGCCACCGCTGACTGTTGGGCTGAGTGCCGGAATTGGAGTTTCCATGGTATAAACATTCGGCGTGGTATAATTTAAGCCACTTGGAGCCAAATCATTAATTGCGATGTCGAAGGTTGCTGTTGTGCTACCACCTGTATTGGTGGCCGTAACAGTATAGGTATTTGCCGCAGAGACAACCGTCGGGGTGCCGCTGATCACACCGGTTGTGGCGTTGATCGACAGACCGGCCGGTAGAGCCGGACTAACACTATAATTTACAACAGTACCACCGCCGACTGTCGGACTTAGCGATGTGATGGTCGTTCCTTTCGTAAACACATTCGGCGTAGTATAACTTAACCCGGTTGGAGCCATGTCATGAACTGTAATGTTGAGGGTCGCTGTTGTGCTACCTCCTGTATTGGTGGCCGTAACGGTATAGGTATTTGCCGCAGAGACAACCGTCGGGGTTCCACTGATTACACCGGTCGTCGCATTGATCGACAAGCCGGCAGGTAATGCAGGAGCAATAGTACAACTTGTAATCGCACCTCCACTAACAGTTGGGCTGAGCGATGCGATGGCCGTCCCTTTCGTAAACACATTCGGCGTGGTATAGCTCAAACCGCTTGGTGCTACATCATTTACCGTAATAGCTATGACCTTCGTAGCACTACCACCCGAATTGGAAGCTGTTACTGTATAGTTGGCTGCAGATGCAATTGCGGTGGGCGTTCCACTAATGGCTCCCGTTGTTGAATTGAACGATAAACCGGCAGGTAAAGCAGGGTTAACGCTAAAACCAATGACAGCGCCACCACCACTGAGAGTGGGAGTCAATGTAGCTATGGTCGTCCCTTTCGTAAATACATTGGGGGTCGTATAATTCAGTCCGCTCGGTGCTACATCATTTACCGTAATAGTTATGACCTTCGTAGCACTACCTCCCGAATTAGCAGCTGTTACTGTATAGTTGGCTACAGATGTAATTGCAGTGGGTATTCCACTAATGGCTCCCGTTGTCGAACTGATCGACAAACCGGCAGGCAGTGCCGGGCTGATCGTGTAACTTACTACCGCACCACCGCTGACCGTCGGATTTAATGGTGTGATAGACGTTCCCTTTGTAAATACATTAGGGGTCGTATAATTCAGTCCACTCGGAGCTACATCATTTACCGTAATAGCTATGACCTTCGTAGTACTACCTCCCGAATTGGCAGCTGTTACTGTATAGTTGGCTGTAGATGCAATTGCGGTGGGCGTTCCACTGATGGCTCCCGTTGTCGAACTGATCGACAAACCGGCAGGCAGTGTCGGGCTGATGGTATAACTTGTTACCGCACCACCGCTGACCGTCGGATTTAATGGTGTGATGGCCGTATTCTTGGTGTAAACATTCGGAGTGGTATAACTCAATCCGCTCGGAGCTATATCATTTACCGTTATACGAACCGTAGCTGTGGTATTGCCATGAGTATTGGTTGCCGTTACCGTATAATCTGCTGTTGCTGAAACAACCGTCGGCGTACCACTAATCACACCTGTTGTGGCACTGATTGCTAAACCATTTGGTAGTGCCGGACTAATGGTATAGCTAATACCTGACCCTGTCACCGTTGGAGTCAGCGAGGTAATTGCCGTGCTTTTGGTATACACATTCGGAGTGGTATAACTCAATCCGGTAGGAGCCAGATTGGCGGCCACAAAAGAGACGACACTTCCATAGTAGGTCCCCACGCTATTGGTGGCATATGCCCGCACATAATAGGTGGTGCCGGGCGTTAGCGACGTCAGCTCGGCGGTGTAACTGCCGGTTGCTGATGGGACGCCTTTACTTACCTTACTATCTGAGATCGTTGGTGTTGTATTGGTACTGCTATACACAAATCCATAATCGGTAGCATATGGCGATCCTAAATCACTTAACGTTCCGGATGCCACATTGGTTGTAGAACCTACAGCGTCAGTGGTTACGGTTGCCTGAGAATTCAAAACAGGGTCTGCAGTATTAGAATAGCAGTTAGTTGTACTTGTTGTGACTGGAAAAGAGCCGGTACCATCCTGATCAAAATATGTAAGCATACTATACCCCGGAAGCCCCCCGGCTAACCTATGAGTCAGATTTGCTGCAACAGATGCAAACGGAACAGTATTAGTTATTTTAATCCGACAAAACCGCATTGGGGTTGTGGAACTAATAATGGTTCCTGGCCGTGAAGCTGAGGCTGCCTGAACATAAAAAATACTAATCCCTGATACAGTTCTCGATATCATATTAGTAGGCTGGTACCTCTGATCCACTCATATCAGAATAGCCTGATACCAGAGACGGCGTGAGAGTTCCCCCATTGGCTATTGCCGTATTATACAACACAGCCGCTTGTATACCAGAAAGTTCAAAAACTGTTGAGGGGTCAGTGCTTAATACATAAACATCAAACTCGAAAGTTTTATCTGAAGTTTGCACTTCATTTTCAATGGTAAATATAAAACTCGGGGCCTTTTGAGCCGCTTGAAGCCCTAAACTGGCACAAACCGATAGGGTTAAAAAAAAGATTTTCAGAAACACTGAATATTGTTTTTTCATATCAATGGGTATTATGTATTTCATTATTTTTTATGGCAACTTGGAATAAATAAATTGAGCAGCATTCGTATACACGAGAGAGGAATCAAGACTATCAACTATGCCGTCTCCATTTACGTCTTCTTTAATATATCCAGAAGAATAATTATTAAACTCTGTAAATACTTTTGCTATATCGATAATATCCACCATTTGGTCGGGTGATCCTGCCGATCCGGTAATATCGCCCGCATAAATTCCATACACACCGTCTTTGAGTTTTACCTGATTATTTCCATAAGCCTGAGAGGCGTCTGTGGTGAAATCATAACCGATATTGTCGGTGGCAAAGGATACTGTTGTTACGGAGGTTGTTTCTATGTGGTTACGTGTCTTTATAGTGATATAGTAATTGCCGGTGTAGATTCCGGGAATAGTAATGTCTGCGGATCCTGCAGTATGAATGGTCCCATCCGGTTCCAGCAGCTGGTCACTTGCGGAATACACAATCGTTGAGTAATTGGCAGCATCGTGCAACTCTATCGATACAGCATCGGCTGCTGTACTGAATTGCTTGGTTCCCTGATCTGTCATACACTGATTCATCTTTTGCGATGTACTATTCCACAACCCCTGAAGCATTGCTTTCACGGCTAACTGTTTGGTGGCACTCTTCACGGCAAGGGTTATCACCCCGTAGCCTGTCATGTTTGGTGGCACTCTTCACGGCAAGGGTTATCACCCCGTAGCCGTGATGGTGCCGGCTGTGGCATCGCCCGTGGTGGAGGCATTACCCTCGTTGATCCACTGACTGCCATCCCAGCGCACGACCTGCAATCGCGACAGATCGGAAGGAACGGTAGCGCTGGTACTGCTGTTCCAGCTAAGAGTTACCTGTGGAGAAGAGCTACCCGCAGTTCGCTGAAGTATCCAGTATTCTTTGTCGCTTACCGCACCCACGCCGGTGGCTTTTGTCGCACGTGTGTATCCGTTAGTTTCAGGATCGGCGTAAATGTAGCGTGCCGAGAAGGCATCGGTAGCCAACGACGGTGCTGCAAGGGTAAGCGGTCGGTAATAACCACTGTTGCCGATAGGAAATGTAAACGACGTGTTGCCTGTCTTTTGTACGAAGCCATCGATAAAAGAGGTGGCTGAGGTGTTTATACACGACGAACCGGCACTCATTTGTACCTGATTCATTACCGTTTGCAACGTGGTTTGCTGCGCGGTGACAATACCACTGCTCAGGTCGAGCTGGTTAGCCACCGTGATCGGTTGTTGCAGACTGAACGACACACCCGAAAACTGGAGATTGTAAAACGTGGTAGTTCCGCTTCCACTGATCGTTTGAGCCGAAGTACCCTGAAAACTACTCAATCCCGGATTAATCGTCAGACTATTGTCGTATCCTACGATACCGTCGTTCTGAAAACTACCCTGATAAAGAATTGTTCCGTTGTTCATCAGTGTTCCTGTCGATGTGTTTGTAAAATCCATACTGACACGTTTCTGTGCCGTAGCATACACCCAGTTGTAACCACTGTTGTATTCTCCCTGCTGAGCTTTAGTCGTCGTTAAAGCCAATATGCAAAAGAGTGTCAATAGCGAATATGATCTGATCATGTTTGTCAAAATAGCGCTTGTTTTTATTGTTTTTTCTCTAATCTCGGTTGTCTTTCTTATGGGTAGTTATTCTACCGATTGCATGTAGTTTTCCAATTGCTGCGGATTCATAATTCGTTTCACAATCCGTAGTTTCTCATCTAACAAATAGATAGTTGGCGTTGCCACTACGCAATACTCTTTTACCGCGGGAGAGCTCCATCCTTTGGTATCACATATCGTTATAAAAGGTGCCTCCCTGAAAAATTCACGGTATGCCGCAGTGTCGGTATCGAGCGAGACATAAACACATTCGATATCTCTCTCTGCCTTTATCCGCTTGTAGCACCCTACCAGCGAGGGATAATCCCTTTGGCAGTCGGGGCACCAGCTGGCGCCGAAAGCCACTAATTTGTATTTATGCCCGAGTTCACTCAGCTTTTTGCCGTCGGGTAGGGTTATATCGGGCGCCGTGTGCCCTTCGGCCATCTTGCGGTACTGATCAAACAGTGCCGTCCGTTTTTCGTCCAGCTGGCAGCCCGACCCGTTGAGCATGGCCAGCGCCAGATACTCCGCCGACTTTATCCGGTTGTGCTTCTCCAGCTGTTTGAAACAATACTCGGCCATCTCCTGTTGTTTGGCCGCGTCGTTTGTCAACGCCTTCACCCAGACATCGGTGGCACGGTTTGTCTTTGCGCTTATAGTCGTTTCATCGCCATAACCTTCGAGCAGCTGATAGAACCCTGTAAACAAATCGACCGCCAGCCCCGAGTGCCAGAGCGCCTCGTCGGCAAAGGCGATTTGTGCAAAACGAGCTTCTATCTGTGCCAGTCCGGTGGTATCGAGCCGGTTGGAGGCGGCAAACATGTCGGCCACAAATTTTCGTAGCTTCAAATACTTCGACGCGTAGTTGCCCGCCGGCAACTTATTGATAAACCCCTGAAAATGTTTTTCCTGAGCGGCTATCTCGGCCTGCAACCAACGGTGTTGTGCACTGTTCTTATCATATTTTGGCAGCAGGTACCGGAGCCCGGCCAGTTTCTGTTCGGCCTCTCCGTTTACCGCGATGCCTTTGGCAAAGGCTTCGTTCTCGGGCGAACCGGTAAACTTCAGGCTATTCACATCCTGCACGTTGTCCCATTGCAGACCGAAAGTTTCGCGGTTGAGTAGTAGCACTACCCCCTGTACCCCTTTGGCTTGCAGCATGGCAGCACCGGTGTAGCTTGCCGGATAGCTGAGCGCGAACCGCCCCACGCTGTCGCATTGGGCTTTGCCCAACTCTTTTTCGCGGAAACCGTCGTAGCCACTTAGTGTCAGTTCGTTGTTCTTCAGTTGCGGGATGCAGCCCTTCAACGTCGGCAGCTGGGCTTGCGCCATGCCGGCACACAACAATCCTATCAGTAGTACAGTTTGTCTCATATTCTTTCTGCTTGTAGTTTCTCTTTTTATTAATCCGAGCTCTAATCTCTGATTACTTATTACTTACCACTTACCATTTGCCATTTTCCTCTTACCACTTATCCCTTATCCCTTATCATCACTGCTCGTTTTACCGTTCGGCTCCCTCTTCTTGGGAGAGGGCTGGGTCAGACGATGAATGTCTGACTCCGACATGAAGTCGTCGTGAGGAGAGGTCGTCCTAGTTCCCGATGCAGCGAACGGTAAGTCCGTAGGCGCGATGGAAGTGACCGTTCATAGCCCATCTGTCTTGGATGTTTATTTCGAGAACGAGTGAAGAAAGAACCATTGAACTCCAGTATTCTCCGCAGGCTCCCGTGTTGATATTCGTACCACTGCTGTAATCGCGTTCGCCTGAAGTAGAAAACTTCAGTTTAGAGGCGGCAGCGGTTGCAGAGCCGGTAATGCCTGCTGCCCGCAATAGTGTGTTTTGTTCTTTTAGTGTAGGCACCCTAAAGCCGCTGGGGCAGGGGTTGTTGGTACCCACTTCGCCCTGCCACAGGTTATCATTCTGCGTACTGCGCCAATCGGTATATCCATACAGAAAATTAACGCTCGTAGGGGTATCCGTAGCACTTTGTCCGCTCACAGCACTGTATTTAACCGTACCGGCCGTACTGCTTGTCCAGCTTATCAACTCATGCCCGTCGGGGCAGCGGCCCCACTGGAAAAGGCTACCGTAGGCGTGGTAGTCGGTAGCTGAGCTAGCCTGCGTACCCGGGCTAAAGCTGGAAGAGCTTACATTGCTGTAGTCTGCCCCCAGGTTATTGTTCAGCCATATGTTGCCGTCCTCGCCCGTTACGGGCACATATATAAAATTGTGCTCGTAGGTGGTGGGATTGCCAATGTCGTACTTGCCGAACATCCGGTCGGGAATACCCGCTATGTCGCGTACCTGATAGGTAGTTATATCGCCGGCTTTGTCGTAAGGGTAGCTGAACGAGCCCAGCAGCACACCTAAGTAGTCGTTGCCCACGCCGGCATTAATGTCTAATTTTTTTGCATTGAGCGTTCCATCCACGGCGTTTAGTGTGGCGGTTATGGCGATAGTGCTGCTTGTATAGGCTTGTGCTGGCCACGAGAGGGTCAGAGAGTGGCTGATGCCGTCTTCTGTCATCGCTGCCGGTATCGTTATGGGGCTGCTGGTGTAAGCTTGCAGGGTACCGTTGCCGGTAGCCTTGACCGGTATATACACGGTGATACCCGTGACAGGTATACTTCCTTGCACATTCACCGTTACCGCGGAGGTGCCCCCCACATCCAGTTTCGCCGTGGTGGCCGCAGCGGTAGGTACCGTGTAAGGTAGATAGTTGTTATCGTAAATAGATGCCAACAGGTATTTTTGGTTTTGTGCCAGGGTAATGGTGGCCGGAGCCGGCATATAAGGCATGCCCGGCATCTGGGCAAAAGCCCGACCCGTGCCAATAACCGGCAACAGGCCGGCAAGCAATACTATGTTAGTCTCTATTATCATTCGCTTCAATCTTCTTATCATATTCATCTCAATGCTGCCTTTTTTTTCATCTTCTTATCATAACCCCTCCCCCTGCGGGTACTCCCTCCCGATAGCTATCGGGACTAAAAGGGGAGACTCAATCGGCTATAACTAATCTTTCTGTTTTTACAGGCGCCAAAGTCCCCTTGAGGCTTTTAGTACTGACATCGAAGATCGTCAGTGGGATTTAGTGGTTGCTGTTCACTTATTACTTACCACTTATCACTTATCCCTCTGCAAGGGCTATAATTGAACCATTAAGAAATTAAGAGGATGAAGAGGAAAGCGCTTAATAGTCTTCATGTCTTAATGGT
The DNA here is from genome assembly GCA_963678265.1 of uncultured Microbacter sp. Taxonomy (GTDB): domain Bacteria; phylum Bacteroidota; class Bacteroidia; order Bacteroidales; family Paludibacteraceae; genus Microbacter. The sequence continues at coordinate 2,422,063 of OY782761.1, forward strand.
TGGATTTATTAACTTATCGCACCCCCTTTATTCTGCTCTGATTACTAAACACTATCCACTTATCCAACCCCTCCCCCTGCGGGTACTCCCCTTGATCCCAAGGGGAGACTAAATCTGCCAGTGGCTGCAAATCTTCCTGTTTTTACAGGCGCCAAAGTCCCCTTGAGGCTTTTAGTACTGACCTCGAAGATCGTCAGTGGGATTTAGGGTTGCTGTTCACTTACCACTTATTCCTTATCCCTTACCACTTATAATTAACCAATCGCTTTAGTTTCGGATACACCGTACCGTACAGCCGATAGCCCGGGGGCTAAAACTGGTGTCGGAGGAGGAAGAATCGAAAATTTCCAAACTGGCATACGTATTATCGACCGCACTACTCCAGTAGTAGCCGGTGGTTTCATCTGTATTCACAATGCCGGTGTCGTAAGTACGCATTCCGGGAGCAGTAAACTTTAATTTCGAGGCAGCGGCCATAGTATAATTTGTAAAACCGGATGCGGTTACCAATGCCATTTGCTCTGTCGATGTTGGCACCCTGAAGCCACTGGGGCAGGGGTTGTTGGTGCCGGACTCCGTAGCCCATAAGTCGTCATGTTGAGTCAATTGCCAATCGTAGGGTGGATTCGGCGTCAAAATAAACAATTCGTCAGTCGGAGTGTCGGTTGTAGTCAATGTCGTACCATATTGGGGAGTAGCATCCGAGCTGCTTGTCCAGGTTATCAGTTCGTGACCGTCGGGACTGCGGCCCCATTGAAAAAGGCTGCCGTAGGCATGAAAATCATCGGAGGCGGTAGCCTGCGTGCCCGGGCTAAAGCTGGAAGAGCTGACATTGCTATAATCGGCCCCCAGGTTGTTGTTGAGCCATATTTTGCCATCCTCGCCCACCACAGGGACATACACAAAATCATGCTCCTCAGCACCGGCATTATCTCTCTTCCCGAACATTTTATCGGGGATGCCCGCAATATCGCGCAACTGACAGGTGGTTACATGGCCGGCATTGTCGTAAGGATAACTGAACGAGCCCATGAGTATGCCTAAGTAGTCGTTGCCCACGCCGGCGTTAATGTCTAATTTTTTAGCATTTAGCGTACCCCCCACGGCCTTTATTGTGGCTGTGATGGAAGTGGTACTACTGGTATATGCCTGTGCTGTCCACGAAAGGACAAGGTTGCGGCTGATACCATCCTGAGTGAGGTTCGACGGAATAGTGATCGGACTACTGGTGTAGGCTTGCAGCATACCGTTTTTGGTAGCCCTTACCGGTATATACACCGTAGTGCCCGTGGTAAGAATACTGCCCTGCACGTTTATTGTTGCCGGAGAGGTGCCGCCCACATCCAGTTTTGCTGTGGTGGCCGCGGCGGTAGGCGCTGTGTAAGGCAGAAATTTATTGTCGTAAATAGAGGCCAGCAAGTATTTCTGATTCTGTGCCAGCGTAAGAGTAGGTGGAATTATCGGCACATAGGGCATATAGGGCATGCCCGGCATCTGGGCAAAAGCCCGACCCGTGCCAATAACCGGCAACAGGCCGGCAAGCAATACTATGTTGGTTTCTATTATCATTCGTTTCAATCTTCTTATCATATTCATCTCAATGCTGCCTTTTTTTATCTTCTTATTCTAACTTCTCCCCCGCCTTAACGGTGTATGAAAAGGGGCGTTCCTTTTTGGAGAAACGAGCGTTCCTTTTCCGACAAACGAACGCCCCTTTCAGACTATTCACCCTTATCCCTCTGCAAAGGCTATAATTGAACCATTAAGAAATTAAGAAGATGAAGAAGAATGTGCTTAATAGTCTTCATCTCTTAATGGTAGACCTTAGTAACTTATCACATACTCTTTGTTCTTCTCTGTTCTCCAATGCCAGATTTCTTATCCCTTACCACTTATCCCTTATCCAACCCCTCCCCCTGCGGGTACTCCCCTTGATCCCAAGGGGAGACTCAATCGGCTATAACTAATCTTCCTGTTTTCACCGACCCAAAGTCCCCTTCAGGCTTTTAGTACTGACATCGAAGATCGTCAGTAGGATTTAGGGGTATTTATTAACTTACCATCACTGCTCGTTTCACCGTCCGGCTCCCTCTCCTTGGGAGAGGGCTGGGTCAGACGATGAATGTCTGACTCCGACACGAAGTCGTCGTGAGGAGAGGTCTGCTGTTTTTCGCCTCTTTCACCGCCTAGCTCCCTCTCAAAAAATAAAACTCCTTTATTCCTCTCCGTTGGAGAATGTCCGCAGGACAGGAGAGGTCGGAGAGGGCTGAGGTGAGGTCTTCCTAATTCCCAAGGCAACGGACAGAAAATCCGTACGTCCGACCGACGTTGTACGAACCAGTCACGCTGCTGAATTGACAGCAGCTGGCCCACAAGTCTTTAACAGTACTACTCCAGTAACCGCCAAAGTAGCCGGGACTATCTATGTCACCAGTGCTGTAATCGATGCCACCCGCATTCGAAAACAATAGTTTTGATGCGGCGACATAAGTTGCGCTCGAGATCCCAGCCGCCGTAACCAGCGAGGTCAGTTCAGCTGCTGTCGGCACCCTGAAGCCACTGGGGCAAGGGTTATTGGTGCCGGCTTCACCCTGCCACAGGTTGTCGTTCTTAGTACTGCGCCAATCGTAAAATCCACCATACAGGTAAGAAGCGCTCGTAGGAGTGTCCGTAGCACTTTGTCCGCTCACGGCACTGTATTTGTGTGTGCCAGCTGCGCCACTTGTCCAGCTTATCAGCTCGTGCCCGTCGGGGCAGCGGCCCCACTGGAAGAGGCTGCCATAAGCGTGGTAGTCAGTAGCAGAGGTAGCCTGCGTTCCCGGGCTAAAGCTGGTAGAGCTTACATTGGCATAGTCGGCTCCCAAATTGTTGTTAAGCCATATTTTGCCGTCTTCTCCCGTCACGGGCACATAAATAAAGTTGTGCTCGTAGGTGGTGGTGTTGCCAATGTCGTACTTGCCGAACATCCGGTCGGGGATGCCCGCAATGTCGCGCACCTGGTAGGTGGTAGTAGCGCCGGCATTGTTGTAGGGGTAACTGAACGAGCCCAGCAGTACGCCCAGATAGTCGTTGCCGATACCGGCGTTAATGTCTAATTTTTTGGCATTAAGCGTGCCACTCACGGCCGCCAGCGTGGCGGTTATAGAGGTGGTGCTACTGGTATAGGCCTGCGAAGCCCACGATAGGGTCAGGGAGCGGCTGATGCCGTCTTCGGTCATAGCAGCCGGTATGGTGATGGTGCTACTGAAAGCCGCCAAGGTGCCGTCGCCGGTCGCCGTTGCCGGTATATATACCGTGATGCCCGTGGTGGGGATGCTACCCGGCACGTCTATCAATGTAGAGGTGCTCCCAACATCCAGCTTGCCCGTGGTGGCCGCGGAGGTGGGCGCGGTGTAAGGCAGGTAATTGTTATCGTAAATAGAAGCCACCATGTATTTCTGGCTTTGCAGCAGGGTAATGGTTGCCGGAATGATGTAGGCCGATACCGTTACACTAAACGAACAGCTCCGCCCACCAAAGGAGATGGCAAAAGTGGCCGTACCTGCCCCCGAAGGCGTACCGCTCAGGGTGTAGGTGAGGTTGCCCGCGCCGCTGGCCAGGGTGCCGGCCTGCAGGGTGGCCGTGAGCCCCGTAACGCCGGTGCTGGCAACGACCGCACCGGCCGGATATGTCAGCCCGTTGCCACCCGTGTATGGCACGGTAGCCGTACCGCTATAGCTTGCCCCCGCATATACCGTGGTAGGGCTCACCGTGGCTGTACCGCAACTAAGCGCCGTAATAGTGGCTGCTTTCACATATGGCATATAGGGCATACCCGGCATCTGGGCAAATGCCGGAGATATGTACATTGCCAGAAGTACGCTTGTCAGCAATGCTATGTAATATATTTTTTTCATTCGCTTACCAATTATTACCATTTACTATTTACCGGTTCCCACTTACCACTTACCACTTATCACTTATCACTTATAATTCATCATTTATAATTCGGTTAGAATCCGCTGTTCATCCAGAAGTAAACAGTTGTACCCATTACAATAAAGGTGTAAATGGTTTGATTGCCACTGGTAGTAGCTGCATTGTTGGTCGACTTGAATGTCATGCCGCTTTGGGTAAAGGTAGCCGTGCCACTGGTAGTGCCCTGCACCGCCAATGTGTAGGTGCCTCCGTCTTTCAGACCCGACAGCGTAAATGCACCGGCACTGGCCGTGGTATAAGCCAGATTGCTTTGCGTAAAGTCGATGGTGGTGCCGCTACCGGCATTGTAGGCATCATAATTAGAGGCGGCACCCCCTACGGTCAAGCTTCCACCCAGCGTAGTCGCTCCGGTACCCACAGTAAATGTATTGGTTCCTGAAACGATGGTGTTGCCATTAAAAGTTTTGGCTCCGGCAAAAGTCTGTGCGCCGGTAGAGACCAAACCGGGATAACTGCCCGTTGCAAAGCCCATGGTTAAGGTGCTGCCCGAGAACAGCGCGCCGTTGGCTGTCGTTGCGTCGACAGTGCTACCCAATGAAATGGGAGCCTGATAATCGGTACCTGCTACTGCGGCGGAGAAACCGCCCGCTCCATTACCTTTTAGTATCGATGAACCCGAAGTGGCGGGAGCGTAATCGGTACCCGAAGTGGCTACCGACAGTGCTCCGGTACTCCCCGACGTTTTTACCAACCCATTGGATGTCAGGTTCGACAACGTTGAAATGTTCTGACTGGTATTTACACTAAAGGCGCCACCCGTGAGCGTAAGTCCGGTACCGGCTGTGTAAATAGTCCCGGTATACTGAGGAATGTTTAACGTATTTCCCGACAGTGTAGCCGCCCCACTTGTTCCGGTGGTAGTCAATGTAATTGGCCCCTGATAGTCGGTGCCCGCTACAGCGGCAGATACCACACCCGAAGCATTGGTTTTCAGCAACGAAGAGTTCAGGCCTGTAAGGGTAAGGGTTTTGCCCGTAGCCAGGGTAGTGTTACCATTCAGGGCGGTAGCTCCTGTAACTGTCAGCGAACCTGCTGCTGTAGTTGCTCCATTGAGAGAGACAGCTCCGGTACCCGTACTAAAGGTACCCGTACCTGTTTGCGAGAAATTACCGGTATTGGTTTGGTTTCCGGTTACGGCTAATGTACTGCTCAACGTGGTAGCTCCGGTAACGCCCAGTGTGCCGCCCACAGATACATTATTATTAAAGGTTTTGTTTCCATAGAAGGTTTGAGCTCCGGCATTGACCACACCGCGTGTGGTAGATGTATTGCCCGCATCGGGAACATTCAGTGTTAATGTTCCTCCCAAAGAGACGGGTGTAGATGCAAATCCCACATCCGAACCTGTATTTTGTGTCGCAAGGGCAATGGAACCCAACGACGATAGCGGAGTGTTTATCCACTTTGTACCGGTGGTGGTATATTGCAACACATCGCCATTGGCCGGAGTTCCGATCGATAAGGTCGTATTCTGTAGTTTTGCTACTGTGGTTGCCAAAGATCCGGCAGTGTTGGTTACATCACCGGTAAAGGCAGGTATGGCTGTCGTTGGCAAGGTGGTCGTAGGCGTTACCACATCGGTGGTAGAGGCAAATACAGCCAACTGTCCCGCCGTCGGCGTTGCCGTGGTAGCGGTTACCGGATTGGTAAGAGCTGCCTGATAGTCGGTGCCGGCTACGGCAGCCGAAAAACCGCCCGTTCCATTACCTTTTAGTATCGATGAACCCGAAGTGGCGGGAGCGTAATCGGTTCCCGAAGTGGCTACCGATAAGGCGCCGGTACTCCCCGAAGTTTTCACTAACCCATTGGATGTCAGGTTCGATAACGTTGAAATATTTTGACTGGTATTTATGCTAAAGGCTCCACCCGAGAGGGTCAGCCCTGTACCGGCCGTGTAGGTTGTCGGTGTAACCCAGCTCAATACACCGCCTGTGGTGCTGGTCAGCACCTGTCCGGCAGCAGAAGCTACGCCCGATGGCCAGGTCAACGAATAAGAGGTAACCGTTGCCGGTAAGGTAAACCCGAGAGTACCCGAGGTAGATCCGCTCATGGTAAAAGTTTTGCCGGCGGCCAGTGTTGTATTTCCGTTCAAGGTAGTCGCGCCATTGAGCGAAATAGCTCCGGTACCCGTACTAAAGGTACCCGTACCTGTTTGCGAGAAGTTACCGGTATTGGTTTGGTTTCCGGTTACGGCTAATGTACTGCTCAACGTGGTAGCACCTGTAACTCCCAAAGTGCCACCCACAGAAACATTGTCATTAAAGGTTTTGTTTCCATAGAAGGTTTGAGCGCCGGTGTTTACAACTCCACGGGTAGCAGCTGTGTTTCCCGCATCGGGAATATTCAGTGTCAGGGTGCCTCCAAGCGATACGGGAGAGCTCCCGAAGTTTACATCTGTACCGGTAGTACCGGTGGCCAACGTAATATTGCCCAGCGCGGACGGAGTGGCATTGATCCAGTTGGTGCCGTCAAATTTTAGCAGGTCATTCGCCTGTGGACTGGATACCGACAAGGGTTTGTTCTGTAGTTTTGATACCGTAGTGGCTCCGAGGGTTCCGGTAACGTCACCCGCCAGCGCAGCTATTTCGGTGGCATTAGTTACTTTCACCCACTGAGAAAGGGTGGTATTCCAATAATATATTCCTTTTGGAACCGTTCCTGACTCATTATATATAAGCATACCGCTTACAGCAGTTCCATCGAGTGTCCATTTCGTTACATCGTTCAATGGAATACGGGGTAATCGCAATCCCTTACTCACACTCTCCAACTCAAGTAAAGAACCCGATTGAATCACAGCCGGATTATCGCCCATTTTATTCTGGGCAACTATAAAGGCCGAATCAACAAATGTCAAAGCTGACATTAAAACACCAATTTTTATCCAATTTTTCTTTATCATACCTCTTTATGATTTTGTAGTGACTAAGCAGCAACCATCGGTTTCAAAACAGTCTGAACCTATTTCTCATTTTTTCAATCTTATCTGTTATCTGTTACCTTCTTCCACTGGTAATATGACAAGAGATTTATTTTGAATATAAATGAAGGGACTCCGATGCTCTCAATAGATTAACAACATGTTACCTTCCGATTGAGAGTGTAATATTAGCATTTATTATAAATGCAAAATATTCTTTTTGCAAAAGTACGCCTAAACAATACAGAGGTATGCAAAATCAGTGGGGACAAATGACCTACATAAAATATATATTAATATAAATTAAATATTCATTCAATGATAATGGGCAATTGACTGATAATTAATATGTTATTATTTGTAATATTTTAGCATCATGAAAATATGCTTACACATTAAATGCGTTTAAATCCTCATATGAGTTAAAATTATGCAACTGACAATAATTAAATATTACAAAAAATACGTTGTTTTAGTTTGCCATTATGAGCCGGAATTGCTATATATACTGTAGTTATAGCTTGTATCAAATGGACTTTGATATTGTCACAATGACATTGCAAAAAAAAATGTCGGCTCAATCAAAACCTAAACATAATTTGCACAATTCAAAACATTATATATTACAAAATTAGATTCATTCTTTATGGCCGGAAGAGAGCATTTTTAATCATAAGTTAATTTATTGAGTATTTACAAGTCGTCAGCATTTAGCCCATGAATGATAAATACATATATTGTCTTTTCACTGTTCCCAGGTTAATGAAAATCAATGTTTAGATATTGTCTACCTTTTGTCCATATGAGACGATTTGACATATCCACTTGTTTTTGGTTATATTTGAAAGTTTTATAGTATGCCTCAACAGATTAGTAAAAACCGAATCTTAATTAAAGAGAAAATTATATGAGATCCATCCGAAAAAAAATCAATAGAAATCATTAGACTCCACCAGTAACTTTATCCTTTCTCCTTTATACTCCTGGCTTAATTACCAGCGGGTAGTGAATATTTATTGTCTAAATTTTCATATTATTACATGATGAAAATAAAGTTTGCTATAGTAGTTTACTATTTCTTATGCTTCCAAAACACAACCATTGCATCAAACCGTATGAATGCCAATGAACAAACATTTCATGGCAGTCTCATTCAATTGAAAGATGATTGGCAATTTTATTTTGGAAATTTTCTGACGGCATCAGAAATGAGGTCATTGTCGGATAAGCAAAAACAGTTTATTCATGCCATAGAGAGTTGGCATAAACTGCCTGATAAGAGGTATTTACCTTTGGGAATTGCGACATATTATAAACGCGTTGTAGTAACCCGCAAAGACAGAACTATCTCAATTCCCGCATATGGTATGCGGGTGGGTACTATTATGTGTGCATATCGCGTATATATTAATGACTCGCTGGTTGGGAGTGTCGGATCGGTGGATAAGGATCAGAAATCATTCAAACCTTATGTGCTACCAATTTCATTTTATTTTGCAACCAATGCGGATACAATTGATATTGTGCTGCATATTAGTAATTTTTTTAATTCTAATTACGCAGGCATCGGACGACCGTTGTATTTTGGCACATCTCAGGATGTCGAAAAGCTAACATTAAAGAAACATCTGTTCTCTTTAGCCATGTTAGTGACTCTTTCACTGCTTTTTTTATATCAACTCATATTGAGTTTCTTTGAAGCTGACAGAAAAATTCATATTGCTCTTGCTTTAATATCGATCTTGCTGCTCGACAAGGCCGTTATTGAAGGAGATGTCAGAGTGTCAAACTTCTTTCCTTTGCTTGATTATATCATGCTGTATAAGGCATGGACACTCTCTTTATTAGCCACACCGGTAGCTTTTTATTTGGCGACTCTTTATTTCAGAGAGTTCATATCGCCTATCCTCGATAAGATTGTCTATTCGTTTTTTGCCTTCTATGTGCTAATTGTTGTGTTTGCAGACATGCAGTTTCAGCATCAATATATTTGGGTGGTTGTCTTTTTTTCTGGCTGCGAACTCCTATATATATTATACATATTAATAACAGGAATAGTCAAACATCGGAACTTTGCGATCATTCATACCATAAGCATGGTTTTCTTTCTTGGAGCACTCGTACATGACCTTATTACGGTAAGCGTACTGCATGTCGATGATTATTATGCTCCGTTCATGAGTGTGATATTCCTTTCGCTGCAAACCTCCGTTACTATCATAAAGCAATCGAAAGCACAACAGCAGGTGTCTAATCTTTCAAATCAACTCAGTCGGATTAACCAGAACCTCGAAAATGAGGTAAAAGAACGTACTTTCGATTTACTGGCGGCAAACAAAGAGCTCTCAGAGGTAAACAAACAAAAAGATTTGCTCATTTCCACCATATCTCACGATTTGATGAACGATTTCAACAAACTGCTCTTCTATTCCAAGTTGTTATGCAAAGATGCTCAGCAACTTGAACCGTTCAGGACTAAGGCGTTGATAATTCTCCAGACAGCAAAAAAAAGCTACAATATTTTGGAAACGATTTTGTTCTGGGCCAAGGCGAAAAACTCCTTCTTGCCAAAACTCGAAGCTATTAACAACCTAAAAACAATGATTGATGAAAATGTTTACATTCAATCGGATACAATATCAGAGAAAGAATTGCAAGTCGACTTAAATATCAATAATGCCCTTCACTTTCAATGCGACAAAGGTCAGCTCAATACCATCATACGAAATTTGCTTTCTAATGCGATTAAATATTGTAATCCACATGGCAAGATCCATATCCGAAATCAGAAAAAAGGAGATTGGATCCAACTAATTATTCAGGATAACGGAATCGGAATGCCCGAAGACTTATGCCAATCATTATTGACACGGCCACATTACATCAGTCTCAAAGGTGCAAATGGAGAGGCAGGCAATGGAGTTGGTCTAACCATAGTAAAAGAACTTATAGAAAGTAATGCAGGTCGATTGAAATGTATGAGTCAGCTTGGTTCTGGAACAACCTTTATTGTTGAATTTAAACATATAAAACTTTGTGAAGATGAAAAGAATTCTAGTTGTTGATGATGATGCCTCTTCTATTGAGATATTTAAAACAATACTGGAGGGTTTGAGTTATGTCGTGCATGCTATTACAAACCCCGAACTTGCTATTGAAACGATCAGAATAATGTACCCGGATTTAATAATGCTGGATTGGTGTATGCCACAAAAAGATGGAATAGAAGTATTAAAGACAATCAAGTGCAATAAAGAATACCGAAATATCCCGGTAATTTTATCAACAGGAGTCAGAACAAGTCCAAATGAAATGAAGATGGCTCTGGAGGCCGGCGCTATGGACTTCATTCGTAAACCGGTAGATGAAATTGAATTGGAAGCTCGCATTGCATCGGCTTTTCGAATTATTCATTATCATCAAAAAAATGTCGAGTTAGCCATAAAGCTTAAAAATGAGCAGCTTGAAAACGAGGAGATGAAACGAACGATGCTGGAAACACAACTGTACAAAAAAGAGCAAGAAATAAAACTAACCGCAATTGCTCTCCACCAAAACAAAGATTTTGTATCTCACTTGAAAGAAGAGCTGGAGGCTTCGAATATCGAATTTGAGCCCCAGCAAAGACAGTTCTTGTTTCAATTGATAAATAAGTATATAAAAATAACAAATTCAGATGATTGGAATTTTTTTTCTCAACAATTTACTGAATTAAATGCTCAATTTTATGCCAATATTCATGCGATATCCCCGGATCTGACATGGGGTGAGTTAAGATTATGTGCATTGTTGAAAATTGGACTATCATTAAAAGAGATCACGGCTGTCAACAATTCCAATTATGCCGCAGTTAAGAAGGCTCTTTATCGCATACGACGCAAATTAAATATTAATGAAGAAGAAGATATTCACTTTTTTCTGCAGAAATTCTAAGCAAAAAGACAGCTTTACTAAAAACCTATCCTAATAGGTAGCAGTAAGATTCTAAATCGTGAGCTTTTCCCTATGTAGCATTCTGGAGTGTGACTGATAACGCTTTTTCTTGTTCTGTTTATTAAAATTGTATGCTTAAATTTGAAATTCATCAACTTTTGGAGGTGTTCCGATTTTGTGGCTCGTTGTTTGTCGTATGTTTGTTGCAAATAAAACGCCACCTGCAAAAAACTTTGCAAGTGGCTGATTTTTAAGAGCGGAAAACGGGACTCGAACCCGCGACCCTCAGCTTGGGAAGCTGATGCTCTACCAACTGAGCTACTTCCGCGTTAAAAGCGGTGCAAAGATACTGTTTTTTTTGAAACCGTTACATTGCACCGGCTTTTTTCTTTTATTCGATAATGCCTAATTCACGGGCATTACGGGTAATCTTTTCGACAGCTTCGTCGATTTGTTCAAATGTATGCGTAGCCATCAGTGAGAAGCGAATCAACGTGTCTTCCGATGGTACGGCCGGTGATACAACCGGGTTGACAAATACTCCGTCGTCCATCAATTTTTTGGTCAGCAAAAATGTTTTGTCATTGTCGCGAACAAAGAGAGGGATGATAGGTGTGGTGGTGTGCCCCGTGTCGAATCCAGCTTTTTTGAATCCTTCGAGAGCTCTTTTCGTGTTTGCCCACAATTGTTCCTTACGCCAGGGTTCGTCGCGCATTACGTCGAGCGCTGCCAATACACAACCGGTAGAGGCCGGAGTAATACTTGCGCTGAATATTAATGTACGCGAATTGTGCTTCAGGTAGTTGATAATGTTTTTGTCGGCAGCTACGAAACCACCGATAGTGGCCAGCGACTTGCTGAACGTTCCCATTATCACATCAACGTCATTTGTCAGGTCGAAGTGCTCGCAAAGACCGGCACCTGTCTCTCCGTAGAAACCAAGCGTATGAGCTTCGTCTACATAAAGCGATGCGTTATATTTTTTCGCGAGAGCAACCATTTCGGGCAACTTGGCTTCGTCGCCTTCCATGCTGAACACAGCATCGGTTACAATCAATTTGATTTTTTCAGGAGCACAACGTTTCAGCTGTCTTTCCAACGACTCCATGTCGTTGTGTTTGTACTTGACCTGGTTGGAGAAAGAGAGACGACGTCCTTCAATGATCGATGCATGATCCAGTTCGTCGTATAAGAGGTAATCGTCTTTTCCGGTGAGGCAAGGAATAACTCCGGAATTGACCGTAAATCCGGTGGCGTAGATTAAAGCCCCGTCTTTATGTACTAACTTGGCTAAACGTTCTTCCAATTCAATGTGAATATCGAGCGTGCCGTTCAAAAAACGAGAACCGGCGCATCCGGTTCCATATTTTTCCACCGCTTTGATAGCGCCTTCTTTAATGCGCGGGTGGTTGGTGAGTCCGAGGTAACTGTTTGAACCAAACATTAATACCGGTTTACCATCAATGGTTACCACTGTGTCTTGGTCTGATTCTATCGGACGGAAATACGGATACACCCCTGCTTTCTGGTACTTTTGAGGTGCATCAAACAGGGACATTTTTTCGCTAAGTAAACTCACAGTTTTCTTTGTTTTTTGGTTATGGGTTGCAAAGGTAAAAAATTAATTTGGGTTTGTCATACATTTTTCTCAAAAGTGATTATTGTGCCTGAAAAATATGTGTATTTATCATTATATTAGTGTTTTGTGAAATTGCACACATGTAAGAAAACTCTTCTTTTTTTATTGTTATATTGCATTTAGTCGTTATCTTTGTATCTGTTTTTTTCGGGCTGTTGCCATTTTTGGACTCATACAATTATTTGTTTGAGCTTTATTAAATAACATACCAATCTACCAGAAGTATATGACCGTTGAATCTATCGCAAACAGTATTTCAGAATCGTCAACTGAATCACCTTCCGATATTATTATTCGTGAGATAAAAGGGCTGTTAAACAGTGGGAAATTAAAACCCGGCGATCGTTTGCCTGCCGAACGAAAACTGGCCGAACAGTTTGGTGTGGGGCGGGCGTATGTGCGCGATGCTATTAAAAAGCTTGAGTTTTATGGTGTGCTCAAAACACTTCCCCAAAGTGGTTCTGTTATTGCCGGATTGGAGATCCCTGCGCTTGAAGGATTGATAACCGATGTGCTTAAACTCGATAATTACGATTTTTATTCGCTGGTGGAGACCCGCCTGATTCTAGAAACCAATGCTGCCCGGTTGTGTGCTTTGCGGCGTACAGATGACGATTTGCTGAAGATTGAAGCTGCTTTGCAGAATTATCTGGATAAGGATAAAGCTGATTTTGGTGGGATGGAAGTTGCCGATGCCGATATGTCATTTCACCGATGCATTGCCGAGGGTAGCAAAAATATGGTGATCAAGTCACTGATGATGATTATTACTCCCGATATTTTGAAAAGTTTCAACGAATATAAGGTGGGTCAGGCAGTAGAGACGGTGGCAGCCAATGAACATCTGAAATTGCTCGAATATATCAGAGCTAAGGACTCGGAAGCGGCAGAGGCTACAATGAGGTTGCACCTGAATAATGTAATGGTGTTTGCGGCTACGTTGAAAAAATAGCGTTTGAATCTCGCTAAAGAAGGTTCTCTTTCGTAAAACAGAGTGGCAGCAAATCCTTAACGCTGTCGACAACATAAATTCCTCTCTTTCCATAAAGCAGTACCTGTAAAGGTTGCCCGAACCGGCTCTCGTTTTCGAGAAGTGACTGACGGCAGGCTCCGCACGGAGCGATCGGATCGTCTATAAAATCGTCGTGGCTGTAGGCTGCAATGGCAATCGCTTTCATCGGCGTTTCGGGACATTGGGCGTTGGCATAAAACATCGTGGTCCGTTCGGCACATAATCCGGAAGGGTATGCTGCGTTTTCCTGATTGCTCCCGGCAAAAATCTCCCCGCTGTTCATTAAAATGGCTGCTCCTACGGCAAAATTTGAATAGGGTGAGTAGGATTTTTTGGTTTGCTCTTTGGCGAGTGTAATCAGTTGTTGATATTCCGGGGTCAGTTCGTCGAACTGATAGAAACGGATTTCGGTTACGACAGTCTTTCTTTCCATGCGGGGAATTTATGCGAGTTGTTCAATTTCGGTTACAATATCTCCGGCCACCTCTCTCTTCGTTTTCAGCGAATACTCTTTCTTTGTGCCGTTCTTGTGCAGAATGGTTATTTGGTTGGTGTCGTACCGGAAACCGGCTTGCGGGCTGCGTAGCGAGTTGAGTACGATCATGTCGAGGTTCTTGCGTTGAAGCTTCGACAGTGCGTTCTCTTCTTCGTTGTTGGTTTCGAGAGCAAACCCGATCAACTGTTGATCGGGACGTTTGTTTGTGCCTAACGAAGCGGCGATGTCGCGTGTGGGTTTTAGTTTGAGCACCAGATCGTCGTTGCCTCTTTTGAGCTTTTGTCCGGCGGTGCATTCCGGAGTAAAGTCGGCTACGGCGGCACAAAGAATGGCTATGTTATTTTCCGGAAAACGGGTAACGGCAGCCTGATACATCTCTTCGGCACTCTCCACGTCGACGCGTTGAATATTCGGGTGGTTGGTCGTGAGGCTTACGGGGCCGGCAATAAGAGTTACCAAAGCGCCTCGTTCTGCACACGTCTCGGCCAGCGCAAATCCCATTTTACCGGACGAATAGTTGCCAATAAAGCGAACCGGATCGATTTTTTCGTACGTTGGGCCGGCAGTGATCACAACTCTTTTTCCGGCAAGCGAAAGCTTTTGGGCAAAATAGTTATTCAGGTAGCCGACGATCTCTTCGGGTTCGGCCATCCGGCCTTTGCCTTCGAGTCCGCTGGCCAGTTCGCCAGTGCCTGCATCGATAATGTGGTTGCCGAAACTCTGCAACGTATTTATATTCTTTTGAGTAGCCGGGTGGCGAAACATATCCAAATCCATTGCCGGTGCCACAAAAACAGGGCATTTGGCCGAAAAATAGGTTGTCATCAACAGATTGTCGGCAATTCCGTTGGCCATTTTGCCCAATGTATTGGCTGTGGCAGGAGCAATTACATACGCATCGGCCCATAATCCCAAGCTGACATGGCTATTCCAGTTTCCATTCGTCGGATCGAAAAAATCGACCAGAATAGGATTTTTTGCTAAGGTTGCCAATGTAAGGGGCGTGATAAATTCTTTGGCTAAAGGAGTCATCACTATTTTGACATTGGCACCCTCTTTTACGAGAAGCCGCGTCAGCATTGCCGATTTGTATGCAGCAATACTCCCTGTGATGCCAAGTATGATATTTTTGCCTTGAAGCATGATGCTTTGGTTTTGAAATGATGCGATAGACTGACCGGGTTCAGTACCGTTTAAAGACACTTTTTGCCGATCCGTAAAAGAACGAACCGGCAAAACGGTATCTGTTGAGCCAGAAAATTTTATTTAATGGCTTTATCTTTCGCCGGCAGACGATAAAAAAGCTTATTGTCCAGGTATTCCTGAGCGGCGATTAAAGTCGGTTTCGGTAGTCTTTCGTAAAAACGCGATAATTCAATTTGTTCGCGGTTTTCAAATACCTCTTCCAAACTATCGGCTACAGAGGTGAATTCTTTCAGCTTTTGATCCAGTTCGTCACGAACCAGCACACTGATTTGATTGGCTCTTTTACCAACAATGTTAACGGTTTCATATATGTTCCCCGTTTGTTCGCACATGCTGTTCATGTCGCGGGTAATGGTGGTAAGAGGTGCTTTCGTTTTTCTAAAGTCCATAGTTATTTTTCTTTTACGTAGTTCTTTGCTTCTTTTAAAAATGACTGAGCCTCTTTGATGTATTTCCCATCGGGAAACTCGTTGATGTAGCTGTAACACTCATCGATCACATCACGATATCGGTCGGCTTTTTTTGACTCAAAACTTTCAACGGCCTGAGCCCGTTTGGATTTCATAATCAGGGCAGACAGATCGTCTCTGTATTTGCTCTCTGTATATATCCTCAGCGCGTTGTTGGCGGTAATAACAGCCGATGCGTAGCAATTCCGGCCGAGATAATTACCCAGATTATAGTATGTTTTCGCGTTCAGATATGCTTTGTATGCCAGTTTGTCTTTTAATTCTGCAAGATATGCATAGGCTTGTTTAGTTCTTTCGCTTTGCGGATAGCTCTCCACAAAATTGGAGAAAGCCGTAATCGCGTCGCTGGTGCTCGACTGGTCGAGGCGGGCATCCGGAGAGTCGAGATAAGAAGAATAGCCAATCATAAAATAGCTCTCTTCTGCATATTTCCCTCTTGGAAATGCTTTGATATAGCTTTTGAAGTTTTCGCTTGCGCTATAAAAATCTTTCTGCCCGGCATACGATTTGGCCAAATAATACATCACATCTTCCGATCGGTCGGTGCCTTTGTAGTAAGGCGAAACATCTTCCAAAAGTTGAGCTGCGTGGGAATAGTCTTTTTTGTCGTAAAAAGCTTTTGCTTCATTGAACTTCAACTCAGGATCGTTGCTTTTCAGTAGTTTCTGAAATTGGCTGCATGAAGTTAAGACCAAAATGGCAGACAATAATAAAAGCGGTAGTTTTTTCATTGATTGATGTTGTTTCATTTAAAAAGGCTAAGGCTCGTTTCGATTGCCGGTTTGTTCGGTGTATTCAATGTAAAAACGAATGCAGCACAATCCTGAAATGACCTGCAAAGGTAGTGAAATTATGACAAATACCGAAAAATATTTTTGTAATCTTTCGGCTCAATAATTTGCTGCTATGCAGGGTAGTATTCGGGTCTGTTTAACCTCGGCTGCAAAGATAAAGGTGAAATCGGAATCTCCAAAACAGGATAATTGGCCGGATAGTGTGCTTTGATAGCTGTTGCTTTATACAATATGTTGTATACTATCGTTTTCTGCGTTTTGCGCGAAAGAGAACGGGTGAGTGAATGATTATTAAAGTTTCTGATAAAAGATTACTGCAGACCGGAAACCGGATGGAAAGTGCCGGTTGTGGGTTGTCAATTTAGTTTGTACCTTTGCATAATCCATTAATTCTGATGTTCTTCTCGTGAAAATAACGCTGTTACTTGTCGGTAAAACTACCGAATCTTACCTGAATCAAGCTATTGAAGAGTATTTGAAACGGCTTCGGCGGTACGTCGCGTTTGAAATAAGCGTGATACCAGAGCTGAAGAATGCGAAAAATATGTCGTTCGATCAGCAAAAAGAGCGGGAAGGTGTGGCAATACTTAATGCGATAGAACCGTCGGACGATGTTGTTTTGCTGGATGAAAAAGGGGCTCAGTATAGCTCTGTAGAATTCGCGTCGCTGCTCGAAAAGAAGGGGCTCTCGTCGGTGAAGCGTCTCGTTTTTGTCGTTGGTGGGCCGTATGGCTTCTCGGGAGATGTGTATAACCGGGCAAATGGCAAGTTGTCGCTTTCGCGTATGACATTTTCGCATCAGATGATCCGGCTTTTATTTGTGGAGCAGGTCTATCGGGCGATGACGATTTTGAAAGGCGAACCGTATCATCACGAATGAATACATGACAAAACTGCGTGATTGATATGCGGTGACTGACAAAATGGAATAAAAACCTTTTGTGGTAGACTTTTTGTTGTGACAATGGATAAATTCGCCTTGAAATGAATAAAAAACGCTATAAAACAAATATGGATCAGGAAAATAAATCGGAAAATATTGAAGAAAAAGAGGTTGTAACCGAAGATACTACTTCTCAAAGCGAGGAGAATCAAGAGGTTGCTTCTGATAATGTGGAAAATGAATGGGAAGAAAAGTACAAACAGTTGAACGATTCTCATTTGCGCCTGATGGCCGAGTTCGATAATTACAGAAAGCGGACTTTGCGTGAAAAATCAGAGCTTATCAAATCGGCCGGAGAGTCGGTTTTGGTTAATTTATTACCACTGGCCGACGATTTTGAAAGAGGCCTCGAGGTATCGAAAGATAGTATGGATGTGGAGGCCGTTCGTCAGGGTATGGAGCTCATTTATTCCAAATTAACGGCATTTCTTCAGCAAAATGGAGTAAAAGTCATTGAAACGGAAAACAGTGCATTCGATACCGAATTTCACGAAGCCATTACCACAATTCCCGCTCCGTCGGAGGATCTCAAAGGTAAAATTATCGATTGCGTTCAAAAGGGTTATCTGCTGAATGATAAAGTGATCCGTTTTGCTAAGGTAGTTGTGGGGGAATGAACCGCGTTCAGTTCCCGAGATTCAAAATTTCAATGATTCCAGGGTTTGGAATGCCGGTGCTTTATAACGGCTATTCCGGATGTGAATCGTAAACGAATAAATTGTAAACGAAAATAATGATGTCTAAAAGAGACTATTACGAGGTGCTTGGCGTAGCTAAGAGTGCTTCTGATGAAGAAATAAAGAAAGCCTATCGTAAGAAAGCTATTCAATATCATCCCGATAAAAATCAGGGAAATAAGGAGGCCGAAGAGAAGTTCAAAGAGGCGGCCGAAGCGTATGAAGTGTTGAGCGATGCTCAAAAACGTCAGCGTTACGATCAGTTCGGTCATGCCGGTGTCGATGGAGCTGCCGGTCATGGCGGCGGATTTTCCGGAGCCGGTATGGAATTTTCTATGGATGATATCTTTAGCCGTTTCGGGGATATTTTCGGTGGACATTTTGGCGGTTTCGGTGGCTTTAGTGGCGGTGGAAGTTCTCCTCGGTATAACCGGGGTGCCGACCTGAGAGTTAAAGTCAGACTCAATTTACAGGAGATTGCCAACGGAGTAGAAAAGAAAATTAAAGTCAATAAATATGTCGCCTGTTCTCATTGCGGTGGGAGCGGTGCTTCCGATCCGAACGCGGTTTCAACCTGTTCGACTTGTCATGGAACCGGCCACGTGACCCGTGTGCAGCAGACTATTCTGGGTGCCATGCAAACGCAATCGGTTTGTCCGTCGTGTAATGGAGATGGAAAAACAATTACCAAAAAATGTCCGCACTGTAACGGTGAAGGAATTGTTCGTCAGGATGAGGTTATCAGCATTAACATTCCGGCCGGAGTAGGCGAGGGAATGCAACTTTCGGTAGGAGGAAAAGGAAATGCCGCACGTCGGGGAGGCTTGAGTGGCGATCTGTTGGTTCTGATTGAAGAGGAAGAACATCCGGAACTGATTCGTGATGAAAACGATTTGGTTTACAATTTGCTGTTGCCGGTAACCACTGCCATCCTCGGAGGAACGGTTGAGGTGCCTACCGTTGACGGACGTGTGAAAGTGAAAATCGATGCCGGTACCCAACCCGGAAAGGTATTGAGACTGCGGGGTAAGGGATTGCCAAACGTAAATCGTTACGGACATGGTGATTTGCTGGTACACGTGGGTGTTTATATACCGGAACAATTGACCAGAGAGGAGCAGAAACTGGTTGAAAAGTTGAACGAATCGCCTAACGTGAAGCCCAACGGATCTACCTCGAAATCTTTTTTCGAAAATTTTAAAAGGATGTTTGAATAAGACCGGATTGTGTGGCTTTTACGCGATTTTGTATTCTTGTAATTGCTTTGAAATAACACTATCTTTGCTATCCTCATAATTAATAATAGAAATGACGGCTGTAGCAGATAAAGTTTGCCGTGTTTCACAAACAGAATATTTTATGAACGACTTTAGAAATTATGCAACCAAGCATCTGGGAATGAATGGTCTGTCGCTGGATCAATATTCGCGGATTACCGATAACTATATCTCACCGTCAATTCTGGAAGAACGTCAGCTGAACGTGACTCAGATGGATGTTTTTTCGCGTTTGATGATGGATCGTATTATTTTTCTTGGAATGCCCATCGACGATTATGTGGCTAATGTAATTCAGGCGCAGTTGTTGTATCTCGATTCCGCCGATCCGGGTAAAGATATCTCCATCTATATCAACAGCCCCGGTGGCTCGGTTTATGCCGGTCTGGGTATATATGACACGATGCAGTTTATCAGCAGCAAAGTGGCAACTATTTGTACCGGAATGGCAGCTTCGATGGCAGCCGTATTGCTGGTTGCCGGTAGCGAGGGAAAACGCTCGGCTTTGAAACACTCGCGCGTGATGATTCATCAGCCGATGGGAGGCGCACAAGGTCAGGCATCCGATATAGAGATTACAGCACGCGAAATTCAAAAATTGAAGAAGGAACTGTACACTATTATTGCCGATCATTCGGGAAATGAATATGACCGTATCGAGAAAGATTCGGATCGTGATTACTGGATGACGGCACCCGAAGCCAAAGAGTATGGTATGGTTGACGAAGTACTTTCCCGCGAAAAGAAATAAGGTGTAATTTATGGCAAAAAAAAATACGACAGGCAGAAGCTGCTCAATGTGTGGTAGGCCGGAATCGGAAGTAGGCGCTTTGATTACGGGTGTCGACGGTGCGATTTGTTCGCAATGTGTGGAGATGGCTTACGATATTGTGCAGGAGTTCTCCAAAAAAACGGACTCGGAGGATCTCAAGTTCAAAAATGGGGCTCCTCCCAAACCGACAGAGATTAAACAATTTCTCGATCAATACGTAATCGGACAGGATGAGGCGAAGAAATTCTTGTCCGTGGCGGTTTATAACCATTACAAAAGGCTTACGCAACGGGATCATGGCGATGATGTGGAGATCGAAAAATCCAATATTATCATGGTAGGCCCGACGGGAACCGGCAAAACTTTGCTGGCTCGTACCATTGCCCGCCAGTTGCACGTTCCGTTTACGATTGTCGATGCGACGGTTTTCACCGAAGCCGGGTATGTAGGCGAAGATATTGAAAGTATCCTGACCCGTCTGTTGCAGGTGGCCGATTATGATGTGAAGGCTGCCGAACGGGGCATTGTGTTTATCGATGAAATAGATAAAATTGCGCGTAAAAGCGATAATCCTTCCATCACCCGCGACGTGAGTGGCGAAGGCGTACAGCAGGGTCTGCTCAAGTTGCTGGAAGGCTCCGTGGTAAATGTGCCGCCTCAGGGTGGACGTAAGCATCCGGAACAACGTATGATAGCCGTAAATACCCAGAATATCCTGTTTGTCTGTGGCGGAGCTTTCGACGGAATAGAGAAGAAAATCGCTCAACGACTCAATACGCATGTGGTAGGATATGGTGCCACTAAGGCATCACATGAAATAGACCGGAACAATTTTTTACAATATATTGCTCCTCAGGATTTGAAGGCGTTCGGGTTGATACCTGAAATTATCGGTCGTTTGCCGGTGTTGACCTACCTGAATCCGTTGGAGAGAAATTCGTTGCGACGGATTCTTACCGAGCCAAAAAATTCCATTATCAAGCAATATGTCAAACTCTTTGCCATGGATGATGTGGCCCTTACGTTTGAAGATGCGGCGTTGGATTATATTGTTGACAAAGCGATCGAATTCAAACTGGGCGCTCGTGGATTGCGATCCATCGCAGAAACAATCATGATGGATGCTATGTACGAAGTTCCGTCGGGAAATCAGAAAGAACTGGTTATAACTTTTGATTTTGCGAAAGAAAAGATGGAGAAATCGGATAGAATCTCTGCCTGATCGGATTATTGCAATACTGAAACTTTGCTTTTTACAGAAAAATGGTGTACGAACATGACGATTCATCACGTTCGTACACCATTTTTTTGTATTCCGGTGAAATTTTAGTGTATGTAACTGTTTGTTTATGAATTGTTTGACGTGTAAAACGATGCCAATACAAAACTTTTGGGTTTTTATGAGATTTTTTTCTCAAAATATTAGGGGGTTTGGGTAACTTGTTTATAAATTTGTTCTACGAAAGAAACCTCCATAAACGGAGGCGTTTTATTGAGATAGAAGTATTACCGATTCGTTGGAAGAGCAGATCGGTCGTTTTTTTTGAAAATTGAGAGAGGTATCATTAAAAAGAAAGTAGTTATATTATTCGATAAAGTTTCAGATTTATTTTGTGTTCATTAAATTTGATCGGGGTTAGTCTGTTGTAAAATTGTCCGATTGCATAAATTGAAATATTTGGAAAATTGTTTTATCTTTATCATGACAAACAAACCCTTGATCTAAACATGTATGGCTAATAAGCATTCAGAACTGGCAGAACAATTAAAAACCTATTTTGGCTTCGACGTCTTTAAGGGCAATCAGGAAGAGATTATCTTTAATGTGCTTGCAAAAAAGGATACATTCGTGTTGATGCCTACGGGGGGTGGAAAGTCTCTTTGTTATCAGCTTCCGGCGCTAATGATGCCGGGAACGGCTATTATTATCTCTCCGCTTATTGCTTTAATGAAGAATCAGGTAGATGCCATGCGCAGCTTTAGTATGGAAGACGGCGTGGCTCATTTTTTGAATTCTTCGCTCAATAAAGCTGCTATTGATGAGGTGAAATCGGATAT
This sequence comes from uncultured Microbacter sp., assembly GCA_963678265.1. Lineage (GTDB taxonomy): Bacteria > Bacteroidota > Bacteroidia > Bacteroidales > Paludibacteraceae > Microbacter. Next base: position 2,444,238 of record OY782761.1, read on the forward strand.
TCTCAGTGGTAAAACCAAGATGCTTTACGTAGCTCCGGAGTCACTTACAAAAGAAGAAAACATTGAATTTTTGAAACAGCTGGAAATCTCTTTCTATGCCGTTGATGAAGCGCATTGTATCTCCGAATGGGGGCATGACTTTCGTCCGGAATACAGACGGATTCGTTCGCTTGTGAATGAAATAGGAAGAGCGCCCCTGATAGCGCTTACCGCGAGTGCCACGCCTAAGGTACAACATGATATTTTGAAAAATTTGGCCATGCCGGATGCTACGGTTTATAAATCGTCATTCAACAGGCCCAATCTTTATTATGAAATACGTCCCAAGACGCATGACATAGATAAAGAGATCATCAAGTATATTAAATCTCATCCGAAAAAATCGGGGATTATCTATTGCCTGAGCCGCAAAAAAGTGGAAGAGTTGGCGGGGACTTTGCAGGTGAACGGAATTGCCGCTTTGCCGTATCATGCCGGTATGGATGCAACCACACGTGCCGACAATCAGGATAAGTTTCTGATGGAAAAGGCGCAGGTTATTGTGGCAACTATTGCCTTCGGTATGGGAATCGACAAGTCGGATGTAAGGTTTGTTATTCATTATGAAATGCCCAAGAGTCTCGAGGGGTATTATCAGGAGACCGGACGTGCCGGGCGCGACGGTGGAGAGGGGGTGTGTATCGCATTTTATGCGGTCAAGGATTTGCAGAAAATGGAGAAATTCATGCAGGGAAAACCCATCGCGGAGCAGGAGATAGGCCGGCAATTATTGTTTGAAACGGCGGCTTATGCAGAGACATCAGTGTGTAGAAGAAAAATTTTGTTGCATTATTTTGGAGAAGAGTATATGGAGGAGAATTGTGGAAGTTGTGACAATTGCAGCCATCCTAAAAAAGAGGTGGAAGTTCAGGAATTGTTAGTGTTAATCTTAGAAACTATTTGTGCACTGAAGGAAAAGTTCAAAGCCGAATATGTTGTGAACGTACTGAAAGGTATCGAAACGGAAGATATCAAATCGTACGGACACGACGAACTTGAACAGTTCGGTACGGCACAAGAAGAAGAGGATACCTTCCTGCAGGCTATTATCCGGCAGGCTATGTTGGCCGGATTGGTCGAAAAAGATATAGAAAATTATGGCTTATTGAAGATAACAACCAAGGGCAAAAAATATTTGGCTAAGCCTACATCGTTCATGGTTGTGAAAAATAATGATTTTGACGACGATGAGGAAGAAACCCCGTTGAAAGGGGCTGGCACAAGTGCTGTCGATCCGGCGTTGTATGCCATGTTGATTGATCTTCGGAAAAAGATGTCCAAACAACTTGAGTTGCCGCCGTTCGTTATCTTTCAGGATCCCTCCATTGAGGCCATGGCTACTACCTATCCTGTATCGATTGATGAGTTGCAGAATGTACCCGGCGTGGGTGCCGGAAAGGCAAAACGTTATGGCGAAGAGTTTGTTACTCTGATCAAAAAGCATGTTGTTGAAAATGAGATCGTTCGTCCGGAAGATTTACGCGTGCGTTCGGTTGCCAATAAGTCGAAACTGAAAGTGTCTGTAATTCAGGCAATAGATCGTAAAGTGGCTCTGGATGATTTGGCCGAATCGAAAGGGCTTGATTTTACCGAACTTCTTGATGAGGTGGAGGCGATTGTCTATTCCGGAACTAAAATCAATATCGACTATTTTCTGGGAGAGATTATGGATGAAGATCATATCGGCATGATAGAAGACTATTTCCGCGAAGCAGAAACCGATGATATTACGGCAGCTTTGAAAGAGCTGGGTGAAGACGATTTTACGGAAGAGGAAGTTCGGTTGGTGCGTATCAAATTCTTGTCGGAAATGGGTAACTAAACGACCGGTTTTCAATATAATAAAAAGGGCTTCAATTCACATGAACTGAGGCCCTTTCTGTTGTTATACGACTTCGATATTTTGCTCCTGCAGCAGTTGCAGTCCGATGTCTTTGAGCTTGTATTTTTGTATTTTGCCGCTACCGGTCATTGGAAATTCGTTGATGAAGAAAATGTATTTCGGAATTTTGAAGCGCGAAATCTTTCCCTTGCAAAAATCGCGGATATCCTCTTCGAGCAACGTCTGACTCTCTTTCAGAATGATAAAAGCGCCAACCTGTTCGCCATATTTTTCGGAGGGAATGCCGGCTACCTGCACATCTTTGATTTGCGGAAGCTTGTAAAGATACTCTTCTATCTCTCTCGGGTAAATATTTTCGCCTCCACGAATAATCATATCCTTGATACGTCCGGTGATGCGGTAGTTGCCATTTTCATCTTTCACACCCAAATCGCCGGAGTGAAGATATCCGTTTTTATCGATCACCTCAGCGGTGGCTGCTTCGTTTTTGTAATAGCCTTTCATGACATTGAATCCGCGGCAACACATCTCGCCCTGAACGCCGACCGGGCATATTTTGCCTGTTTCGGGGTCGATTACCTCTACTTCTACAAACGGGAAGTCGCTACCTACAGTGGTGCAACGAACCTCAAACGGATCGTCGATACGGGTTTGGGTCATGCCGGGTGATGTTTCGGTGAGACCGTAAACGCTGGTAATCTGGAGGTACATCTTTTCGCTTACTTCGCGCATCAGTTCAATCGGGCAGAGAGAACCTGCCATGATGCCGGTGCGTAGCGAGGTGAGGTCGAAAATGCTGAACATCGGGTGGTGGAGTTCGGCTATAAACATGGTGGGAACTCCATATACGGCCGTGCAACGTTCTTTATGGATAGAGGCAAGCACCACCAACGGATCGAAGCGTTCTACCATCACCTGTGTGCATCCGTGAGTCAGGCAGTTCATGGTGGCCAGTACAACACCAAAGCAATGGAATAGCGGAACACAAACACAGAGCTTGTCCGTCTGGGTGAATTTCATGTTTTCGCCGGTAATGTAGCCGTCGTTGGCAATGTTGTAATGCGACAACATCACTCCTTTCGGGAATCCGGTAGTGCCCGAAGTGTATTGCATGTTGGTGACATCGTGACAATTGACCTGCTTTTTGGCAGCGATCAGTTCGGCATCATCAAGGTTTTGCCCCAGCAGCAACAGTTCGGCGGTATTGTACATTCCCCTGAACTTTTCTTGCCCGATATATACCACATTTTTCATACAAGGGAATCGGTCGCTTTGCAGGTGTCCCCGTTCACAATTTTTCAACTCGGGAAGTATGGTGTAGGTCATCTCCACGTAATCGCTGTCGAAGGTGCCGTTGGTGATAAACAGGGTGTGCATATCGGAGTTCTCCACCAAATATTCCAATTCATGTTGTTTGTAGTTGGTATTGACGGTTACAGCTACGGCTCCCAATTTTGCACAGGCATAGAGAATGGTGAGCCAATCGGGTACGTTTTGCGCCCAGATGCCCACATTGTCGCCCTTTCTGACACCGATTGAAATCATGCTTTTAGCCAGGCAGTCGACCCGATCGTTAAATTGTTTCCATGTAAAACGCAGGTTACGATCCGAATAAACGATATATTCATGATCGGGAGTTTCGGTTGCCCAGTGTTCCAACCAATCGCCTAAAGTTCTATCAAAAAGCTGCATGGGTGTATTCGTATTTTTAGTAAAGTTCGTTTTTAGCAAGTTCGATGAATAGTTTGCATAGCTTGTCGGATACCGCTTCTGCATAACGTTTGCCTTTGTCTGCTGTGGCCATGTGAGGGTTGCCGATGCCGGTGTCGGGTGTAGCTTTTGTCCAATGTCGCGGAGTCCAGGCGGTTTTTTCGTTAAGCGATTCGATTGTAAATGGTGTTTCGGCACCATCGCCGGCTTCTGTCAAAGGGAGAACCAGGTCGGGATGATAGTGCATCATGACGGATGTTTCCATCTCTCCGGCATGATCGTCACGGTTGTCGAAATAATCTTGTTGCGCGACAATGGCGTACCAGTTTGCAATTACAATCGTAAAATCGGGGTAATCGACGGCCAGATCGCGGATCATGTTTTTGAAACTGTTCCCTCCATGTCCGTTTACAATAACCAGTTTGCGAAAGTGCTGGCGATGCAGCGATGCTATAATATCCGTCAGAATCGCTTTTTGTGTTTCGTAACGGGCGTGCAGGCACAGCGGCATGTCTGTCTGTCCCGGATTCTGAGATCCCAATGGAATGGCCGGTAAAACCATGCAACGAACGCCTTGTAACGCTGCTTTTGCAGCTGCATCTACTGATACTGCAGTGGATGCAAAGCAATCGGTGCCGTAAGGCAGATGTAAATTGTGAGGCTCGGTGGCTCCCCAGGGTAATATAGCCAGATCGACGGGCGATTGCCGTATCTCTTTCAGAGACGCGGATTGAAGTTTGTAATGCTCCATTTTTGTCTTAAATTGGGGCATATACAACGGCAAGTATCTTTGCCGGTTTCTCCATGGCCGAGCAAACTAAATGTTCTACAATAGAGTCGTAATAAATGCTTTCGCCTTTATTCAGGATATACTCTTTTTTTCCGTAGTGAATTTTTATGGTACCTTCCAGTACATACAAAAACTCTTCTCCTTCGTGCGAAGAGAGTATGATCTCTTTATTGTTTGCCGGAAGAATATCGATCAAAAACGGTTCCATATGCCGCCCTGTTTTGTTTCCTGCCAACGAAAAAAAATTGAGATGCGAATGCGCATCGGAAACCTGACTTGAAAAACTGATGGTTTTGTATGTCTCCTCGTTGCGAATCACGACAGGCCATAACCCTAAATCGTCGTCGAGAAAAGTGCCCAGGCGAACACTCAACGCACGTGCTATCTTAATTAAAACAGCCAAAGAAGCAACCAGATTTTGTTCTTCTATCGCTTTAAGCTGAAATAAAGACAGATTACAACGTTCGGCTAATTCTTCCTGTGAAATATTTTTAGCATCTCTTATGGAGGCGATTTTTTCGCCCACCTTACTCTCTGGTTTCATAAAATGAATGTTTTTTTGACGGCGTAGTAAGCGACAAGTGGCATAGAGTAAAGAGTAGTCTGCCGGTCGGTTTGTTGCCGGATTCGATATCCCATAGTGTCTTCCCTTTGTTACTATGTATCGCAACGCTCATTGTAACAATTGATTGAAATGTGAGGTTAATCTGTAAGTCGAAGATCTCGTTATGTGACTTGAAAAGTTGCAAATTGAAACTTTTAAGCCTGTTTTACTTTTGTATTAACAGGAAACAAAGATAATAAATAATCGGTTACCATATGCTTATCCGACCACTTTATAAACGCTGCCGGGCAGACAACGGACGTATCCCTTAAATTCGAGCTCGATCAGCAACGAAAAAAGCCGTTCTGCAGGTAATTTTAACTTGCAGATGAGTTGGTTGATTTGTAGTGCATCATGTTGCCGCAAAATCGTTATGATTTTCTGTTCATCATTAGTCAAATCGGCAAAAAGCAGTGGCTGGATGGTCTGTTTGCCCGCATTTGGCTGCCATCCCATGGCTGTAATCAGATCGGATGCCGATTGGATAAGGGCCGCTTTGTTTTGCCGGATCAGTTCGTTGCATCCTGCCGAGCGAGTGTCGCCTACGCGTCCCGGAATGGCAAGCACTTCCCGGTTGTATTGATTGGCCGCATCGGCTGTCAGCAAGGAACCTCCCCTGATGGCCGATTCGATGATCACAACTGCGTCGCACATGCCCGCAATAATCCGGTTTCGTTGTACGAAATTGGGCTTATCCGGCTCCGTCCCTGTCATGTATTCGGTAATGATAGCCCCGTTGGTTGTCATTTTGGCCGCTATGGAAGTGTGCACTGCAGGATAGAGCTTGTCGAGACCGTGGGCAACTACACCGATAGTTGGTGTTTGGTGCTTGAGTGCAGCCTTATGGGCAGTGATATCGACTCCGTATGCCAATCCGCTCACAATAATGGCATCCGGTATCTGTTGTGTCAAATCTTCAATGAGCGTTTCGCACATAGAGCGTCCGTAGTCGGTGATATTTCTTGTACCCACCAGGGCAATAAAACGTCCTGAGTTGAAGTCGATGTTGCCATTCGAGTATAGAACGATAGGAGCATCGGCACACTCTTTCAGTCGATAGGGGTAGTTTTTTTCGGTATATGCAACGGCACTAAACCGGTTCTTTTCCAAAAAATCCAGCTCTTTTTCAGCGAGCTTTAATAATTCTGTTTTACCAACAATTGCTTGCGCCAGCGATGCTCCAATGCCGGGTATTTTCTCCAGAAGCTGTTTTTTCTCCGTAAAAACAGCTTCTGCATTACCCAGGTATGCTATCAGATTCTTTGCCAGAATAGGACCGATACCTTTAATCATTGATAGCGCAATGAGGTAAAGCATATGGTTGGTTATTTCAGTTTACGCTTCAGAATTTTAGGGAGTATCCACCTGCCGAAGAAGAACCCGGCAATGGCTCCGAGTGTATTTGTAAGTTCATCCAGCCAGTCTCCGGTGCGGGTTGTAGTGCAATAGCGTTGAAGTAATTCCATACAACCACCCCAAATGACAGGTATCCCGATCATGAAAAACCATAACTTTCGGAGTTTCATGGTCGCGATGCCGAAGCAGATAATCGAATTCCAAAAAAGAACGAATGCCAAACCGAAGTACATTAGAAAATGGACTGCTTTATCTTCGTTGGGAAAACTCGGAATTCGGGAAAATTCGTCTCCGGGAGCTAACGAAAGATACGATATTATGATTGCTATGACGATAGAGATCCAATAATATCGGGCTATTGTTGCTATTTTAGAACGGGGTTCTTTCATTTTTCTATAACTTTTGCCCAAAGGCGAGGTCTCCGGCATCACCTAATCCCGGAACAATGTATGAATGGCTGTTGAGTTCCGGATCGATGGCAGCGGTCCAGAGTGTGATATTGTCTGCCGTGAAATTGGCCTGAATATAATCGATTGCCGGTTGGCTGGCAATAATAGTGGCAATGTTGATGCGAGCCGGTTTGCCTTTTGTTTGCAGGGCACCGATGGCCAACTCCATCGAACCGCCGGTTGCCAGCATCGGATCGGTAATTATCAGCGTTTTCCCATCCAGAGAGGGAGAGGCGATGTATTCGATAAAAATATCGAATTTAAGGGCGTCCTTGTATTTGCGATAAGCGGAAATAAAGGCGTTTTCGGCATGATCGAAGTAGTTGAGAAATCCGGTGTGGAAAGGTAAGCCGGCTCTTAAAATGGTGCCGAGAACCACCTTCTCGCTGGGAATATCAGTGGGCGCTACACCCAACGATGTTTTGACCTCTTCGGTCGCATAAGCCATCTCTTTGCTTATTTCGTACGCCATTACTTCTCCAATGCGTTCAATATTACGACGAAACCGCAAGCTGTCCTGTTGAATGTCGACGCTGCGTATCTCTTTGAGAAACTGGTTGAGTAGTGAGTTTTGTTCTGATAAATTATGAATTTGCATGACTATAATATTTATGCAAAACAACAAAAAAAATCGACGTAAAACAAGTGGTGCTATCGAATTGAATAATAAGTTGTAAGTAAGAGCCTACCGACCTGCTGTTTGACGAAAAATGTCGTATTGTTAATTATTAAAATGTAGCGCGGTGGCAAAAAATATGCCCGACAGTTTGAATGGCGGGCATATTTTCATAATTGCGGTGTCAGTGAATCTTATTTTGTTTTCTCAATCCATTTTTTCGCGTTGACAAAAGCTTCGATCCACGGAGTGATCTCATCGCCGGCTTTGCGGTCGAGCGGATAGTGGGGCCACTGCCATGGGAAAATAGCTCTTTCTAAGTGCGGCATCATTGCCAAATGGCGACCGTTGTCGGAACAGATACCGGCGGCTGCAAAATCGGAACCGTTGGGGTTACCGGGATATTCACCGTAGTTGTATTTGGCTACGATGTTATATTTGTTTTCGGCATACGGGAATTTGAATTTGCCTTCGCCGTGAGCCACCCAGATACCAAGGCTGCTTCCGGCCATCGAGCCGAAGAGCACGGAGTTGTTCTGCGGAATATTCACGCCAACGAAACCCGATTCGAACTTGTGCGAGTCGTTGTGTAACATCTTCGGACGTTCGGCGTGGTCGGGATAGAGAAGATTGAGCTCAACCATCAACTGACAGCCATTGCAGATACCCAGACTCAACGTGTCGGGACGCGCGTAGAAGTTGTCGAGAGCCGCTTTCGCTTTTTTGTTGAACAATAAACCGCCGGCCCATCCTTTGGCCGAACCCAGAACGTCGGAGTTGGAGAAGCCACCGCAGAAGACGATGAAGTTTACATCTTCCAGCGTTTCGCGTCCTGTAGCCAGGTCGGTTGCATGAACATCTTTTACATCGAAACCGGCAAGATAAAGGGCGTATGCCATTTCGCGTTCGCCGTTGGTGCCTTTTTCGCGAATAATAGCCGCCTTGATACCCGAAGGCTGGCGATCCGGTGAGATGCCGTACTGGCTCATTTTTCCGCTGAAACCGTTGTTGAAACGGAATTGGAGCGGTTGATCCTTGTAATTATGGAAACGGGCTTCGGCACATGCTTCTCCGCTCTGTTTGCGGTCGAGCAGGTACGACGGTTTGTACCAGAGGTAACGCAGACGATCGATATCGAAACGGAAACTGAAGTTGTTGTAGTCGACCGAAACGTATCTTTCGGTTGTCGGTTTGGCAATTGCGGCATAGTAGATGCTGCTTTCGGTCAATATGGCTTCTACCGTTTTCGTATCTTTTACCTGAATCAATACGGCAGGGTTTTCGGCAAACAAAAGGTCTACTTCACCGATAATTTTCTCCGAAACATTATCGAGGTTGACCTTCAATCCACCTTTGGTGTTGGCGAAGCACATTTCGAGCAGTGCCGTGATAAGTCCGCCGGCAGAGATGTCGTGTCCGGCCAGTACCAATCCCTGATTGATTAAAGCCTGTACCGCGGTAAATGCACGGCTGAAGTAGGCAGCGCTGCTGACGTTGGGCGTTGCATCGCCTAACAAGTTCATCGTTTGTGCCAGAGCCGACCCTCCGAGCTGCAATTCGGTGTTCGAGAAATCGATCAGATAAAGAGTCGTGTCGGGGTCGTTGCTTAAAACGGGAGAAATGGTCTTACGAATGTCGCTCACTTCACCGGCAGCCGAAATAATAACCGTACCCGGTGAAAGAACTTTTTCATTACCATATTTTTGTGTCATCGAAAGGCTGTCTTTGCCGGTAGGAATGTTGATGCCCAACTCGCAGGCAAAATGGCTACAAGCTTCTACCGCACGATACAAACGTGAATCTTCGCCCGGGTTTTTACAGGGCCACATCCAGTTGGCACTCAGCGATACGCTTTTTAGTCCATCGGTAAGCGGAGCCCATACCAAATTGGTAAGCGCTTCGGCAATGGCAAGTACCGAACCGGCTTCTGGATCGATCAACGCGGCAGCCGAGGCGTGACCGATGGAGGTGGCGATACCGGCTTTCCCGCGATAGTCGAGAGCCACAACGGCCACATCGTTTAGCGGCAATTGAATTTCACCGGCTGTTTGTTGTTTGGCAATTTTGCCGGTTACCGAACGGTCTACCTTGTTGGTGAGCCAGTCTTTGCAGGCAACACTTTCGAGTTGCAATACATTTTCGATGTATGTGTAAATCTGAGTAGCGTCGGGAGCTACCAGTGCATATTTATCGTCGTTGGTGGTGTCGGTAATGATGGTGCGCGGCGGTTTGCCGATCATGTAGTCGAGGCGCAGGTCGATGGGGCGTTCGCCATCTTTCTGTTCGAATACAAACTGCATGTCGCCGGTAGTTTCACCAACCACATAAAGCGGAGCGCGTTCGCGTTCGGCAATCTTGCGGATGTGATCGATCTCTTTTTCTTCAACCAGTAAGCCCATGCGTTCCTGGCTTTCGTTGCCGATAATCTCTTTGGCCGAAAGGGTAGGATCGCCCACGGGTAGCTGGCTCATGTCTATTTTACCGCCGGTAGCTTCTACCAGCTCGGAGAGACAGTTGAGATGTCCGCCTGCGCCGTGGTCGTGAATAGAGACAATCGGTGTTTCGTCGGCTTCGGCCAATGCGCGGATTACGTTGGCAACCCGTTTTTGCATTTCGGGGTTGGCACGTTGAACGGCGTTCAATTCGATAGAGTTGTCATATTGGCCTGTATCGACTGACGATACGGCGCCACCGCCCATGCCGATGCGGTAGTTGTCGCCACCCATCACAATCACTTTCTGACCCGGTTCCGGATCGCCTTTCAGACAGTCTTTCTTTTTGGCGTAACCAACGCCACCAGCCTGCATAATCACTTTGTCGTAGCCATATTCTTTGCCGTTTTCGGTGTGCTCGAAAGTGAGCAAAGATCCGCAGATAAGTGGTTGTCCGAACTTGTTCCCGAAGTCGCTGGCACCGTTCGAAGCCTTGATCAGGATTTGTTCCGGAGTCTGGTAAAGCCATTTGCGGGCCGGGATGTTCTGCTCCCAGGTGCGTGACGCGTCGTTGCGGGCATACGATGTCATGTAAACTGCCGTACCTGCAATCGGTAAACTTGCTTTGCCACCGCCCAGACGGTCACGGATTTCGCCTCCGGTGCCGGTCGCAGCCCCGTTGAAAGGTTCTACTGTGGTGGGGAAGTTATGAGTTTCGGCCTTCAGCGAAATTACCGACTCGAAAGGTTTTGTTTCGAAGAATCCCGGTTTTTCGCTTTCGTTCGGAGCAAATTGTTCGACTACAGGGCCTTCGCTGAAAGCAACGTTGTCTTTGTAGGCCGAGACTAATTTGTTCGGATTGACCTTGGATGTCTTTTTTATCAGTTGAAAAAGGGTCGACGGCTTTTCTTCTCCGTCGATAATATATTGCCCGTTGAAAATTTTGTGGCGGCAGTGTTCCGAATTTACCTGAGAGAAACCGAATACTTCGCTGTCGGTCAGTTGACGGCCTATTTTTTCGCTCACGCCTTTGAGGTAGGCAATTTCGTCATCATTCAGAGCCAACCCTTCGCTTTTGTTGTACGATGCAATATCGTCGATGTAGCGAATGGGATCGGGTGTTTTGCTGATGGTGAAAATGTCCTGCGTCAGGCGGGCGTATACCCGTTGCAACATCGGATCGTGATCGGCATTAACCTCGGCAGTGAAGAACTCTTCTATACGCAAAATGCCGCCAATTCCCATGTTCTGGGTGATTTCGACGGCATTTGTACTCCATGGCGTTATCATTTCGCGGCGCGGACCGATGAATGTGCCAACTATTTCTTCGTCTTTGACGACGGTGGCATTCTCGAATAACCACGTTAATTTTTGAAGATCGGGAGAGGAAAATTCCTCTTTTGATTGAACAGCAATAATTTGACTGTCAGGGGATTTGAAAAATGTAATCATGTGAGGTGTTGAAATGATTTTCAATCCTGCAAATTTAGCAAAAAAACGGTTACGGAACAATGCTCAAATGGATGAATCTTGTGCCAAAATTGAGATAAGTACCGAAAAAATGCATTAAAGAATAGGACATTGAAATGTGAATAAATTGCGAAGAAGGGTATGGAAACTTGCTCAAAAGAAGTACTTTTGTAAACTAAAAGGAAAAAATAAAGTCGTTTTGTCGTAATTCAAAGTGTATGAAGAAGATATTGATAGCCGGTGTGTTTTTGCTTAATGTGTTTCTTGCCGCGGCTTTAACTCCCGGGTTGAAACGTTTTATCGACTCACCCAACTTTGCAGGTGGAAATTTGGCAGTATTGGTGAAAGAGATCAAATCCGGTAAGTCGGTGGTGGACTATCGCAGCGAAAAGAGCCTGCTGCCGGCATCAAATATGAAACTGGTCACTACGGCAACGGCTCTTGAGCTGTTAGGCCCTGATTTTCGGTTTGAAACACCGCTCGAATACGATGGAACCATCGATGCGCAGGGTACCTTGCATGGAAATATCTACATTGTGGGGAGTGGCGATCCGACAATCGGTTCGGAGGTATTCAAAGACCATGATTTTATCAATCGCTGGGTGGAGGCGGTGCGTAAACTCGGCATTAAAACGGTATTGGGACATGTGATTGCCGATGTTTCGGCTTTCGATAAGGAGGTGACTCCGCCCGACTGGACATGGGAAAATATGGGAAATTATTTTGCAGCGGGAGTGTACGGACTTTCTGTTTACGATAACATGTATTCCATCTATTTCAGAACCGGAGCGCCGGAGTCAACGCCTCTGATTTTAGGCACTGTGCCGCCTATGTACGAAATGACGTTTCATAACATGGCAAAAGCCGGAAAAACAGGAGAAGACGATGATGATGGATATATTCATGGAGCTCCTTTCAGCAACGAACGAACAATCACCGGCACTATTCCTGCCAACAGGGAGTCGTTTCACATCAACGGCGATATTCCTAATCCGCCGCTTAAACTGGCCTCTGTGTTTACGCAGCAACTGAATTGCGCGGGTATTCCGGTTTCGGGAGCTCCTCTCGACGACGGACAGCGGAATATCAGCCGCACCCGTTTTTATCTCCACGTGTCGCCAACCCTTGCAGAGATTATCAGGGAGACGAATATGCAGAGCAACAATGTGTATGCCGAACATTTGTTCAAACGTCTGGCATTGATACATAACTCCGTAGCAACCCGTGACGGGGCAACGCAACTTGTGCGTGATTTTTGGAAGCAGCACGGCATCGACGTTTCTGCCTTTTTTCAACACGATGGATGTGGAATGTCGCCCATGAACGGAGTGACACCCCGCTTTTTTGTGCAATTGCTTACCTATATGCGTACTCAGAGTAAATACAAAGAGGCGTTTTTCGCTTCGTTGCCTGTAGCAGGGCAAAACGGAACGTTGAAAAAATTGCTGGCCGGAACGCCTCTGGCCGGAAAAGTGATGGCCAAGAGCGGCTCAATCCGCAGAGTGCTTTGCTATTCCGGATACATAGAGTTGTCCAATAAGGAGTATGCTTTTTCCGTTATGGTGAATAACTATACCGGATCATCGACCGATGCGCGGAAGGCCATAGAGCAGCTGCTTTTGAGTATTTTGTAGTTCCTGTTAGTATAGCAGATGGTAAAATAGTGTACCTTTGGATAGATTGAAAAACCTTAAAATTAATCGTTTATGAGCCAGGAAACTGAATTGGATCCGGTTGAAGTATTTACGGGTACTTCCTGGGAAGCAGGCATGTTGATCAGCTTGTTGAAAGACAACGAAATTGAAGCCTATTTTCAGGATGATAATGTCGGGAGTGTTTTCCCCTGGTTGTCTGTGAGGGGAGAATCCGGAGCTATTAAAGTAGTAGTTGCAGCTAAAGATTACGAAAACGCGATAGAAATAGTGGCAAAGTTTGAGCAAACCTTGCACTAAAAGCTACCATTGCAACCTCTGTCTTTAAATCCTTGCAGGATAGAACCCGGATCAGAAAGATAACAATGGCAACTCTTTTTGCAGGGAAAATTATGCCCGTTTTTTTTGCGGATATTTTCTGAAAAAACTTTTCAGCTTGAGTGTCAATACGCCCAAAAATGCCTCTCCGAAAATACTTCCGTTCATTTTCGAAACTCCCAATACTCTGTTGGAAAAGATGATAGGGACTTCTACTATCTTAAATCCGCACTTGAATGCGGTAAATTTCATTTCTATCTGAAAAGCATATCCTTTGAACCGTATTTTATCCAGCTCAATGGTTTCGAGTACTTCGCGCCGATAGCATTTGAAACCGGCTGTCGTATCGAATATATTTAATCCGGTTACGATGCGTACATAGGAGGATGCAAAATACGACATAACCACACGGCCAATCGGCCAGTTGATTACGTTTACCACATGTCCTACATAACGGGATCCGATAGCCACATCTCCGCCTTCGGTGGTGCAGGCTTCGTAAAGACGGGGCAGATCTTTGGGATCATGCGAAAAATCGGCATCCATCTCGAAGATAAAATCGTATTTATGCTCAATAGACCAGCGGAAACCGGCAATGTATGCAGTTCCAAGGCCTAATTTTCCCTGACGCTCTACAATGTGAAGCGATTCCGGAAATTCTGTTTGCAAACGTTTCACAATATCAGCCGTCCCGTCCGGAGAACCGTCGTCGATAATTAAAATGTGAAATGATTTTGGCAACGAAAAGACAGTGCGGATAATAGCTTCGACATTCTCTTTCTCGTTGTAAGTCGGAATGATAACAATACTATCAGACACGGAAATAATGTTTTTGGTTAGTGGCGTGATAATTACAATGCGAAGGTAAGAACAAATGCCGACAATGAGGATCGTAATTTCCGATAAAAATTAACAATAACTTCGAACGAAATGTTAAAAATAAAAAGTGCGGATCGTTTTTACTCTTCCAGTAGGTCTTTAATTGCGGAAACAATGGCGTCATTCCATCCTTCAGAGATATTTTCAAAGGCGTCATCAGGAATATTTGTCTGGTTGATCTCCAAATCGGTGCCTTTTTTGTCGGTATGAGTTTTTATGGTGACAATGGAGGGCTCCTCTTCGCCAAAATACCATTCCTGCACTATTTTTTTGTCTTGCTCAAATTCGATGTTGGTTCCGCAAATATCGCCTCCCCACCATTCGAATTCAGAACCCGGGGTGGTGCTCATTACAGCCTTTTCGCCCGTCCATAAAGAAATAATATCGGGATTGGTCAGGGCGGCATACACATCCTGAGGCGATGCCTGGATAATAAAATGTTTTTTATACTGTTTCATGCAATGGAAAATTTTCAGCTAAGATATATAAAAGAGGCGACAAAAAAGAGCGCCGTGGCAACAATAGTGCCTCTGCATGCGTGCCAGTAGTCGGCTTTGTAAAAGATAAAAATGAGTCCCAGATCGGGAAATGTGCTCAATAGTATGAGCTTCCCGAATAGCGGAAGTCCGGATGAGGCGGTTAGCCAGAGAGCGTTCCACATGGGTTGATCTCCTTTGTAAGCCGTGTTGAAATAGACGATTCCGAAAATGATTGGTAACACTATCGCAACTGACAGGCCTATCCAGAATTTGTCGAAAATCTTCATCATTTTATAAATTCCAGCTTTTTAGTTCGTCTATCGCGTCGTAAGCAGTCATGTCAATTTTTGTCGGAACAACGGCTATATAATCGTTTGCCAGGGCCCATTCGTCCGTATCCGATGCATTCGGTTCATGGTTGGTAAAGTTCCCGGTCAGCCAAAAATAGGGATGTCCGTTGGGGTCTTCATGCCGAACGAATTCTTCTGTCCATAACCCATTGGCCTGACGACATATTTTAATCCCTTTCGGTTGGTTTTCAGGCATGTTGACGTTCAGGCAAGTACCTTGCGGTAATCCTTTTTCAATGACTTTTTGTGCAATAGCTGTAACATATGGAATGGTGTGTGTGAAATCGGCATCCGCACGGTGGTTGCACAGCGAAAAGCCGATAGACGGAATTCGATTGATACAACCCTCTATCGCAGCTCCCATTGTTCCCGAATAAACCACACTGATGGAGGAATTGGTACCGTGATTGATGCCGGTTACCAATAAATCGGGCCTTTTTTCTTTAAATAGCACATTCAGCGCCAGCTTGACACAATCGACAGGAGTCCCCGAGCAGCGATAGATTCTTAATCCCTCTTCTTCGTGTACTTTATGAAGTCGTGTGGGCACTGTAACGGTAATGGCGCTCGACATCCCCGACCGGGGGCCATCAGGGCCTACCACCACCACATCGCCTAATGGCAACATGCAGTCTTTTAGTTCTTTGATACCTTTAGCGGTTAGTCCGTCGTCATTTGTAATTAAAATGGTTGGCCTCATTCGTATGGTGAAAAAATTGAGTTGAAACTATTTTTGTGATGTTACAAAATTACACATTTTCAGGTATCTCCCGAAACAAATTATCGGGCTGCTATCAAATTATCTTCACGGCCGCCTACGGAAAAGTGTCTCATAGTGTGATTAATTCTTCAATTATTCCATAAATTTGAAGCCATAAATAAAGTGTTACTAATAATTCATAACGAATAGGTGTATGACGGAGACAAAAACAATAAAATGGGGTATTTTGGGTACGGGCTGGATTGCTCAAAAGTTTGCTGATGCGCTGGCTGTTGCCAACGATTGTCAATTATATGCCGTGGGATCGCGCACAATGGATTCGGCCGCGCGTTTTGCTGCAAATTATGGACTGAAAGTGGCATACGGTTCATACGAAGAGTTGGTACAGGATCCCAATGTGGACGTGGTCTATATTGCGACACCACACAATCTGCATCTTGAAAATACTGTGCTGACGCTCAATCACGGGAAGCATGTATTATGCGAAAAGCCGATGGGAGTGAATCTGAAAGAAGCGAATGCCATGTTTCGGCTTGCCGGCGAAAAAAAACTATTTCTGATGGAAGCCATGTGGAGCCGCTTTTTGCCTCACATCATCAAAACGAAGGCGCTGATTGAACAAGGTGCAATTGGTGAAATACAACTGCTCACGGCTACTTTTTGTATTCGTTCTGAAAATGGACCTGAGCATCGGCACTACAATATCGACTTGTGTGGCGGCACGATCCTCGATATCGGAATTTACAATATTTTTCTGTCATTGTTGCTGTTGGGTCGGCCGGAGGCTGTTTCTGCTGTTGCGGCGTTGAGCGAACAAGGTGTTGACACACAATGCAGTTACAGCTTCAAATATCCCGGAAATAAACTTTCGGTGATGTACTCTTCGTTTTTGGTCAATCCCGGGGTGGTGGCCGAAATTCACGGTACGCAAGGTTCTATTGTGCTGGAACATTTGTGGTTTTGTCCGGGGCGGGTGAAGTTACGCGATAAAGATGGAAACGAAGAGGTTTTTACTTTTGATATAAAAGGGAACGGATACGAATTCGAGGCGGAAGAGGTGGCCCGCTGCTTGAATGCCGGTAAAACTGAAAGCACCGTCTGGACTCCTAATGATACGCGGCTTCTGGTTGAAATGATGGATAACATCCGTCAGACTTGCGGAGTGGTATATCCGGCGCATGATTTTTAATTACCGTAGTTTTTTGTGAATAAAATGTTAAATCGGAAGACTATGCACTTTTGGTACGAAATAAAAATGTCAATTTTATTAAAGTTACGACGAATTTGATTTATATGTAAAAAAAATCTATATTTGAAGACCTAAACCGATGTTAAAATAGTATCATGACACACTCTGAAATATTACACGAAATTACACTGCTGTCGGAGAAAGATTGCTTTTACATTGTGGAAAGAAATAAACCGGAATTTAATTATCCGTTGCATAAGCATCCGGAGTGTGAAATTAATTATGTTGAAAATGCGCAAGGGGCCCGACGTACGGTCGGGGATTCGGTCGAAGTTATTGGTAATTATGATTTGGTTTTGATAACCGGTAATGATTTGGAGCATGTGTGGGATACGTATGAGTGCAAATCCGGCAATATAAGGGAAATTACAATTCACTTTTCGCCGGATCTTTTTTTTCAGAATTTTATCGATAAGCTGCAGTTTAAGAGCATTAAAACAATGCTTGGTCAGGCGCAAAAGGGCATTGCGTTTCCGTTAGATACCATTTTGCGTATTCGTCCGTTGCTTAATTCGTTATCGCATGAAAAACAGGGGTTTTATGCTGTGGTGACCTTCTTGAGTTTGTTGTATGAATTGTCTTTGAGTCAGGAGATGAAAACTCTTTCGACTAGTGCGTTTGCCCGTATCAAATTACCATCGGAGAGCAGACGAATACAGAAAATTCAGGATTATCTTGGTCAACATTACATGGAAGATGTACGGTTAAGTACTCTTGCCGATATGGTAGGAATGAGTGAAGTTGCTTTTAGCCGTTTCTTCAGGGTAAGAACAGGGAAAAGTGTTACCGATTATCTGTTAGATATCCGGATTGGCAGCGTTATTCGACTATTGGTTGATTCTACGCAATCTATTTCTGAAATATGCTATTGCTGCGGATTCAACAATCTTTCCAATTTTAACCGGATTTTTCGCAAACGAAAAGGGTGTACACCAAAAGAATTTCGGGAGAATTATAACAAAAGAAAGATGATAGTATGACAACGATCGTATCTGAATGAATTTGTGAATGTTGAAGGAATATCTCTTTTTTTAATTGTCGTTTAATAGTGAAATCCTATCGTAGCTTGACCTACGGCAGGATTTTTTTTGCGCTGTAGTCTGAATTTTGACAGTAACTTTTGATCATGTCGGGCCGATTGTCTTAAGTCTGCCCATGTGGGAGCTTTTGGAATTTTTGATAATATTTTAAGACGTAGCAGACCTACTGGCGTTATAACGATATTAAATATATGTGTCGGCTTGTTGTTATGTTGATTGTTTATGATCATGTGTATTTATTTTGGTAATGGTGACTATAATCATCTATTATGTTGAAAATATGGTATGTATGTGTTATTTTATTTTGATAAAAAAGTATTGAGTTTTGATAAAATTGTATTGCAATAGGTGAATAAGCTCATCTACTTTTGTATTGTCGATTATAGAAAGGTGAAGATTCGTGCCATTTTGTATTTGTTGATGCATTAAATTGTGTATTGCATCTCTCTTTTATCAATCAACGATGTTTGTATACCAGATTTGAACAATAACCTTAAATATTACAATCATGAGATAATATACTCTTTCTCTTCTCTTATTATACTGATCGTAGCTGTTGCTTTTATGTGCCAGAAGATCAGAATAGTATTCCTGAGCCGTTTCTTCCGCAGGCTGATACCCAATTAAATGTAGGTCTGAATGTCGGTTTTTCCGGCAAAATGAACTGAAAAATTATCAGAAAAAGTATTGATTCTATTGGAAAAAGTACTTTTTCTACTCTATTCGTTATTATTCGGGAAATTTAGGTGATCATTATTAAAAACCATGAACAAACTTATGAAAAAAACCATGAAAGAATGGGGAAGGACAGATATTCCTTTACCCAATCAGTTAACAAAAACTCTATTGTTGGCATTCTTGTTTGCAATAGGAGCGTTTTCGTCCAGTCTTTTGGCTGTTGCCATGCCATTGGCTCCACCGGCGAATGTGGCTCCTAATGATGGAGAGAAAACTATTACCGGAAAAATTGTCGATGCATCAGGTGCCCCAATTCCGGGAGCGGCAATTGCTGTTAAGGGTCAAAAAGTAGGTACGGTTTCCGACATGGACGGTAAATTTACCCTTAAAGCGCAGTCGAATGCTGTTTTGAAAGTGTCGTTCATTGGAATGAAAACACAGGAAATAGCGTTGCAAGGGCGTAGTTCTGTTAGTGTAATACTTGAAGATGAATCGGTTAGTCTGAATGAGGTGGTGGCTATCGGTTATGGTGTTCAGAAAAAGAAATTGATTACCGGTGCTACCGTACAGGTAAGTGGCGATAATCTACAGAAACTGAGTACGACAAATGCCTTTACAGCCCTGCAGAGCCAAACCCCCGGTGTAAACATTACACAAAGTTCGGGTCAGCCCGGAGAGAGTTTCAAGGTGAATATCCGTGGTATGGGTACTATCGGAAATTCTAACCCTCTTTATGTTATTGATGGTGTTGCCGGTGGTGATATAAATAATCTTAATCCATCGGATATTGAATCTATTGATGTGCTGAAAGATGCAGCTTCTTCTGCTATTTATGGTACCCGTGCTGCAAATGGTGTGGTTTTGGTTACAACCAAGCAGGGAAAGAGTGGAAAAATACAGGTTACTTATGATGGGTATTATGGAGTACAGAATGTGTATCGGATGCCATCATTATTAAATGCACAACAATATATGTCCATTATGGATGAAGTGGCATTTAATGAAGGTAGTTCTGCATATGATTGGAAATCTATTTTAGGGTCTAAATATAGTGCAGTGAAGGACGGATCCTGGAACGGAACGAATTGGTTGGATGCTATGCGCAAAAAAGATGCTCCTATACAGAATCATGCATTCAACTTAGTGGGTGGAGGAGATATTTCTAAATTTTCTTTAGGTGTATCCTATACATCACAAGATGGTATATTCGGAAGTCCGGTTCAGTCGCAGTACGAAAGAACTTCGATTCGGTTGAATTCCGACCATGTAATTTATAAAAATGCGGCAGGACGCGAAATTATCAAATTAGGCGAAAATGTAAATTACACCTATTCGGTGAAGAGTGGTATCGGTATTGGTAATCAATATTGGAATGACGTTTCTAATATGTTGAGAGCAATACCGATTATGCCCATGTATAATGATAAAGGCACTTATTTCGATTATGCGGATAAAACATCTATGGGCTTAAATGGTTTTGATGCTCAGGTGGCAAATCCGGTAGCGGATATGGTATATGAACGGGGATATAATAAATCCAAGAATCATAATCTGAATGCAAGCGGATATTTGCAGATTACACCCATTAAGAATTTGGTTTTGAAATCACAATTCGGATATAAGATGAGTGCAAACTCTTTCCGTTCTTACAGACCGACTTATTCGTTGTCGTCGACAGTGACTAACTCGGTTTCGAGTGCAACGCAAAATATGGGTATGGGCTGGAGCTATACGTTAGATAATACTGCAAATTATAAATTTGCTGTTGATAATCATCATATTGATGCTTTGGTAGGTCAATCTCTGGAAAAATGGGGCATGGGAGAAAATATGCAGGTTTCGAATGGAAATTTGTTGTTTAATGGATTTGACTATGCTTATTTGCAGAATACCCAGGGCGTTGCAGCAGGAACTACGAAAATAAAACAGGCAGATAGCGCTGGTAACGGTGCATGGGGACAGGGCGGACTTGCTTCGTTCTTTGGTCGTGTAAGTTACGATTGGAATGAAACGTATATGCTGACCTTAATCGGACGTGGAGATGGATCTTCAAATTTCGCAAGTGGTCACCGTTGGGGCTTCTTCCCTTCGGTATCTGCAGGATGGGTAACTTCTAACGAAAAATTTATGGCACCAACTAAAAGCTGGTTGGATTTCCTGAAAATACGGGGAAGCTGGGGACAAAACGGAAACTGCAACATTAGTTCCTTTACTTACCTTGCATTAGTATCCTTTGATGCAACTGCGGCTTATTCGTTCGGAAACTCTAAAGACTCTCAAACAACAGGTGCTTATCCCTCCAATTTGGCCAATCCGGATGTGACATGGGAAAAATCAGAACAATTGGATTTGGGATTCGATTCCCGCTTCCTCAATTCGAGGTTGGGTCTGAGTTTTGACTATTATGATAAAAAGACGAAAGGTTGGCTGGTTCAGGCGCCTATAGCGCTTTACTATGGAGTTGGAACCAGTGGAGCTCCTTATATCAATGGAGGTGACATTTCCAACAAAGGAGTCGAAGCTGTTTTAACATGGAATGATCGTATTGGCAGAGACTTTACGTATGGCGTAAATGCAAACGTGTCGTATAATCAGAATAAAGTAACCCGTATTGCTAATTCGGAAGGGGTTATTCATGGAGATGTTAATATTTTAGGCCAGGGTACCAGTGAAATGTATCGTGCGCAGGTTGGTTTTCCTATCGGTTATTTCTGGGGATATAAAACGGGCGGGGTTTTCCAGAATCAGGCAGATATTGATGCATGGAAGGCTGCTGGCAATGGCATCTTGCAATCGAATGTACAACCGGGTGATTTGAAATTTGTCGATTTGGATCATAATGGAAAAATTGATGATAAGGACAAAACAAAAATCGGAGATCCTAATCCGCATTATAACTTAGGTTTAAGTCTGAATCTTGGATATAAAGGATTTGATCTTACGGTAGCCGCTCATGGCGCTTTCGGTATGCAAATTGCTAAATCATATCGTCAAATCGCGCTTCATGATAATTATACAACAGAGGTATATCGACGCTGGCATGGAGAAGGTACTTCTGATAAATGGCCCCGTTTGACCTCTAATAATAATGCGAATTATACAAACATATCTGATCTTTATATTGAAGATGCTGATTATGTAAAGTGTCAGAATATCACCTTGGGATATGACTTCAAAAAATTGCTTCCTAAGATGCCTTTACAACAAGCTCGTCTCTATTTTACAGCACAGAATTTGTTTACTATTACCAACTACTCCGGTATGGATCCGGAAGTCGGCGCGTCGGGTGGATCAACCAGTAACTGGGCTTCTGGTATTGATGTCGGTTTCTATCCAAGTCCGAGAACTTATTTGGTGGGTGTAAATCTTAAATTTTAATTGATACTAACTATGAAACAACTTAAATATTTAGTAACTGTAGTTGCAGTTGCCTCACTTTTTACAAGTTGCAACAGCTTTTTGGATACTCAAAACCTTACGCAGGCAACCACGGCCAATTATCCACAGACGGTTGACCAGGCTAAACAGGTTCTATCCGGTATTTATAATACGATGGCGTTATGGAATGCTAATCCTCAGGAATCGTTTATTTACGCATCGCAACTGGCTTCCGATGACTGTCTTGGTGGCGGTGGCGCTCAGGATTATACAATGCAGGCAGAAGACTTATTAATGTATAATAGTACAACTAAGTATGCCAGCTTCTGGGCCGATACATATAAAGGAATTCATCGGGCTAACCTGGCGATAGAATCATTAGTAAACTGTACCGGTTATTCCAGCGACGATCAGAAAAATCAAATGTTAGGAGAGGCCTATTTCTTAAGAGCATTTTATTATTATCAGCTTGCTTCTATGTTTGAAAATATCCCGTTAACCACAACTTCTGTTGTGACTAATTTGCCTCAATCGGCTCCTGATGCTACCTGGGGTCAGATTATCTCCGATTTAAAACAGGCTATTACGTTGATGCCTGCTAAAAAATTTGGTTCGGGATGGGTTGAATCCGGACATGCCGATCACTGGACGGCTGAAGCAATGATGGGTAGAGCGTTTTTGTTTTATACCGGTTTTTATAATAAAACAGAGGTTACCTTACCGGATAACTCGAAAGTTACCAAAGATAATGTGATAGGCTGGATTGATGAATGTGTTACGAGTTCAGGATATTCATTGGCATCTGATTACCGCAACCTGTGGGCATATACCAATCGGTTGACTGTTGACGATTATGATTATACAAAAGGTAAAGGATTGAAATGGGTAGAAAACGATAATGCGGTTAATCCGGAATCGATGTTTGCAATTAAGTACTCCAAATTCGCAGACTGGGGAACAACTATCGGATATTCTAACGGTTTTGCACTGCATTTTGGAATGCGTGGAGATTTGGATTATAGTAAATCCTATCCGTTTGGAAATGGATGGGGAGCTGGTCCTGTGTCACCTAATTTGTGGTCTGATTGGGCTACGGCAGAGCCTACCGATATACGGCGTACCGCCACTATATGCAATATCCCAAATGAATTAGGCGGTTATACGCGAGGAGGTGGTTCGTGGAAAGATTTTGTACAGGAAACGGATTATTATGACAAAAAATGGTCGCCTATTTTGACTTCTCATGTAACCAGTACGGCAACAAAGCCATATCAATCTTTTGATGCTGTTATGTATAACTTTACAGCACAAGAAAATAATATGCAATTCTGGAGCATTCACGATCTGGTTTTGATTCGTTTTGCTGATGTGTTGTTGATGCAGTCCGAATTGAAACAGGATAAATCGGGAATCAATTTGGTACGACACCGTGCCGGATTACCGGATATTCCGGCGTATACGCTGACAGCACTCCAGAATGAACGTCGTTGGGAATTTGCCTGTGAGGCAATTCGCTGGAATGATATTCGCCGTTGGCATATTGCAGCGGATGCGTTGGATAAACAAGCCGGCCAGCCGACCTTCTATAAGGGGAATCCGGATACCAATGTGACCTCTAATAACGGAGGAGGATATAAGGCCCGATACAATGCCACAAACGGATTCTTCCCGATTCCGGATACGGAAATATCTCTGTCCAATGGTACGTTTAAACAGAATGCCGGATGGGGTACTACTGCTGCTAACTATTCGGGATGGAAATAATTTATTTTGCTAACACTTTAACTGCAAAAAACTATGAATAATATAGTAAAGCTTGTCTTTGCACTGATGGTTACATGTTCGTTTGTCGCATGTAATCCTATAGAGAAAGATTTTGGAACCGGAGATGTGGTTACATCGGCTGATCAGCTTAATGTGACAATAACCCCCGTGATGTTTAAGACGTATAAGACGAATAAGTACAAGGTTCATTGTACCAGTCCTGTAAACTGCAAATGGACTACAACGGCATCTTATATTAGTAATGATACAACAGTAATGATTCTTGGCAAAGGTGCCCAGAATATTAAGCTGACAGCCATGGCTGCGGATGGCTCGATATTGACAAAGACCTACAGTGTAACAGTCGATTCGTTGTATTATCCGGTACCTCCGCAATGGGGTTATTTGTGTGGAACTGGTGTCCGAACCTGGGTGTGGGCTGTCGATAATAAATATAGCGGCTCTAAATGGATTTGGGGAAATGGTGGTTTGACTGATTCGGCTCCGGCCTGGTGGGGTAGAACCGCGTCAGATGCAGCTTCCGATGGCATTGATATTAATGGAACCATGAGCTTTAGTCTGGATGCCGCTACTTTTACGAAAGTGGAAAGCGGTGCTACATCAACGGGCTCATTTTCATTTGATATGACTCCCAGTACGACGACAAAAGGAATTGGAACATTGACTATCAATGGAACTACAATACAGCATGGCGTTAGTCAGAATGATAATAAAAAGGCGGTTTCCAAATTTAATATTATCAAACTAACCAATGATGAATTGATTCTTGAGTATTCTACAGAGTCCAACAACTATGAAGGTTGGTATTGGGTGTTCAAAAGACAGGGTTTTAGTTATTGATAAGGCATTTTAGAGTACAAATGAAAGAAGACGGGCTTTAATGTCCGCCTTCTTTTTGTTATTTATGGAGGATTATGATGATTTATAAATCGAAGCAATACCGTGAAGAGGGTGTGGATGTGCAGATTGCGGGTGTAATGCCGCCTGATAAAGCAGGAGAGTTTCAGGTGGTATTGCATGTGCAGCCGGGTGTGAGTGATTTCGGGCATCAGCTGAGAAATATAGGTAAGGTGTTGTCTTATTTGTTAAAAGAACGTTCCCTAAAGGGTGCCAGACCTCTGTTTGCCCGGTGCTTTCTTAGCGATGTGGTCAATCAATATAAGGAGACGTTGCATGTGGTGGAGCGAGTGCTGGATTGTCCGGTGAGCTACATTCAACAACCGCCGTTGGATGGCAGTAAAATTGCCGTCTGGGTGCAGATGCAAACAAGAGTAGTGCCGGAAGCGGGTTGTTCCGGTGAGTTTGGACACAATGGGTATGTACATTGCTTCTTTACGTCGGTGCCCCATGTGTCTGTGCATACCGATGCTTCTTACGAGCAAACGCATATGTTGTTCCGCGAATACGAAAGCAGTCTGAGGCAATCAGGTTGTACCCTTGCGAAGAATTGTTTACGAACCTGGCTTTTTGTTCGTGATGTCGATTGCGATTATCAGGGAGTGGTTGAGGCGCGTAAGGCGCATTTTGAACTAGAAGGTCTGACTCCGGAAACACATTTTATTGCAAGTACAGGTATTCAGGGTGGTACGGTCGATAATCGCTCGAAAGTGTTACTGGATGCCTATGCTGTCAAAGGGTTGCAGGAGGGACAGATTCGGTTTTTGTATGCATCGGAGTATATGAGTCCGACGTATGACTATGGCGTTACTTTCGAACGGGGGGTCGCTATCGATTTCGGAGACAGGCGCAAGGTGCTGATCAGCGGCACGGCAAGTATCGACCGGCATGGAGCCGTTGTGCATCCGGGGAATGTGGAGTTGCAGGTGCGGCGTATGTGGACGAACGTGGAGGCGTTACTCCGCGAAGCCGACTGCTCGTTCGGCGATATGATGCAAATTATCGTATATTTGCGCGACATAGGAGATTACCTGCAGGTGAAGAAGATGTTCGATGCAAAGTTTCCCAACGTACCACAGGTAATTGTTCTTGCGCCGGTTTGTCGTCCGGGGTGGCTGGTCGAAATGGAGTGTATCGCGGTGAAAGCCATCGATAATCCTCAATTCGAAGACTTGTGATAAAATTGTCCTTAACATAGAAACGGATTTGGGTGATGGGGAATAGAACAGGCATATTGTCTCTTTTGGTGGGTGCAATTTTGGCCATTGCAACGGTGGTCGACCGGCTATCGGGTAGCACCGTGGCAATCGACCGCATCTATCACGCCTGGTGGTTTCTGTTGGTATGGATTGTGTTTATAGGGGTTTCTGCCGTGCTCTTTATCCGGCATCGAAATCTTACGAAGCCGGTGCTGCTATTCCATTTGTCTGCTCTTTTTATCTTGCTCGGAGCCTTAGTCTCCCGCAGTGTGGGCGAAAACGGGACCCTCCGTATCCGGACCGGGATGCAGGCTGTCTGTTTTCTCGATTCCAGATCGTCCGATTGCTACAGCCTGCCTTTTTCCATGCGACTCGATACCTTTGTGGTTTTGAGTAACCCGGTAACGCATCGTCCTGCGGATTATGTGAGCCGGATAACGATACTCGACCGGCAGCAACAGATCCGGGAGACGATTTCCGTCAATCATCCGGTAAACTATCGCGGTTATCGGTTCTTGCAGGGTAGCTATGACGAAGACAGGCAGGGGGTGACGCTGCAGGTAAATCACGATCCGTGGGGTATGTGGCTGGTATATGGCGGCTATCTTTTGTTTTGTGCAGGGGGAGTTTGGTGGCTTGCGGACCGCCGGGAACGATTCGGGGTGCGGTACCGGTCGTTGAGCCGTTCGGCTCGCCGGACACTACGTATTCTATTGTCGGTCGCTCTGTTGCTGCTTCCGGCAATGGTAATGGTTCGCATGGAGATGAACCGTGAGTCGATGCCTCCGGTGTTGTTGTCGGGTTGGTTGAGGCCGCATGTGTGGACGATTACAGCAGCCTATGGGTTATTCTTCGGGTTGATGTTGCTTGCCGTTCTGGCTGAGGTATGGCACCGCAGGGGAAGTGATGCGCAGGTAAAGGCGCTGACAATCATGTCTCAGGCGCTGTTGTGCCCGGCAATTATTCTGTTGGGAATAAGCATCTGCATGGGATCGGTGTGGGCCAGCGAGAGTTGGGGAAGTTACTGGTCGTGGGACCCGAAAGAGGTATGGGCGCTGATTACACTGCTTGTGTATGCCGTGGCTGCACATGCCGATACGATCCCGTGGTTGCACCGTCCGATCCGTTTTCATCGCTATCTTCTGTTTGCATTTCTCTCAGTTCTCCTTACCTATTGGGGGGTGAATTGCTATCTGGGCGGTATGCATAGCTACGGTCCATGAATGAGGTAAAAGAATCTGCTATCTATTTGCCGACAGCGCTTTGATTGTCGGATGAAATTTTGTTTCTTTGAATTGGAAAAATATAAATTGGCCGGGGCGGAAATCGTTTTCCCCGGGTGTTATCCAAATACCATGAATAAACTGTTGACCTATTCCGAAAAGGGATTGTCTTTGCTGTTCGGCATTGTTGTGTGGCTCTTTTTTACTTTTTTCTATAGCAGCCATCTTCACTATCAGGAGCAATTTCAACTGTTCCTCTTTACATCTGACTATTGGAGCGACCTGATGAGTCGTCCGGGAGGTTTGGCCGATTACACAGGCACCTTTCTGACTCAGTTTTACTACTATGGGTGGCTCGGAGCATTGATTCTGGCCGGTTTGCTGGTACTGTTGCAACTGCAGGTCTATCGCATCTCCCAAAAACTCAGGACGCAGCCTCTGCTCTATCCCCTTACGTTTATCCCGTCGGTTATCTTTTGGAGTTTGTTGTGCGACGAGAGCTATTTGCTCGCTTCGCTGGTTGCAATTCACCTGATGTTGGGTCTCGTGCAGCTCTATTTTTATGTCCGGAGGCCACTGCTGCGCATCGGGTATGCTGTAGTGATGCTATGGGTGTTGTATTGGTTGGCGGGTGGCGCCTTTTGGATTGCCGCGCTCCTGTTTGTGCTGGTAGAGTTTGCCTGGTTCAAACAATTTACCCGCTGGCAGTGGGTCCTTTTTCTGCTTGCCGTTACGGCTTGCGTGTCGGTTCCTCCGTTGGTTGCCAAACAGTGGCTGCAATACCCTTTGTCCCGCCTGTGGTGGGGAATCTGTTATAACCGCTATCCGGTGATCTCGCCCATTCCTTTGCTTATTGCCTGGAGTAGTATCCTCTGTATTCCGTTGTTGTTCCGTTTTTTATCGGTAAAGAGCCTCAAACCCAAGGCAACCGTTATCTGGCTTCTGGTAGAGGTGCTGGCGTTAGCCGTCGGTACCCGTTGGTTGGTGCAGCGCTCGTCCGATTGGGGTAAAGAGGCTGTCATGGCATATGATTACAGTGTACGCATGGAGCAGTGGGACAACGTTATTGCGATGGCAGACCGGAAAACGCCGGACTCACCACTCTCGGTGGCCTGCCTCAACCTGGCTTTGTGTCAGCAAGGGAAACTCAACGATACGATGTTCCGTTATTTTCAGAATGGACCGGAAGGGTTGTTGCCCGGATTCCAACGCGATTTTACCGTCCCGATGATTGTGGGCGAAATCTATTATCATCTCGGTTTTCTGAACACTTCCATGCGATATGTTTTCGAAGCTATGGAGGCTATCCCCGATTATAAGAAAAGCGGTAGGGCTATTAAACGAATGGCAGAGGTGAATCTCTTGAATGGTGAATACAAGGTGGCCGAAAAATACCTTCGTTTATTGCAGCATACCTTGTTTTACCGCAAATGGGCCGACGAAACTATGGCGTGTCTGGGCGACGAAGCAAAGATAGACCGGAATGCCGGGTGGGCACGCCTGCGGAAGTGCCGCATGAAAAACGACCTGTTGTTTAGCGAAGAGCAGAAAGACCAAATGCTCGGGCTGCTGCTTGTGAACTGCCGCACCAACCGGATGGCCTATGAATATTTGATAGCTTACACCTTACTTTCCAAAGATTTGACCCGCTTTGTGCAATATTTTCCACTGGGCAAAGAGTTGGGGTATTCATCCATTCCGGTTCATTATCAGGAAGCGTTACTGGCATACTGGATGGGGTCGGGCAGGAATCCTGACGCATTTCCCTGGCCTGTCAGTCCGGCGGTAGGGCAGCAGTTTAACGCCTATGTCCGGTTAAGTTCTACCGGTGGGGTTCCCGAAGAGCAGATCAGGGAGCTGTATGGCAAAACTTACTGGTACTACCTGCAATTCAGAAAATAAACACATGCACCATGAAATATACTGTTCTCTGCTTTTTATGCCTTGTATGGCTGTTGTCGGCTTGTAACGAACCGGTGCAGTCGCCGGTGATGGTGAATGCCAAACCGTTGCTTTACCCCGATTATACCGATGTGACGGTGCCCGCTACCATCGCGCCGCTTAACTTTACGCTGGCTGCGGAGAAGTTCGACCGCATCGATGTGGTGGTTACCGGGAGCAAAGGGGGTGAGTTGCATCTGCAAAGTAAGGAGATTGTTCAATTTCCACAGGAGGATTGGAAAAAATTGCTGGCCGATAATAAAGCTTCTGATCTGAAGGTGGTGGTGTGTGTGAAGCAACAGGGTAAGTGGAAGCAATACCTTCCTTTTGCGATCCATGTCAGCGGCTATCCCATCGATTACGGGTTGGTGTATCGCCTGATTGCCCCCGGTTATGAGGTCTACAGCAAGATGGGGATCTATCAGCGTAATCTCTCGTCGTTCGATCAGCAAGCCATTGTTGAAAATACGCTGGTGCCGGGCACGTGTGTCAATTGCCATGCATTCAACCGGAATAATCCGGCGCAGATGAACCTGCACGTACGGGGGGCAAACGGGGCTACCATGCTGATGGTGAACGGTAAGATGGAGCTTTATAATACAAAGACGGATAGTACCATATCGCCTTGCGTTTATCCCTACTGGCATCCTTCGGGGCAATACATCGCCTATTCGGTCAATCAAACGCGGCAGGCTTTTCACGTGGTGCAGCACGAACGGATAGAGGTATTCGATCAGGCTTCCGATGTGGTGGTGTACGACCTGCGACACAACCGGCTGATGAGTTCGCCGCTGCTGAAAACGAAGGCTTTCGAGACCTTCCCGGTCTTCTCGCCCGATGGCAAAACCCTCTACTTTTGCTCCGCAAAAAAGCACGATATTCAGACCGATTATAAAAATATTAAATATAGCCTGTGCAAAATCTCGTTCGATGCCCGCACAGGTACCTTCGGCAGCAGGGTCGATACGCTGATTTCGGCCGCTAAAACCGGCAAAAGCATCTCGTTCCCCCGCCCGTCGTTCGATGGTAAATACCTGATGTATACACAATCCGATTACGGCAACTTTTCGATCTGGCACCGCGAGGCCGATCTGTATCTGCTCAATCTGGCTACCGGCAGCAGTCGTCCGTTGACTGAGGTGAATAGCAACAATACGGAGAGTTTTCACGACTGGAGCAGCAATTCGCACTGGTTTGTATTCAGCAGCCGGCGGGGTGACGGTTTGTATACCCGGCTCTATATCGCCTCTGTCGACGAACAGGGGAGGGTATCGAAACCTTTTCTGCTGCCGCAGAAGGATCCCCGTTTTTACGACGCTACCCTCTTTTCGTACAATATTCCCGAGTTTGTAACGGCTCCGGTAAAAGTAAATGCCAACGAACTGGAGAAAAAACTGTTGCAGAAGGATCGGAAGAAGATGCACTACGCGCATTGAGATACATCTTTATGTGTCGCCGCACTAAGGCCGCAGCGTTACCGGATCGATCGTGCCTGACGCCACTGGGACATCTCGTTACAGACAAAGAGTCCTGTAAGAACGGCGCATAAGGGGGTGTTGGGTTTTAACCCGACGCGATAAAACCAGACTGAAAGCAGGAAATAGATATTCCAAACGGTGCATAATAACAGCCCTGTCCCGCATGCGAAGAAGATTCGCCCGGAGCAGGGCTGTTTACGTACTGCGGAGCCGACCTGTTACCATTAGCCGGTCGGTCCGCAGCTTTTCTTTCTCTTTTGGCCTACAAAATAAGGGTGGTCTCCAGCGCGCACCACGGCCCCGCCAGTTTGGGGTAGTGGGTATCGTACCATCTGAAGTAGATGTAGAGATATTTTCCTCCCGAAGCCGCACCCAAATCGAGTTGGAACGATCCTTTGGTCGACAAACCGCTCTTTAACCCTTCGGCATCTGCCGATATGGGTGGGGTGGTACCCACGGTGTAGACATATTGTACGCTGTCGGCATCGTCATAAATACCGGCCCGTTGTCCGGTAGAGGTGTAGCACTTGACCTGCACCACACCGCCGCCTATCGGTAACAGGGTGGCGGTAATTGCCTCACTGATGGGGGTGTTCGACGTACTGCGGGTGCTCTTTTTCAGCGCTCCGCTTTTAATGTTAAACGTTTCAAAATCTGTAATGGTTGCGTTAACCGAAGAGGCGATCCTGTCGAGGATGTGGTTCGTCTGGTCGAAACTGACCGTTTGATCGATAACCTGTGTCAGTTGATCGATCACGGCCGTGGTACGACTGTTCTTCTTGTCGGCATACTTAGGATACAACGATACCCAGGTAGTTGCGTGCGAAGCCCATGTAGCGGCTTCGGATTCGCTGATGCCGAGGCGCGACGCATTGGTCGGCGTTCCGGCTGCCAGATAGGCAGCCGTAGTAGTAATGTACGAGTTGAACTCGACAATACTCCTTGAAATTCGGGGCGATCCAGCCATAAGCATTAGAATTAGTTTTATTTAACAATAGAGCTCTTATAACCGCACAGAGGCTCTCAACCCCTTTTTTTGCCCTTTTTGCGGCCAAATTATGGCCGTTGGAAGGCTGTGTGTATGAGTGCCTTATGTGAAATTATATTTTATACAAATATATTCGTGCGTATATTCGTAAAACATAGCGAATATTCATCATTTTTTATACCTCCCCGTTTTAAAAGAAAACCGATTATGAAAAACCGATTATTGCATTGCCTCTGTTATCCGACAGAAGCCGATGACCGGCTTCTCGACGAACTCAACATTCAGTGTTTACAGCTGGTGTCGGATGTGAAAAACATACTGATAACCATTTACGATCGCCAGCGCGACGAGTATCCCTTCCGCAGCAAACAGTTCGGTGTATTGCTCGATACCAGTGTTCCGTATGGAATCCAATGCGGCTCTACCCGCCATCTTTACCAGCTGATACATCCCGACGATGTGGATTTTGTAAAGCAGACCGAGAGCAAGGCCTGTCAGTTTCTGCAGAAGTGCCCCACGGCCGAGCGTGGCGACTACCTGCTGGTGTGCGAGTTCCGGATGAAAAACCGCAAGGGCGGCTACTCCCGCGTTCTGCACCACCTGAAAGTGATGCAGTCGACCTCCAACGGCGAGATACGGGGATTGTTTATCTGCTCCGAGCTGATAGAAGAGGAGGTATTCACCGACATTTGCCATTGTTACATCGTTAACCGGCGAACTAATAAGTTTTATGAAATTAACAAAGCCGGCAATACAAGCAGTCTGAAGCACCTCTCCTCCCGCGAACGGCATATTATGCGACTGCTCGCCAGCGGAAAAGACAGCCCGGCCATCAGCGCGGCGTTGTGCATCAGCAATAACACCGTCAACAACCACCGCCGCAATATACTCGATAAGACCGGAACCGTTAACTGTGTGCAGGCCGCCGTCTACTGCAAAAGTGTGGGCGATATATAGCCCGGAGCGGAGCCGGGTATGCAACCTTCCGTAGCCGGTAGGATTTTTGCTCCGGTTCTCCTCCTTGTTGTCTCTTCAAGGAGGCTTTTCGGTGCAACTCTCCTCCTTTGTGTTCGCACGCACCTCCTTCAAGCTCCGACTCTCCTCATTTGCGTAGCGTCAAGGAGGCTTTTAGCGGTAACTCTCCTCCTTTTAATTTCAACTCTCCTGCTTCAAACCCGGCAAAGGAGGAGAATTCCTTTCAAAATCCCTTCCCAATAGCAGCATAACCGGAGTTGTTGGGCTATCTGCCGGAGAAAAGCGGCGATGGGGGAATAATTAGCATAAATTGTTTATTATGCGGTAGTTGTTGACAAAATATTAGATATTATCGGTAAATTTGTGGAACAAAAATTCAGATAGGTGTAAATACTATAGGTTAATTGAGTGGGGTGTAATGACTTTTTTACAACTGTTTTTATTTGAAAATTACTTTGGCGTATGAATATAATTTGAATTGATGCCAACTGATATCCGTGAGATAAATTTGCTTCAATCCAATGCTAATAGTGACAACTAAATGA
Organism: uncultured Microbacter sp.; assembly: GCA_963678265.1. Taxonomy (GTDB): domain Bacteria; phylum Bacteroidota; class Bacteroidia; order Bacteroidales; family Paludibacteraceae; genus Microbacter. The sequence goes on from OY782761.1 coordinate 2,477,322, forward strand.
TGAGATATTAATATAAATCAGAAATCAAATATGATGGCAGCAGCATTGATTTTTATTGCAAAAGGTATTGCATCTTTTGCTTTGAATAAAGGGCTAAATAAAATTATAGAAAGTTTCCAGGATCAAGATGAATTTGAAACTGAATTAAGTAGTGTAATCTCGGCATCTATTCAGACGTTTGAAAGAAAATATCCTATTAAATCTCAAAACGGAAAATTTCCATTTTATGATTCTCAAGCACTTCTTGATGTACTACTAAAATTTCGACTTTTTCAAGAAGAAGCTTTTGATGAGTCTTCAATATATACGGAATTAGATAAAAATCCCAATATCTTGCGTCCGACAAGTGAGCAAATTTCTGATTTTCTAGAAATCTTTAGTAATGAAATCAACAAGCATGATAAGCTCAAAGCTTTTGAAATAGAGAAGACGTATAAAGAAAGAATATTTATTATTGATGAAAAACTGGATAAGGTATTTGCTTCCTTTCAATTGAATATAATTGAGGTTGTTCCTTTACTTCAAGATGAATTCAAAGCAGAAATTGACGAATGCTACATAGAAATAGAAGCACTTAAATTTAAAACTGCTTTGGCTCGACTTAAAGCTATTGAAGAAAGAATGGAACGTAATCCAGAACATGTATCGGATAAATTGCGTGCTGATCTTCTTTTCTACCAAGCATTATGTTTTGAGTCAATAGATGATGAGAAAGCAGCTAATAAAAATTTCATTTTAGCCTTTAAACGTTCGCCTGAGAATATAAGATATAAAAGTAAAGCCTGTTTAGCTTATTATAAATTGAAAGATAATAAGTATAAAGACTTAATGGATGATATTGAACAAAAAGATGACTATAATATTGAGGTTTGGTATATTAAATTACAAGAATCAGCAGATAAAATCTCCTTCTTGTTAAGTGATGTTCCTAACAATGTAATGGAGAATCCTCAATTCAAAATATTGATATTCAATCTAAATCTGATTGTACATTTTAGTGATGTCTATGACTTAATGAGAATTCTAAAGGTCAAATTACAAAATGAATTGCCCGATACGATAAATTATGACAATGTACATCATTGGCTTTTTATACGAAATATAATTTCACTTGATTATTTTCAAAAGGAACCGAAAATGTATTTAGTAGTTCCTGTTGCTAATAATGACAAATGGCAATATTTCTATGAGTTATCTACAATAATTAGTAATGTTATCCTTCATGGTGAATTCTCAGATAAGCTAAATTTGATTCACTTTTTTAGATACTGGTTAGAATTGGAAACTGACAAAAAAGACATTGAAAAGCTATTGGATGCTTATGAACAATTGCCAACAAAAGAGTCTTTTAATACTTTGTTAATGGCGAACGCTCTTCAAAAATATGATACTGTACAAAGAGGATTAGATTTTATTGAATTACATAAAGAATTCAGTGATTATAACATTGTCTTACTGAAAATACTTTGTCAGACGCAGATCCCAAATAGACAAGTTGATTTCAAAGATCTTTTTAGTTATGCATCAAAGATAGATTTGTTTTGTGTAACTCAAATTTGTTGTTACCTAGAACCGTTACTCAAAACAGATCGAGTTGATATTGATGAAGTACGAACTTGTATTCAAAATGCCCAATACATTAAAGAAGACTATCATAATCTGTTGAATCTATTAGTCCAGAGCACTATGGCAGATTCTCCTATTTTAATTGAAGATATTAATTCATTGTCTGACAAATTAAATCAAGAACCCGAACTTAATGAACATATTGCATTTATTCTATTTGAAAGTGGATATTACGAAGAATGTATTCAATATATAAAATCATATTTAGATGAAACTCAACCGTCTCAGGATATGGCTATTTATATTAAAGCTCTCAATAAACATCGAAAAGATAAGCAAACTGAATTACTTCGAATACTTGAACTGTGGAGAAAAAACTTTTCATTTGAGCCATATTTTCTGGAAATGGAACTCGATTTGAGACAAATATTGGATGATGACGAATCAATATATCAGATCACAAAATATGCTATTGCTCACCGACCCAATGATGAGGTATTCTATACGCATTATGTCGCTGTTTTATATCGATTGCAATTTGATAAGGAATTGGAAACTCAGATCCCTGTTATTAACTCATTTATATTTCGAAATCCTGAATATGCACTTAATGTTGCTCAGATTTTATTGCAAAAGAAATATTATCAAGAGTCATTAGATATTCTCTATGCACAGGCCAAGAATCCAGATAATACATCTGCAAGAATGGCCTTTTTTACGGCTACACTGCATTATCCTTCTGAATTTTTTAAAGATTATGACGTTGTTGAAGAAGGCACCTATGTGAGTTTTGAAATAAATGGAGAAATCCACCAAGAGTTTATAAAATTCCATTCTGAAATTCCATTAGTAGAGAAATCATTAGGAAAAGCCAAAGGAGACATTTTTACGATTAAATCAACCCTTACTAATATAATGAAAACTGTACGGGTTGTTCGAATTATGAATAAATATCTCGCTTTGTTTGATGAAATTTGTGCGCAGACTAATAGTCCGTTCTCGAATTTGCCATTGGAGTCAATTAGTATCAAGGATAATAACATTGAATCTTTCCAAAAGCAATTTATTGAACTTTTTGGACAAGATCAAGAAGAGCATAAAAATCATTTCGACAATAATATAAGAGAATACAATCATTACTCTATTTCATTTACAGAGTTAGTGATGGTTAATTTTAAGGGCAATTTCATAGATGCTTACGCATATTTAACTTCTCAACAAAGTGATGGATTCCTTATATTTCCAATTCCTTTAATAAAACAATCTGTTGTTTTCGATGATTATAAGATTGTACTTGATTTTACAAGTGCTATCTTGTTTTATCTGTTAGAGGACAAGCTTCATTTGCTTTTTGCAAAATATATTGTTCCCAAAAGTTTTATTCATGTAATTGAAAAAATTATCGTTGAGGCTAAAGAAAATAGTCGATCTAACATGTCAATTCAGATCGTTGGAAACAGAGTTGTACCAATTTCTTTTAGTGAAGATTATCATCAATCACGGATTAATTTCTTTCAGAAATTTTTGAACTGGGTTAAAGAGCATACAGAGCAAATAACTCCAGAGGAAAAAATTGACATTATAAGGCCATTATATGATGAGGGAAAAGTTGAACTACCTTTTGAGTGTATGATTGATACGGTATTTTTAGGTCAGCGAGATGGTTATATTATCTTATCAGATGACTTAGTTTATAGAAAATTAATGCCATTTATTTCTAATAAAATTATGAGTTCAGAAATGTATCTAATAGATAAGTTTGGGGATAAGAGAAAAGAAATTTATGAATATCTATTAGATCAAAAATATGTGGGGCTGACTATCGATGAGCAGATTCTATATAATACTTATATAGAACAAAATAAAAAAGGACACGAGCATGTTTTTCAATATGCACTTAGAAATATTACATTCAAAGATACATTTTCTTTTGAACAAATAGAAAATGTAGTAGGATTCTTAAAAAAAATGGCACTTAATCCGCTAATCACAGAAGAAAAATACTTGATTGATGCAACGAATGTTGTACTTATGACTATAAAAGCAATGAATGCTTCACCTCAAATTCATGAATTAGACAATCAGATTGTACAACAATTTGCTTTAATGGGGAACTATCTAGCACTAACAAGAAAGGCTTTATTGGATGCAATGAAAATATATAATCCCCCGTGCCGGGTACTCCCCTGAGGTTGAAGGGAAGACAAATCTGCGGTGGGAGCCAGTAGCTGAGTATGTGCAGATACCGTTCCGCACATGGAGCCAAAAGCTGGCGTACAGTGGTGTTCCCTTTTATCGATTTTATCGGCCTTGCAGGTGGCGCAGTCCGGCTCCCTCTCTTTGGGAGAGGGCTGGGTCAGACGATACATGTCTGACTCCGACACGAAGTCGTCGAGAGGAGAGGTCCGGATGAGCGAAGCGGAGGGGTTAGGATGTGAATCCGGTTGTTCGATAGATAGTTGTCAAACGGCGCAACGCTTCAGCCATCCGGATGAAAGATTGCCGTCGGTTTTAACCGACGGAGAGAGGAGGCAAAAACAGGCCCGGCTTTAGCCACACTACCGGAGGGCGGAAGTCCGGAGCGAAGTGTGACGCATCCCTGCTTTATATGGTGTTTGCCGGAGATGGGAGAAGGGTTAAAATGGTATCGAAACAGCGTTGCGATGCCGCTATTGTCGTGGAAAAAGGCCGGTACGAAGATTATTCTTTGTGCCGGCCTCTCTTTTTGGGGGATGGCGAAAAATGGGCACGTCCGGTTTTTGTGAGCAAATAGTTGCCCGGGGGGCTTGTGCCGTCGGGAGGGGCCGAAACCGGTTGTTTTGTAGCGTCGTGGGAGTCACCGAACGGGACGGAAATTGGGCTGGCGGAGCCTTTCGGCAGCGTCGTTAAGATAGTATTATACTTTGATAAAATTGTACTTGAAACTAAAGGCGACTAACCTCTATTTTTGTAAGGAAAACAAACGGGCCGGACGATGGCGGTGATGCCGCTCTCTGCACTATGCGCATCCGGTCTTGTGTCCGGTAGATTTACCTGCTGGGAAACCTGAACGAAGCGGTATTTGCCAGTGCCCGATGCTGCCGGAATCTTATAATCATGACAAAACAACTCCTTATCTCTCTTTTGTGGTGTGTCGCTCTTTGCGGCCATGCTCAACCTGCACTGCGACTTCCTTCTATTATAGGCAATCATGCCGTTTTACAACAATCATCGTCCCTTAAGCTATGGGGCTGGGCTCCGGGTACCTATCCGGTCAAAATAAGTTGCAGCTGGAACGCCACCGATACGATCATGGCGCAACCGGGCAAAGACTGTGGCTGGAGCGCGGAGGTTCAAACCCCGAAAGCGGGCGGTCCCTATACCATCACGTTTATCAGCGATAAACAGAAAATTGTGATAGACGATATTGTTACCGGAGAGGTGTGGCTCTGTTCGGGTCAGTCGAACATGGAGTTTAACTTCAGCTGGTCGCAGGGCGTTGCCGATGCCGGCGACGCGGTGGCCACATCGGCCAACAATGCTATCCGCTTTTTTCAGGTGGCCCGTGCCTACGACCACTATCCGCAGGCCAACTGCGAAGGGGAGTGGAAGGTCTGCTCGCCCCGGACATTGGCAGGCATGAGCGCTGTGGGCTATTTTTTCGGCAAAAAGCTGCACGAATCGACAGGGTTGCCCGTCGGACTGGTTGCTTCCTACTGGGGCGGATCGAATGTGCAGAGCTGGATTCCACAGTCCGTGTTCGACCGGGATGCGAAACTGGCCGGGTTGGCAGACAAGGCACCGGCCGTAAGCTGGGCTCCTTCGGCATCGTCGTTGCTGTACAACGGAATGGTTGCTCCGGTGGCAGCCTACCGCATGGCCGGTGTGTTGTGGTATCAGGGAGAGGCGAATGTGGATTATCCGCAGGACTACGGCGCGTTATTTACCGGCCTGATTAGCGGTTGGCGCGAGGCTTTTCATCAAAAGTTGCCCTTCTATTATGTACAGATAGCTCCCTGTAGCTGTTACAGCGGATTGAACGCGGCGTTGCTGCGCGAACAGCAGGAGGTTGCCCTTGCATTGCCGCAAACGGGCATGGTGACTATAGGCGATTTGGTGGATAACATCCGGGATATTCATCCCCGTTTGAAACGGGAGGTGGGCAACCGGCTGGCAAATATGGTGTTGAAAGAACGGTACGACAAGAGCGCTCTTCAGCCGTATGCTCCCCGTTTTGCCGGTTTCAACGTAGAGAAAAACAGAGCGGTGGTGTCGGTTACTTCGGTCGGTAAGCTGACCTGCAAGGAGAAGACGATAACCAATTTTCAACTGGCGGGAGAGGATAAACATTTTTATCCGGCAACGGCTCTTATCGATAAACAGGGGCATGTGGTGGTGACGGCGAAAGAGGTGAAAGCGCCGGTTGCGGTGCGTTACTGCTTTACCAACGACGGAGTGCCGAACCTGTTTGATGTGAACGGATTGCCATTGATGCCTTTCCGGACGGATAAATGGTAGATTGCTATGGGTAAAAAAATATATTATTGCTGGGTACTGTTTTGTTTTATGACTGTTTCTGTACATGCTGCCGATAGTTTTGTTACGGTGCGTAACGGACAACTGATACGTCAGGGTAAACCCTATCGCTTTATCGGGATGAACTATTGGTATGGCTCGTTGCTGGGAATGGAGCAGGGCGATCGGGCCCGTTTGCAACGGGAACTCGACTTTTTGCAGCAACAGGGCATTACCAACCTGCGGGCTATGGTAGGCGTGGAGGGTATTTCGCGCAACGCATCGCACCTGAAGTTTCCGTTGCAGCCCCGGCAGGGGGAGTATGACGATGCAGTGCTCGATGGTCTCGACTATTTTCTGTCCGAAGCTGGTAAGCGGCACATCACGGTGGTGCTTTTCCTGTCGAACAACTGGGAGTGGACCGGCGGGTTTGCTCAATACCTCGTATGGAACGGAAAGGGAGCTTATCCCTATCCCTCGGAGGCAGGGTGGAGCTCCTTTATCAACTTTGTAGGTAATTTTTACAGTTGCGATGCGTGTAAAGAGGCCTTCGACCGCCATTGTAAGTTTATTATAGGACGCACCAACCGCTACACGCATAAACCCTATGCCGAAGATCCGACCATTATGGCGTGGGAGCTGGCCAATGAGCCGCGTCCCGACGGGGTGCAGAACAAGGCGGCCTATGTGCAGTGGATCGGAGAGACGGCTCGTTACATCAAGTCGCTCGACCGGAAACACCTGCTCACCACCGGAACCGAAGGGGCGATGGGAACCGAAGAGGATATCGAGTTGTGGAAGAGCATTCATGCCTTTCGCGAGGTGGATTATACCACCATCCATATCTGGGCGAAAAACTGGAGCTGGATCGATTTTTCGGACTTCGACCGGACTTTTGCAATCACGCGCGGTAAGATGAAAAAATACCTGAACGATCATGCGCTGGTGGCTGCGGCACTGAATAAACCCATGGTGGTGGAGGAGATCGGTTTTCCCCGCGACGGACACCGGTTCGAGCCTACCGCTCCGACGACCGGTCGCGATCGCTACTTTGCCGATCTGTTCGGACTGATGGACGGGCAGCTGAAGAGCTTTCAGGGGGTCAACATCTGGGCTTTCGGGGGCGAGGGGCGAGCGGCCGATAACCGGTATGTATGGAAAATGGGAGCTCCGTTTCTGGGCGATCCTCCTCAGGAAGAGCAGGGGCTGAATACGGTTTTCGATACCGATTCCGCTACGCTGACCCTTATACGTCAATATAACCGGAAACTAATGAAATAACGGGATTTCAGCATCTTTTAGCAGGATGTTCTCCCTGTAAAATGTAACTTTGTCATTCAAATTCTTAAAACGAATGATCAAATGGAAAAACGAATGAAAATCAGTGTGTTGATGCCGCTTTTGTGCGGCTTGTTGTGGATGAATAGTGCCGGAGCAGAGGCTCAGAACAGAGAGTCGCTTCGGTATAAGGTGTTTCCGGGTAATGATCCGAATGTGGAGTATGTGGGACGCACGGCCGAAAATAACGGTTCCGTCTCCTTCGACTGGACGGGCGTTCACCTGCGGACGCAGGTTACCGGGGGATATCTGGCGGTTAAAATGACCGATACCAGGGGTGATTTTTATGACCTTTTTCTCGACGGAAAGTTTACCAAAACCTTTAAGGTGAGTCGCGATACAGTGGTGACTCTGCTGTCGGGCGCAACGCCGAAAGCCCATCGGGTGATGCTGTACAAACGCACCGAGGGAGAGCAGGGTACGACTACCGTTTATCAGTTTCTGACCGGTAAAAACGGAGGTTTGAAGAGATGCACGGATACTCCGGCGCGCAAAATAGAGTTTATCGGTAATTCGATTACCTGCGGTTTCGGTACCGAAGTAACCGACGGAAAGGCTCCGTTCCGACCCGACACGGAAAACAGCAATCATAGCTATGCTTCGATTGTTTCACGCTATTTCAATGCCGATTATCATCTGACCGCACATTCCGGGTATGGTGTGGTACGCAATTACGGGGATAAGAAAGCGATTTCGGACAATACAATGCGTCAACGCTTTTTCCAAACATTCGATCAGAATCCCTCCGTTCAGTGGGATTTCGCCCGCTGGAAACCGGATGTGGTGGTTATTAAACTCGGAACGAACGATTTGAGCAATCCCGATATATGCCCTACGGAGGAGCAGTTTGTGAATGGCTACCTCGATCTGATCGCTTCGGTAAAAAAAGTGTATGGAAACATTCCGGTGGTATGTGTTTCGTCCTGCATGTCGGGCGAAAAGCTCTATCGCTATGTGCAGGAGGTGGTAAAGCGAAGCAATGATCCGACTGTCCATTTTGTGGGGTTGTTGCCTTCGCTGCTTAACATTGCCACCGATTTCGGGGCTTGCTACCATCCCAATTACGAAGGACAGAAGAAAATGTCATCGGTGCTGATTCCCAATATCTCTACGATTATGGGGTGGCCGCTGTCCAACCAGCCGGTAGAGTGATTTTATTCGGCAGCAGAGAGGTTCTTTTGACTTAAAAACCGGCATTCCGGTTTATTATAGAGAGTAAGTTTCGATACTATTCAACAGGTAAAACAATAGATAATGCGTCCGTTTGCAACCGTTCTGTTTCTTTTCAGTATGATGATTTCCGTTGTGACCAAGGCTGCGACGGTAGACGCGAATGCAACCCGCGAAACCAAAGAGCTTTATGCCAATCTGAAAAAGATGGCTGCCAAAGGGATCATGTTCGGTCATCAGGACGATGCCTTGTATGGTCATAGCTGGAAATACAGTGCAGGTGGTTCCGACGTGAAGCGTGTCGCAGGCGATTATCCGGCTGTGTTCGGGTGGGAATTGGGCGATTTGGAGCTGGGTCATCCGGCCTCGCTCGACTCGGTTAATTTCGACACGATTCGTCAGCGTATCAAAGAGGTCTATCGCCGGGGCGGTGTCAATACGATCAGTTGGCATGTGAACAATCCGCTGGGCGGTAATGCCTGGACGTGCAATACCACCGAAGCGGTGAAGAGTGTATTGCCCGGAGGTGCCCGGCATCTCCTGTTTACACAATGGCTCGACCGGTTGGCTCGTTTTCTGGGTAGCCTGAAGGCGGATGACGCGACTCCCATTCCTGTCTTGTTGCGCCCGTATCACGAACATACCGGCGCGTGGTTCTGGTGGGGTAGCAAGCAGTGTACTCCGCAGGAATATGTGGCATTGTGGAAATATACGGTCGGCTATCTGACCAGGACCAGGAAATTGCACAATCTGCTGTTTGTCTACTCTCCGTCGTCGTCGCCCGACGCAGCTTCCTATTTTGCGCGCTATCCCGGCGATGCAATGGTCGATGTGCTGGGAATCGATATCTATCATTACGGGGGAGAGCAGGCAAACGACAGGTTTATCGGCGAGGTGCAGCAGTCGTTACGTTTTATGACGGCAGCTGCGCGTACCAAAGGTAAGGTGGCCGTGCTGAGCGAAACGGGAATAGAGTCGCTGCCTATTCCTAACTGGTGGACGGAGGTTCTGTACAAAGCCGTATCGGGGAGCGAAATTGCCTACCTGTTGGTTTGGCGTAATGCTCCCGATAAGCCCCTGCACTTTTTTGCACCTTATCCCGGGCAGTCGAGTGCCGACGATTTTGTACGGTTCAAACAAAAAGGAAATATCTGGTTTGAAAGCGCATTGCCTCCGATGTACAAATAGGTTCTGCCTCCCGGGGCAATAGCCTGTTTGCCCGACTCAGGAGATATCCGGTCGGGGCGGGTGGAGATGTAGCCGGATGCCTTTTATGCCCAATAGAGCATAATCACTGTTATTTACGTTGAAAAATCAAACTTACTCAAAATGAAAATGAAATCGTTGTTGTTGGTATGCCTGCTTGTGTCTGGCTTGCAAAATGTGTGGAGTCAATCGAATAGCGGTTCGCTTTGGAAAGAGAAGTATCATAGCAATAAATCGGGAGAGGACGAGATCGGTTATACGCAGGCCGTAAAGGTTGGCAATACAATCTATATTTCAGGATCGGTTGGATGGGGCAATATGCCCGATGCCATTAAAATGGTGTACGATGGACTGGAGAAATCGTTGCAGGCATACGGAGCGAATTTTACCAATGTGGTAAAGGAAAACCTGTTTACCACACAACTCGATTCGGTAATCAAATACAAAGATATACGCCGCAACTACTATCACAACGACTACCCGGCAGCTACCTGGACAGAGGTAAAGCGTCTGTATAGCCCCGGTGTGGTGCTGGAGGTGGAGCTTGTTGCTGTTCTGCCCGAAAAAGAGAATAAAGCAAAGCACTGACGACGGTAGTCCCGTGTTGAATGATATACCTGTGATGCTTTTTGTAACCGGTTGGTACGACTGTTACCGGATCGGTAAGGCAAATAATAGATTGTGTAGGACGCATCGCTCTAAATCAAAATCGCTATGCGCAGTGATGAGTTGCATCACTGCCGGTATTATAATCAATAAGAACATTCTGATATGTCTGAATTTAAAGAATCGCTGAAGAACCTTTTGCATCAATACGACGCTCTGCTGGCGCGTAAAAACGCACCTATTAATTACTTTGGAGCTTTACAACGCTATAAATATCCGGTATTAACGGCCGATCATACCCCCGTTACCTGGCGTTACGATCTGAGCGAGCAAACGAATCCCTACCTGATGGAGCGGATTATGATTAACGGGGTGTTTAATGCCGGTGCTATTAAATGGAACGGTAAATATATTGTGGTGGCCCGTGTGGAAGGAGCCGATCGGAAATCTTTTTTCGCGGTTGCCGAAAGTCCGAATGGAGTGGATAATTTTCGCTTCTGGGAGAAGCCGGTCACTATGCCGGAGACGGACGAGCCGGATACCAATATTTACGATATGCGTCTGACGGCTCATGAAGATGGGTGGATTTACGGCATCTTTTGTAGCGAACGCAAAGATCCGGATGCTCCCGCGGGCGATCTCTCGTCGGCAGTGGCATCGGCCGCCATCGCCCGTACCAAAGACCTCATCGCGTGGGAACGCCTGCCCGATCTGAAATCGCAGAGTCAGCAGCGCAATGTGGTGTTGCATCCTGAATTTGTGGATGGAAAATATGCTTTTTATACACGCCCGCAAGATGGCTTTATTGATACCGGAAGTGGTGGCGGTATCGGATGGGCATTGGTCGATGATATTGCACATGCCGAAATAAAAGAGGAGACGATCATAGATTGCCGCTACTACCATACCATCAAAGAGCTTAAGAATGGAGAGGGTCCGCATCCGATTAAAACATCAGAGGGATGGCTTCATCTGGCTCATGGGGTTCGCGGTTGCGCTGCAGGATTGCGCTACGTGCTCTATCTTTACATGACCGATCTGGCAGATCCTACCAGATTGGTAGCTTCTCCCGGTGGCTATTTTATGGCTCCCGAAGGTGAAGAACGCATCGGAGATGTCTCTAACGTATTGTTTTCAAATGGCTGGATTGCCGACGAAGATGGAAAAGTATTTATCTACTACGCATCTTCCGACACGCGTTTGCATGTGGCCGTTTCGTCGGTTGACAAGTTGGTGGATTATTGTTTGAACACACCGGTAGATGGATTTCGCTCTGCCGCTTCGGTTGAAGTATTGAATAAACTAATAGATAAAAACAGATTGTTGGTGTAAGTAGTGCCCCTCTTTCTCTGTGCGTGGGCAATAGCCTGTGCAGGAGAAAGAGATTCTATTCGCTTAAATATTACCTGAATGAAAACACAAAAAATAGTACTTGTAGCTATTGTGCTACTCCTGAATTTATTGCCGGGAACGGCTCAGAAGTTTCCGGGTTTGGCTCAAACTCCTCCTATGGGATGGAACAGTTGGAATAAATTTGCTTGCGATGTAAGCGAAAAAATGATTCGCGAAGTGGCCGACGCGATGGTTACATCGGGAATGAAAGAGGCCGGTTATCAGTATATTGTTATTGATGATTGCTGGCAGGTAAGTCGTGACAGTCTCGGCTTTATCGTTGCCGATCCGCAGCGTTTTCCTTCGGGGATAAAAGCTTTGGCCGATTATATTCACGCCAAAGGGTTGAAGTTCGGGATCTATTCTTGTGCCGGAGATAAAACCTGTGCAGGAAGACCGGCCGGTCGCGGACACGAATATCAGGATGCCTTAACGTATGCCCGTTGGGGAGTCGACTATCTCAAATACGACTGGTGCAATACGGGAAAGATGAATGCGGAAGAGTCTTATACCACTATGCGCGATGCCCTGTATAGTGCAGGTCGTCCTATCGTTTTCAGTCTGTGCGAATGGGGAAATAATAAGCCGTGGCTGTGGGGAGCTCAGGTGGGTCACTTGTGGCGTACTACCGGCGATATTTATAACTGCTTCGACTGTAAGAAAAATAATGGAAGCTGGTTTGCAAATGGTGTGTTGCAGATACTTGATATGCAAGACGGATTACGTAAATTTGCGGGACCCGGTCACTGGAATGATCCGGATATGCTGGAGGTGGGAAACGGAATGCCCGTCAACGAAGACAGAGCGCATTTTTCCCTGTGGTGTATGTTGGCCGCTCCGCTTATCTCGGGAAACGACCTGCGTAACATGTCAAGCGAAACGCGCGCAATATTGACCAACCGGGATGCAATTGCCATCAATCAGGATTCTTTGGGAGTTCAGGGATTCCGGTATGCCTCAAAAGATAGTGTGGAGACCTGGTTGAAACCGCTCTCTCATGGTCAGTGGGCAATGTGTGTGTTGAACCGGTCGAAAACGGAGAGACAGATAGAACTCGACTGGAATTCGTATGCAGTAACCGACTCATTGAGCCATCAGGTTTTTAATCCGGCAGCGGTAGCGTATAAGGTTAAGAATGTATGGCAGAATAAAGAGTGGGGAGTTGCCCGTAATGTGCACAAGACACTGCTTCCGGCTCATGATGCGCTTCTGTTGAAACTATACCGGAAAGAGTGATCTTTTCTGTTTTATTCCGTAGAAATATTTTGTACTTAATACTTTACCATGATTAAACTGAAAGAAAAAATCGCGTATGGATTTGGAGATGCCGCCTCTTCCATGTTCTGGAAAATATTCGGAATGTATTCCCTGTTTTTTTATACGGATGTTTTCGGCATAACAGCAAAAGCTGCAGGTACTATGTTTTTGGTAGCCCGTTTGTGGGATTCCTTCTTCGATGTTCTTGTGGGCATCAAAGCCGATAGAACAAACACCCGCTGGGGTAAGTACCGTCCTTATTTATTGTGGTTTGCCGTCCCCTTTGCGGTGATGGGAATCATTACCTTTTTTACCCCCGATTTCGGACAGATGGGTAAGGTGATTTATGCGTACATTACCTATTCGCTAATGATGGTTGTCTATTCACTCATCAATGTACCTTATGCATCGTTGCTTGGCGCCATGTCGCCCGATCCGACGGAAAGAAATTCGTTGTCATCTTACCGCATGTCGTTCGCTTTTATCGGGAGTTTTGTCACCTTTATGCTGTTGCAGCCCCTGATCGATTTCTTTTCAAAGACGTTTCATCCGCAGGGCCTTGAGCAGGCTACACATGCGGTGAATGCTACCGTCAGCACTTCGCCCGTAGGATGGGTGATGGGAGTCGGAGCGATAGGGATTCTGTGTGTGGTGTTGTTTCTGCTCTGTTTCAGCTGGACCAAAGAACGGGTAACTCAAATTGCCGGCGAAGAGAATGTCTCCATTAAGGAAGACTTAAAGAATCTGTTTCACAACTCCCCGTGGTGGATTCTGGTGGCAACCGGTCTGGCTGCCCTGTTGTTTAACGCCGTACGCGACAGTGTCGCCATTTATTTTTTCAGAGACTACGTGAAGGTGAACTATCACGTAGCGGCTACCGGCTGGGATATGACTACAATTTATTTCTTGGTCGGACAGGCAGCCAACCTGATAGGTGTTATGGCAGCACCCTCTTTGTCGGCCAAGTATGGCAAGCGGAAAACCTATATGATCTCAATTTTACTGGCAGGTATACTCAGCATAGGATTTTATTTTATACCGAATAACATTACCCTGATTTTGATTTTTCAGTTTGTGATTTCAATGTTTGCGGGGTATGTGTTGCCGTTACTCTGGTCGATGTTTGCCGATATTGTCGACCATCAGGAATTACTTACCGGCCGTCGGGCTACCGGACTGATCTTTTCGTCATCGTCTATGTCGCAAAAGCTCGGATGGGCACTGGGTGCAGCGCTTAGCGGATGGATTCTGGCAATTTTCAATTATGCCCCCGATGCCGTACAACAAAGCCAGCAGACTCTTTTTGGTGAACATATCATGATCAGCTTGTTGCCTGCTGTGTGTTGCGTTCTGGCATTTGTCGGCATGTTGTTTTATCCTCTGTCGGATAAAAAAGTGAAAGAGAACTCCGAGAAACTGAATGAAAAACGCAAGGGATTGGTCTAAAGATGAAAAGCCTGCTGAAAGATGAGTTTGTTGCAGAGTTGCAACAGAATATACTACCGTTCTGGATCAATTGTGCAATAGATCGGGAGCATGGCGGCTTTGTCGGTCGCATATCGGGCGATGGAGTTATTCATCCCGAAGCCCCCAAAGGAGCTGTTTTGAATGCACGCATCTTGTGGACTTTTTCAGCAGCCTACCGTCTGTTTCATAAGCCGGAATATCTTGAAACGGCTACGCGGGCCAAAGAGTATGTATTGACCCGGTTCTGGGATTATTCCTACGGGGGTGTTTACTGGCAACTTGCGGCAGACGGAACTCCGATGGACACAAAGAAACAGATTTATGCTCAGGGTTTTGCAATTTACGGTTTAAGTGAATATGCCCGTGCTACCGGCGATGCAGAGGCATTGGAGAAGGCCGTGGAGTTGTATCGTTTGATAGAGAAGTATAGTCTGGATCAGGTGCTTAACGGCTATCTCGAAGCTTTTACGCACGATTGGAAAGAGATTGCCGATATGCGGTTAAGCGATAAGGATGCGAATGAAAAGAAGACCATGAATACGCATTTGCATATTCTTGAACCGTATACCAATCTATATCGGGTATGGCCGACCCGGGAATTGAAGCGGAGTATATGTAATCTGATAGAGTTATTTCTGGATAAAATCTTCGCATCGACAGGCCATTTACAGCTGTTTTTCGATCAGGAGTGGAATAGCAAGCAGCAAGTAGTATCGTATGGCCACGATATTGAAGCCTCCTGGTTGCTTTATGAGGCGGCAGTTATCACAGGAGACTCCGATCTGACCGATCGGGTGCTGAATGTGATTCCTTCAATCGTAAAAGCGGCATCGGAAGGTGTACAACCGGATGGGAGTCTTATTTATGAAAAAGATACGGCAACGGGCCATCTCGTGAGCGATCGTCACTGGTGGGTGCAAGCCGAGGCTGTGGTGGGATTCTGGTATGCATACAAATTGTTCGGCAAGGATGAATATCGGATCCTCGCAGAGAATTGCTGGAATTATATAGCTCATCATTTGGTAGATGCGGTACATGGCGAATGGTACTGGAGTATAAAAGCCGATGGCACGGTCAATACGTTGGATGATAAGGCCGGTTTTTGGAAATGTCCGTATCATAACGGACGAATGTGTATGGAATTAATAGCAAAATCATAGCGTTTCATAGATGTATTTTGTAGAGATTGGAGAACCGGATAGTATGTACATATAGTCCGGTTTTTTTATTTGCTGAAAAACTTTTTGATTTTTTCATCGGAAGTGAACCTGTTCGCAGAAAGTTTTTGTAAATTTGCCCTGTATCCTTTGTTTTGTAGGATGTGTTTGTCGTATTAGCCTTTTATTGAGTAAAATGCGGCAAGTAGATGTGCTATTTATTACTAATTCTCAACATAACGAGACAGAAATGAGCCAGAAAGGAATCTTAGTTCATAATGCTAAAATTTTTACCGAAAAAAACACCTTCAGAGGATCTCTTCGCATAGAAGGTGAACTGATTGCTGAAATCTTCAAGGGAGAAGTTCCCGAACCAGTTTTGCAAAACAATACCGTAATCGATGCTTCCGATTTGTGGCTATTACCCGGTGTGATCGATACCCACGTCCATTTTCGGGAACCGGGTTTAACCCAGAAAGCCGATATGCATTCGGAATCCAAAGCTGCCGTTGCCGGAGGTGTAACCTCATTTATCGATATGCCCAATACGGTGCCGCAGACAACCACTCTGGAGCTTTGGGAAGCGAAAAACCGACTGGCTTCCGAAAAATCGCTTGCTAATTATGCGTTCTATTTGGGGGCAACCAATGAAAACAAAGAGGAAATAAAAAATGCAGATCCCAAGCGTGTGCCTGGTGTAAAGGTGTTTTTAGGCGCATCTACCGGTAATATGCAGGTGGACGATAAAGCATTTTTACAATGGCTATTTGCCGAATCACCGTTGATGTTGACGGCTCACTGCGAAGATATGAGCATTATTCAGCGTAACATTGAAACATACAAAGCCCGGTTTGGCGATGATATTCCAATTCCGAATCATTATTTGATACGTTCGGGTGAGGCGTGCTACAAATCGACAGCCGCTGCGGTCGAAATGGCTTTGAAATATAAAACGCGTCTTCATATTGCGCACGTCAGTACCGCGCATGAACTGGCACTGTTTGAACCGGGCAAACCGCTGGCCGAAAAACAGATTACAGCCGAAGGGTGTGTGCATTATCTATGGTTCGATAGTCGCGATTATGAAAAACTCGGAGCAAGGATAAAATGTAATCCGGCCATCAAGGCGGAATCTGATAAAAAAGCGCTGATTCAGGCAATTATTACCAATCGGCTGGATACCATTGCTACCGATCACGCGCCTCATTTGTTGTCGGAAAAGGAGGGCGGGTGTTTGCAGGCAGCATCTGGTATACCGATGGTTCAACATTCGTTGCCGGCAATGCTTGAGTTGGCCCGTAACGGACAATTCTCTGTTGAAAAAGTGTTGGAGAAGATGTGTTATGCTCCGGCCACTTTATTTAAAATACGGAAACGAGGGTTTGTACGTAAAGGGTATTATGCCGATCTGGTATTGGTCAATCCTACCTATCCGTGGAGCGTCGGTACCGATAATATTGTTTCGAAATGCGGCTGGTCTCCTTTTGAGGGTCAGGAGTTTCATGCCCGTGTTACGCATACGTTCGTAAATGGTAAGTTAGTCTACGATAATGGGGCTTTTGATGAATCCCATAACGGTAATCCACTTCATTTCAATGATTGAAAATAGTTGTATCCGGTTAATGAACACACCTCTCGGTACGTTGCGCATAGGCGGCAATGCATCGGTAGTAACGGTCGTGGAATTTGATAATCAGGAGGATTATTACATAACCGGAGATATGACTATTCCGGTATCCATGTGCATCGATCAGTTGCATGAATACTTTGAAGGAAAGAGAACTGAGTTTTCGGTTCCCATTCAGTTTGAGGGAACTCAGTTTCAGCAAAAGGTATGGGGAGCACTGCAGAAAATTCCTTTTGCTCAAAAGGTTAGTTATGGATATATTGCCGGGCAGATAGGTTCGCATCAGGCACAACGAGCTGTCGGAAATGCCAACAATAACAATCCGATTGCGATCATCATCCCCTGTCATCGTGTTGTGGGAGCCGACAATAAACTGGTCGGTTATGCCGGTGGCTTGTGGCGTAAAGCCTGGCTACTGGAACATGAAGAGAGTGTTGCCGGAACCCGGCATCCCGTTTTATTGTAACAACAGAGGCTGTCTCAGTTTTAGTCTGAAACAGCCTCTTATCAATAATTGTTGTATTTGCTTCTATTGCAACAATGAATTATTCTTCAGTCCTTTTGTTTGAATTCCATCCAAATGGCAGGTACAAAGGACAGGAGCCAATAAAGGTGGTGATAACTAATAATATAGCCACTATTAGTAAAATATCACCCAATGTTCCGGTAATGACATCGTTAATATCAAGAATAACAATGATGAGAGCGATGGCCAACCGGATTCCTTTGTCTAAGGTACCGATGTTTTTTTTCATTACGTTCGGAGTTAAAAACAATATTCTATAGAGTAATACGGTACAAAATAAGTACAGAAAACAGCATTTGGTGCTTATTGGCTCAATAATCGTGCAAAAACAGAATGTATGATTCTATTGTCAGTGTAAGCGTGTTTTTGATATTCCGCTGTCATTCAGTTTTTTAATAACGCCCTTGCCGTATACATCCAGACTACCTACACTGGAGTTATCGATGTAAAACTCTTTGTCGGCAGTAATGTCGGTGCTTCCTACCGCACTGTTGACGATATGAATTGTTTGAGTGATGAAATTCTGGGCATCAAATTTGCCGACTCCCGAATTGTTGATATGAACATCGGTGCAGGAACCCGTTAAAATGGTTTTTCCTACCGCACTGTTTGTAAAATTCAATGCGATACCTTCGATATAAAGATTTGTTTTTCCCACCGCACTGTTGTCTATTGTTGTTGTCGGCGCTTTTATTTTGAGATTGCAGGTACCTACCGCGCTGTTATTCATAGTGAAAGCGGAGGCGGTCAAAGTGCCTTCGTTGGTTAAATTTCCTACCGAGCTGTTGGTGAGAGATTTTATGCCTTTGGTATAGATGTAAATTTTGCCTGCCGAATGCCTGCCGATATTCGAGTCGTGTTTCATATGTATGTCGAGTGTGCTGTCGTTCATACTGACTTGTACCTCTTGCTGCAGGTTATCGTCTGTTTCTACAATTACCTTTTCGAAAGAAGAGGGAATAATGACGGCATCGAAAACAATGCTGAGATCCAATTTGTTAAATCCTGAAGCAGAATGTTCTACTTTTGTTACATTACCCGAACCGTTGTGGCGGTTGATGTAATAGCATGAGTTTAACAGCAATCCGGTGACTACGAGTGCCAACATGCTGATTTTACGGATGGAAGATGGTGCATTCATTGTGTTATATTTTGGAAGTTAAGGTGATGCAATGAGAGCAATCTGCCGTTTTGCACTACCATGTCGGTTGTTTAATTGTATGTTAGACGTATCGTACCCCTATTTCGGATGATAAAGGTACAATAAAATCTTATTTTTTTCAATAAAAAAGGCTTTACCCGCCATTTGTAGCCGGATAAAGCCTGTAAAAAAGAAGTTTCGATTATTATTTCGAGGTCATAACAACCTGTAACATGTTTGGTTTCTCTACCAGTCGTTTGGCCAATTGTTGGATAGTTGCTCCTGAAATAGTATCCATGGCCTTGTCAAAATTGTTGACCAGATCGATGTCGGAAAAATAGTAGTGATTCAGCGCACTTAGCCACCAGCTGTTCTCTTCCGTATTTTCTTTGTGTTGTTTTTTGAGGTTCTCTTTCACCTTCTGGAGATCTTCTTCTTTCGGTCCGTTCTGAGCAATCGATTTCAGTTCGTCGTGGATGAGACGAATCATCTTTGGTTGCATTTTGGGGTCGGTGTCGAACTGCATAAACAGGGTGACCATCGGTACCGGAATTTTACCGATACTTCCTTTTACCCCAACGCCATACGACGCGCCTTCGCTTTCACGGATAGATGCCGTGTAACGAATATCCAGAATATTGCCTAACGCTTGTGCTAATAATGAATTATTCAGCGAGTAGTCGATCCGATCGCTGTACAATACGAAATTAGATGCTTTCGGTGTTTTCATTTCGTGGGTAAACTGTTTCTCGACAACGCCTTGCGGATATCTTATCTGGCGATCTTTCCATGTTTCGGTTTGCTTAGATGTTTTTAGCCCGCCCAGATAGGCGAGTATGGCCGGTTTTACTTTTTCCGGCTCCACGTTTCCGACAAAGAAAAAGGTGAAATTGGCGGGGTTGGCAAACAGCTCTTTGTAGAGGCGCATCACGTCATCGTGATTTACTTTGTCGAGCGCTTTCAGATTGAACAGAAATTTGCGCGGCGAATTGCTGTATAGCGCAGTCGTTACCGTGTCGGTGAATGCCTGGTCGGGATCATTTGCCGCGTTGATGAGGCTGGTACGAATATTATTGATGAAAGATTGGTAGCCATCGCTGTCTTTTCGGGGTGCGGTGAAATAGAGATAGAGCATTTGCATCATTGTTTCGAAATCTTTGACGGATGAATAGCCCGAAAAGGTCTCCTGATAGTCGGAAATACCGGGAGAAACCCCCGCAATTTTACTCGCCAGCAGCTTGTTTAATGTGGTTTGCGGGAAATCGCCCAGACCACTATTGGTAATGATGTTATCGGCAATCGAAGCGGAAGGTAGCTCTTCGTTTTTATCAATCAACGAGAGGCCTCCGTAAGCCACTCCCAGCATCCGAATTTCATCTTGCTTCAATTTCGTGGGTTTGATTACCACCTTCACGCCATTGGACAGAACCCATTCGTCGGCATCCAACGCTTTATTGTGCACGGTCTTTTTTATTGTTCCCGCTTTCGGTGGATTGGTAACTAACGGCTTGTCGATTGTTTCCTGTTTGTTTTGTTCGATAGACGTACTTTTGACGCTATCCATCATTGCAAGAATCTCTTGTTCAGAAAGCAGACTGGCTTTTTCATTTTCCGGTCCCTGCTCGGTTATCAAACAATTTTTATCCGAAATATAACTCTGAACCTGTTTGTTAACAGCTTCAAGAGGTAACTTCGGAAGCAGGGCTTGCAGAGTTTTATACTCCCATTCGATGCCCGGAATTGCCTCGAGATTCAAAAAATTATTGGTATACTCGCGGACATAAGCGGAGGTGTTTTGTTTGTCGCGGTTGTTATATGCCTGTTCTATTTGTTTGAGCACTTCAGCCTTGGCTCTTTCCAGTTCGTCGGCATTAAAACCGTATCGTTTCGTCTTTTCAATTTCGGAAAACAACAGCGAGATGGCTTCCTTGTTTTTGCCTGCGCGCGGCACCATGTAGTAAAGAAAAGCGTCTTTGGTCTTTATCAGGTCGCCGTATTGCGAAATGGCATAGGCAATGGGTGCATCCGCTTTTTGTGTAATCTCCTGAAAACGGCTGTTCTGCATACAACTTATCAATGAATTTTCGATGTCAATTACATAGCCCATAAACGATTTTCTGACATCGTCGGATAACGGTGTTTGCTTATATTGAACCATGAAACCGATATCGGATGCTTCCGGATCGGTGATGCGGGCAACAATGGGCCGGTCGTTGTCGGGAACGGTGTATAAAATACGTTCTGCCGGGTTTACCGGCTTGGGAATGGAAGAGAAGAGTTGCTTTACCTGAGCTTCAGTCTTGTCCACATCGATATCGCCCACGATAATGATTGCCTGAAGATCGGGACGATACCATTTTTTGTAGTATTCGCGAAGGGTGTTGTAAGCAAAATGGTTGATAATGGCCGTGTCGCCAATCACATCGCGTTTTGCGTATTGCGATCCGGCAAAGAGAATCGAATTGGCGGCTTTCCAAATGCGTCGGTTGGCACCGGCTCTCGTTCTCCACTCTTCGCGTATCACCCCTCTTTCGTTATCAATCTCTTTCCCGTCGAGCGTGAGGTAGTTCGACCAATCGTGCAGCACCAGCAGCGAACTGTCGATCACCCCCTGACGTGTCGTCGGAACGTTCGATAGGTTGTAAACTGTTTCGTCGAGAGCTGTGTAAGCATTGATGTTTTCGCCGAATTTTACGCCGTTTTTTTCAAAAAAATTGATTAGTTGTTTGCCCGGAAAATTTTTCGTCCCGTTGAAGGACATATGTTCCAGAAAATGGGCCAGGCCGTTTTGATTATCTTCTTCGAGAATTGCGCCTACTTTTTGAACGATATAGAAATCGGCCCGGTCTTTGGGCTTTTCATTGTGTCGGATGTAGTAGGTCAGACCATTTTCGAGATGCCCGATTCGCACATGCGAATCGATTGGAATAAGCGGATTGGATTGAGCATATAGGATTCCTCCGATGAAGGTCGTTAGAAGAAGAACGCTGAATAGTTTATTTTTCATGATATTGGATTGTTGAAAAGAGGCCGGCATTCTGTGGCCGGGTATGTAAGTCGGGTTAGTCCTGAGGCTTGTTGGACGCAACAAGCTGTTTGCGGATATTTAGCAATTCAAGACGTATTTTTTTGAGCCGTTCAACCACATCTTGTGTTTTGGCTACGTTGTCTTTGTCGTTTTTCAGGCGGTGGCGGGCTCCTTCAAGAGTAAGATTCTGTTCGCGCACCAAATGAAATATTTGTTTGATGAGCAAAATGTCATCCTGAGTATAGAAGCGGGTACCTTTTCCGTTTTTACGTGGTTTAAGTTGTGGAAATTCTTTTTCCCAAAAACGAAGCAAAGAGGCGTTAACGTTCAGTTGTTCGGCCACTTCGCTGATGGAGTAGTAAAGTCGTTCCATGGTGATTATGATGTTTGAGAATCAATACAGGTAAAAACCTTAATGTTTTCTCTTTTTCGATTTTTTACCCGATCGGCTTTTGGACGAACCGTGATTCTTTTTTGTTTTAGTACTTTTGAGCGCACTTTTCTTCGCTTTTGAGCTCTTTGCAACATAAAGTTCTTCGGAAGGCTCTACCAGTATCCGGTTGGTAAATAGCTCGTCGGCTTTGTAAGCTACAATTTTGTCTTTGTTTTGAAGAAAAGAGCTGGCTGCATTTAACGGCAGCCGAATGGCGCACGGTTTGTAATTTCCGGGCACAATGTCTTGCCGGTATTGCGGATTGAGCGTACGGAGTTCGGCAATCGGAAGGTTCATCAGGTCGGCAATTTGTATCAGGTGAACCTTTTCTTTCACCATAATGGTGTCGCTCATAGGCAGGCACACGGGAGCAACATTCAAATTGTGCTGCTTGTAATAGTTCATTACATAGTTGGCTGCAATGAAAATAGGAACATAATTGCGGGTTTCGTTCGGCAAATAGGGATAGATTTGCCAGTAATCGCGTTTACCGCCGGAACGCCGGATAGCTTTGTTGACATTTCCGGGACCGCAATTGTAGGCCGCAATTACTAAATTCCAGTCGCCGTAGATACGAAACAAATCTTTCAGATACCGGGCTGCGGCCACAGATGCTTTGTACGGATCCATACGTTCATCTATCAGGCTGTTGATCTCCAATCCGTAAATTCGTCCGGTAGATACCATCAATTGCCATAGACCTCCGGCACCGGCGCGTGAATAGGCTGTGGGGTTGAGCGCCGATTCGATAATGGGTAAATATTTCAGTTCGTCCGGAAGCTTATTGGCAAGAAGCTGATCTTCAAAAATGGGCATGTAGTATTGCCCCATGGCCAGCATGTAGGAAACCTGCCTGCGCTTCTGTGAGGTGTAAAAATCGATGCACTTTCTAACGTGTTCGTTGAAAGGAAGCTCCATGATTGTCGGTAGCTTGGATAGCCGGTCGATAATGATAGAGTCGGAAAAATAGGGGATGACGCTGTCGTTGACAAATGAGGTGTTGATGTTTTTTCTTTCGTACCACTGGTTCAGTAGCCCGTTGAAACTCATATCGTAGCCCTGTGGCATTACAAGCGGTTCCAACTGTGGTGCTTTGTTTGTTGCAGAGTCGGTTACACTTGTTGCGGTTCCGGTCGCAAAAGAGTGTAGCGGCTGCATGGCAAACAGTATCACGACTAAACAGTTGAAATAAAAACGCATGTTGTCAGCTTTAAAAATTCAGTTTAAGTTTCATTCCTAATGAAGCATTTAAGCCCCCTTGTTGTAAATTACTATTGTTAAGCAATGTGGGCGCTATTTTCATCGACAGATCGGGCGATACGTCAAAATCGGCCAACTGAGCGTCGACATATGCATCGACCATTGAGATGGCATATAGGCCAATAGCGCAAATCACACTTAAATCGCGGTAACGACGATAGGTATCTACCTTGTTTTTTAATGCCGTGGTCAGATCTGCGGTAGAATATAAATGTTGTTGGCCGGGTGGTATGAAATGGAGATAGCTTGTTGTGTTCGGGTTGCTGTCGGTAATATCGAGATATGCATTTTTATAATCGTTGTACATCTTTCCATTCCACGAAATAGCATATATCAATCCGGCAAATCCTCCGTATAACAAGGGTAATTTCCAGTATTTTCTGTTGTAAATCTGGCCCAAACCCGGCACAAGCGCGCCCAACCAAACGGCACGCGAAGGATTGGGCTTGAATATTGTTTGATGTAGTGTGTCGGCGACGGCCTTCTTTACGGTTTTATGATCCGATAACGAAAACGCAATGGTATCTCTTACCACTTTTGTCGAATCATTCAGGGAAAGAGCATGGACGTTTATTGTTAAAAAGCACGCCAACAGTATGAGCAATAGCTGTCTCAAAATTGTTCTGTTTTGTTCGGTCAACTCAATTTATCGAAAAGATCCATTAATCGCTCCAGTTCGGCATCGGAACTGAAGTTAATGGTGATTTTACCTTTTCCTTTGTCGTTGCAAGAAAACTGTACTTTCGACTGTAGACGCTCTGACAGACGGTTCTGAATCAGGGCGTGTTCTGCCGGGGTGGTCGTGGCTTTCTTTGCGGGTATTGTTTCCGATACCGGCGATGATGTCTCTTCGTTTGCCCGTACCATCTCTTCCACTTTTCTTACCGAAAGGTGATTAGCTAATATCTCTTCGTAAATCGAAATTTGTTTTGCAGGATCTTCGATGGTTATCAGCGCCTTGGCATGTCCCATGTCTATTTGCTTGTTCTTGATTCCCATCTGTATTTCGGCCGGTAACCGAAGCAAACGTAAATAGTTGGAAATGGTAGCACGCTTTTTGCCAACCCGTTCGCTCAGTCGTTCCTGAGTCATCTTATATTCTTCGAGCAAACGATGAAAAGTGAGGGCTACTTCTATGGCATTCAAGTCTTCACGTTGAAGATTTTCGATCAGCGCCATTTCCATCACCAGATCATCTTCTGCCTTCTTGACATATGCCGGAATGGTGGTGAGACCCGCCATTTTCGATGCGCGGTAACGACGTTCGCCCGCAATAATCTGATAATTATTCTCGTTAACCTCTCTCAATGTGATCGGTTGAATAATACCAATTTCCCTGATAGATGCCGATAATTCGGATAGCGCTTCTTCGTCGAAAAAAGTTCTTGGCTGGTTGGGATTCGGATGTATCTTGGCAATCTCTATTTCGTTGATAGACGATGATCCAGCTGTGCTGATAGGTTCTATATCAATGAGAGCGCCAAGGCCGCGTCCGAGTGCATGTTTTTGTACCATATCGTTCTTTTATAAGGTCCTTCGGTTTGCTGGTAAAAAATGGTAGAAACAAAATTACTCTTCGGTTTCTTCTCTGGCAATAAGTTCTTTGGCCAGGTCAAGGTAGTTTTGAGACCCTTTCGATTCTCTGTCGTACAGTAAAACAGGTTTGCCATGGCTGGGCGCTTCACTGAGTTTGACATTTCGTTGAATAACGGCCTTGAAAACCAAATCGCCGAAGTGTTTTTGCACTTCGTTGTAGACCTGATTGGCTAAACGCAACCGGTTGTCGTACATGGTCAGCAAAAATCCTTCAATGGCCAGTTCGGGATTGAGCTTTGTCTTGATTATCTTAATAGTGTTGAGCAGCTTGCTGATTCCTTCGAGTGCAAAATATTCGCACTGTACCGGAATAATGACTACGTCGGAGGCCGTCAGCGCATTGACGGTTATCAAACCGAGCGAAGGCAGGCAGTCAATCAAAATATAGTCGTAATCACCTTTCATCGGTTGCAACATGCGTCGCATAATCTTTTCCCGGTGTTCGATTTCGAGCATCTCAATTTCGGCACCAACTAAGTCTATGTGAGAGGGAATAATAGAAAGATTGTCTAATTCAGTCGGGAGAATTGCCTCCTTAGGTTGAATCTCTTCTACCAGACATTCGTAAATACTTTTCTTTACTTCGCGCACATCTACTCCTAAACCGGATGAGGCATTGGCTTGCGGGTCGGCATCGACAAGAAGAACTTTCTTTCCCAGCGACGCTAACGATGCAGCCAGATTTATAGCTGTGGTGGTTTTGCCAACACCTCCTTTTTGGTTTGCTAAAGCAATAATCTTTCCCATATATCTAATTGATTTGCGAATTCAAATTTGTCTTGCCAACTATGCGTTTAAGTGATTGAAAATAACAGTTTACAAATAACCTGCCATTTTTTCAACAATATCTTTACTCTCTATTGCATTGAGGCACTCATAGGTGCCGAATTTGCACGGAACATTCCCAAAAATGGAACATGGCCGGCAAGCTAACGGTAGCTGAACGGCATTGTGTTCGGGTTGATTCATTCCATAAAACCCTGCGTAGGGATGTGTCGCACCCCAAACGGATATTACCGGCGTACCGACCAGAGAGGCGAGGTGCATATTTCCCGAATCCATGGTGAGCATTACGTCCAGTTCTTTCATCAGCAACAGTTCGGTGTCGAATGGCAGTTTGTCTACAACCGATTCCGTTTTCGGATATTTTTGTATCCAGTCGTCTATTAATTGTCGCTCTTTTTCTCCGGCTCCGAACAAAAAAATACGGATGTCGTCTTGCCTGGAAAAATAGTCGATGATGGTTTCTATTTTGCTGAACGGCAATTGTTTTCCGATGTGTTGCGAAAACGGAGCAATGCCGATCCACTTGCCGCTTTTTGTGCCGAAAGTTGCGTAAATCGGTTCTCTGGATGTTAGCGTTTCAAAAGGTAAACCACCATTGACAGATCCGATAGTGAGTCCTAACAACGAGAATACAACCCGGTAGCGTTCGATCGATGAGGTAAGTTGAACGGATTGAAGGTGACCCTTTTCTATCAACTCTTTTTTTTCTGCCCGGCCTTTATCAATAACAAGCAGTTTTGTGCCCGTTACACGAAAAAGCGAACCCAGTATTTTGGTTCGTAAGACATCGTGCAGGTCAACCACATAATCAAAGTGGCGCATTTTGCGCAATTGGCGGAATAGTTTGAAAATTCCCTTGAATCCTTTATGCGTACCACGCTTTTCGAAGGCAACAAAATCGATATTTGCATGTCCTTTCAGCAGTGGAGCTACCAAGGGCATAGAAACCACCGTGAAATGATGCTCGGGGTATCGTAGCGCAATAGAGCTGACCACCGGGATCATCATCGCTACATCTCCTAATGCCGATAAGCGTGTAACAAGTATATTCACGGAACTCCTAACTTTTGATTTTGGTTAGACAGACACTAATTCCTGTTCGATAGTAAATTACAAACAAAATTTATTTAGCGTACAGCACCGGATTCAACGCCGGATCGTTATACATTTTCATCTGTTTATACACTTTCATCCATTTGCGTCCGGCTTCGATGTCGCTAAGCAACAGGTCGATGGCCGACGAAAGATCCACCTGCTGTTCGAGTAATATATCGAGCTTCTTTTTACATTCGGCACGGTGTGCATCCGAAGCCTCTTTACGATCGGCTTCTTGTTGCATGTGATAAATCTTGAGCGCCAGAATCGACAACCGGTCGATGGCCCATGCCGGACTTTCCGTGTTGATAGAGGCACCATCCATTTTAGCCACCCCTTTGTATTTATCTAAAAAATAGCTGTCGATCAACTCCACCAAATCGGTCCTGTCCTGATTCGATTTGTCGATGCGACGTTTGATTTGGAGCGCTTCTACCGGATCAATTTCCGGATTGCGGATAATGTCTTCCAAATGCCATTGTACCGTATCGATCCAGTTCTTCAGAAAAAGGTAAAATTCAATGGTCTTTACTTCATACGGATTGCTTATGGGCGTGTCCACATGATCGGTAACATGATATTGGTCGATTGCAGCTTCGAAAATGGTGTTGCAAAGGTGACTGAACATATGTGTTGAATTAATAATCAATAATTAATAATGAACTGCTGCGCTTGATGGCGACTCCAACTCCGTTATTAATTATTAATTGTTCATTATTAATTGATTAATATCTGTAGTGTTCCGGTTTGAACGGACCATCTTGCGCTACCCCAATGTAGCTTGCCTGTTCGGGTGTGAGTCGGGTCAGTTTGACACCGATTTTTTCGAGATGCAGGCGGGCAACCTCTTCGTCGAGTTTCTTCGGTAAGCGGTAAACGTTTACGTCATATTTATTGGTGAAAAGTTCGATCTGAGCTAGAGTCTGGTTTGTAAACGAATTACTCATCACAAACGAAGGGTGACCAGTTGCACAACCCAGATTTACTAAACGGCCATCGGCCAACAATAGTATGTCATGTCCGTCGGGGAAGATATATTTATCTACCTGCGGTTTGATATTTTCGTGACGGATGCCCGGGAATGTTTTCAGTTTGTCGACCTGAATTTCGTTGTCGAAGTGACCGATGTTGCAGATGATAGCCGCGCTCTTCATCTTTTCAATGTGTTCGATGCGGATAATATCGCGGTTACCGGTGGTCGTAACATAAATATCACCTTCGGCCAGCGCCTCTTCTACGGTGGTTACTTCAAAACCTTCCATGGCAGCTTGCAGGGCACAAATCGGGTCGATTTCGGTAACGAGTACGCGTGCCCCATACGAGCGCATGGAGTGTGAACATCCTTTGCCTACGTCGCCATATCCGCAAACAACAACCACTTTACCTGCAATCATGATGTCGGTGGCACGTTTAATGCCATCGGCCAACGATTCGCGGCAGCCGTAGAGATTGTCGAACTTCGATTTGGTAACCGAGTCGTTGACATTGAAAGCCGGGAATAAAAGCTTACCCTCTTCGAGCATTTGATAGAGGCGATGTACACCGGTTGTGGTCTCTTCCGATACACCACGAATTTCGGGAACCATGCGTGTCCAGAGCGAAGCGTCTTTTTTCAACACCTCTTTTAATATGGAGTAGAGTTCGCGTTCGTCTTCGCCATCGGCAGCTTTATCGAGAATGGAAGCCTCTTTTTCGGCATTGTTGCCTACATGAATCATCATGGTGGCATCGCCGCCATCATCAACAATCACGTTCGGACCCTTGTTGCCTTCAAACAAAAGTGCCTGAAGGGTGCACCACCAGTACTCGGCCAGCGTTTCGCCTTTCCATGCAAATACCGGAACTCCGGCAGCGGCTATGGCAGCGGCAGCATGATCTTGCGTAGAATAGATATTACAACTTGCCCAACGTACTTCGGCACCCAGTTCTACCAGCGTTTCTATTAACACGGCAGTTTGGATGGTCATATGCAGCGAACCCATGATACGGGCTCCCTTCAGCGGTTTTTGTTTTCCATATTTTGCGCGTAATGCCATCAAACCCGGCATCTCTTTTTCGGCAAGTATAATTTCTTTACGGCCAAAGTCTGCCAGTGCAATATCTGCAACTTTATAGGGCAGACCCGAAAATAGTTGTTCTTTTATCATTTGATGATAGATGTTTTTACACTGAGAAATGCCTTACGGTGGAATTATACGTTAAAAACAGCAGATGGAAATTCCCAGGCAAGCCCCTCGTGAGATGTTTACAGTAGCTTAGTCTGTTTACACAACAAAGCATCTTCATAGATATCTGATACTATGAAGAATGCAGCGAATGTGTATGTTTTCTCTTAATTGCAGACAAAGATATGCTTTATTTTTGAAAGTAGGGAAGGCCTTTTTGGTATTTTTGCAAGTCGGAGTAAGATACCATACTCTTTTTTGCAAAATTTGAATTTGGCTTTTTAAAGCGAATGTTCTACTTTTGCAGGGATAAAATAGGATGAAGAATTATGTATAAGGAAATTATCAGAAAAATTGTTTTATTGCTCACCAAACCTGAAGTGGCCTGGCCTCAATTTGTTAAGGAGGGATTTTCTAACAAACAGATATTGAAACAGTTTTGCTATCCTTTGATGGGGGCGGCGTCTGTTCTTAAGATACTTCAGGAAGCAATTTTTCACAGGCATCCGGCTTATCCTATTCATGTTCTTATTGTTCACGGTTTGGTCTCTTTCGGTTCTCTTTTTGCCGCATTCTATATTCTTCAGTATGTTTTGAAAATTTTAATGCAGAAAAGATATGCCATTACTCCCACCAAAGAGCAATCGGCTATCGTGATCGGCTACGGACTGGTTTTGGTCTTTTTGTTGTTTATCGCTACGGCCATTTTACCCAGTTTCTTCTTCCTCTGGATCTTTTATTTATATACTGCTTTTTTGCTTTGGGTTGCTGCCGAGGTGGTATTTAACCTCAAAGTCGAAGATAGGGGCGTGTTTGTTATTGGCATGACATTTTTTATGATGATCGTGCCGGTTGTATTGTACGGACTTCTCCGAGGCATGATGCCTAATCTTCAGTAAAAGTTCCTTATCTTTGAATATGCATAAATCCTCCAATATCAACGTAAAAAACAGGCGCGCTTTTTTTGATTACGAGTTGTCCGACTTTTTGGTCGCCGGCATTCAGTTGTTCGGTACCGAAATCAAAGCTATTCGTGAAGGAAAAGCCGGTTTGTCCGATTCCTATTGTCTGTTTATCAACGGGGAACTGTGGGTGAAGAATATGCATATTGCCGAATATTCGTTCGGTACCTATGCCAATCATGAATCCCGCCGGGATAGAAAACTGCTGGTAACCAAGCGCGAGCTGGCAAAACTGGTACGCGCAACCAAAGAAACCGGTTTGACTATTATACCTACTAAGTTGTTCGTCAACGAGAAAGGATTGGCTAAGCTGGAGATAGCTGTGGCTCACGGCAAGAAGAGTTATGATAAACGTCAGACGTTGAAAGAGAAAGAAGATAAACGTCAGATGGACAGAGCCTATAAATCGAAAATTGACAGATAGTAACCAGCCGATGCGGTAGCCGGGGAATGTGTGATGATGAGATGAGAACTGTTCGTTGTTGGTTGTACAAGATTTGTAATCATTCGGGTTCAATTCAAAATGTAATTCCGCCTAAATGCGGTTAAATCTAATTCAAACAAAAATTCGCACATGCCAAAAATCTCGGGACGGGGCTTCGCAATGCCTCAATCGCCTATTCGTAAACTGGTGCCTTTGGCCGATAAAGCAAAGGCTCGCGGCATCAAGGTGTTTCATCTCAACATCGGTCAGCCCGATCTTCCTACACCACAAGTCGCGCTTGACGCGTTGAAGGATATCGATCTGAAAATTTTTGAATATTCACCCAGCGACGGCTTACTGAGCCTACGCGAAAAGTTGGTGAAATATTACGCAAAGTACAAAATTAACGTCTCTGTCGAAGATATCATCATCACCACCGGTGGTTCGGAAGCCGTGAATATAGCCTTCTTGTCGTGCCTCGATCCGGATGACGAAATTATTGTGCCCGAACCGGCTTATGCCAACTATACCGCGTTTGCTATCGGTAGCGGCGCTATTGTGCGCCCGGTGGTGTCGTCTATCGACGAGGGCTTTTGTCTGCCTCCGGTCGAACAGTTTGAAGAGTTGATTACGCCGCGTACCAAGGGAATTATGATTTGTAATCCCAACAATCCTACCGGCTATCTCTATACCCAAAAAGAGCTCAATCATATTCGTGATATTGTAAAGAAGCACGATCTGTTCCTCTTTTCCGATGAAGTGTACCGTGAGTTTTGTTATACGGGAGCGCCTTACATCTCGGCATTTCATTTGAAAGGGATTGAGAATAATGTGGTGCTGATCGATTCGGTATCGAAACGTTATAGCGAATGCGGTATCCGCGTCGGGGCGTTGGTTACCAAAAATTCGGAAGTGAAGAAGAGCGCAATGAAGTTTTGTCAGGCTCGTTTGAGTCCGCCGCTCATCGGTCAGATTTTGGCGGAGGCTTCGATGGATGCTTCGGAGGAGTATATGCTCGATGTCTACAATGAATATGTAGAGCGTCGTAAATTTATGATCGACGAGCTGAACCGTATTCCGGGTGTTTATTCGCCTATCCCGATGGGGGCATTCTACACCGTGGCTCGTTTGCCAATCGACGATTCGGATAAATTTTGCGAATGGCTTTTGTCGACGTTTGAATATGAAGGACAAACGGTAATGATGGCTCCGGCATCAGGATTTTATACAAATAAGGGAGTTGGGCGGAACGAAGTGCGTCTGGCATATGTGCTGAAGAAAGAAGAGCTGGCCAAAGCGCTGCTGGTGCTGCGCAAAGCGCTGGAGGTTTATCCGGGACGAACGATATAATTAATAATTAACAATTAATAATTCATAGTTGTTGATTGTATACCGGTGAACTTACCTTTTTTAGAAACCTGAAATAAAATAATGAGGTCGTCACTTTGGGTGACGACCTCATTTAACTAAAATAGCGATTGTGAATTTCCCCTTTTTTATAGCGAAACGAATTCATTTCGGAGGTGACAGCAAGCTGCGGGTATCGAAACCTGCGGTGCGTATTGCCATGTGGGGAATCGCCATCGGACTGGCCGTCATGATTATCACGGTGGCTATTGTGATGGGTTTCAAGCAGGAGGTACGCAATAAGGTGGTCGGTTTCGGTTCGCATATCCAAATCACACGCTTCGACAATAATTCGACGTATGAGATGCGTCCGCTGCTGATTTCCGATTCGATGACCCGGGCTTTGGCAGGAGTGCCGGGGGTAAAGCATCTGCAGAAATTTGCCACCAAAGCGGGAATTATCAAGACGGAAAACGACTTTCAGGGCGTTGTGTTTAAAGGGGTCAATCGCCAGTTCGACTGGCAATTCTTTACGCAGAACATGGTGGAGGGAAAACCGTTGAGCATGAACGATACGGCACCCTCCAATCAGGTGGTGATCTCGAAGAAGATTGCCGATATACTTCATTTGAAGCTGCACGACGGCTTTATCGCCTATTTTATTCAGGATCGGATTAAAGCGAAGAAATTTGTGGTGTCGGGTATCTATTCGACCAATTTCGGACAGTACGATAAATTGTTTATTCTGGCCGATATGCGAACGGTACAGCGTCTTAACGACTGGCAACCGAAGGAGGTCAGCGGGATGGAAATCGTTATCAACGATTTTAATCAACTGGATAGCGTGGGTGAGAAGGTGTACGCGAAGGTCGCCAACCGTTTCGATGAAAACGGGGCTCCCTACTACTCGCAGACCATTAAAGATATCAATCCGCAACTGTTTGCCTGGCTCGGATTGTTCGATATGAATGTCTGGGTGATTTTGGGTCTGATGATGGCGGTATCGGGTTTTGTGATGATTTCCGGCTTGCTGATTTTAATCCTCGAGCGTACGAATATGATCGGGATTCTGAAAGCATTGGGCACCACGAACTGGACGGTACGTAAGATTTTTCTTTACCACTCCTGCTTCCTTATCGGCAAAGGGATGTTCTGGGGAAATTTCATCGGCCTGACTTTCTGTCTGGTTCAGAAATATACGGGTCTGATACCTCTCGATGCTTCCAACTATTATGTTTCGTCGGTTCCCATTCTGCTCACAGTTCCGGCCATCCTGTTGCTGAACCTGGGTGTATTTGTGTTGTCGACCTTTATTCTGGTCGCACCGTCTTATCTTATCACAAAAATTAATCCTGCCTCGGCTATCCGTTACGAATAATACATGATGCGGCATCGCATTCGTTTGAAGGAGTCAAGGGTCTGTTCAATAAACTGTGTCAGGGAAAGGAGTAAAATTATAACTTTACTCCTTTCCCTGACACAGTTTATTGAACAGACCCGGAGTCAATATTTTTTGCAGATGCCAAAGTAGGTCGTTGGCTGCCTGTTGCAAGTTGTCGCGCGTCAGAAGTACATTGCAGAGACGCGATGGTATGTTTTTAAGACGTGAAAGCATTCTTCGTAGACGTAAAGGTATATCGTCGAATATGTCATTGCAAATTGTTGCGCGACTAAAGTATATTGTGGAGACGCGATTTCATCGTTCCGAGATGCGAAAGTATTTTTCGTAGCCGTCAAAATATATTGTCGAGTGGTCGTTACATGTTATCGAGCGGCAGAGGTATATTGTAGAGATGCGATTTCATTGTTCCGAGACGCAAGAGTATTTTTCGTAGCAATCAAAATATATTGTCGGGCATCTATCCATAGTTTAAAAAGCAGAAAGCGCTTTGTCGGTCTGACAAAGCGCTTTCTGTTTTTTAGCAACGTAGGGTCTATTCAATAAACTGTGTCAGGGAAAGGAGTAAAATTATAACTTTACTAACACTTAACACAGCAGGATGGATAATCAAGAAAAATTTGACTACAAGTCATTTGAGGCAGAAGCAATAGAGCGTTTGAAACAGGGAGAAAGCCTTTCCGGAGAAAATGGAGTATTAGCTCCTTTGTTGAAACGACTGTTGGAAGCAGGTTTGCAAGGAGAAATTGCCAGTCATTTATCAGAGGCCAATGGTGCCAACAGAAGAAATGGAATAAGCAGCAAACAGGTCAAGACAGACTATGGAACTATCCAGGTAAATACTCCGCGTGATCGTAATGGAAGTTTTGATCCTACGTTATTAGCCAAGCGTCAGACAACGCTTGGAGATGGGATTGATCATAAAATCATCAGTCTATATGCTCTGGGAATGAGCTATACAGATATCTGTGACCATTTGAGTGAGATGTATCAGATGAATATTTCTCCGGCAACCATAACGTCTATTACGGACAAAATAGTGCCAGAAATAGAACAATGGCAGACTCGTCCTCTGGAGAGTGTATACCCCATTGTTTGGATGGATGCCATTCATTACAAGGTTCGTGAAGATAATGCCATCAAAAGCAAGGCAGTTTATTGCTTAATAGGTATCAATCGCGAAGGAATCAAAGATTTATTGGGCATGTATATCGGTCAGTCCGAGAGTGCTGCTTTTTGGCTATCTGTTCTCAATGATATACATCGTCGAGGGGTTCAGGATATATTGATCGCTTGTATTGACAACCTAAAAGGGTTCTCTCAGGCAATTGAAGCTGTTTTTCCACAAGCAAGGGTTCAGCTTTGTATTGTCCATCAAATAAGAAACTCGCTCAAATATGTTCCTTACAAAGATCGCAAAGCTGTAGTTGCTTCGTTGAAAGAGATTTATCAAGCAAACGATAAAAAACAAGCAGAAAAGGCTTTGGCTAAGTTTGATGAACAATGGTCTGCTAAATATCCATATATCATTAAGTCTTGGCTTGAAAACTGGGATAAACTGTCTCAAATGTTTGAGTTTCCTGATATGATAAGAAAGATAATTTACACAACCAATATCATTGAAAGCTTTAATAGTCAGCTACGAAAGGTCACTAAATCAAAACGTGTTTTTACCAATGATCAAGCGCTTATGAAGTTGCTTTATCTGGTACAAACAAAATTATTTGAAAACGTAGGTCCTATAGCTGGATGGAAGCAAATTATGGCCCAATTTATTATTATTTTTGAACATAGATGGAATATAGACTAATCTCTTTCCCTGACACAGTTTACTGAATAGACCTGCAACGTATGTTATGCCTCGGTAGCTTTTTCTTCTTCCTTTTCTTCGGCAGCTGTTTCTGAAAATTCAGTCAGTCCGTTATCTACCAAAAGATTGTACCAGATGATAATTTTTTTAATGTCAGAGGTGTGTACCCGTTCTTTATCGAAATCGGGAACCACTTCGCCAAAATAGGCACGTAAGGCATTGCCGTCGGCTTTCGGATCGATAGATGCCTTATTCCCGGCCTCTTTCTCTTTTATGTTGGCAAAAACAGCGCCGAGCGGCATCTCTTCCGTTTCTGTATAAATGGAAATATCGCCCAATGAAACCACCCGATCGTGAGCCAGCGCCGGACATCTTTTTTTGTCGACCAACGATTCTATAATCATCATGTTTTTTCCTTGAGAAATCAGTTTGAACAGACCCGGTTTTCCAGATACAGATAAAATCTTCTTAAGCATAATCAATAGTTTAATAGTAAAATGACAGGGCTAACGCTTGTTCCCAATTGTCATTCGGTTATAATTCAAGAGAGTTAACATTTAAAGCGCGACAAAAATAGTGCTTTCCTTTTGTATCAACAAGCAATCGGGCGGTTTCGTTGGCCCGGACAAGCTTTTTTAGCGTTTCAAAAAAACACTGACAGTTAACGGGGTAACCATTTTGTCGACTCTTCGGTGGTAATATCCCGCTGTGCAGCGTAATGTTTTCGTTGTTCATCGTCAATCTTTCCGATCATAAAATAGCTCGATTGCGGATGTGCAAAGAGCAGACCGCAAACCGATGCGTTGGGTTTCATGGCTCCGTTTTCGGTAAGCGAAATGCCGATTTCGGAGAGATTCAACAGTTTGTTGAGGTCGAAGATCAATGAAAGATCGGGCAGGGAAGGGTAGCCTACCGCCGGACGAATGCCCTGGTAATGCTCTTTCAAAATCTCTTCTTTGCTCAACGCCTCATTTTCGGCATATCCCCAGAAATGACAACGAACCTGCAAGTGCAACCACTCGGCAGCTGCTTCGGCGATACGGTCGGAGATGGACTGAATCAACAGTGCGGAGTAATCGTCATTTTGTGCGGCATACTCTTTGGCAATCTCTTCGGCTCCGGCAACCGATGTGGCAAAAGCGCCGAGATAGTCGGTGCGGTTTTCCTTTTCGGGCAGCAGAAAATCGGCCAGCGAGAGATTATTTCCGTCCGGTTTTACCGCTTGCTGACGCAACACCGGTAGAACGGTTGTCTCTCCATTATTGTGTACGACCAACGCGTCGCGGTTGTCGGTTGCGTTGGCTTCGTAGAACGATAGTACGGACTTTGCAACCACCCCTTTCGTGTTGAGCATGTTGAGCAGACGGGTAGCGTCGCGGAACAGTTTCAGCGCTTCGCGGGCCTTCTCCTGCTCTTCGGCAGGAAAACTATTGATCCACGATTGTTCGCACGAAGGGCATTCGTGAATGTTTTCGATGCCGGGATAGCTGCCGGTGATGCGCCATGCCTTGAAGAAGAAACGCCAGTCGATGTAAGGAAACAGCGTGTCGATGGAGATATCGAGCGTTTGGCGGTCGAATTGCGCCGGACGCAGCGGTGTGAAATTGCTCCAGTCGATATTGAGCGCGTTTTTCTTTGCTTCGGTTAACGGCAGTACCGGTGTTTTGACCTCTTTGGTAACCATCCGCTCCTGTTCGTCGCGGATAAAGGCGGCAAATTCGGCATAGGTTTGTTTGTTTACTAATTTACCGAGGTACGAGACTCCCTGCGAAGCATCGCGCGAGTAGACCACCACGTTGTTGGTGTAGTTGGGAGCTATCTTTACGGCCGTATGTATTTTCGATGTGGTGGCGCCACCGATCATCAACGGAATGCTGAGACCCGCTTTTTGCATGGCAGCGGCTACGTGACACATCTCTTCCAGCGAAGGTGTTATCAATCCGCTGAGACCGATCACATCCGCTTTTTCGTCGATTGCCGCCTGAATGATGCGTTCGGTGGGTACCATCACGCCCAGATCAACCACCTCGAAATTGTTGCAGGCCATGATTACACCTACAATGTTTTTACCGATGTCGTGCACATCGCCTTTTACCGTTGCCAGTACTATCTTGCCTGCTTTCTGAACTACTTGGCCGCTTTGATGCGCCTCGATGTGCGGCTGCAAAATGGCGACTGCCTGTTTCATGGTGCGGGCTGTCTTTACCACCTGCGGCAAAAACATTTTGCCCTGTCCGAATAGATCGCCCACAGTGTTCATGCCATCCATCAGCGGTTCTTCTATGATGGTCAACGGATTTTCGTAAACGGTTAACGCTTCAGCCAAATCCTCTTCGAGGTGTTGACCGATGCCTTTGATCAGGCAGTAGGAGAGCCGTTCCTGCAATGAGCGGGTGCGCCATTCGTCCTCTTTCTTTTCGATGGTTTCGTTGTTGCTGTCGGCTTTGATCTTCTCGGCCAGCTCGATCAGTCGTTCGGTAGAGTCGGGTCTGCGGTCGAAGATCACATCGTCCACCCGTTCGAGCAACTCTTTATCGATCGATTCGTACACCTGCAACATGCCGGCGTTGACGATCCCCATGTCCATTCCGGCCTGGATAGCATAATAGAGGAACACCGAGTGCATCGCTTCACGCACCATATTGTTACCGCGGAACGAGAAGGAGAGATTGCTCACTCCGCCACTCACTTTGGCATAGGGTAGATTTTGTTTGATCCATTCGGTAGTGCGGATAAAATCGATGGCATAGCGGTTGTGCTCTTCGATGCCGGTGGCAATAGCCAGTATGTTCGGGTCGAAGATGATGTCCTGAGGTGGAAAACCAGCCTTTTGGGTTAACAAATCGTAGGCGCGTTTACAGATTTCGATGCGGCGTTCGAAAGTGTCGGCCTGACCCTTTTCGTCGAAGGCCATCACAACGGTAGCGGCTCCGTATTGACGAATGGTGCGGGCATGATCCAGAAAGATATCTTCTCCCTCTTTCAGACTGATGGAGTTGACCACCGCTTTGCCTTGCAGACAGTGCAACCCGGCTTCAATCACCTCCCATTTCGAGGAGTCGATCATGATGGGCAGCTTGGCCGCGTCCGGTTCCGACATCAGGTAGTTGAGAAACGTCACCATCTCCTCTTTGGCTTCGAGCATGGCATCGTCTATATTTACGTCGATGATTTGCGCGCCATCTTCCACCTGTTGGCGGGCAATGCTAACCGCCTCTTCGTATTTCTTCTCGGCAATCAACCGCAAAAACTTGCGCGATCCGGCCACGTTGCATCGTTCCCCGATGTTGACGAAGAGGGAGCGAGTCGCTGATTCTGTAGCGTCTGACCTCTCCCCCTGCCCCCTCTCCCGAGGAGAGGGGATAATCTGGGTTGGAGACGCGTCGACCTCTCCTGTTCCCTCTCCCGAGGAGAGGGAATAGTCTGCCTGCTTCGGAGGAGTTGATTTATTTGAAAGAAACTCTTTTATTTCGTTTATAACCTGATCTGTGTCCTCTGTTACCTGCTTGTTGGAAAATCGGATCACATCAAATCCCTGAGTTTTGAGTATTCGGGTACGTTCTTGATCCCGGGCCTGATTTTCGGGAGAAAGATGAATGTTGCCATCTACCTCAATGACGACGCGTTTTTCGATACAAACAAAATCGGCAATGTAGCCGTCGACAACCTGTTGCCGTTTTATTTTGAATTCGATATTTTTTCTTCTTAAGGCCTCCCACAGCAAAGCTTCCGCTTCCGTTGGATTTTTACGCATCTCTTTGGCAATCGGTTGAAGCAGTTTCCAGCTGTCGGCTGATGTGGTGTAATAACCTGGTTGAGAGTGACGGCTTGTTTCTGTAGTGTCGGAGGTTGTTCCCCTCTCCTCGGGAGAGGGGTTAGGGGAGAGGTCGGACGGTGCAAGCGACACAATCTCTAACAGTTCCAGACCACTCAGCATAAGATTGGTTGATTCAACAGCCGGTCTCCGTACCTTTTTGCCTTCCACCAGTGCATAATATTTTGCAATGTGATCGGGGGTCGTGCCGCAGCAGCCACCGATAATATTTACCAATCCTTCGTTGAGGTATTCTTCGATCTGCGTGGCCATCATCTCCGGCGTCTCGTCGTAAGCGCCGAAACGGTTGGGGAGTCCGGCATTGGGGTGCGCACTTACGTACCAGGGCGCAAAAGCAGACAACTCTTCGAGGTACGGTTTCAGGTCGCGGGCACCGAACGAGCAGTTGAGCCCTACCGAAAGCAGGTTGGCATGAGAGATGGAGGCCAGAAAAGCGCGGATGGTCTGTCCCGAAAGGGTACGCCCGCTCTTGTCGGCTATGGTTGCCGAAAGCATCAGCGCCGCTTTGATACCGGTCTTTTCCATTGCGAGGTTCGCGGCACGAATAGCGGCTTTGGCATTGAGCGTATCGAAAATGGTTTCGATAAAAATGGCATCCACGCCACCTTCGAGCAGTGTTTCTATCTGTTCCTGATAGGCAACCGTCAGGTCGTCGAAGGTTACGCTACGAAAAGCGGGATTGTTCACATCGGGCGAAAGGGAGGCGGTTTTATTCGTCGGTCCAACCGAACCGGCCACAAAACGGGGCTTGTCGGGATTCTGTGCCGTAAACTCATCGGCCAGACGGCGCGCCAGTTTGGCACCTTCCCGGTTGATGGTGCGTACCTGCGTTTCCATACCGTAGTCGGCCATCGAGATAGCCTGCGCGTTGAAGGTATTGGTCTCGATGATGTCGGCACCGGCTTCCAGGTATTGACGATGTATTGCCGAAATGATATCCGGTTGCGAGAGGCAGAGCAGGTCGTTGTTTCCCTTTTGCGGAATGGCAACGCCGGCAAAAAGCGCTCCCCGGTACTGTTCTTCGGTAAGTTTATAGCGTTGAATCATCGTTCCCATTGCTCCATCGAGAATGAGGATGCGATTCTGTAGTACATCTTTCAATTGCATGAATTTATTGTTTAATGTTTAGTGTGTAAGACCTCTCTTTCCGTCCTCTCCAAAAGGGAGGAAGCTGATTCTTGACTCTTTACTCTTTGTTTGCAGATTGCCCCTCTCTCCGGGAGAGGGGTTGGGGAGAGGTCACATTCTCAAATCCGGTTCGGTACAATTTTATCCAGTTTATCAATCCGTAAACGGCCATCAGGGTGAAAATCAGATATTCGAGCGAAAAGAACTGAATGCCTTTCAGCCAGTACATAACAGTACAAATAATATCTACAACGATCCATAATATCCACGTCTCCACTTTGCGTTGCGCCATCATCCAGTTAGCCAGAATGCTGAGTACTGCTACGAAGGTGTCGGGGTAGGGAAACGCGGCCTCCGTAGGAAACAAATTTGGAAAAATCTGATGAATATGGCTCATAAAATAGCCTATTCCGGCGGTACCTATTACAACAAGTATAGCATGTATAATTCGTCCTCTTCGTGTAAGAAGTGTTATCGGAGTCTGTGTCTCTGTTTTGATTCCGTGCCAGTAGATCCATCCGTATATTGCCGTTGCGGCGTAATATAGTTGAAGAAACATGTCACTATAAAGACTTGTCTGGTAGAAAACAAAAAAAGAGAAAACGATTCCTATTATTCCGACCGGCCATGTCCATATATTAGATCGCGTTTCTAAAATGACGGCGACAATGCCGGTTACGGTTCCGAGCAGCTCCACCAAGCTCATTTTATATCCTAAAATTTCGGCTATTGTGTAATTAATGCTTAAAAAATCAGTCATTTAAATGGTGTTGCAATCGGAGTTTACGGGCCTTCTTTCTGTATGCAAAAGTACAACACTACCGCCGTAATTACAAACAGGGTAGCCGGGCCAAGCGGCACCCTTGTGCCTACCTGTTGAAACTGTACCTAAAACAACTTTACACGGCACCAAAATAACTTTAAAACGCATCTGTTATATCCAAACATTTTTGTACATTTGCAAGCATTAAAAATTCAACCGATGAGCGAAAGAAAATCCATTAAAACAGCCTTTGTATCAGTTTATCACAAAGACAAGCTCGATGTCATCATCCGTGAATTACATGCACAGGGTGTAGCATTTATCTCCACCGGAGGTACACAAACCTTTATCGAATCTCTGGGGATTCCCTGCGAAGCAGTCGAAAATCTGACTGGTTACCCCTCTATTTTCGGTGGTCGTGTAAAAACATTACACCCGAAAGTGTTCGGCGGTATTCTTTATCGTCGCGACGAAACCGGCGATTTGGATCAGGTGGCTCAGTACGACATTCCGACCATCGATTTGGTAATTGTCGATTTGTATCCTTTCGCTCAAACGGTGGCTTCGGGAGCTCCCGAACAGGATATTATCGAAAAGATAGATATAGGTGGTATTTCGCTTATCCGTGCCGCTGCTAAAAACTTCAACGACGTGATTATTGTTGCTTCGCAGGCACAATATCAGCCGCTGTTGGACGTTATTACAGAGAACGGTGCTTCTACCACGCTGAAAGAACGTAAATTCTTCGCCAAAGAGGCTTTTGCCGTCTCTTCGGGTTACGATAGCGCTATTTTTAACTATTTCGATGCAAACGACGGGAGCTATTTTCGCGCTGCCGACGATAATGCCAAGGTGTTGCGCTACGGTGAAAACCCGCACCAGAAGGGGGTCTTTTACGGCGATTTCAATGCCATGTTCGAACAGTTGCAGGGGAAAGAAATTTCGTACAACAACCTGCTCGATATCGATGCTGCAGTCAACCTGATAAACGATTTCGAAGATGTTACGTTTGCCATTCTCAAGCACAACAACGCCTGCGGTATCGCTTCGCGTCCTGCTGTGACCGATGCATGGAAAGCTGCTCTCGAAAGTGATCCTGTTTCTGCTTTCGGTGGCGTTTTGGTAACCAATGCCGTAATTGATAAGGCTACTGCCGAAGAGATTAACAAGATTTTCTTTGAAGTAATTATTGCTCCCGATTACGATGTGGATGCGCTCGAAATTCTTACACAGAAGAAAAACCGTATCATTCTCGTTCAGAAAGAGGCCAAACTGCCGGTTAAGCAGTCGCGCACGGTGCTGAACGGTGTGTTGGTACAGGATAAAGATACGAAGATCGAAACGGAAGCCGACCTGAAGGTGGTGACGAAAAAAACACCTACATCAGCCGAAGTGGAAGACCTTCTGTTTGCCAATAAAGTGGTGAAACACTCCAAATCGAACTCTATTGTGCTTGCCAAAAACAAACAGTTGTGTGCAAGCGGCGTGGGGCAGACTTCGCGTGTGGATGCACTGAATCAGGCAGTGGAAAAGGCACAGAATTTCAAAATGGAGTTGCAGGGTGCAGTGATGGCATCGGATGCTTTCTTCCCCTTCTCCGATTGTGTGCAGATTGCCCACGAAGCAGGTATTACTGCCGTGATTCATCCGGGTGGTTCCATCCGCGATAATGAATCGGTAGAGGCGTGTGATGCAAACGGTCAGTCGATGGTAATGACCGGGTTCCGTCACTTCAAACATTGATAAAAAGGACAAAGAGTAAAGAGTAAAGAGTAAAGAACAAAGACATGTGGTTGCTTTAGCTCTTTTCTCCGACTAAAATAAAAATTCATTCATAACCAACTGAATAATGGGATTATTTTCATTGACACAAGAGATCGCTATTGACCTGGGAACGGCCAATACGATTATCATTCATAACGACAAGATCGTTGTGGACCAGCCTTCGGTGGTTGCCCTCGATCGTCGTACCGACAAACTGATTGCTGTGGGTGAACGTGCCCGTCAGATGCAGGGAAAGGTACACGAAGACATTCGGACTGTGCGTCCTTTACGCGACGGTGTGATTGCCGACTTCTATGCAGCCGAACTGATGATTCGCGGCATGATTAAGATGCTGCAGACACAAAAGACTTTCTTCACCCCTTCGCTGAAGATGGTGGTTTGTATTCCTTCGGGTAGTACCGAAGTAGAGATTCGTGCTGTGCGCGACTCTTCGGAACATGCCGGCGGACGTGAAGTATATATGATTTATGAACCGATGGCTGCCGCTATTGGTATTGGCCTCGATGTTGAAGCTCCGGAAGGAAACATGGTAGTGGATATCGGAGGTGGTACAACCGAAATTGCGGTGATTTCGCTGGGTGGTATCGTAACCAACAAATCGATCCGTATTGCCGGTGACGATTTGACCGATGACATTGTAGAATACATGGGTCGTCAGCACAATATGAAGGTGGGCGAACGCACTGCCGAAATGATTAAGATGAATGTGGGCGCTGCATTGACTTCGCTGGACGATGCCCCCGAAGATTTCATCGTGCGCGGTCCGAACCGTATGACGGCTCTTCCGATGGAGGTTCCTATTTCCTATCAGGAAATTGCCCATGCTCTCGATAAAACCATTTCAAAAATTGAAACGGCTGTGTTGAGCGCTTTGGAACAAACACCTCCCGAACTTTACGCCGATATTGTGAACAATGGTATCTACCTCGCAGGTGGCGGTGCCTTGTTGAAAGGCCTTGACAAACGTTTGGCCAATAAAATGAATATTCCATTCCACATTGCCGACGATCCTCTCCATGCCGTAGCGCGTGGTACGGGTGTTGCTTTGAAGAATGTAAACCGTTTCTCGTTCTTGTTGCGATAGAGAGCAACAATAAAAGTCAGGCATGGAACAACTGTTGCGATTTTTGATGCGCTATGGGGTTTATTTCCTCTTCGTATTGCTGGAGTCAGTCTCTTTTGTCTTCGTTGTAAATCAAAATAGCTTTCAACGTGCCTCTTTTTTATCGTCGAGCAACTATATTTCCGCCTCGGTCTATTCTGCCGCCAATGCGGTGGTGGAATATTTCGGGTTGT
Source organism: uncultured Microbacter sp. (assembly GCA_963678265.1). Lineage (GTDB taxonomy): Bacteria > Bacteroidota > Bacteroidia > Bacteroidales > Paludibacteraceae > Microbacter. The sequence goes on from OY782761.1 coordinate 2,521,381, forward strand.
CGGAAGCCAACCGTCAGTTGTCCGACGAGAATAATCAACTTAAAAACAGGATGGTGAGGCTCGAAGCCGAACTTTCCCAGCTTACCGACACTACCGGCAGGCATCCTTTGGTGGTAGCCGACAAGGAGTATCAGTTTATCGCGGCTAAAGTAATCAGCAATAGTATCAATAAACTGAACAATTCCATTACGCTCAACAAGGGTCGTCTGGATGGTATCGAACCGGAGATGGGGGTTATCAACAATCAGGGTGTGGTTGGCATTGTAAGTGCCGTTACCGCTCATTATGCTACGGTTATTCCCATTCTCAATTCCAAATCACGCGTCAGTTGTAAGTCGAAACGCTCCGGCGATTTCGGCGTTTTGGTTTGGGACGGCATCGATCCCGATTATGTGCAGATGGAAGAGGTGCCGCGCCATGCGGTGATTCACCTGCGCGACACGTTGGTGACCAGCGGGTTTTCGTCTATCTTCCCCGAAGGTATTCCGGTGGGATATGTCTCCCGATGCTCTACCCCCGAAAACAAGAGTTACTACGCTATCGAAGCGCGTACAGCCGCTGTGTTCCGTACGCTTTCGTATGTAAAAGTGGTGAAGTTTAAGTACAGAGAAGAGTTGCGCGAAGTGCAGAAGGAGGAAGATCAATGAGTACGAGTCTGGTGTTGAAACATACGATCCGTTTTGTCGTACTTGTACTTTTGCAGGTGCTGATTTTTAATAATATCCGGTTCCTCGGGTATGTCAACCCGATGATCTTTATCTTGTTTGTCATATCGCTGCCTACCGGGGTAAACCGTTCGGTTTCGCTGTTGCTGGCTTTTCTGATGGGCGGATTGATCGACATCTTTTCCAATACGCCCGGGATGTATGCTTGCGCGACGGTTTTTGTGGCATTTATCCGGAAAGATTTGCTGCTTCTGTTCGTCCCCAAAGATATGTATGCCGACTACGAACCTTCGGTAAAGGTGATGGGATTGCCCATTTTTCTGAAGTACGTTATCTGTATGATCGTGACGCTGCATCTCGTTTTGTTTACGCTCGAAGCATTCTCTTTTCAACATTACTGGTTGGTACTTCTTAAAACAGGTGTGAATTCGGTAGTTACCCTGTTACTGGTGTTGAGTACTCAAAAATTCAAATAGGCATGATCAACGATGAGCTGCAAAACCGAAAATACGTTATCGGTGGCCTGATAGCATTGATCATTCTGATCTTTATTGCACGCCTTCTTTTCCTTCAGGTTTTCACCGAGTCGTACAAAGAGTCGGCCGAAGGAAATGCCTTCCTCAAACGTACTATTTTTCCTCCACGCGGATTGATTTACGACCGTAACGGTAAATTGCTGGTCTATAACCGGCCATCGTACGACGTGATGGTTGTGATGAAAGAGGTGGCTGCGCTCGATACGGCCGATTTTTGCAACACCATAGGCATGACCAAAGAGGAGTTCGTCGACCGGATGGAGGATATAAAGGACAAAAAGATCAATCACAACTACTCGCCCTTTACCCCACAGGTATTTATCAATCAGTTGTTGCCCGACGATTATGCCCGCCTGATGGAAAAACTGTATCGTTTTCCCGGTTTCAGTATTCAGCAACGCACCATTCGCGATTATGCCTACAATGCGGCGGCTCATGCCCTGGGCTCTATCGGCGAGGTGTCGCGTAACACTATCGAGAACGACGATTACTACAGAATGGGCGATTATATCGGTATTACCGGTCTGGAGAAGAGTTATGAGAAGGAGTTGCGCGGCGAGAAAGGGGTGCAGATTATGTTGCGCGATTCGCGTGGCCGCATCAAAGGACGCTATGCCAAAGGCGCTTACGACGAAGAACCTGTTTCGGGTAAAACCCTGAAGCTGGGTCTCGATATCGATTTGCAAATGCTCGGCGAGCGGTTGATGAACGGCAAGCGGGGTAGTATTGTTGCTATCGATCCCTCTACCGGTGAAATTCTGGCTGTGGTGTCGTCGCCTACTTACGACCCTAAATTGATGGTGGGTCGTCAACGTTCGGCTATGTTCAAGGAGTTGAATTCCAATCCCAATAAACCGTTGCTCGACCGTACGGTGATGGCGCGTTACCCGCCGGGATCGACCTTCAAGGTGGCCAATGCGCTGGTGTTGCAACAAAACGGAATTATTACCAGTGATACGCGTTATGCCTGCCACCGGGGGTATACGGTGGGTCGTTTCCATCTCGGGTGTCACGCGCACCCCTCGCCGTTGGATCTGTATCATGCAATTGCTATTTCGTGTAATGCCTATTTCTGTGCCGGGTTGCGGGCCATGCTCGACAATAGCAAGTACAAAAATATTACCGAGGCCTTCAATACCTGGCGCGCCGATATTATGACTTTTGGCTTTGGTAAGAAGTTGGGAGTGGATTTGCCGCACGAAAACAGCGGAAGTATCCCTACCACCAAAGCTTACGACCGTATTCACGGTAAAGGGCGCTGGCGTTCGCTCAATGTGGTCTCTATCTCTATCGGACAGGGTGAAGTGGTGGCTACGGCCATGCAAATTGCCAACCTTTGTGCCACGGTGGCCAACCGCGGACACTGGATTACCCCGCATATGGTGAAGAGCATTGAAGACGAACCGATTCCCGAGAAATATAAAATGGTGCATACCACCCCTATTGATAAAAGGTATTACGATGTCTGTATCCGTGGTATGGAGCTGTCGGTGCTGGAGGGAACCTCCAAGGGCGGTCAGATACCGGGTATCGAACTTTGTGGAAAAACCGGTACCGCGCAGGATGGTGTTCGCAAAGACCACTCGGTGTTTATGGGTTTCGCCCCGAAATATCATCCCAAAATCGCCATCATGTGTATCGTTGAAAACAGTGGATGGGGCGCTACCTATGCCGTGCCTATCAGTAGCCTGATGGTGGAGTATTATCTTCGCAGAAAAATTTCACCTTCGCGTCAGGGATTAATGGATAAAATGGAAAAGACAGTCTTGATACGTAACTATGGAACGCAGAATAAGGTTAGCACAGACGATTGATTGGTGGATCGTAGCACTCTACCTGATTATGATCATATTCGGGTGGTTCAATGTGTACGGAGCCAGTTACGACTACACCCAGGCCAACTTTTGGGGGTTCGAATACCGTTCGGGCAAACAGTTGATCTGGATTGCCTGTGCGTTGGTTATCGCGGGATCTATTCTTCTGATAGACGGAAAGATATACGAGCAGATGGCCAATCTCGCCTATTGGGCTATTCTGTTGTTGCTATTGGTTACCATCTTTATCGCCCCCAATATCAAAGGATCGCACTCGTGGTTAGTCTTCGGCCCCGTGAGTTTTCAGCCCTGCGAGTTGGCGAAGCTCTCCACGGCTCTTGCGCTGGGGAAATTTATCAGTAAAACCGGTTTCTCCATGAGTAACCGGAAAGACGCGCTTATAGCCTCGGGGTTGATACTGTTGCCCTGTGCCCTCATTGTATGTCAGTCGGAGACGGGATCGGCATTGGTCTTTTTTGCCTTCTTTCTGATGCTTTACCGCGAGGGATTGCCCGGTGTCTTTCTGTTGGTGGCAGCCGGTATGGCCATTTTGTTTCTGATTATCGTTCCGTTGAGCGATATACCGGTCTATAATCATGTGGGATCGCTCGGTTTTATGCTAGCCTTCCTCTTTATTCTGGCAGTGATGCTCGGCTGTGTACTTGCATACGAGGCCGACGGCACCACCATGTTGCATATTCTCGGAGGCACCGGCGTGTTGTTTGCCTTTGCCGGATTGCTGAATATCTGGTTCGACGTACAGTATCAGATTTTTGCCCTGATTGCCGTAGTGGGAGCAGCCTTTTACCTTATTTTTCTCTATCTCTACCGCAGCAAGCGTACCTATATCTGGGTGGCACTTTTTGCACTGGGTTCTATCGGGGTAAGTTTCTCGGTCGACTACTTTTTCGACCACGTGCTCGAACCTCACCAGCAGACCCGTATCAAGGTAGTGCTGGGCATGGAGAAAGATCCGAAAGGGGTAGGGTATAATGTAAACCAGTCGAAGATTGCCATCGGTTCGGGCGGATGGTTGGGCAAAGGTTTTTTGAATGGTACACAAACCAAACTGAAATATGTGCCCGAACAGGACACCGACTTTATCTATTGCACCATCGGCGAAGAGCATGGCTTTGTGGGGTCGGCCGGTGTGCTGCTGTTGTACGGACTTCTCTTCTACCGCATGATACGCATAGCCGAAAATCAGCGCGACACCTTTACGCGGGTCTATGCTTACTCCATAGTGAGTATTATGCTCTTTCACGTGCTGATTAACGTCGGCATGGTGCTGGGTATCACGCCTGTAATCGGCATTCCGCTACCTTTTTTCAGTTACGGAGGCTCTTCTCTCTGGTCGTTCACCGTTATGTTGTTTATTCTGCTGCGGTTGGATATGAGCCAGAAGGAACGTTTCAGGTAATCTCTTTCCCAAAACTACCGTTTTATTCTATTGACGGAAAAATAGCCTATATTTGTGGGGTTATAATTCGTTGTGCGCCATGGGATATCCCTGCGGTTTTGTGCGTTGTGCGTATCAAATTCATCGTCCTGCGCACACTTCCCTTTGCCTAAATGGAAGACTCTTTGAGTTTTATATTGTCTGAATTGAAAATCGACGTAGTCAAAGACGTCATTTCCATAACCGTATGCCAATGGCTTACGGATTATCAATGCCTCATTCTTCTATGCCTGAATTAAAAATCAGCGCAGCTAAAGGCATTACTTTTAGTATAGTCCGACCTTTCAGGTCGTGTGAGTACAGGCTTTACTCACCCACAGGTCATAGACCTGCGGTTATGAAAATGAGGCTTTTCAAGCCGTTAGGCAAACTATAGGATACTCATATGTCTTCATCTTCTTCATTCCTTAATGGTGAAAGGTAAGCTCTTTTTGATATAACAATCAAGCCAACATTTGGTTGGTATTAGCTCCGCCCCGAAGAGCGGAGTTAGAATCCCATCTTATGGATGTGGGGGTCGAAATAAACCATTAAGGCATTAAGAAGCATTGAGACTTTCTGTTCCTCATTTTTTAATGGTGAAAGAAGATATCAAACCCATCGTCCTGCGGACACTTCCCTTTGTCAAAAGGGAAGACTAATCGGCTATTCTTTTAAGTAGCTTGTAAAAATGGGCCGAAATTTTGCATACAGTGGTGTCCCCTTTTGGTAAAGGGGACGAGCGTAGCGGAGGGGTTAGTAAGTAATATTATTTTTTATAATTGCTTATCAGGTAGACATCTTTTGTGACTGAGATGTATTCGTATTGTTGTGATAATTGTATCTAACCCATCGTCCTGCGGACACTTCCCTTTATCAAAAGGGAAGACTTAATCTGCGTTAGCGGTTGTGTATTGTGGTCGCAGGAACAACATTAACCATTAAACCATTGAGAAACATTTAGTCTTCATTTTCTTCATGTCTTAATGGTGAAAGGTTCTATCGATCCATATGCAACATACAGACCTTTGTGTGCTATTTATAGTTTATAATTGATTCAAAGTATGCCCTATACGTTTCGCCAATATCTCGAACCGGTTATCTGGATTACGGCCCTGGTGCTGTTGTTTTTGATGGATACCCCGCGAACCGGCACTTCGTTTTGTCTTTTCAAAGCGATCGGTTTTGCCCATTGTCCCGGGTGCGGCATCGGCCATGCTATTCACGACGCGTTGCATCTTCGTTTTGCGGAGTCGTTTCACGAGCATATATTGGGTATTCCCGCGGTTGCAATTCTTCTCTACACGAGTATAAAATCGGTATTAACCATTAAAAACAATCACAGCCATGAATCAACAAGAGCTTCTGATGATGTTGCCCGGAATGCAGCCGGATGAATTGATCTTTGTCCAAACCCTTACCGAGGATATGTCGGAAAGGCAGATGAGCCAGTTTGTCTCGCTATATGCCGCCCGTCGGAAAGAGTATACCACCATGCTGATTTGTACGCTGCTCGGTTTCTTTTGTGTTGCCGGTATTCAGCGCTTTGTGCTGGGTGAAATCGGAATGGGAATTCTCTACTTCTTTACCGGCGGTTTGTGCTGTATCGGCACCATTGTCGACCTTATTAATATCCGCGACATGACCTTTCGGTATAACAAACAGCAGGCGGCCGAGGCTGCTACCATGGCCATGATGGTGTAGCAAAAACGCCGTAACCGGTTTTTCGGAGCGATAAGCCGGGGACACTACCTATAGACGAAAAGCTGCTTGCGGAGAGTAGTGTGCCGTGCTCTCCCCATTCCTGCCGTGCTCCTCTGCTTTGTATGCCGAACGAAACAAAGCATGATATGGTTTCTCCGACTTCAGGCTTTACCCGGCGCAAAGCAAACCGAACCGGTTACTCTATATCCGGAGGCGATGGTTGATACGGATCTGTTTCCGGTTGTTTCGATCTTTCAGTAAAAAGCGATGCCGCAGATTGCCCTTGTGCAACTGCGGCATCGCTTTTCTCTTTTTGGGTATCTTCAATAACCGATTCCATACTCCATGGTCAGTGCGGCCAATTGAGCGGCGTTGCGTGCGCCTAACTTTTGCATCATGTTATCGCGGTGTTTTTGAACGGTCGACAGCTTAATGCCGAGCAGTTCCGCAATTTTGAGACAGGTATTTCCTTTCAGAATAAGCTTCATTATCTCTGTTTCGCGCCTGGTAAGCAAATCGAAGTGGTGCTGGTAGCGGGAGCAGTGAATCTGGCGGAGCAACATACTCAATTGCGGACGGTTGAGTTGGTTCGGCGTAAAGATATGCCCTATTACCACACGGCTGCTTGTCGTCTCTCCCGGGCGGGTAAGCAGCGCTTCCGATTGTTCCCAACAATAGAACGGTTCGTTGCTCTGTGGAGTGTAAAAACGCCACAGGGTAGCGGCTGCCTCCTCCCGAATAGTGCTCTTCTTTTCTGTTTTCAGACTGACAATGCACTCTGCCTTGTGGTTGATGTTGCTACCCGAATAGATGTCGGAGTCGATCCGTTTCAGATCCTCTTCGGAATATCCCAACAGGGAGAGTCCGTAGGGGTTCATCCACTCTATCGTCCATTTGTCGGAACGAGCTGTTGTTGCTTTCGACTTTATATAGATAATTGCCGGAACCGTATCGACAATCTTGCGCAACCATTTCAGTTCGTGGGTCGTCTCTTTGCGTTGATTCATGGTGGTTGTCTTAATCAGGTGTGAAATAAATATTGTTTAAAAATACCACAAAAATAGTATTTTATTGTCTATCATAATGTGTTATTATTGCTAATAAATAGAATCTGTTTTTCAAAATGGCTTGTTTTATCTGTTAGAAGTACCGAAAACCCCATTAAACGGCACTTTTTGTTATAGTAAAACTATGTGGTAAATAAATATAAAATGACAAAAAACAGATGGCTTATGCTCGTTTTTGCTCCTTGTTTTGACAAAAAAGGAATTTTGTAAGAAGTAATCCGTACGATGCAAGCGTGCATCGTAACAAAACAAGCAAACATTGTACGGATGCAAGGATGAATTGCAACAATGCAAGCTTACATCGTGAGGATGCAAGCGTGAATCGCAACAATGCACGTTAACATCGTTCGGATGCAGGCATGAATCGCAACAATGCAAGCAAACATCGTACGGAAGCAAGGATGAACTGTAATAATGCACGCTTACATTGTACAAATGCAGGGATGAATCGCAACAAAACAGGCTTGCATCGTACGAATGCAGACGAACATCGCAACAAAGCAGACCGGTTTCCGGCGCTATTCGATAAACGGGGTAGGGATGCGAAGGTGTGGCGCGACGACGCGGCAATGAAACGATACGAATCGAGATATAACTTTATATTCAGTAACTACGAAACAGAAAAAAACTACCGGTGTAGCTACCGAGAACCGAAGGGCGGACAGCGCAACTGTTGTCGGCCCATCACCAACAATATTGTATGTTTAACTTTAATTTTTTCTATTATGGCTAGAGAACATGTTTTGCTCGATTTTATCCGCTATCCGGTTATCGAAAAGATAAGCTTTTGCGATACAGTGCATGATCGGATGACCGACAATCCGTTTTTTCTGACTCCGGATGTGCTGATGACAACCCTCAAGACAAAGAACGATGCTTTGAGAGCCGCGTATGGTGCTGCTCAGAAAGGGGGCCGGGAAGAGACCGTGCTGATGCATCAGGCCGAAGACGAATGGGATGATATGATGCGTAAAGAGGCGGCTTATGTCGATCGCATTGCCGATGGCGACGGAGCCATTATACTGAATGCCGGGTTTAATACGACAAGAGAGCGTATGCCGGTACAACGGGCCGAGTTTACCGTAAAGCAGGGTGATAAATCGGGTTCGGCGCAGCTACGCCGCTTAGCGGTAAAGGGAGCCACCGCCTATATTTGGCAATACTGCAAAGATCCGGTTCCGATGGACGAGAGCGCGTGGATTACGGCCAGCACTACGGCGCAATCGACCGCTATTATTGGCGGCCTTACACCGCTTACACGTTACTGGTTTCGGGTGGCTGCCGTAACCCGGCAGGGAACCACCGACTATACCGGCCCCGTGCTGCTGGCTGTTGTGTAACGACGGCTGCAACCGGCTTATCTATCCGCAAGGGGGCTTTCTGCAAAGGAGGCCCCCTTTGTTGTTGTCGGGCCTCAATTGGGTGTAGATAGTTTTTGTTAGGTGTTCGGTCGAAATTAGTAAAGAAACCGTATAAAAAAGTGCATTTTTGTGTGAGAATGTTATTTTACTATTAAATATTATAAGTATGTTTGCAATGTTAAAAGTTAAACTGTGAGACGTGCTTAACGACGAACCGGCTGAAATGCAGTGAATACCGTGTATTTACTGGGGTTTCGGACGATCGGAGAATTAAAAAGATTTTTTTATTGCAGGAGTATAAAGATTATAAAAGTTCGTCAAACGGGGGCTGTGTTGAACGGAGGAAAGAAAAAATAGTGTATGGTATGAGCACAGAACAGAGCTGTGGGTTGGCGAGGGAAAATGTAATCGATCCTGTTGATGTGGAATAAAATATTTATAACTAATTTGCAGTATTAATTTTTCATTCGTTTGATTGTAATTGTAAATTACTTGGGTTATGGATACAAGATATTACTTGACCAGATTTACAATAAATGGAACAAGTTTAAGAAAGAAGGTATATCTATTTGAAATGAGTCTTATAAATTATCAATACAGTTAAATGCTATAAAATAAATATGTATGGAAGAAAATAACAAGAAGATGTTTTTGGGTCTTTATCAAATGCTATTAGCTGATGCTGAAGTTCATCCTAAAGAGTTAGAATTACTTTATCAGATAGGAAAAGAAAAAGGCAACATTACGGAAGAAGAAATTCAGATTGCAATCTTTTCACCTAACACATTTATTTCTTTAGATAGTTTGAGTAATGATGAACGAATAGAATATCTATATAATCTATCTCGTATTGCTTGGGCAGATGGCAAAATTGATGAAAAAGAAAAGAATATTTTACAAGATGCAAGTCTACGACTTGGATTTGCAGAAGAAAATTCAAAAGAAATAGCCGATTTTCTTTTACAGCAAGCCAAAGAATATAAGTCATTTGACGAAGTACTACAAATAATAAAACATTCATAAATATGGCACTTAAAGATATATTTACAATTCAAAAGCCTATTCCAACTGAATTTAAAATACAAAAAGTAAATTCTGATGATTCAATTGCTGTTATTTCAGGAGCTTCATACACAGCACGTGGGACAAAAGATGCTGGATATTGTGGTGGTTCTTCTCAAGCGCTACTGCCAAAGTTACATGCTGTATATATGCAGCTTACAAGGTATATTCAGCAAGATGACATGAAACAATATGAACGAAAAAATGAAATAAGACAAGAAATAGCTATTATAGAAGCCCGAAAAGTTAATACCGAAAACGGAATCAAAATTGAACAAGAAAAATTAAATCACGAAGAAAAAAAGATTGAAAAAATTATCAATGAAATTGATGAAATTAAAGAGAATCCAAAAATTGTCTCTGGAGACTCATTTGCCAAAACAAGTTTTTTTATTGGCCTAGCGATAATTACATTTCTTACGATTTATTTGTTTGTCTTTTATAGCTCAGCTGCATATTCTGCATTTTTTAAAAATTTCACGCCTGATGATACAAAAATTACTCAAGCTATTTTTGATGCGAATGCAATAGCCAAAGCTTGGGCTGATGGATTGACAGAGTTAGTTTTTATTATTGTTATTCCTGCAGTGTTTTTGGGATTAGGATTTTTGATATATAAGTTTTTAGAAGAAAAAAGCAAAGCTAAATATTTTAAAGTTGTTAGTTTGATTCTTGTTACGTTTGTTTTTGATTTTATTATAGCCTATGCGATTGTTAAAGAAATTTATAATATAAGAATAGGAGAATTATTTCAAGAAATGCCCCCAATGACTATTGGGAGAGCCTTTCAAGAAGTAAATTTTTGGATAATTATTTTTGCAGGTTTCGTTGTTTATATTATTTGGGGGTTAGTGTTTAGTTTTACAATGAATGAATATGAGAAGATGGATAATATTAGGTATGCGATTAAAAATAAAGAGCAAAAATTAATAGAATACAAAACTGAATGTAAAATTATAAAGGAAAAAATTTCAATACTTCAGACTGAAAAGAATAATATCCAAGGTCAAATAGACAAATTAAAAATACAAATCGAATCTTATGTCCTCTATTTTAATGACGTGAGAGAAGGTATTAATAACTACTTTACAGGTTGGGTTGGATATTTAAAATCTACAGTAGCACCACAAATACAAGTAGATGAGTGTGAACACATCAAAGAAAAATTTCTAATTGAAATTAAAAATTCTGATTTTATTAAGTCATCCTCAATATCTAATAATTAATAATCATGAAAATAAAATATTTGTTTTTTATTGTAACTATTGCGGTGGTTTTTATTTCTTGTGGGAAGAAGAAAGAGAATAAGATTAATTCTTCCACAACACAGAAACAATTAAATATATCAATCCTTTTAGATTTATCCGACAGAATAAATCCACAAAAAAATCACGATGTACAAGTATTTGATATTGAAAATATCAAAACAATAACTGAATATTTCAAATCAAATATGTCAGATTTAGGTGCTTACAACGCAAAAGGGAAAATCAGAGTTTTTTTTAGTCCTCCACCGTCAAATCCCAATATAAATGCTATAGTAACCAAATTAAATATTGATTGTTCTATGCTGGATAACAAAAAAAGAAAACATGTGTATGATACTATTACAGAGCTTTATCAGAAATATTTAAACGAGATTTACAAAGAAGCTATTGCTACAAGTGCTTGGAAAGGTAGTGATATTTGGCGTTTTTTTAAAGATGATGCTAAAGATTTTTGTGTTTCGAATGATACTACTTATCGTAATATTCTTATTATTCTTACTGATGGTTACCTTTATCATAAACAGTCTCTGTTTAATCATAAAAACAGATACACTTATCTTTTAGGAAATACTAATTTGATGCAATACAGAAATAAAAATTGGGAAAAAATGGTTGAACAAAATGATTTTGGAATTTTGACAGCATGCAATAATTTGAATAATTTGGAAGTTTTGGTTTTAGGTATTAAAGCAGAAAATCCAAGTCACAAAATAGACGAAGATATTTTGCAATTTCTATGGAAAAAGTGGTTTAAAGAAATGAATATTGCTCATAATGAAGCATATCACTTAGATTTGCCAGCAAATACAAAAACAAGAATTGAAAACTTTTTAAAATCTAAATAATATCAAATCCTCCTCCTGATGGTCTAAGTGTGGTAGATCCTCGTTCAAACTAAACGCAGTGTAGCTTGGACACAGAATAGAATCAGTTTGTAACTGATTAGTTTCGCTAAACGTTGTTTGTGGCTGAAAACAACTTCGATGGATAGCCATATCCATATGTGTTGTACATTTGATTTATAGAACTATGAAAAAGATAATACTGGTATTAGCTTGTTTACTGATCGTTGTATCTGCCGTAGCTCAGGATACTATCCGATATACAACGATTAGTCTGAATATGCGGAAAGATGCCAATGCCTCTTCATCTATTGTGGCAACATTACCGCAAGGTACCTCTGTCGCCGTTGCCAAAGATTGTGATTGTCAATGGATATTAATCTCATATAAAGGCAAGAGTGGTTATGTTGCGTCAAAATATCTTTCACATAATCAACCTGCACAATATCACCATAGTTCATCACATCACTCTTATACAAATTCAGAAGGAGTAAAAGTTCAGTCTCCTACACACTACAAATCAGCACCAGCAGGTGCAACTGCTTTATGCAGGGATGGTACCTATAGTTTCAGTCAGCATCGTAGGGGCACTTGTTCTCATCATGGTGGCGTGTCAAGATGGCTTTAAATTCTCCGTCCCGTTGGATTTATTTCTTGCGATCATGATTATTAATTAGCAACCGCTGTTTATTAATTGCAAAAAAACGATGGTATGGAATGTAAAAAAATATGATCCGGAAAGTATTGCAATCTCTCATCCCCTAGCGCGGGTCTCCTGACCCGTGTTACTTATAAAAGAAAAGTGAGTATGGCAATGGACACAGAGCAGAGCTCTGCGCCAGCAAAGGCCAGCAAGGAATATGAGTTAAAGTGGAGTAAATTTATGATTGTGAGGTTGATTAATACATTAGATCTGAATATCCGGCACCATTAATATAAAACTGAATATAATCCTTGATATATTATGCGCTAATCTATTAAATCTATCATCATGACAAATTATGACAATTTAGACTTCCGTAAATTTACAAGTCGTAGTGAAGCAGATAAGGCTATTCATTCTTTGAAAGGTATTTTATTGGGCATCAACTTTGATGAAATTATTAATGACAAGGAAATTCTTGAACTAAATAATTGGTGTAGTAAACATCAGGATTTGATTAACAGAAATCCATTCCGAGAGTTTATGACCCTGATTAAACAATCAATTCAGGATTCATCCTTGCGTAAGGATACATTGGAAGATCTATATTGGCTATGTCAAAAATATGAATCAGATAGTTATTATTATCAGGTAACCACAAATGATATTCAAACTTTACAAGGTATTTGCCATGGTATAATTGCTGATGGTGTGATTAAAGATATAGAAATTTATAGATTGAATAAATGGTTAGAGGACAATCAACACATGACATCTTATTATCCTTATGATGAAATTAGATGTCTTGTTATGTCAGTCTTAAGTGATGGGAAAATTGATGATGAAGAACGAACAAGATTGCTTGCATATTTTAATGAATATTCAAATATAGCTACCGAGACTATTTTGCATGAAATTGAAGAAAAAATTGCATCTACTAATATCGCAGGTATTTGTACTGTTGATCCGCAAGTTGAATTTTGTAATAAAACCTTTTGTTTTACTGGTGTTGCCAAAAGTGGAACAAGAGATGACTTAATTAAGATTGTTACCAATTATGGGGGTATCTATAATGATAATGTTATTAAAAGTACGGATTATCTAATTGTAGGTGATAACGGAAATCCTTGTTGGGCATTTGCTTGTTATGGAAGAAAAGTAGAAAAGGCAATTTCTATGCGCAAGAAAGGTTCCCGTATTTCGATTATACATGAATTTGATTTTTGGGATTTTGTTGAAGACTATCATGCCTCATAATCTATCCTTTGTTCATCGTAGCGTATAAAGCCCACGCTGGCGCAGATCTCCTGATCTGTGCCTGAGCAAATGATAAAGAAACAGGCCATAAATGAACATAACACGCATACTAATAGCAACACACAAAGTAACCGACCATGAAGAAGACAATTGCAATTTTAGCAGTATCCACCCTTTGTGGAATGACAAACGGACAGTCATTGCCTACAAATACCCAAAAGTATCCGCAACTAAAAATGATTGCGGACAAATTGAATTCTATCACCACCTATCAGGCCCATTGCGATCTATTTACGACGGACTCCGAACAGGGTCCGGGACATTATGCAGCAACCCTTTTTATCCAAAAAGTGCCGACTGACACGCTGTGTGGTTTTTACTACTATTTCAAAACAGATGAAAAATACAAGAAAAACGACATTAATTTTATTGCCTTTTTCAATAATGCTGTTTACTACTCAGAAAAAAATGCAATAAACAAATACACACTGCTTGATGACCCCATGCAATTCAGGGAAACAAAAGTTGGGACTGCTCATGATTTTCCGATTCATCGTTGTTCTCCCTATTTCTATACTAGTCCGAAAGAGTTGAGTAAGTTTATAGATAAGTCACTCATTGACACTAAAAGTATCATTGAACAAAAACCGGACACATTAATTGGCGGAAAGTACTGCATAAAATATGTCATCAAAACGAATAATTCAATTGATTTCAAAAGTACGGAACTCTGTTTTGAGAAAAAGTCACTTTTGCCACTCTATTATCACTATAAAATTAGTAACGGGAGGCGTTCTCAATCTGAGAGCGCAAAATTTACAAATACAAATGCTGATTTTCAATTACCTGCAAATTTTTTCAGTGAAGAAAGTTTATTTGGCAGAAGACTGGATAAAAACACGAAGGAGATAAAACACCAACAGTTGACGATTGGAGCAGTTGCCCCTGGCTGGACATTACCCATATTGGGGAAAAAGATCAAACTTTCGAGTAAAGAGCTGCTTGGCAAATATATTATGCTCGAATTTACCGGAACATGGTGTCCTCATTGTAGAGATGCCGTAAAAATGATGAACAGACTGGAAAACGAATTTAATGGGAATAAGAAGCTTTCCATTCTTTCTGTTTTCAGTACCGACATTGACAATGAAGCAAAGATAAAGAGATTTGCTACTGAGCAAAAAATCAAATCAACCATTTTACATTCGGCGAAAAGTGTTGGCGACAAATACTATGTAGCTGGTTATCCGACTTTTTTCATTATCGATCCAACAGGGAAACTTGTATTAACAATAGCCGGGTATAATCCAGAAATAGAAAAGGAAATCGCTACTTATTTGCGGAAGAATGTAAAATGATACGAATTACGGGTGTTAACGTCAGCTATCCTGTTCAGCGTAGCGTGTAAGCAGATTGGGGTTCGGTGTAGGGATGGCCACACGATACGAGAAAGAGAATAATAGAAATGTATAAACCATTAAGGCATTGAGGAGCATTAAGGCTTTATATTCTTCATTTCTTAATGGTGAAAGATAAGGGCGCTTTTGTAATAACAATACAAACATCTCAGGGCTAAAGCCCCTGCTGCGGTTGGTCTGTAGTAGCTCCGCCCTGAAGAGCGGAGTTATAATCTTATCTTGGGGATGTGGAGATCGAAGTAAACCATTAAGACATCAAGGGGCATTAAGTCTCTATGTTCTTCATTTCTTAATGGTGAAAGAAAGGTTTTAGCCCCGCTTCAGCGTGAGCCATGCAACCGACAGCGACGAGCGGGCTGATTTATGATAGGACCTTCAAGGTTAGGTATATAGTATATAAGGCAGTAGTTTTGAACTGAAAAATCAGAGAGGACAAACCCGGCCACACGGGAGAACCCGTGCGGCAGCGATGAAAGACGATTGTCGATTAAGACACACATCGTCTTTTGTCTTGTCTGTTCGGGAAAATTCATGATTATTAATTCATCTATATAAACGCCATTAAATAAGCTATGTACAAACACATTACTCTCCTTTGTCTGTTTCTCGGAGCAACCCTCTTACATGCGCAAAACACCCCCCAGATTTACCAGATTGCAGGACAGGCAGTGGATGCCTCAAAAGGTAATGGCATCCCTTACGTCACCATAACATTACGAAACGACAGTTCCAAAGTCGTAAAGAGAGTGATTAGCGACCCCAATGGTAAATTCATATACAATGCAAAGGAGAAAGGAAAATATACGTTGACGCTTTCTTCAATCGGATTTCAGGAGAAACAGGTGAACATTTCGGTTGTCGACGCAAAGAGAGACCTCGGTAAAATTAGCCTGACAGAAGGTCTTGTAATAAAGGAAGTTTCGGTTGTCGCGCAAAAGCCTCTTATAAAGTCCGATATAGATAAACTGACTTACAGTGTTGATGCCGATCCCGATGCCAATACGTTTAATGCGTTGGAGATACTCCGGAAGGTACCCATGGTTACCGTTGATGCGGAGGACAATGTAAAGTTGAACGGACAAACCAATTATAAAGTATTGATGAACGGTAAAAGTTCGAGTCTGATGTCGAATAGCTTTAAAGATGTAATGCGAGGTTTGCCGGCAAATTCAATCAAAGACATCGAGATAATTACCAATCCATCATCGAAATATGATGCGGAAGGCATCGGTGGCATTATCAATATCGTCACCATCAAAAAGAAAACGACCGGATATAACGGAAGTGTAAACGGCGGTTTTGATACCCGGGGCGGTTGGAACGGAGGTCTCTATCTGTCCAAAAAAGTTAATAAGCTTGGTGCTTCGATCCGGTATTCGGCCAATCGCACTGTACAACCTCAGATGACCTATAGCTCGGACAGAATCAATTACCTCAGTGATATTAATCGTACATCCAATACCGTAGGAACGACGAATGGAAATGGCCCTACCAATAACCTCTCGGCAGATGTAAGTTACGATATCGACTCGAAAAATTTAGTAAGTGCATCGGTTTGGATGAACAACGGCGATAGACACTTTAGTTCTATATCGTCTACCCACATCAGTGACATAAATAACCTACCTACACAGTATTTCGACAATAATAACTTCCGGAAAGGTCACTTCAGTACCGTTTCGGGGAATATCGATTATCAGCGTTCGTTCAAGAAACCGGATAAATCATTTACCATATCCTATAAAATTGACAATACCCCGAATAATTTAACCTATGAATCGACTATTGACAATACGTTCAACTATATGCCTTATCAGCAGCGTTCTACTGTAGATGCTACCATGCGGGAACAGACATTGCAAATCGATTATTACGATCCTTTGTCGCCAAAACAACAGATAGAGTGCGGATTGAAAGGTATCTATCGTCAAAACAGTACCAATTCAGATACCTATTTGTTAAACCCTACCGCCAATTTCTGGGACTACAGCTCCTCTAAAAGCAATGATCTTGATTACGATCAGGATATTTTAGCGGCTTATGCAGGGTACACCTATAAAATCAAAGCGTTTACATTGAAAGGCGGACTACGTGCCGAGTTTACCTGGAATAATGCGACCACTACATCGGAGCGCGTTGTCAAATTCTCCAATCAATTTCAAAACATCGTACCGTATATTACGCTCAACTATCAATCCAAGTCGGGTAAAAACATTAAGATATCTTATACACAACGACTCTCCCGTCCCGGTATAAGTTACCTGAATCCGTATGTAAATAACTCCGATCCGCAAAACATCATTTGGGGAAATCCTAAGTTGAAATCGGAGGTTGCTCACACTGTTGAATTGGTCTACAGTGCTTTTACAAGGAAAATTAATATCAACTTATCGGGTAGGGGGGCTTTTACCAATAATGCCATTGAAAGTGTCTCCACAATCAATGCGGATGGAGTAAAATCGACAACCTACAACAACATCGGAACCGATATGAGTTTTCTTGCCAATTTGTATTGCTCCTACCGCGTCAGTAATAAGGTTACTCTCTCCGGCAATGCGATTGGCTACTATGCCAAAATGAAAGCCAATAATGGACATGACATCGCCAATAGCGGTTTTGCTTACGGTGGAAATGCCGGAGCTCGTTTTATTTTATGGAAAAACGGTTCGGTTAGTCTCAATGGAAATGCCAGCTCGCCCGAAGTTATGCTGCAAGGAAAGACCTCGTTTTATTATTCTACCAGTTTGGGAATTACGCAGTCGTTGATAAATAATAAGTTGAATATAAGCATGTCGATTTCAGATCCTCTTATCCAAAGTTTTTCAACAAAAATGACGTATAACGATTTGAATTACTATCAAAAGAACAAGAGTACATACCATGCACAGGCTTTACGACTCAATGTAGCATACAATTTTGGTAAAACGGGACAAAGCGTGAAAAAGGCTAAGCGAGGTATTCAGAACGATGATTTGAAAACCGGTGCAGATACCAATTGATAGGTTGTGTGGAACACAGACAACAATAAAAAGTTAACCGAATATGATATTACCATTGAAAATTCATTCAAAAAAAAAGCGGTACGGTAACTGTTTCGTACTGATCGTACTTCTCCTGACAGGCGTTTCAAGCCTCTTTTCTCAGACTTCCAATCCGATTTCTGAAAAACTGGCGGAACAGGTGAATCTACTTACCAAAAACAATGCGCCGGAGTTGATTTACATCCAGCCCAGTAAAGGCGTTTATGAAACATGCGAAGATTTATGGTTCAAAGCATACCTGCTCGACGCACAATATTTTACCCCTTCGCTTTTGAGTAAGACCTTGTATCTGCAACTGCAGAATGAAGCTACGCGGAAGCCTGTATGGCAGGGAAAGTATGAGATACAGAACGGTTTTGCCGATGGTCATGTTTACCTTCAGGACTCTCTATCCGATGGTAATTATTTGCTGATGGCATCTACGCAACACTCTTTTTTTGCTAATAATGAAGAGTTGAAAGCCGTGCGCAGAATAAAAATCTATAAGAATATAAAGACTTTATCTGCAGCGGTTCCAGCGGCAACACAACTGTCGAACGGGAAAAGATCCATCCAATTCAACACCTTTCCCGAAGGTGGAAATCTGGTTGCGGGAATCCGTAGTAAACTTGCTTTCAAAGCTGTGGGCACAAATGGCTTGCCGGTAGAAGTAGAAGGCGTTTTATTAGAAGATTCTATTCCCATAGTAGCATTCAAAAGTAGCCACGCCGGTATGGGAAGCCTTTTCTTTACCCCGCTTGAAGGAAAACAATACCATATCCGCCTTTCCAAATCAGGTGCAGATACCGTTTTTTCGCTGCCTCAGGTTATGCCTCAGGGAATAACCCTACAACTGGTCAAGCGAGACAACGAGTCTCTTCAATTCAGGGTTTCGCAAAGTCCGGCTTTACCTCAACAAACAATATATCTTCGGGCGCAGGTAAGGGGAATTGTTTGTTGCATGGCAACAGGGGTTCTGAATAGGGAGTTGACTATTAAGATTCCCTTGAAAGAGTTTCCTTATCAGGGTATTGCCGAATTCACGCTTTTTGATGACAAGCTTCGTCCGGCTGCCGAACGATTGGTATATGTGAATCCGGAAAAGAAACTCACCGTTGAAGCGCATTTGGATAAAGACCGATACCAGACGAGAGAGAAGGTGGTCCTGAAAATAAAGGTGACTGATGAAAACGGTCAACCGGTGGTAGCTAACCTTGGTGTAAATGTGTATGACAAACTCTACCGAAATGCTGATGACCCGGAAAATATTCTCACTCATTGTTACCTCGGTTCCCAGTTAAGAGGAAAAATATATGATCCGGCCTTTTATTTCGATACTAAAAACAAAAACAGGGAAGATGCTCTCGATTTGCTACTACTCACTCAAGGATGGAGACGGTATGTATGGGACGAAGAGATTTTGCAGGCAAACAATAACAAAAACCAGTATGTTGTCTTTGACACTATCTACGGAGAGGTTCATGCTATAAAACACACAAAGCAGACAAAGGGAATACCGCAAATTGTGATGGTTTCAAATCAGGGAAAAAACAAACAGAGTGATTTGATTGTATCCGATTCCATAGGTCGATTTACAGTTACTCCGGCACAATTAAAAATGTTTTCCGGAGAATATGTTTACCTCAAGCCTTTGGCTCCGGAAAAGTTCAAACCCCGCCTGAAGATTGCCGAGCCTTTTGATTTAATCAATGAAATTTCAAAGACGAAAGAGATAGACTATCCATTACCAGCTCTTCTTATTAAGAAATCAGACAACACAGTCGAGCCCCTTGTTGAAGGCCATAATTCTATAAAACTTGCAGAAGTCACTGTCAAAGGACGCGGCATTGCTACTTTCAGAGATAAATATATCGGACAGTTAGATAGTTTGGCTAAAATTGAAGCTGCAGGAGGGGATTATGTTGGCATTCCTTGTGGTACATTGAATTGTCCTTTCCACAAAAGTGATCGCTCCAAGAAACCAATTGATGGTAAGGTTTACAATGTCTGCTTAGGCCAGCACGGAGAAGCGCTAGGTCCTGATTGGCCTTATGATTATTATTTTGGAGATGAAAAAAGAATATATCATAATTACAATCAGTACTTTACAGAACAAGAACTTTTGAAGAGATATAATCTTTCACGTATAAAATCCTATGAAAGACATCGTGAATTTTATGAACCTAAATATGATAATACGGATTCACTCAACGATCCATTACCCGATTATCGTAATACGCTCCTTTGGAAACCAATGGTGATAACAGACGAAAAAGGAGAAGCCGTTCTGGAATTTTATTGCTCCGATATTAATACCCACTTTGTAGGTAACATAGAAGGATTAACCGGAGAGGGTATGTTGGGCACAACCGGTTTTGAGTTTAGTGTGTATAATCCCAAATTGTCGAAATAGAATGATATTTACTAACGGAAGATTATTCGCAAGATAGAAATCAGTATTCAAGTATGAACACAACTAAAAAAGTAACCTTTCTCCTGTTCCTTGGCCTAAGCCTGATGGCACAAGCCTCCGCCCAAAGCAACGATACCGTTATCAGCAAACTGACAGGGTATGTCAGCATTGTGAATCATTTCTCCAAAAACCTGCCGCAGGAGAAAGTCTATCTTCATTTTGATAATTCTACCTACTATCAGGGAGACGATATGTGGTTTAGCTGCTATTTGGTTGCAGCGGGTTTTCATCGCACCGCAGCCCTGAGCCAAACGCTCTACGTGGAGTTGCTCAATCCCGGTGGTGAAGTCATTGACAAGCAAACGCTGAAGGTAGAGAACGGCCGGTGTTATGGTAACTTTAAGCTGAGTAAGATTCCGTTTTATTCCGGCTTTTATGAAGTGCGTGCCTATACCAAGTATATGCTCAATTTTGGCGACGACGTGATCTTTTCGCGAACTTTCCCCGTTTACGATAAACCCACCAAACCGGGCGCTTACGAAGAGAAAAGTCTGCTGAAGTATGGATGGGGTAAATACCCAATATTCCGCAAAACACCACTGAAAGAGAAAGCCGTAACCCTGAAGTTCTATCCCGAAGGGGGTAATCTGGTTGCCGGAGTACCTTCGCAAGTTGCTTTCGAGGCTACGGATGCCTATGGCAATCCCATTGAAGTATCGGGGGAAGTGGTCGGTGAAAACAGAGAACCCATCGTTCAATTTAAATCTGTGCATGATGGGAAAGGCGTTTTTACGTATACTCCAAGCGATAAAATTCAACCCAACAATAAAGCTCCAAAAGTGGTGGTAAATTACAAAGAAAAACAATACGGCTTCAATTTGCCTGTCGTGCATTCACAAGGAGTTGTACTCAAAGTAGATAACCTTTCTTCCCCCGACAGTATTGGGGTTAGCGTGCTTTCAAACAGGGATACGCCACGCGGGATATTCGGATTGGCGCTACTAAGCGGAAGTTACCTGCATAAATACATCATGATCGATACCTCGGAAGGAAAGCCCATTACCTTCCGAATTGATAAAACCGATTTACCGGCAGGAGTATCAAGGCTTATCCTGTTCGATTCGCAAGGAGACATTCTGGGAGACCGACTCTTGTTTATTCACCAAACGGATAAGCTAAACATTAAGGAAAGCACGGATAAAAAATTGTACAATCCCCTCGAAGCGGTGAATCTGCAGTTTGCCGTCACCGATCAGGATACGATTCCGGTGGAGACCACATTCTCGGTATCGGTCAGAGACAAACAAAACGATGTAAAACCCGGTCAGGACATACAATCCAATCTATTGCTTATGTCGGAGATAAAAGGGTATGTGCATAATCCCGACTATTACTTTGAATCGGACGACTCGATTCACCGACGTGCACTCGACCAGTTATTGATGGTGCAGGGCTGGCATCGCTTCAACTGGGACTGGGTGAGCGGCAAGAAAAATTTTGTACTGAAACACCAACCGGAAAAAGGCATTGAGATAAATGGGCAAGTGGTCTCGTTTGTGCGATCGATACCCAAAGCTAATGTGAATGTGTCGACCCTTATTTCCCAGAAGGATGATAGTACCCAGTTGCATAATAGTTTTGTAGAGTGCTTTGTTACCGATAGTGTGGGCCGGTTTAGTTTTACTGCCGATGTACAGGGAAAATGGGACATGGTTTTTGCTGTTAGGCAAAAGCGGAAAAAGAAAGATTACCGTACAGTGCTGGACAAACTCTTCAGTCCCGAGCCCAGGCAATACCGTTATACTGATTTATTCTCTCATATCACTGCCCCCGAAGAAGAGAAACCGGCTGTAACAGAACCATTAACTCTTGCGACCAAAGACTCCACGCCCATCGCCATCCCGAAGATCAAAACCAAGTCGACTACCCGTGAAAGAATAGAAGACAAAATGCATTACCTGAAAGAGGTGGAGGTGAAAGCAAAAAAACGCAGCAAGGAAAAAGATATTTATGAGAACCGTGCGAAGTCACTGGCTTACTATGATGTATATGCAGAACAAGATAAAGTGTTGGATGAGGGAGGTGTAACTAAAGATTTTCTGGGTGATTTTTTAGTAAAGAAAAACAGAGATTTTAGTTGGCTGTATGATGGTCCAGACAAAATACTAATGTATAAAACTACACTGCCTTTTCTGGTAGTTGATTACAAAATGACTACGGCAATGGAAAGTTTTAATACTCCGACTTACCTTAGAACGGAATGTATCAAATCCATGTATATCAGCGAGGATGCACGTTCAAGATTAGAATATTTAATTATACCTCCAAATAAAGATCCAGAGGAAGCTTTAAAAACCTTTGGTTGTGTCGTTTTTATTGAAACTTTTCCCGACTGGAATAACCCTACCCAACCCGGCAGAGGTGTCCGCAAAACCTGGTTGGATGGTTACAGTCAGGTAAAAGAGTTTTACAGTCCGAATTACAGCATCCTGCCACCCGAGTCAGATTACCGCCGTACGCTGTACTGGAATCCGTCGGTAAAAACAGATAAAAACGGTAAAGCCAGTATACAGTTTTATAACAATAGCAGTTGCAAGAGTTTTAGTATCAGCGCCGAAACCATTACGCCACAGGGAGTAATCGGAGTGTTGAAGAAATAACGGGGATTGCGAGATCTTCATTTTTTAATGATGAAAAAGGCTTTTTTGAGATAGCTTTCGTTGTGATAATTAAGTCATTCATGGCTAAAAATCAACATCTTGTCGGTTGGTATAGCTCCGCCCTGAGGACGAAGTTATAATCCCATCAGGTGGATGTGGAGATCGAAATCAACCATTAAGACATTAAGAGACATTCAGTCTTTATGTTCTTCATTTCTTAATGGTAAAAGAAAGGCTCTTTTTGAGGTAGCTTTCGTTGTGACAATAAAGCCATTCAGGGCTAAGGCCCAATATTTTGTCGGTTGGTATTAGCTCCGCCCTGAGGACGAAGTTGTAATCTCATCATGGGGATATGAAGATGAAGATAAACCATTAAGGCATTAAGGGGCATTGAGCCTTCATTTTCTTCATTTCTTAATGGTAAAAGGCTTTTTACGATACCAATTCTCACACCTCCACATTCTGCACAAACGCTTCCAACTCGGGAAAGAAGGCGGCAAAACGCTCTTCCAGTTCGGTGTGGTTTTGTCGGAGAAAAGCGATGGTCTCTTCGGGGCGTAAAGCAGGTACTTTATAGTTGGACATAATGGTAAAAGCCTCCTGTAGCCCGTCGTACGAAGCGTACCGCATCAGACGGTTGGTGGAGATAAAATGCCAGAGAAAACCTTTCACCCGCGAGGGCAGGAGAGGGTAGTAGCGGAGCGTGGCGTAATAAAAATTGGCCGAAACGCAGCGCAACGATTGTCCTTTTGCATAATGACGAAAGCCGGATGCCAGCAGATGGTCGAAAAAAACATCGGTGATGATACCCGAGTAACGTCCGAATTCGGGACGAAGCATCGCTATGGCATCGAGCACCAACGGATGGCTGTCCGTAAAGCTATCGATTTGTCGATGAAGCAGAATTCCTTCGCGTATCTTTGCCGGATACTCCTCGTAACGGCTCCCTTTTACGAAATCACCGATAAAATTGCCCACCTGACGCTGGCGGTCGTTGCCCGAAAGATAGATATGCGCGAGATAGTTCATTCCGAATGAGTGGTAAGGAGTAAGGGATCAGTGGTAAGTAATCCGAAATCTCCGATAGACCGGCGCAAAGGTACGGAAAATAGAGGAAGGTATGTGCAGTTCGGCAAAGCCTTGATTACAAGCGATTAACAGTGCAATGTAGTTGCGGTAAAATCGTCTGCTTACGTGTAATTGCAGAAGCTACCGGCTTGAAAGCAGGACAACATTGATCCAGGGAATAAGAAACAATGTCAGTCCTACCATAAAAAAGAGAATCTGCCATTTGGCCAGAGTCGTTTTGAAACCGACATAGAGCGGCTGTAGCAGAAATATGCGAATAATCCAAAAGAGGACGATCAGCGTTAAAATGCATTTGCCTAACTGTGTGCTGAGTAGTTCCCGAGAAAAGAAGAGAGCGATAGCAGCAAAAATCAGCCACAGGATAAACTGGCAGTAGTTCATCAGTTTCAAGGTATTCGAAATAGCGGTAGCATCCTCTTTTTCCAATCGGGCAAGTTTATCCTGCCAATGATATATGTGCGGAAAAACCAGGCGGAAAATTGCGCAGATAAAAAGAAAGATACCTCCTGCTTTGATAAATGTATCCATTTTAATAATGATTTTGTCTTTGTTGCATAGCGCGTCGTAACTCTACACCGCTCCTTTTCTCCGAAACAGGCTCTTTTATAAGCCAATTGTTCCAAAGAAACGAGAAATGGAATAGGTATAACAGCTTCTTTACAAAAGGCCTGTCGGCATCTATTTTCGGTCGGTCAAAGCTATTTTTATTCCGAGTGCAACGAGAGTTATTCCACACAACTTGTTTATAAACGACGATACTTTTCGGTTGCTTTTCAGTTTGGCAAAAATACCGGAAGCAAATAGCGCCAGTATCATGCACCAGATTGTTCCTGTTGTAATGAATGTTGCTCCCAGTAGCAAAAACGGGACAACGGTATGGCGATACGTTGGGTCGATAAACTGAGGCAGAAACGCGATAAAGAATAGCGCCACCTTGGGATTGAGGATGTTCGTCAGAAAGCCGTCCCGATATATTTTCAGGTAGTCAGCCGATCGGGTTTCGATGTTTCCATCGACATTAAGCGGCGTTTTGTTCGTTAGCATCTGATAGCCCAGATACAAAAGATAGGCTGCTCCCAGATATTTGATGATATTGAAAAGTAAAATCGATTTCGCAATAATAACGGAGAGGCCGAATGCTGCCAGCATGGTGTGACCGAAGCCTCCGGTGGTGATGCCGAGAGCCGATACGATACCGGCCTTTTTCCCTTGTCCGATACTTTTAACCAAGATAAAGATGGTGTCGTTTCCGGGCGTTAAATTCAGTAATATGCCCGCCAGTAAGAATGTTTCGAAGTGGACGATTCCTGTCATGAGACTGAGTTTATGTATAGATAAATAGGTGATTGTCGATTATGTCCGGAAAATTGTATTGTGCGGTATTATTTATCTCATGCAATCGGGATATTTATGTAGGCACATTCGCACTGCAAATTATTTTTTGCCAATACTCTTTCATTAATTCGTGGCTCCATTCCGGCTGTCTGACATCCCCTTGGGGAAGGTACTCGGTAAAAACCGGTTTGATGTCGATAATGGGAGTGCCATCGATTGCGTCGAGATTTGTAACCACCAATTGGTGTCCTTGCCTACTCACGATATTCACAATCGTTGCTCCGATATGGTTCGGACGATCCTTCTTTCGTTGCGCAAAAATACCGACTTTCGGATAGGCACTGTTTTCCCGTGGATGTTCGCTGCCGGTAAGAGTCTTTGTTGACTTGTTGAAATAATAAAGAATTTCTACATGCGAAAATTGCTCGATTCCATCCAGACATTCGTCAGGCAAATCGTCTATCAATTCGATGGTCGATTCAACCGACGACCAATTGTCGTCAATGGGATTTACGCGATTATTCTTTACATAACCGATCGGCTTAACGATAATGTCAGTCATGGTTGAGATTGGTTTGTTACATGCGGCATGTATGATTTTTATGCTTGTAAAGTTATCTTGACCTCACAGTTAGAATGAATTATTGCGAAAGGTCTTTGTGACTTATCATTCTATTGTCAGGTAGTTTCTGTTTGGTTTTCTCAAAAAGATCATGGTCAGATGGTCACTTACCTGTTGCCGTCTGAATTCATGGTAGCCGAGTTTGGAATATAAGTGCAGATTTTTGGTGCTCAATGAGCCAGTAAACAGTTCAAATTGCTGGCAACCGGACAAGGTAGCTTCGATGGCTTCGATTAGCAGTCGTCCAATCCCTCTGTTTTGAAAATCGGGAGCTACAATCAACTTGCCGATATGAGCTGTTTCGTTATCAATATATCCGCGTACCGAACCGACAAGTTCACCCAGAATCTCCGCTTTCAAAATGGTAGCTTGCGTAAATTCTTCTTCTAACGATTTCAAATCCTGACGCAGGGGAGGTATATCGTTGTCCTGATATATTTCTGCCTCCGTTTGGTAACACTCTTTTTGTAACCGAAGTATTGGTTCCAGATCGGCGAGCTTTGTTTCTGAGATATCGATGTGCATGATGTAGCTATTGGAAAAATGTGTAATTATCGGCTATTTGCTTGCGTTTATTTTCAACCGTTGGTGGATGGTAAACCGGATACAGCATATCTGAGCTGTTATCAATGCCAATCCTCCCACGACAATGATTCCTATTACCATCGGACGAGTTACTTCAAAGTGCAAACCCAACATCCCTCTGATTTGTTGGCCGATACTTTCTTCTCTCAGTGCAAGGTAGGCCGATAGGGCGCAAATCACAATCATTGTCGCGCCAACAAAGAGGGCGGTTCGATTAATGATCCGTTTTCGGTCTTGCAAATTGGTCGAATTGGTGGAGAGGCGATTGCCCATATACCAACCGGCCATTATAGCCAGAAAAACATTAAAAACCGGAAAACCCATAAAGAAGCCATACACCATCACGTTATAAACGATAAACACGAATCCGACAAAGGTCATTGAGAGGTTATATCTGCTTGTAACCCACCTTTTCAGGTAGCGAAGGTCTATCAATAAACCAACGAGTATACCGCCTACTAAATCTAAATAGGGACTTGCTCTGTTTTCTGAACGGTCGAAATAGTACCAGATAACCACTGCTGTAAGCGCGATTAATAGGGGAAATACAGCCCCGAAGATTATTAAGCTAGGTACGTCCTTTCTTTTCAACATAGGAATAGCGATTATGTGATTTGTCGATTTTTAGCTTTTCAAAGTGTAACAGTCTCCCGAAGGCAGGCCTTTATCAGTCGTCCATTATTTCATCCTTTGCATGAGAATTCAACCTCTTTGACATTGTTCTGCAAATGTCAGGCATGTTGTTCTGTTCTTCCGATTCCGGTCTGTCAATGCCATATACCGTTAACGGAAAGTTCAGTGGTTTTTGAACTTCCCAAATCGCATCATGTTTATCCGGAGGCAAAATCCGGGCAGGATTTCCAACGGCAATCCAATTAATCGGAACAGAGGCGTTCGCCGGTAGAATCGTTTTCAAATGAACTACACCATTGATTCGTACTTCGGATCCCGTTTGCAATATTGCTCCGTGAAAAACAGAAGCTCCGGTAGCGATAAATACATTATCCTCTACGGTGCAACCTGCAAGGTGGGTGTTGGAGCCTATCAAACAGTTGTTTCCAATCGATACGGGAAAATTGTCGGTTCCTCGGATAACTGCGTTTTCAAGAATAATGCAGTTGTCTCCAATGGTGACAGGACTATTCTCTGCAATTATCTGCGCACCAAACATCACTCTGACATTTTTTTTGATAGTAACATCTCCACAAATCACAGCGTTGGGTGCTATAAAGGCGGAACTGTCGATTTTAGGTGCTTTGCCCAAATGTTTTAGTATCATATGCATTTATTTTGCGGTCAATTTTCAATCGTATACTTTGTCCATAAGAATCATTTATGATAAATAAATTATGGCAGATCTGCAAGCAAAAACGAGCACAAAATTTCCATATCTGAAAATGATAAAGCTACTTTATCGTATGTTTTATCTTCTTCAGACCGGCGAATGCTATCCGCTTCAGTTTTGTTGCTCGGTTCTGGCAGGTTTATTTGTTTTGTTCCATTCGATTTCGGATGGTCATCGAAATTCCGTCGAATCCCCAACTGTCAGGGTTGAGTTCATTGATGATAAAATAGTTCGTCATATCATTCGACCCGAGTGTCTGTTTGACCAACTCTTTGCCGGCTTTAATTACCTCCGCCATCTGTTCGGCAGAGCTGGTGCCTTTTGAAATGTGTATTTTGATAGAGCAAACTTTCTCCTGTTTTGAAGCATCTATTGGACTGCGGCCAATGTGCCAATTTGCTTGATCTATTTCGTCAACGGTTATCACGGTTAAATTCGGATCACGTCCCATGATGTTTTCGATTATATCCATTAATCCGGATATCAACGCATTCTTTTGCTCCTGATCGACTTGTTGTTTGATAACTTTTACATTGACGTAAGGCATAGTTTTTTGTTTATTATATATTTATTGATAGGATTTGAATCTCTTATATGTAAACTGCGTAACTTTCAAATATAATGATTTTTATATTGAGTGGATTAGCTTTACGCATTATATAATCGTATTTTTTATAGCGAATAGATTATGTGAAGTCTGCAAGTAAAAACGAACACACAATGTCTATATCCAAAAGAGTCGAGACAACTTTATCGAGTGCATCATCTTCTCCGGGTGGGAAACAGCTATCCGGTTCTGGTTTATTGCCTGAGTCTATTGAATTCATCTGCTTTGCTCCGGTTTATTACGTACAATCATTGAAATTCGGTCGAATCTCTAATTATACACGTTTAATTTGTTGATGATAAAATAGTTCGTCATGTTATTCGATCCGTTTTATGACATTAACGAAGAAAATGAATTGTCGGTTCGAAATTAGTAATTTCAATACACTGGCAAAATTTTTTCTTGATCGAATGGCCGTTTTTGGCTGTGAATCCCTGATATTTGTCCTTTATTTAGATCTCAAATGTACGGCTATTTTTCGTGAAAACAGGTGTGATGAAAAGGGCCTTTATCTCTGTTCAGATTGCCATTTTCCTTCGTTTTATCGGAGACTGAAAAAATATTTGTAGATTTTACACTTATTATTTGCAAATGTCAGGAACAAGTACGAATTTTACGCTGCATTTTTTTGCATCGTAAGCGATGAAAATTCAATAGTTATAAATCAATATCGTATGAAACGGACATTATGCAGCTGTTCGCCAAAGAAGATGTATCAACGGTCATCTATCAATGGAAAACAAAATCTTATGCGAGTTCCATGTGACCTTTCAAATTAATTATTTACACATGAAAAAAACATTTCAAACCGCCCTGTGTCTGATGGCACTGACTCTTGGTTTAGCTTCCTGCCATTCGTCGGCAAAAAAGGCTGAACAATCCGATTCCGTTAAAGTGGTAACTCCCGAAAAGAAGAACTTTACCGACACCATCAACGGTAAGGCAGTTTCACTCTACACGCTGAAGAACAAAAACGGACTGACGGCTTATATCACCAATTACGGTGGTCGTATTGTGGGTCTGGTTGTTCCAGACAAAAGCGGCAAACCGACCGATGTGGTTGTCGGTCATGCAACATTGAAAGAGTATACCAATCCGCTGGCGCAGTATTACGGCGCTTTGATCGGTCGTGTGGGTAACCGTATTGCCAAAGGACAGTTTTCTATCGATGGCAAAGCCTATCAACTGGATACCAACGACGGTCCCAATTCGTTGCACGGTGGTAAAGCCGGTTATCAGGACGTAGTGTGGGATGCCGCTCAACCAAACGACTCTACGTTGGTGCTTAGTTATTTGTCGAAAGATGGCGAAGGGCACTATCCCGGTAATCTTACCATCAAAGTAACCTACACGGCAACAGCCGATAACGGTTTGAAAATAGAGTATAATGCAACAACCGACAAAAAGACTATTGTCAACCTGACCAACCATGCTTACTATAACCTGAACGGTGAAGGTAGTGGTACCATTCTCGATCATCAGTTGCAGATCAACGCTGCTAAAATGACTCCGGTAGACAGCACACTGATTCCTACAGGTGTATTGGCCCCTGTGGCAGGTACTCCGTTCGACTTCACCAAAGCTACAGCTATCGGTCAACGTATCAACGATAAGGATCAACAGTTGAAATTTGGTAAAGGTTACGACCATAACTTCGTACTGAACGGTAAACCGGGCGAAATGTTCAAGGCCTGTACCCTCACCGGTGATAAATCGGGCATTGTAATGGACGTTTACACTGTAGAACCGGGCTTACAGTTCTATACAGGTAACTTTATGAACAGTTCGAGCTCCTTCAAAAACGGTATTAAAGATGCTTACCGCACCGCTCTTTGCCTCGAAACACAACACTTCCCCGATGCTCCCAACCACAAGAATTTTGCTTCTATCGAACTGGCTCTGGGTAAAGTGTACAAAACCACAACCGTCTATAAATTTTCTGTAAAGAAATAACGTTTCCAATCCGGTAACGGATCATACGAGGCTGTCTGAATAATTATTCGGGCAGCCTTTTTTGTCTCTTCTTATTTATCTTTACCTTTGCCGTATGAACATCGAGAGTAAAATACGATTCAAGGCTGCCGTGCTTTATATTATCGCCGGCATCGCGGCTCTGTTTATGGTGGTGTTTCTCTACAACATGCGTGGCAATATCAACGGCCAACGAACGGAAATCAAGAAGCAGCACCGGGTACTGGCACTGACTAACGAATTGATTTATGCCGTAAGCGATGCCCAGGCATCGGTAAGTCTCTTTGTTTCTACGCACGATACCGCCTACATCAACAGATTCGGTAAAAGGTTGCTCTCCATCAATACCCTCATCGACACGCTTACCGTTAACGAACCGGTCGGACGGGCAAAGCTGGCGCAGATGAAGCTGCTGCTGGCGCGGCAAACGTCTGAAGTTGCCAAATTGAACCGCCAGTTGGGCAACAAAAATCCGCTGACCATTATTAACGAACGTATTCGTAGATACAAACCACAACCAGCAGCGCCATCGCGCGTGGTTACCGTGAAGCAGGATACGGTGTACAAACCGGCACCTAAGAAGAAGGGCTTTTTTAAACGGTTGGGAGAGCTCTTCAGTCCCTCTAAAAACACCACGATGATCATCTCCAACGTGAGGGTGGATACCGTAAAGGTTGGAGCCGATACACCCGCACCCATTCTTTCGGAGGTGAATGATCTGGCATTGGTGGCCGGAAAACGATACGAAAAAAACATGAAAGCGATAGAGCAACAGGTAGCCCGTCAGATCACTTCCGACCGGGAAATCTCCGCCCAGATTGCAGGTCTGTTGCTCGATCTGCACCGGCAAACACTTAATTCGGTTCTCGAAACGATCGATCGCAGCGAGAAGTCGATCAATCGCAACTACACGTTTTCTGTTATCGGCGGCATTGTAGCGCTGGGCTTGATATTGCTCTTTATTCTGCTTATTATTTACGACGTAAACAAAGGCAAGGAGGCGCGCGAACGGCTTCGGGAGGTGATGGAGAGTCGTCACAAACTGTTGTTGTCGGTTTCGCACGACATTAAAAGTCCGTTGGGTTCCATTCTGGGTTACCTGGAATTACGCCGTCAGCAGGGCGTGGATATCAAATCGATGCAGAATTCGGCGCGACATATTCTGGCACTGCTTGAGAATCTGCTCGAATTCTCCAGTTTGGAACAGGGCTCTTTGCAACTGACAAACGCAACGTTTTCGCTTGGCGATCTGAACGAAGAGGTGGGGCAGATGTTTCTGCCTCTGGCTCAGAAGAAGGGGCTTGCCTTTACTTTCTCTTCGGATGGAGTTCGTCTCGTCTCCGATCAGATGAAGATAAAACAGATTATCGTTAATTTAGTGTCGAATGCCGTGAAATATACCCGCGAAGGTGAAATCAAACTCCATACCGGCTACGATGGACACCGGCTCGCTATTGAAGTGAGCGATACCGGAGCGGGTATTCCCGACGACAAACTGGAAGAGATCTACGAACCCTTTTCGCGGGTAGAGAGCAACAATGCGCTGGCACATGGCACCGGATTGGGGATGTATGTGGTAAAGGGACTCATCGATCTGCTCGGAGGCTCTATCCGGGTGCGTTCTGCAGTGGGGAAGGGTACCGAAGTGAAGGTGTTTATTCTCTGTCGCGAAGCTGAGGTGCGTATTAAAAAGGGAACGAAAAAGATAGCCGTGTGTGACGACGATCCGGTGGTGGCTCAAATGGCCTGCGATATGCTCGCGCGGCTGGGACATCAGGTGGTGGAAACCGGCTTTGATGTTATTCTTACCGATATGGAGATGGGCGAACGAACCGGACTGGATGTTCTGGCCGAAGCCGGCAGTGTACCGGTGGTGGTTATGACCGGTCACAGCGATTTTACCTCCGAAAAGGCTATTCAGCTCGGTTTTGAAGCCTTTTTGCCCAAACCGTTTACACTCGATGCGCTTCGGGAAATATTTAGCGAGGGTGAAGCCTCATCTGCATCCGATAGTTTTCTGGAAGAGGATGACGAA
Source organism: uncultured Microbacter sp. (assembly GCA_963678265.1). Lineage (GTDB taxonomy): Bacteria > Bacteroidota > Bacteroidia > Bacteroidales > Paludibacteraceae > Microbacter. The sequence goes on from OY782761.1 coordinate 2,554,138, forward strand.
GAGATCAGAGAGCTGTTTAAAATATCTACGATTGAAAATTATTCGCTTTTGGCACAAGCGCTTGCAAATGATGATTTTGGCAAAGCACAGGCCGTTTGCCATAAAATGCTTCCGATGTTTGTGCTGTTGGGCTATCCGGCAGAGGCGTTGCGTCGGATGGATGCCCGGCGCGGAGAGTTGTACAATGGTTGGCAGGATGATGTGAGGGCCGTTCTTTCGATTAAAGTTTGATACCGTAGAGATGCATCTTGTTGTAGAGCGTTTTACGGTCTATTTTCAGCAGTTGCGCCGCCAGTGTCTTATTCCCGCGTGTTTTCCGCAATACACTCTCTATCTGTTCGCGTTCATTATCAGGCTGTAATGCCAGATCTTCGTGCACCGGTTGTAAAGCAAAAGCAGGAATCTCGTCGGGTGTAATCTGATTTTTCGAGGCAAACAGTACCAATCGTCTCACCGTATTGCGCAGTTCGCGCAGATTGCCACTCCAGTGGTGTTTTTCGAGCAATGCCATCGCTTCGGGAGAGAAGCATTCTATCTTTTTATCCAACTCTTCGTTGGCCTGACGCAAAAATTCATTGGCGAAAATTTCGATATCGCCCTTCCGGTCTCGGATGGGTGGTATAAAGAGCGAAAACTCGTTGAGGCGATGGTATAAATCCTCGCGAAAACGTCCTTCGGCAATCGCTTCTTCCAGATTTTCATTCGTTGCAGCTAATATCCGCACATCTACCTTGATGTCCTTCACCGATCCTACCGGACGCACTTTCTGCTCCTGCAAAGCCCGTAAAAGCTGTATCTGCACGTCGTACGAGAGGTTGCCCACCTCGTCGAGAAATACGGTGCCTCCGTCGGCCTGCACAAACACGCCGGTTTTATCTTCGATGGCGGAGGTAAACGATCCTTTCATGTGGCCGAATAGCTCGCTCGGAGCCAGCTCCCGCGACAAACTGCCGCAGTCGACGGCAATAAAGGGCTTGCTGCGCCGTGAACTGTTTTCGTGAATCATACGGGCTGCATACTCTTTGCCGGTTCCGCTTTCGCCGATTATCAGTACCGACATACGAGTAGGGGCTACCCGTTGAATATGGTCGTACATTTGGCGGGCAACGGCGCTCTTGCCCATCACCATTCCATCTGCATTCGGTTCTACCTGTTTTGTAGGTTTGGTTTCAATTGTTTTTTTAGAGAGAGCCTGTTCGATTTTCTCCTTCAGAATCGCCGGATTCATCGGTTTTTCCAGAAAATCCTCCGCGCCCAGTTTCATGGCAGCCACCGCGCTCTGTATTTCGCCGTAACTGGTCATTACAATCACCGGTGTATCCATATTCATATCGCGCATCCAGTGCAACAGCAGAATGCCGTCGCCATCGGGCAAACGTAGATCAGTCAGCACCAGATCGACCGTTTTAGTGCCCAGAGTGGTCTGCGCCGACGATACGTCGGAACAAAGTCCGGCGTCGAATCCGTTTCGGTTGCACCATTTTTGGAGCATGGTTCCGAAAGTGGCATCGTCTTCGATAATGAGAATGGTCTGTTTCATACGAAGAACAAAAATAAGCAATTTTCGCGGATATTTTTGTTCGGATGTTTTATGGTTTTTATATTCCGGAATTCGGTCTGAGTATGGTTGAATGACAAAAGAAAGACGCAACCACGGTATCGGTGAGGATACCACAGCTGCGCCTTTTTGCAATGCAGACAATCAAAAAATTAATTTTGTACGACTAAATATTTGGATGCGCTCCAGAATTTCGAAGGATTGGTTATTTCGATTGTTATTTTATTATCGGCACCGGTAACTAAGTTGTAGCTGTCAGCCGGGTGCAATGAGAGAATTTTCGCTTTTTTGCTGTTGGTAGGAATCGACGAAAGGTTTCTCAAATCAGCCTGCGTAAAGTTCTTTTGATCGAAATCGCTGGCCGAAAGTTTCTTCGATTTGAAGAGTCCACCGCCGGTTACGATTTTAGCCTCTTTCAACTGTTTCGAGCTGGCAACTACATACCATACCGTATGAAGATTTGTATCCTGGCTCTTGATTGTTGTTTTTTGCTGTTCGATAGTGTTGCTTTGTTCGGCGATATTCTTGCCCTGTTCGGCTACAGTGGTAGTCAATTCGGTGATCTTGATATTCTTTTGTTGCAGTTCGGCTTGCAATGATTGAATTTGAGCTGTTTTTGTATCCAGTTCGCTTTGCAGGCGTTTGATCGTTTCTTGCAACTCAGCGGTTGCTTTTCCACCTTTGGCTACTAAGCGTTGAAGTGAAGCTATTTTTGCTTTGTTCTTCTCCATAGTTTCCTTGATGGTTTTCATCTGGGCTATAATTTGGGTTCTTCTGTTCGATGAACTTTCAACACCTTTCAGGTTGACCTTCATATCGCTTTCTGTTTGATTGATTTCCGAAAATCCGGTTTCAATGTCATTCAAAAGAGTGATCGTCTGGTTGTAATTGGAATCCAATGCCTGTTTTTGTACTGCCAGTGAATCGCGTTGCGCAATAGCAGCTTTGTATTTCGACGAATTTTCGACACATGATACAGTTACTAATGCAACTGCCGCCATCATTACATAAAATCTAAATGTTTTCATTGTTCTAATTTTAATGGTTTTTGATATGTTTCAAGTACACGTTTGTTCGATTTGTAAAATTCGGATAAATGAATTTGGTGATTATAATCACCGGGCAATAAATATGCCATAAGGTGTAATGTATTGTATTTTAGCGGTTTTATCGTTTGTGTGGACTGTGGAAAATTGTGGAAATCTGTGACAAAATAGTGTGGAAAATGTGGAACGGTAAATGTCTGTCCGCGTGAATTTATTCTATTACAGTGCAATATGGCAAAGATACATCCAAATCGCCTTATTTGTAACTTAATTAACGGAAAAAGTCGATTTTGAATCGTTGAAAGGCGACAACAGCTTGCTATTTTTGCTACCTTTGGTGTCCGCAAACGACAGCCATAAATGAGCAGTAAATAATGGGTCCGGAGATTATCTCTCTTCCTTTATTTTGAGAATTAAAGTAGAATCGGCCAGGTTTGAAGTATCAAAAGCGATTGTCGATTGAATATGATTGTGATTGAATGAAAATCAACACATCGCAGCAGAAATTGTATATTGTGAAAATGTTTCGATTGTGACAGCTTCTGTATCAAAAACCAAAACAGAGAGCTTATATTGAAATCAAATGTATCAAAATTCAGAAAATAAGAATAACCTAATAATTAATTTTGTAGTTGTCGGTTTGAGCAGCCGTATGGTTGATCGATCGATATTTTTTATTCCTAAATATGAAAAATGAATTCAACATTACCGGTAAAGTGATTGTTATTACCGGAGGAACGGGAGTGCTGGGTAGTGCAGTCTCCAAACATTTGGCCTCTCAGGGAGCCAAAGTGGCTATTCTGGGCCGCGATGCGGTAAAAGGCAAGGCGCTCGAAAACGAAATCAAAGCGGAAGGTAACGAAGCGCTGTTTTTGGTTTCCGATGTGCTTAATATTGATATTTTGCAACAAAACCACGACGAAATCAAGGCAAAATTCGGCCCCGTCGACGTGCTGATCAATGCGGCAGGCGGTAATCGTGCCGGAGCCAATGTTCTTCCCGAGCAATCATTTTTCGATCTCGATCTCGATCAATTGCGTCAGGTGATTGATCTCAACCTTTATGGTACGATTTATCCTACCCGGGTATTTACAAAAGAGATGGTCGATCGCAAAGAGGGTAATATCATTAATTTTACATCAGCCACTGTGGCGCGTCCCATGACCCGTGTCATCGGTTATTCGGCAGCAAAGAGCGCTATTCAGAATTTTACCAAATGGCTGGCTGTGGAGTATTCGCAGAAATACGGCGATAAAATCAGGGTGAATTCCATCTGTCCGGGCTTCTTCCTGACCGAACAAAACCGCACTCTGCTGACAAATGAAGATGGTTCGTTAACTCCTCGCGGACATAAGATCATCAACTCTACGCCTTTCGGTCGTATGGGCGTTGCCGACGAACTGAACGGGACCATTCAATGGTTGTGCAGCGATGCTTCCCGCTTCGTTAACGGACAAAATATTATTGTCGACGGCGGATTCGATGCCTATTCGGGAGTGTAAACTGGGAGATAGTAGTCAGTAGCCGGTAGCCGGTAGACAGTAAATAACTGTTCTCATAATTGGCATATTGGCACATTAACTAATTTTCAAATTAGAAAAAATGATATACGGTTTTGAACAGTCCATGCGCTGGTATGGACCCAAAGATACGGTAAGCCTGCAAGATATTCGACAAAGCGGCTGTACCGCGGTTGTATCCTCTCTTCATCATATTCCGACCGGTGAAGTATGGAGCGTGGAAGAGATTCGGAAATACAAAAAAAATATTGAAGATGCAGGGTTGGCATGGCACGTGGTGGAGAGTGTGAATGTGCACGAGGACATCAAGCGTCGTACCGGAAATTATCTTCAATATATCGAAAACTATAAAACTACATTGCGGAATCTTGCCCAATGTGGTATCGATGTGGTAACCTACAACTTTATGCCGGTACTCGACTGGGTACGTACCGATTTGTCGTATACGCTGGCCGATGGTTCCAAAGCAATGTATTTCGATCGCTTTGCGTTTCTGGCATTCGATGTGTTTGTTTTACAACGCAAAGGAGCGCGCGAAGAGCTGTCGGACGAAGATTTCGAGCAGGTGAAGAAAAGCTATGAAAAGATGACCGAAGAGGATAAAAATCGGATTCTCAGCGTAATTCTTTCGGGCATTCCCGGCGAAGGAAAAGCCTTCACGGTTGAATATGTTTTAGAGCAATTAGCTAAATATAAGGATTTTGATGCCAATAAAATGCGTGAGCATCTCGTGCTGTTTCTCAAGGAAGTGATTCCCGTAGCAGAAGAGGTTGGTGTTAATATGGCCATCCATCCTGACGATCCTCCGTTTCCTATTCTCGGTTTGCCTCGTATTGCCAGCCGCGAAGAAGATTATGCAGCGCTTGCCGAAGCTGTCCCATCAACTGCCAACGGCATCTGTTTCTGCACCGGGTCGCTGAGTGTCCGCCGTGAAAATGATCTGGTAAAAATGAGCCGGCGCTTTGCCGATCGCATCCATTTTGTACATCTGCGAAGTACCGAGTGGCTTGACGACAACCGCTTCTACGAAGCCAACCATTTGGAAGGAAGTGTAAATATGTATGGCGTGATGAGTTCGTTCGTCGAAACCATGCAAAAAAGACAAATTTCACTTCCTCTTCGTCCCGACCACGGGCACCAGATGCTTGACGACCTGGCTAAACCACAAGTTTTCTACGGATACTCTCTTCTTGGCCGTATGAAAGGATTGGCGGAGTTAAGAGGTTTGGAGATGGGCATTGCAAAATCCCTCTATCCTACAAAATAAGATCCTGAGAACATTTACTGAACCATTGGCAGCTTTCTCCTTTTGGAGAAGGCCTGCTTTTGGTTTGCCTAAACTATATATCATGAAACAACTGTTTTTTATCACTCTATTTTCAGTTTTACAGGTAGTTACGTTCGCTGTTCATGCTGCCGGTAGTTATGTGAAGCATACCTTTGCTGATGATTTTTGTATTGCAAAGCCGGGAACTACAGCCTCGTTAATAGTCGATATTCAGGACTACAAGGGGGTGGTGCGTGCCGCTACCGATTTGCAGGCAGACATCGAAAAAGTGGCCGGAATCAAACCGGAGCTTTCTAATGCCTTACCCAAGCGGCGACAATTTGCCATTATCATCGGTACCCTTGGCAAAAGCAAATATATTTCTCAATTGATCCGGGCAAAGAAGATCAGCGTCAATTCGATCCGCAATCAATGGGAAGCATTCTCCATGCAAATTGTAAACAAACCCTTTCCGGGCATTGATCAGGCTTTGGTCATTGCCGGGAGCGATAAGCGGGGTGCTATTTATGGTATTTACGATCTCTCGTCACAAATAGGGGTCTCTCCCTGGTACTGGTTTGCTGATGTAACTCCTCAGAAACAGAACATCCTTTCGATTGCGCGCGACTTTCGCAAAGAAGACCGCCCGGCGGTGAAGTATCGCGGTATTTTTATCAACGACGAGGCTCCGGCTTTGAGCAGTTGGATAAAGAATACCTACGGAACCGTTAAACCATGCAAATATCCGTTAATCCCGAGTGGTATTCCAAATTGCAATCATCAATTTTATACTAAGGTATTCGAGTTGCTCCTGCGCCTGAAAGCCAATTACCTCTGGCCGGCAATGTGGGCAAACGATTTTAATGAAGATGATCCCGAAAATCCTCGTCTTGCCGACGAATACGGTATTGTGATGGGTACTTCGCATCAGGAACCGATGTTGCGCTCGCAGCAGGAGTGGGACAGACGTTACTTTAAAACATTGGGAAACTGGGACTACACCAAATATCCCGATACTCTTGAAAATTTCTGGCGCGAAGGTGTCCGGCGCAATAAAAACTACGAAAGCATTATCACGATGGGGCTTCGGGGAGCCAACGATTCGGAGATGAAGGGCGATGTAAAAAGCAATATTGCTATGATAGAGGGTATTGTGGCGAAGCAACAAAAGATATTACGCGAAGAGGTCAATCCGGATATTACTAAAATTCCCCAAATGTGGTGCCTTTACAAAGAGATACAGGGCTACTACGAGCATGGCATGAAGGTGCCAGACTATGTAACTCTTTTGTGGAGTGACGATAACTGGGGGAATATTCGTCGTTTGCCCTCTGCCGAAGAGCGTAAGCGCAGCGGTGGTGCCGGTATTTACTATCATGCCGATTATGTGGGAGGCCCCCGTAGTTACAAATGGATCAATACGCTTCCTGTAACAAAAATATGGGATCAGATGGGCAAAGCATATGAATATGGTGCCGATCGCGTCTGGATTATGAATATCGGTGACATAAAACCGCTCGAAATTCCGATGGATTTCTTTCTTACATTGGCCTGGAATCCGCGTGAATGGAATAAAGACAACATTGCCGAGTATACCCAAAAGTGGGCCGCCTTTCAGTTTGGTGATGAACAGGCAAAGCCGGTAGCAGATATTATTGACAAGTACACAAAATACAACGGCTGGATCAAGCCCGAATTGCTCTCTGCCACAACATTCAGTCTGGTCAACTACCGTGAAGCCGAAATGGTTGTTTCTAAATGGAAAGCCATCTCAGACAGGGCCGATTCGATCTATGCCTCGCTTGATAAAGAGAAAAAGGATGCCTTTTTTCAACTTGTGCTCTATCCGGTAAAGGCATCCTATACGCTTAATAATCTATATTTTAACTTGTCGAAAAATCATGTGTATGCTTCGCAAGGACGGCTTTCGGCTAACGATTATGCCCGGAAGACGAAAGAGCTGTTTGCGGCAGACTCTTTGTTGACGGTTGCTTATCACACTCAGGTGGCCGGAGGAAAGTGGAATGGAATGATGAATCAACCGCATATCGGTTATCGGGGCTGGTCCGATCCGAAACGAAATATAATGCCGAAGCTGGAATCTGTAAAACCATCTGATACAGAAGCGATAGGCGTTGCTGTTGAGGGTAGCATGGCTGCGGCTACTCAGCAAAAACAAGACACCTTGCCTCAGTTTAGTAACTATTCACGTGAGAAGCACTATTTCGATATTTATGCCAGGCAAGCTGGCACGCATGCCTTTTCGGTGGAACCGCAACAAGCATGGATCATTCCATCGGTAACCGGGGGTAGGGTAGGCGATGAGCAGCGAATAGACATAACTGTTGACTGGAACAAGGTACCGAAAGGAGAAAATCAATTCGGAGAACTTCGGATTAAGTCGGGAAATCAACTTTTCAGTATTGTGGTTCCGTTATTCAATCCGGCTTCTCCTCAAAGAGAATCGTTGCATGGATTTGTAGAATCGAACGGATATGTTGCGATGGAGGCTGCGCATTGCAGCGTCAATAAGGCGGCCAACGGAGTACAGTGGCAGTCGGTTCCCGATTACGGACGTACCTGCTCTTCAATGATGCCCTTGCCCGTGACGGCACAAAGTGTTACCGATTATCGTAAAGCTCCGGTGCTGGAATACGATTGTTACTTGTTCACAACGGGTAAAATCGAGGTAAATACCCTTATTGCCCCAACGCTGAATAACCTGCCCGATGCCGATATGCGATTTGCCGTTGCCATTGATGATGAGCAACCGCAGGTGGTTGAGATACCCCGCATCAGTATTACCGGTACAGGTGATAATCAAATGTGGAGTCAATCGGTTATAAATAGTATCCGGGTATGTAAAACCGAACACACTATTCAATCGCGGGGCTATCACAAAGTGAAAATCTTTATGATCGACCCGGTTGTAACGCTTCAGCGGATTGTACTCAACACTGGTGGTCTCAAAAAAAGCTTCTTTTTTCCTCCCGAAAGCCCATTTTGTAATGTTAAAAACGGCATAAATTGATACTTTTTTAAGTATGTTACGAGTTGAGAATAATATGATTGTTGTTGTTGAAATTATGAGTAATTCTATGTAACACATAATTAGATATATAGTTTCGATTGATCTTTGAGATTAAAAATTGGATAAGTAGCTACTATGTTAACATTTGATTCAAAATCTATAATAAATGAATCAATTCTGATATTCATGTAACGAAATTATCAGAAGTTGTTGCTTATTTATCCCCCTCTTATGGGCGCATTATCTACTTTTGTAAAGCGATGTTAGCCCAAAACACAATTCATGAATTAATTAAGTCATGCAAATTGTTAATTTTAATCTCTAATTTTTCAATCATGAAACAAACTTTCAGATGTCTCAAAGTACAGGGGATGCTATTCCTGTTACTTTTGTTTTCAATTCCCGCGTTTGGACAAACAATAACGGTTCGGGGGACTGTTAAGGATGTTAGTAACGTAGGTTTACCTGGGGTGAATATCAAACTTCAGGGTGCTACAAGTGGCACAATCACTGATGCTGATGGTAGATACTCAATATCAGTACCTTCCAAAGGAAAACTTACTTTCTCTTTTGTGGGTTTCAAGAGTCAGACCATTAATGTTGATGGAAATACTTCCATTAATATTGTAATGGAAGATGATTCAAAAACATTAAATGAGCTTGTCGTCGTCGGTTATGGAACTGTTAAGAAATCTGATGTAACGGGTTCTGTTACATCAGTAAAAACAGAACAACTGATGGCTTCCGCTCCGACAAATATCCAGTCGGCTCTTCAGGGAAAAGCTGCCGGTGTTGTCATCACTACACAAGGAACAGGAGTTAACTCGGTCCCTAATATTCGTGTACGGGGGAACCGGTCAATGACAGCTTCTTCCAATGACCCATTATTCGTAATTGATGGGATTCCTTCAAATGGAGGTATTGAGTTATTAAGCCCTAACGATGTTCAATCAATTGAGATTTTGAAAGATGCATCGGCAACCGCTATTTATGGTTCTCGTGGTGCAAACGGGGTTATTCTTGTAACCACAAAGAAAGGTGAAAAAGGAAAAGTTATTGTAGAGTATAATGCTGATTTTAGTATCGGTAAAATGGATAAGATTCGCCACATGCAAGATGCAGGCCAATACGTGGACTTCGTCAGAGAAGCCAATCGTCAGTATAACTATGATGGTAATGGCGGATATACTATAAAAACAACCGGATATCCTACTACCCCTACTTTGGCAGCGGACTTAAGCTTAACTTATCTTAGCCAGGATCCGTATTTGGTAGAGTCGCTAAAGCAGGGTTGGGCCAATGGATCATGGGATCCCTCAAAATTACGTAGCTTCGACTGGCAGATGGCCGGCTTTCGCAATGAAGCTATTTCTCAAAACCATTCACTTAACATACGAGGCGGATCCGAAAATACACAGGTATATGTTTCTGGATCATATATGGATCTGAAAGATATAGCTTTGCAGTCATATCGTAAGAGATATACACTCCGCATGAATCTCGACCAGAAATTAGGAAAGAGAATTAGTCTGGGCGGTAGTGTATTTTTTAATTATCTTGATTATGATGGAGGAAAAGGTATAGCTACCTGGGAATCTCCGTTGGGAACCCCGTATAATTCGCCCAATGGTGATGTGACACAACCCGGTGATCCTGCTTCTGGCCTTATATTGCATCCCTGCGGCGAACCTCTGCAGTATAACCCTTTTTACGATCTGACAGGAGTGACAAATCAAAATCATATTAATAATATAAACATCACTTATTACATGACTGTTAACCTGATGAAAGGTCTTTCATACAGGGCAAATCTCGGTGCAAACTTGGGACTTACTCAGAATAATTTCTTCAAGAGTCATTACTCCGCAGCAACAGGTTTTGGAGATCCTCAGGCAGAAAAGAAAGAACAGATAGCCAGAGGATGGACATTTGAAAACATTCTATCTTACAATACAAAAATAGATCAACATTCTATTGGTGTTACCCTTGTTCAAACAAACGAAAAATCTATCTGGGAACAAACCCAAGCAACCGCAAGTAAAGTTCCTATCGAATCGCAACTTTGGAATTCGCTTGGTTCTGCAACCACCCAATCGGTTAACTCAGATTATTCACAATGGCAGTTGCAGTCTTGGTTGGGTAGATTAAATTATTCATTCAAAGACAGGTATCTTGTAACGGCATCCATGAGATACGATGGATCTTCGCGTTTGGCAGAAGGTCAGAAGTGGGTTGCCTTTCCCTCTGTAGCTTTAGCATGGCGTTTGTCAGAAGAAAGCTTCATCAAAAATATTAAGGCTATTGATAATCTCAAGTTGCGCTTGGGTTACGGTGTTACTGGTAATGCGGCTGTTAATCCGTATAGTACGATCGGTCAAATTACCTCTAGCCGTTATAATTGGGACAAAACAACCGGTGCGATGGGTTATGCTCCGAGTTCTATGTCAAACCTTGATTTGTCCTGGGAAAAGACGGTTCAATATAATGCAGGTCTTGATTACGGAGTCTTAGGCGGACGTATTACAGGTACTATCGATTTTTATCTGCAAAAAACATCCGATTTGTTGATGTCCCGTCAGCTTCCGATTGTTTCCGGTTTTTCCAGCATAACCTCTAACATCGGTGAAACTCAAAACAAAGGGGTTGAAATCGGTTTGACAACGCAAAATATCCAGATGAAGAAATTCAATTGGACTACTACAATTACATTTGCGGCCAATAAAGAAGAGATAACGAAATTGGCATCCGGGCTTACAAACGACTATTCGAACAAATGGTTTGTAGGTCATCCGATCGATACATATTATGATTATGTAGCGGCTCCCCGGGTATGGGGATATTCTAAAGAAGATATGGCTGAAATGGCAAAATTCAATGCCAATGGATCTAACTATAAACCAGGAGATTTGCGTTTGTTGGATTTGGACGGTAACTATAAAATAACGGATGCAGACCGTAAAATTATAGGTTCCAGAGTGCCGGACTGGACCGCCAGTATGGCCAATACCTTTACATATGGTCCATTCGACTTATATGTCTTTATGAATACAGCTATAGGACAAACCATCTGGTGGGATCCGGGTATTGGTATCTCTGGTCGTTATAATCAGGTTGCGGCAGATTACTGGACTCCGACTCACACAGATACAAAATGGTTGGCTCCGCACTCCGGAGTTGAAATGCCATCGAATATCACTGCGATGCAATACTGGAAAGGTGATTATTTGAAAATTAATGATATTACATTAGGATATACATTGGCAAACAATGCCTTTATAAAGAAAGCCGGCGTTAGCAAAATTCGCGTGTATGTTAAAATCCAGAATCCGTTCTTGTTTACAAGCTTCCCCGGAGTTGATCCGGAAGGTGCAATCGCACAACAAAGAACTTCGTGGAATAATAGCTTGAATGCTTATGGCGATCCGAGTTATTCTATGAAAACCTATCTATTTGGATTGAATGTGACATTTTAATCTTTAAAAATTACAGAAATGAAAATATTTAAAAACATATTACTTATAGTATTGGTATTGTCTGGTATATCATGTAGTGATTTTCTGCAAGAGAAAGGTTACAAAACGGATTATACTTTTTATAATACTGCAGATGGATTAAATGCATTGGTAATTGCATGTTATCAAAACACGCGATATGCGGCAAGTTACGAGAATCAATATATTATGGAAGATATGGGAACTGACCTTTACATGCTTGGTGGCGACGGTGGAGCGCGCGATGCATTCGGTCAATATCTTTCATCGGCTATGACTCCGCAGAATGGCTCTGTGTCAGGATTGTGGAATAATAATTATCAGGCTATCTATGCTTGTAACCTCGGGCTACAATATATAGATAAGAATACCGATATGGCTGCTGCCACAAAAAGTGTTCGTAAAGGAGAACTATTGTTTTTGAGATCCTATTATTATTATCAGCTTGCTATTCAATTCGGAGATATTCCATTGACTCTGGAGGCTGCTTCCGTTCCCAAAACAGACTACTACCGCGTTCCCCAAAAACAAATCTGGGCACAAATTATTGCCGATGCCCGTAAAGCCTGGGATCTGCTTCCATGGGCTGATGCAAGTGGTAAAGTTACCGGAGATTATGGCCGCGTAGGTAAAGGGGCTGTTGGACATTTATTGGCACAATCGTATATGTTCCGTTATAGTGATACATATACAAAAAATCAGTCCGATGCAAAAATGAATGAAGACCGTGGAGGTAAGACCTCGGATCTTGATTCTGTTATCTATTATGCAAGCCGTGTATGTAATTTCGATCAGGGTGCCGGTAGCGGGAGCAACCATGCTTTAGCTGCAGATTATGCAACACTTTGGGGTTGGGATTCTAAAAAAGGGTTGACAGCCGAATATGCAGGTTCGGAAATCTTATTCTCTATCAATTATTCTACAACGTATTTCTATAATAATGCTCCGGCAACAGATGTTAATACAGGTGGTAACTGGTTACATTTACTTTATAACGGTCAGTTCGAAAACTATCCATTGACGACCAAGTTGGAAAACGGAACCAGTACTTCGTGGGGTAATAATGTTGGTTTGGTGCGTGATATGCTTACCGGACGTCCATGGAGGCGTATTGCTCCTACTCCCTACTACTATTCGGACAATGGACTTTATGCTGCCAAAAATTATGAATCGGGAAAACCGGGTAAATTAATTGATTCGCGTCTTTACAAATCTCACAACTGGTTCTATTTCTGTAACAGCAGTACGGTAGACACTAAATGGGCTACCTTTACGAACCCTGCCGGAACATTTGATCCTGCCAGTAAGGGATATACTGTAGGTACGAACAGATATAATGTTGGAGATACGGCTATTGTATTGTCATTGGAAGATGTTTCAAAACGTCCGGGGCCGGGAACTGCGAAAGAGAAACTTGCACTGGCTCGTGCTCAGGAAAAATATTGGTATGTTCCGATGCAATCTATCACAGTGCCATTAACCAGAGGTGCCGTTGCGGGATATGATGTTACAACCAACCAATTCCCATCGTCTGCCAAATATCTTGATAGTCGTCGTGCTGCACAAAACGATCAGGGTGGTTTCAGAAGCTTCTACCGGATGCGTTTGGCTGAAACGTATATTTTGCTTTCTGAGGCTTATGCCCGTAAAGCTTTTACAGGCGGAGGAAGTCAATATTATCAATTGGCAGCAGATGCTCTGAATAAAGTTCGCTTGCGTGCCGCATATAAATCTACCGAATCAAAATATCCTCAGTATTGGAAATATGATGGTGGTTCGTATGCCGATAAGAATGCATCGACAGAGAATGATATGAAGGTATCGGCAGCCTTTATTCAGGCGCAGGCCGCAAATAATACCAACCTTACAGATTTCTATCTTGACGAATATGGTCATGAAACAGCAGGTGAACTAAACCGGTTTGACTTGTTGGCACGTTTTGGGGCTGATTATTGGTATAAAAGAGTTAAGGCCGATAACTACTGGACCAGTAACGATAATGGACAAAGTAGTGGCAATATACACTTATATCATCGTTTCCGTCCGATACCTCAGTCGCATATAGACAATATTCACCCAAGTGATCCGAACCCACAAAACTATGGTTATTAATCCATCCAGATAACCTTCATAAAGAGGCTATCCTTATTGGATAGCCTCTTTTTTATTCTTGTTTTTTAGTTTGCAATAAAGATGTAAATCAAAAAAAACAATTTTAATCTACATTGTGATTGTGCCCCTATTGTCAGTATAAATATTATTGTTAAATTTGTCCATAATGTTGATTATGCGATTATTAGATGTATCCGAAGATGTGGAATGTTATGCAAAAAATCGCATTTTGTCAATTATGGCGATTATGAGTGAAACCGAAAAAAACAATATGCCTGTATCAATTTTCATAGTGGGAGATTCAATTACTGCTTGATACTGTCCTTATAGAATATTCCAAATTATACAAGAACATTCTGCCCATTTTTGTTGGGCTTTGATATATATAATTTCAAAATCATTTTCTAATTCTCAAAAATCCATGAATTCTACTTCACAAAAAGTATCCGTTCTCGAAAAAGTCGGATACAGTCTCGGAGATTTGGCTGCCAATCTGGTCTTCCAAACGCTCATTACTTATTTGGCATATTTCTATACGGACATTTACGGACTGAAAAACACGGATGCTTCAATCATTATGCTTGCTGTTGGATTAGTTGCAGCCTTTGTATTTAATCCGATCATCGGTGCTTTAGCCGACAGAACAAAGTCCAGATGGGGAAAATTCAGACCCTGGATTTTGTACACAGCCATTCCTCTGGGTGTAGTAGCTTTTCTGGCCTTTACAACGCCTAATTTCTCCTACAAAGGGAAATTGATTTACGCTGCCGTTACCTACACCTTTTTATTGCTGCTTTATGCATCGAGCAACTTGCCCTATTCGGCATTGAGCGGTGTGTTGACCGGCGATATGAGCGAACGAAACAGCATCTCTTCTTACCGGTTTATTGCGGTAATGTTTGCCCAGTTCTTTGTTCAGGTATTTATGTTACCTATCATCGAATATGCAGGACATGGAGATAAAGCGGTCGGAATTGAAGCCGTAATGGGCTGGTTGGCTATTGCGGGGTCTGTTATGCTACTTATAACCTTCTTTACCACCAGAGAACGTATTATCCCTACTGAAGAACAAAAATCAACACTCAAAGAAGATCTCTCCGACCTTTCGAAAAACAAACCGTGGTTAATCATGCTCTCGTTGACTATTTTGATTTTTGTTACGTTGGCCATGAAAGGCGGTTCTTATGTCTATTATTTTAATAACTACGTAGATAAAACTGCGCTCATTAATTTTATCGATCCAATTATTGCATTTTTGGGTCACCTGGGAATTAATATTTCGGGATCCGATCCTGTTGCTACCGGTTTCGGACTCTTCAATGGCGGTGGTATCGTATTCCAAATGATTGGTATCGGATTGTCGAAAAAGCTGGCGGACAAATACGGTAAACGGGATGTTTATCGATCAGGGTTGTTTATTTCCACCATCTTTATTCTGATTTTTTACTTCTTTCCTCCCACCAGTGTCGGTTTAATGTTCGGTTCGCAAATTTTGCATGGATTCTTCTATGGAATCACCGTTCCGGTTCTTTGGGCGATGATTGCCGATGTGGCCGATTTTTCCGAATGGAAAACAAACCGTAGAGCAACTGCAATTATATTTTCGGCAATGATGGTCGGTCTTAAAGCCGGACTCTCCATTGGCGGCGCTTTGGTTACCTGGATTTTGCACTTATATGGGTATATTCCTAAGGAAAGTGGTATTGACGGACAGGCAATTATTCAACCGGAGTCGGTGGCTACCGGTGCCAGAATGCTTGTAAGTGTCTTCCCATCTATTCCGTTCCTTTTAGGTTGTGGATTACTCTTCTTCTATTTTATTGATAAGAAAATGGAGGTAAATATCGAATCCGATCTGAAAGCCCGCCGGGCAAATCAGAAGTAATTTGAATTGCTATGTATGTAGTACAAACAATTCTATCCAATAACCTAAAAAACTATTAACAATGAAAATCAAACCTATTTTTGCTATTACAGCGATGGCTTTTTTGGCTTCGTTGCAGGTTTCGGCCCGGGAAACCCTGGCAGAAGCTACAAAAGGTAAGTTCCTCTTTGGGCTTGCCGTAAATGCGCAGCAGGTCAATGGCGTAAATCCGGTTGAAAGTAATCTGATTGCTCATGAATTCAGTGCCATTGTCGCTGAAAATTGCATGAAACCGCAGCCCACTCATCCGCAGGAGGATAAATTCGTTTGGGATGATGCCGACAAATTTGTTGCCTTTGGCGAAAAAAACAAACAGACGGTAACCGGCCACTGCCTTATCTGGCATTCGCAAATCGGCAGATGGATGTTTGTAAACGATAGCGGCAAGGATGTTTCACCTGCCGTGTTGAAAGAACGGATGCGTCAGCATATTTATGCTGTGGTAGGACGTTATAAAGACCGTATCAAAGGGTGGGATGTCGTAAACGAAGCTTTTGAAGACGACGGTACTTACCGCAAGAGCAAATTTTACCAGATTCTGGGTAAAGATTTTATCAAATATGCATTTCAGTTTGCTCATGAAGCCGACCCCAATGCCGAACTATATTATAACGATTATAATGTAGAAACTCCTGCCAAGTGCGATGCTATTGTCCAGTTGGTAAAAGAGTTGAAAGCTGCCGGTTGTCGCATCGATGCAGTGGGTTCGCAATCGCATATGCACATGGCCAATCCGACTCTTGCAGCTACGGAAACAAGCTTTAAAAAACTGAAAGCTGCCGGAGTTCACATTCTGATTACCGAGTGGGATGTCTCTATTCTTCCCAGTCCGTATGATGGCGCGAATGTTTCGGCAAGTTTCAAATATTCAAAAGAGATGGATCCCTACCGTGACGGTGTTCCCTCTGATGTTCAGCAAAAATGGAACAAACGCGTGTTGGATATGTTCGGCCTGTTTCTCAAATACAGCGATGTGGTTGATCGTGTTACCGTATGGGGTTTGAATGATGCCGGAACATGGCTGAACGGCTTCCCGATCCGCGGCAGAAAAGATTATCCGTTGCTCTTCGATCGTAACAATCAGCGTAAGAGCGTAGTGGATGAGATGATTAAAATGGCGAAAAAAACCAAAGTAAGCAAATAAAATGAATATGTTGCTTTACAACCGTTATAGGTTGTGAAGCAACATGAAGTTACATCAGACAGTTAAAAACAAATTATTTACTGATGAAGAAAGCAAAATATTTAGTAGAAAATGATTTTATGGCCGATCCGGCCGTTCACGTCTTCGACGGCAAATTGTATATCTATCCTTCTCATGATCGCGAATCCGGCATTCCGGAAAACGATAACGGTGATCACTTCGATATGAACGATTATCATGTTTTTTCAACCTCTGATATTGAAAACGAACCGTTAACCGATCATGGCGTTGTGCTTAAAGTAAGTGATATTTCATGGGCAGGACGTCAGTTATGGGATTGCGATGTAGCCTTCAAAGATGGTAAATATTATATGTACTATCCGTTGAAAGACCAAACCGATATTTTCCGTCTTGGCGTGGCTATTTCCGAAAACCCGGCAGGTCCGTTTGTGCCTCAGCCCGATCCTATTCGTGGCAGTTACAGTATCGATCCGGCGGTGTTCAAAGATGACGACGGCACTTACTACATGTACTTCGGTGGCTTGTGGGGTGGTCAGTTGCAACGTTACAAAGATAACAAGGCTCTCGAAAGCGCTCATTTGCCCGAAGGAGAAGAGTTGGCTTTGCCATCGAGAGTAGTTCGTTTGTCGGACGACATGCTTGGTTTTGCTGAAGAACCTAAACCTGTAACGATTCTGAATCAGGATGGTACACCCATGAAGGCCGGGCAAACAGAGAGCCGCTTTTTTGAAGCCTCCTGGATGCATAAATACAACGGCAAATACTATTTCTCCTATTCTACCGGCGATACTCATTTGTTGTGTTACGCTATCGGTGATAATCCTTACGGACCGTTTACGTATCAGGGTGTTATTCTGACCCCGGTTGTAGGTTGGACAACACACCATGCCATTGCCGAGTTCAAAGGTAAATGGTATCTGTTTCATCACGATAGTGTGCCTTCGGGTGGAAGAACATGGTTGCGTAGCCTGAAAGTTGTTGAACTGGAATACAACGCAGACGGAACCATCAAAACTATTGATGGCATTCAATCTTAAATAGAAAATCCAATTTATTCAGCTTTAGCACTTTGTAAATGACTCGCAGCATATCCTTTATCCTTTTTATTTCAATTTCAATACTTATGTCCCGGGCCGAAGACGGTAGCCGGCTTTGGTTGCGATTCGGACAGCATACAGTTGCTTCGTCCCGATTTTCCGGTATTGAAGCCGATAAGGCACTCTTTGCAGTGCAGGAACTTCAAAAAGCCTGGAAACAGTTATACGGGAATGAACTTGATTCTAAAAACAGGGGAAAGGAGCTACTGGTAATAGGTACTCTGCACTCGCGGGTTATTCAATCGCTCAAGCTTGACAATGAGGTGGCGCCATTGGGCAACGAGGGTTATGTTATTAAAACCGTCACCTCCGGCAATATACGCCGCACTGTCATTGCATCTACTGGAAAGGCCGGATTGTTATATGGGGTATACCATTTACTCCGGCTTATCCAGACGGATGAATTGTCTGATAACCTTGATATTAAAGAGAAGCCTTCGTATTCCATTCGTATACTGAACCATTGGGACAACCTCGACGGATCCATCGAACGGGGTTATGCCGGTCATTCCATCTGGAAGTGGGAGGAGATGCCGAAAACTATTTCACCCCGTTATGTCGAATATGCCCGTGCCAATGCTTCGGTTGGTATCAACGCAACGGTATTGAACAATGTAAATGCCTCTCCGAAAATTATTTCCGGGGAGTATCTGGAAAAAATCAGGATACTTGCCGATATTTTCAGACCCTTTAATATCAGGGTATACCTCTCAATCAATTTTTCCTCTCCGGCCGCTTTGGGTGGCTTGCCTACTTCCGATCCGCTCGATCCTTCGGTACGTCAATGGTGGAAAAACAAAGTCGATGAAATTTATCGTTTGATTCCCGATTTCGGAGGTTTTTTGGTTAAAGCCAATTCGGAAGGCCTTCCAGGTCCTCAGGATTTCGGACGAACTCATGCCGATGGAGCCAATATGTTGGCTGATGCATTAAAACCACACGGCGGAATCGTTATGTGGCGATCGTTTGTCTATAATGCAAGTGATGAAGATCGGGCGAAGCAGGCCTATAACGAATTTATGCCGTTCGACGGTCAGTTTCGGGACAATGTAATTGTACAGATCAAAAACGGCCCTATCGATTTCCAACCGCGCGAACCGTTTAGCCCGCTATTCGGCGGATTGAAAAAAACAGCGGTGATGCCTGAGTTTCAAATTACACAAGAGTATCTGGGACAAGGTAATCATATGGTTTATCTGGCTCCGATGTGGAAAGAGTGTCTCGATAGCGATACTTATTGCGAAGGAAAAGGTTCTACTGTAGAACGGATAACTGATGGTTCGCTCTTCAATCGAAAGATTTCGGCCATTGCCGGGGTTGCCAATATCGGTGAAGATGCCAATTGGTGTGGGCAGGATTTTGCACAGGCCAACTGGTATGCTTTCGGGCGACTGGCATGGAATCATCGTCTCAGTTCGGAGCAAATTGCCACCGAATGGATACGAATGACATTCTCCGATGAAACCTCTTTTGTGGAGCCGGCAAAAAAAATGATGTTGGAATCGCGCGAAGCTGTTGTAAATTATATGATGCCGCTCGGCTTGCATCATCTTTTTGCGTGGGAACACCATTACGGACCCGAACCCTGGTGCGATATTCCCAATGCACGTGCCGACTGGATGCCTAAATATTATCACAAAGCAGACACAACCGGATTGGGTTTCGATCGTTCCATGACCGGTTCAAAGGCCGTAGAGCAATATTGTTCTCCTTTGCGTGAGGAGTTTAATAACATTGCAACCTGCCCCGAACAGTATATTTTATGGTTTCATCATGTGCCATGGAGTTATAAAATGAGAGATGGAAAAACATTGTGGAACGAATTGTGCCTGTATTACGACAAAGGGGTAAAGCAGGTGAAAAGTTTTGAAGCTACCTGGAATAGTTTACAATCGTATGTCGATTCCGAACGTTTTGACGCCATTAAAGCCAAGCTTGCTATTCAGAAACACGATGCTGTTTGGTGGAAAGATGCCTGTTTACTCTATTTTCAGGAATTCTCGAAGCAACCTATCCCCGGGAATATTGAAAGTCCGATAAACACACTCGATGATTTGAAGAAAATTAAACTGGATATGATCAGTCATAATTAAGCCGGTATATTAGCTTATAGGTTATTCTATAAGCTATTTTTTTGTGATTTTGAATGTAACAAAATTTGTGTATTTTTACATACATTTTACCACCTCCTTGATCATGAAAAACCGATTAGTCATTTTGTTGCTGATCTTTGTTTGTGCCTTGTTGTTTGTACCGGCAAACCAAGTCACGGCACAGTTGTCTCGTTTGTACAATTCGTCAAACTCGGGTCTTTCAAATAGTCAGATAACACAAATCTATCAGGATAAAAAAGGATTTGTTTGGATCGCTACGGAAGATGGACTGAGTTATTTCGACGGAATGCGATTTGCAACCCTTCTGCATAACCCGAACGATTCGCGATCCATTCGTAGCAATTACGTGCAAACGATTTTTGAAGACGATTGCAATAATTTCTGGATCGGAACGGTAAGTGGTTTACAACGCTACGATCGCACTTCCAACCGTTTCCTCGATTACCTTCTCTACGATTCAAAGCACACAATATTAAGACCCCACATCACGGCCATTCTGAACTACGATAAGGACAATATTGTGGTTTGTACCTCAGGGCATTCATTTTTTCTTGTCAACAAACGAACGTTGAAGATAAGTATGGACATGAATACACTGAATAATCCCAATGCCTTTATCCGTTCCGCTTTTTTAGATTCTAAAAACAACCTTTGGATTGGAACAGAGACAGATGGGTGCTGTTTATACCGCTTCAAAAACGGCAAATGTGTATCCATACAACAATGGTTTAAGGGGCATTATATCTCCTCTGTGGTAGAAGACAAAGTAACCGGAAAGGTGTTGATCGGGAGTGTTAATCAGGGACTGTTCGTTTATGATAAAACAACCGGTAGCATGCGGAATGCCAAAGCACCGGAAGCCCGGACGATTACCATCAAATCGATGCTGTGCGATTCGAAAGGCAGAATATGGATCGGTTCCAACGACCGCGGGTTATTGCTTTTCGATGCCAGACCCGAGCAGTTTATGCCGCTTCCGCGCGAAAGCAACGTCCGTTCGAGTGGTACATGGCATGTGAATACGCTGATGGAAGATAAGCAGGGTAATTTATGGGCGGGACTTTACCAACGGGGAATCTATTTTATTCCCAATTATGTGAATAAATTTGAGTATTACGGATTCAGTTCTCAGGGCATTACCCAAAACAGTAATTGCATACTCTCTATCCTGATTGACAAAGCAGGTGGTATGTGGGTCGGATCCGATGGCGACGGACTGTTTTATAAACAAAAAGGACAAGCTAAAATTGTAAATTTTCACAAAGGGAACTCCGCGTGCCCCAATTCGGTATCCTCTCTTTATCAGGATGAAAAAGGTACAATTTGGATAGGATCAATGACTGAAGGGTTGTTTATTTGCAATGGAACATCAATTCGGCAATATCCCGGGCAGGCACGGATAGGCAGTAATAAAGTAATGGCGATAAAGGGAGATGCCAGCGGCAATATCTGGGTTGGAACCTATGACGGAGGTATCGCTCAAATAGATGGAGGGACCGGAGAGGTTAAGCTGTTTAAAAATAATCCGGGAACAAGTTTTTCAACCCGACTTAGTAATAACTGGATCAATACCATGATTTTAGACAGGGCCGGCACTTTATGGGCCGGCACATTAAAAGGGTTGAACTCGATCGATAGAGCAGGAAATATTCACTATTACAATCAGGTAAAAGGTCTGCCGGAGAATATAAAAATATATGCGCTTTGCGAAGATTCCAACGGACTACTCTGGATCGGATCGAATAGTGGCTTACTCTCGTTTAACAGAGCAAACGGACGCATACAGTGGTACACGATGGACAATGGCTTGCCGAATAATTTTATCAAAGCCATTGAAGAGGATAATAACAAGAATCTCTGGATTTCGACCAACCACGGGTTGGTGAAATTTTCGCTGACGGCTAAAACTTTTGTGAAATATTACTCTTATGACGGTTTGCAGAGTAATGAGTTTTGGCATGGATCCGGGTTTAAAGCCAGGGATGGGAAGTTGTATTTTGGAGGAATCAATGGCGTTACAGCCTTTTATCCGAAAGAAGTATCGCACTCACGGAAAGTTCCCGATGTGTATATCTCGAACTTTTATGTATTTAATAAACCGGTCAATGTCGGATTGGAGACCGGTAAAATGGCCCGTTTCGATAAAGCGGTTCCTTATGCCAAAGAGGTGAGGATACACCAAAGCAACAATGTGTTCTCTATCGAGTTTATTTGTCTCGAGTTTACCCATCCTCAGAGCATTACCTACAAATACAAGATGGAAGGTTTCGATAAAGAGTGGAAAGAGACCGGAGCCGACAATCGATTGGTAACATACACCAATCTGCCCCACGGCACGTATACCTTCAAAGTACAAGCTTACAGTACGGATCAAAACGGATCGTATAGCGAAACTGAGCTGGCAATAGTGATTCTTCCTCCCTGGTGGCAATCTGTCTGGGCATATATTGTGTATCTGATTATGCTGATTGCTGTCGGACGCCGTATGTATGCCAGACTACAAGAAAGAATCAAAGACCGTCACCAGCAACTGGAGCGCGAGCATACCGAACAGATAAAAGAGGCGAAACTTCGATTCTTTACCAATATATCGCATGAAATCAGGACACCGATTACGTTGATTATGTCTCCACTCGAAAAGTTGAGAATGAATGAAAAAAATAGTCAAAAAAGGGAGATTTACAATCTGATGTATCGTAACAGCGCCCGCATTTTGCGACTTATCAATCAATTGATGGATATGCGGAAGATCGATAACAATCAGATGAAGATGCATTTTCAAGAGACCGATATTGTCTTTTTCCTCAAAGATATTATGATGTCCTTTGAGTATCTTGCCAAAAACAAAAAGATCGATTTTGAATTGATAAACGATATCGACTATCTCAAAGCCTGGGTCGATCAAAGTAATTTCGATAAGATCATTTTCAACGTACTTTCCAATGCCTTTAAGTTTACGCCCGAAGGAGGAAGAATCACGGTACATTTGAATACGGGAGAAGATACCGGTATTACCGGTGCGTTGAGAAACTATTTTGAGATTCGGATTCAGGATGCGGGCCCCGGTATTAAGCCTGAGGTTATTAGTAAGATTTACGATCGGTTCTTTCAGGCTAATAATCAAAATGAGGCATTGGGTTCCGGTATCGGACTACACCTGACAAAGCAGCTGGTCGATTTGCATCATGGCACTATTGAGGCTCAAAACGAAGAGGTGGGGTGCTCTTTCACCATTCGTATTCCGCTTTATTACGAACATCTGACCACGGAAGAGCTTGAAAGCCGACAGGATGATTTATATCAGCAACCGGCAAAGATGTCGTACAATGAAGAGAGCCTTACCATTCTGGAAAATACAGAAAAGGAGACTCAGAAAAAAATGAAGAGCAAACCCACAGTGGTTGTGGTGGATGATGATAAAGATCTTCTGACATACCTGCGGATCGAACTTGCCGAGCAATACAATGTGGAGGGCTTCGACAGCAGTAAAGCAGCGTGGAGTGCTATTACCAGTATTTTGCCAGATGTGGTAGTCAGTGATATTGTGATGCCGGAAATGGATGGAAATGAGTTGAGTCGTAAAATTAAAGGCAACAGCAATACCAACCACATACCTGTCATTCTGCTCTCGTCCAAAACCAAAGATGAAAATATTATCGAAGGATTGGATAGCGGAGCCGATATTTACCTGACAAAACCGTTCAATATTGATATTTTGAAACGGAATATCGCGCAGGTGATTGGAACACGCCAAAATATAAAAAAGAAATATAGCCAGCCTATCGGTTACGACTACGAACACCTGAAAATAAATTCGGCAGATAAACGGTTGTTGGGCAAAACAATTGAGGTAATTAAAAAGAACATCGAAGATTCGGATTTCAGCGTGGAGAAACTGAGCGAAGAGGTGGGGTTGAGCCGGGTACACCTCAACCGGAAGTTGAAAGAGCTGATCAATACCTCACCCAGCGAGATGATCCGTTCCATCCGGTTGAAGCAGGCTGCTTTCCTCTTGCTCAATAACGAAGTGAACATTTCGGAGGTGGCCTATAAGGTAGGATTCTCGAGTCATTCCTACTTCACAAACAGTTTCCACGATTTCTTTGGTATGAGACCTTCCGAATTTATCGAACGCTATAAAAGCGATCCTGACAATCCGATATTAAAAGATATAATCGGGTAATACTATGAGGCAGGCTACATCTTTGTAAAAGGAGAGGTAGCCTGCCTACATTTTTGTCGGCACCGCAACTCATTTCATCTCCTCTATTGTTGTATAATATTCTGATTTTTAAATTGGTAATGATCGTGGCATAATTTGTGCTATGCTTTAGTATTGCTAATAGGTTCACTATTTTTTATCCGTCAAACCCGTTATGGCTTCCTGACGGTCTATTCATCGATTTGTAAACAGAAATACTCCCGTCTATGTTCAAACTTAAAGACAATACGCTCGCCCTTTTTCAGGAAGGAGAGAAATACCTTGTCACACTCTCGAAAACGCTGGAGCGTAAAAGCCGCTTCAATAACGATTTGCTCTACAGCATTACCGTGATGTGTTGCGAAAAACTCTTCGTAGCACTGTTGTCGCATTACGACGAAATGGCGGATCACCACATGCCGGTCGCGCTCTACAAACAGGCAAAGGATGTAGAGCCCGAACTAACAGACAAAATGCAGGAGACCTGTCGCCTGATCAACCGCTTCGAGTCAATCTGTTCGATAGACGGGTTCGGCTATAAAACGCCTACCGATGACGAACTCAAACAAATGATTCTCGGTTTGCAGGAGATCTACGCCCTTGTACAAAAACGCATTAAAAATCAAGGTTGATGGCAGATGGCCAATGACGCCCCGAATCCGACATGCCGTAAATTATATCTGCAATCGTAGGATCGGATACCTTATTCCTTTTTCCTGTCCGTTTTATCTTTACCTCAGGTTCCGCAATTCCACCGAATTTTGTTACCTTTGTGCCGTTTTTGCGCGTAGTAATAATTCAAGATAACATAATGGATAACAAAATATTGGGCATGGGTAATGCTCTTGTGGATATACTTACGGTACTCGAATCGGACGAATTGCTTCATCGGCTGGAACTTCCCAAGGGAAGTATGCAACTGATCGATCGCGACATGATGAACCGTATCAGTGGCCAGACCGAAGAGTATAACAAAAATATGGTAGCCGGTGGATCGGCATCCAACACGCTCAACGCGGTGGCTCGTCTCGGTGTGCCTGCCGGATTCGTGGGTAAGATAGGTTCCGATCGGGTGGGCGAGTTCTATCAGGCCGATGCCCGTGCCAATGGAATCGATCCGTTACTGTTCTCTTCCGAAAACGAATCGGGACGCTGCATGGTGTTGATTTCCAAAGATGGTGAGCGTACCATGGGTACTTTTCTGGGTGCCAGTGCCGAGATGGATGCCACAGATATTACACCTTCCCTGTTTGACGGATACCGCATTTTTCATATCGAAGGGTATCTGGTTCAAAATTACGATCTGATTCGTACTGCCATCAATACTGCCAAAGCAGCCGGCCTCACCGTATCGCTCGACTTAGCCAGCTACAATGTGGTGGAAGACAATCTCGATTTCCTGAGAGAGATTATTCCCGGTAAGGTTGACATTGTATTTGCCAACGAAGAGGAGGTGAAAGCCCTTACCGGCAAAGAACCGCGTGAAGCGTTGCAAGAGCTGGGTGCCATGTGTTCGGTTGCGATAGTAAAAATCGGGAAAGAGGGTTCGCTTATCAAACACGGAGACGATGTGATTCGTGTAGGCGGGTTTGATGCCAATTGTGTCGATACTACCGGCGCAGGCGATATTTATGCTGCCGGTTTTCTCTATGGTTTTGCCAACGACCTGCCTCTCGAAATGAGCGGTCGTATTGGTTCTTACCTCGCTGCCCGGGTGGTCGAAGAGATCGGGCCGAAAATTACACACGACCGCTGGGCTGACATTCATCAATGGATTGATCAACTCACGCATGTCGAATAAGGTGGTAACACCCCGCGAGTGGAGCAAGTTGGCGATATATGCGGCCATTGTCCTTTCAATGGTTTTTTGGTCGTTTTCGTATGTCTGGACCAACATTGCCCTGCGCTCGTTTACCGTCATCACACTGCTCGAATCGCGCCTTCTGGTATCGACCGTCATTATGTTTCTTTTGGGCAAATTTACCCGACAGTTGCAAATGCCACGCCGTGAAGATATCAAATGGTTTTTACTATTGGCCTTTTTCGAGCCGTTCCTCTATTTTATCGGTGAAACATACGGATTGAAGCGGATTAGCCCGACCATTGCGTCGGTAATGATAGCCACTATTCCGCTTTTTGCCCCTTTTTCGGCCTATTTTTTACTCAAGGAAAAAGTGAGTGTGGCCAATATCGCGGGTATTCTGGTGTCATTCGCGGGTATTGTCTCCATTGTTACCGTTGGCAGCAATCAGGCGACGGCAACCGATGGGGTGGGTGTTCTGTTGATTGCATTGTCCGTGTTTTCGGCTATTGCCTACGCCACGGTACTGAAGAAACTGGCTGCTCACTACAACGGTATAACCCTTATTACCAGTCAGAATATTATCGCTGTTATCTACTTTTTACCACTATTTCTTGGCATCGAAGCACCTCATCTGCACGAAATTGTGTGGCGTGCCGACTCTGTAGCCTGTATGCTTCTGTTAGCTGTGTTTGCCTCGTCCATCGCTTTCGTGCTCTTTGCCGAAGCGGTAAGGCGCATCGGGGTAGCCCGTAGCAATGTTTTTTGCAATCTTCTTCCGGTACTCACGGCCATCTTTTCGGCGTTGATTCTTCACGAAGTGTTGCCCGCACAACAAATCATCGGAATGTTGGTGGTAATTGCCGGACTGTTTGTCAGTCAGCTATCGCTCAAAAGTAGAAAGTAAAAAAGATATTCAGTCAATTGATTAGATTGTATATCGGAATGTAAGAAGAAACAAAGATTGTTGTATGAAAAAAAGTTTTGCGGCGTTGGCTTTTGGTACGTTATGCCTGGGAATGGCCGAATTTGCCATGATGGGTATTCTGCCCGAGGTTGCCCGTGATATGCATATCTCAATCGACGTGGCCGGACATTTGATTTCGGCCTATGCTTTGGGTGTTTGTGCCGGTGCACCCATGTTGACGCTGGCCCGTAAGTTCAAATTGAAAAATATCCTGCTGGTGTTGGTTGCTTTGATTCTGCTTGGGAATCTTTCTGCAGCAGTGGCTCCTTCCTATTTCTTTCTGTTGCTCGCTCGTTTTATTTCCGGCATTCCGCATGGTGCTTACTTTGGCGTCGGTTCTATTGTGGCCGACAGGCTGGCCGAGCCCGGGAAAGGTTCGCGTGCCATTGCATTGATGGTATCGGGCATGACGCTGGCCAATCTGTTCGGCGTTCCACTCTGCACGGCATTTAGTGTGGTTTTGTCGTGGCGGCTTACTTTTGTGCTCATCGGATGTTGGAGCCTTATCACGTTGTTGTTTATTGCCCGATGGGTACCCCACGTGCCCGGACTTCCCGATAGCGGCTTTCGGAGTCAATTCCGCTTTCTGAAATCGCCCGCACCCTGGTTGCTGATTGGTGCTACGCTGCTTGGTAATGGAGGCGTATTTGCCTGGTATAGCTATATCAATCCGTTGTTGCGCGATGTTTCGGGATTCGCTCCGCAGGTGATTACCTTTCTGATGGTTCTGGCCGGATTGGGCATGGTGATCGGTAATCTTACCGGAGGCGTTTTATCCGACCGGTATCATCCGGCGAAGGTGGCATCGCTTACACAGGCCGCTATAGCCGCTATTTTGTTACTTATCTTTTTCCTTTCGCCGATCTCGTGGCTATCGGTTTTGCTGATGATGCTTTGCACCACCGGACTGTTTGCGCTGTCGAGCCCGCAGCAGATTCTCGTTATCCGTTACTCAAAAGGAGGCGAGATGTTGGGAGCCGCCAGTCTGCAAATAGCATTCAATCTGGGTAATGCCATTGGCGCTTATTGCGGCGGTCTTTCGTTGCATGCCGGACTGGGCTATCGCTATCCGGCTCTGGTTGGCGTGCCGTTTGCTCTGGCCGGATGTTTGATGCTGTTGAGTATTTACAAAAAACACAACAGTACATCCCAACCCCGGTAGCAAAAAGATAAACGCCCAACCAATCGACTTTTGGCGGAATCGCTATCTGCACTTCACAACATCTTCATACTCCTTTTGACCCTATTTATTGTTCGGTTACGCTGTTTATGCTCCGTTCAGGCATTATTTTAGGCTGCTTAGCAATAAAAAAGGGCATTTTGTTCAATTGTTGTTGTACTAGTTAAAATAATATTTTATTTTTGCTGTTTGAAAAAATTATCGCTTCTTGATGTACATTATTTAAAACAACCAGAAATGAAAAAATTGTATTCATTACTCATTGTGTGCATTGTTGCTGTTGCCACAGTGTATGCGCAACAGCAACCAATGCCGCTTATTCCGATTGATAAAGATGTGCGTATCGGAACGTTGGACAATGGATTGTCTTATTATATTCGTAAGAATAATTTACCTGCCAATCAGGCTAATTTTTACATTGTGCAGAAAGTAGGTTCCATGCAGGAGGAAGAAAGTCAGCGGGGATTGGCTCATTTTCTGGAGCATATGGCCTTTAATGGTTCGAAAAATTTTCCGAATGATTCGAAAGGGAAGGGTATTATTCCATATCTGGAGACTATCGGAGTCAAATTCGGTCAGAACCTGAATGCCGGTACCGGCTTTGACAATACAACGTACAATATCGATGCGGTTCCGACCACCAGACAGTCGGCCCTGGATTCTTGTTTATTGATTTTGCACGACTGGTCCAGTTTCTTGCTTCTTCGCGATAAGGATATTGAGAAGGAACGTAAAATTATTCATGAAGAGTGGCGTACCCGGTCGGATATGAATATCCGCCTGCTGAGTGCCATGCTTTCGGATGTGTATGCCGGAAGTAAGTATGCCAACCGAATGCCCATCGGGCTGATGGAGGTGGTGGATAATTTTCAACCCAACGTGTTACGCGATTATTACCATAAATGGTATCGTCCCGATTTGCAGGCGCTTGTTATAGTGGGCGATATTGATGTAGATGCAATCGAACAGAAGATAAAAGAGGTGTTTGCTGACATTCCCAAACCGGTGAATCCTGCGGAAAGAGTCTATTTTCCGGTTCCCGACAATCAGGAGCCTATCGTATCTATTGCCACGGATAAGGAGAATCCAAGCACAACGATTCTGGTCTTCTTTAAGCGCGATGTCGTTCCCGCAGAACAGAAAAAGGGTATGGATTATCTGATTTTGGATGTGATGAACGATATGATACAGCAGATGTTGTCGAATCGTTTGGAAGAGTTGAAGCAAAAGGAAAATCCTCCCTTTGCCGATGCCGGTGTAAGCAATGGAGAGTATTTAATTGCAAAGACCAAAGACGCGATGCAGCTTGAGGCTGTGGGAAAACCGGGTGGAACAAGCGTGGCTATCGAAACCTTAATTCGTGAGGCGAACCGGGTAAAAGAGTTCGGGTTTACGGCAGGAGAGTATGACCGTGCCAAGGCTGTGTATATGAGTAATCTGGAGAAAATTTATAATGAACGCGACAAACAGCGCAATAAGTTCTATATCAATCAATATATCGATCATTTTCTGGTAAATGAACCCATACCCAGCATTGCCGACCGGTATACTACCATAAAGCAGGTAATCAATTATATTCCGCTTGAAAATCTGAATCAATTGGCAAAGTCTATGATTACAACCAACAACCGTGTTGTTGCTATTATGGGCACCGATAAAGAGATGTACCCTATGCCGGGCGATATCAGAACTCTCATCAAAAAAGTGGATGATGAAAAACTGACAGCGTATATCGATAACACCATTAATGAACCTCTGTTGCAAACATTACCGGCTAAAGGTAAGATTGTAAAAGAAGAGAAGAAACAGGACGTTGTTGTCTGGACGCTTTCCAACGGAGCAAAAGTGGTAGTTAATCCCACAAATTATAAGGCCGATGAAATCTTGATTTCGGGGTATGCTCCCGGTGGTATGTCGGTTATGGATAAGAAACATGTATCGGAAATGAAACTTATGGGTCGACTATTTGCCTCTGTGGTAGGTGAGTCTCCTTTTGCTATCGGCGGATTGGGCAAATTCAGCGCTACCGACCTGAAAAAAGTACTGGCCGGAAAGAACGTAAAGATGAATTTTTTGATAGATAAATACAGTCAGGAGATTTCGGGTAGCTCGAACCGAAAGGATCTGGAGACTGCCATGCAGTTACTGTACCTCAATTTTACCGGTATACGCACAGATCCGTCGGCTTATAAATCGTTTGTGTCGCGGGCAACGGCCGTATTGTCGAATATCGTGAGCAACCCGATGGTGGAATTTTCCGATTCGATTTCAAGCGCCTTTTACCTCAATAATCCGATTCTGCGTTTTATGAACGCGAAAGATGTGGAAACAGCTGACTACGAAACGATGTTGAACCTCTATCGGGCCCGTTTCGCAAATGCGGGTGATTTTGTGTTTACAATTGTAGGAAATACAGAAGAAGAGACGTTGAAGGCGTTGGTTGAACAGTATATCGGTTCGCTGCCTTCGACCGGAAAGAAGGCTACCTACGATAAAAACGCAATGCCTAAAAGACAAGGGATCTATAGCAACAATTTTGTGCGTGAGTTGCAGGTGCCGAAAGCGTCTGTCGCGTTGATCTACTCCGGTAAACTAAATTATACGCTGAACAATAAAATTCAGTTGAGCGCCATCGAGCAGATTCTGGATATTGTACTTACCAATAAAATCCGGGAGAAACTGGGTGGAACCTATGGCGTCGATGTGATAAACGAACTGTCAAAAATGCCGGATGACAATTTCAATGTTCAATTGGTATTCGATACCAATCCGGAGCGTCGTGTCGAAATGGTGAATGCAATTTATGCCGTGATTGACGATTTGCAAAAGAACGGACCGACAAATGAAGATGTCAGCAAAGTGAGAGAATTCATGCTGAAGCAACATGCTGAAGACTTGAAACGGAATGAGTATGCGCTGAAGGTATTGGATAATCAATATCGCTACAACGTTGACATGAAGTCGAACTATCAGCAATATGTAGAGCAACTTTCGGCCGAATCGCTGAAGAAATTCTCGAATGCAATATTCGGGCAGAAAAACCGGATCGAAATCTCCTTAAGTTCAAAATAAGGTTTCTTCCGGTTCGAGACAATCCCTTACGTTTGAATTTTTGAACGTAAGGGATTTTTGTTGACGTATCGTTTCGAGGGGCATGTAGGTTCGTGAGAAATGACTGAAGAAACTGTCGGAGCAGGAATTTCCGATCCGACTAAATAGCTACATTTGTAATAACCGGAAGGGAAATCCTCCGTTTTACCTAAACAGAAGAGTTAGTGTATTGTTATGGAACCATTTATTCAAATAGAGAGTTCGAATATTGCAACCGAACACATTTGCTGCGCATTTTCCGACAAGAAATGCAGTGAGAGTTACGAAGCGAAGAAAGCCTGGCTGAAGCGGGAATTTGCCAACGGGTATGTTTTTCGTCGCATCGATGCCAGAGCCAAGGTTTTTATGGAGTACGGTCCGGCCGAGAAAGGGTGGGCGCCGGTCGACGCGGCAAATTATCTGCTGATGAATTGTTTCTGGGTGTCGGGACAGTACAAAGGACATGGATATGCCAAAGAGCTGTTGCGGTTAGCACTCGACGATGCTGCGAAACAGGGCAAAAGCGGGTTGGTGACGGTTGCCGGAACAAAGAAGTTTCACTTTATGAGCGATACCAAATGGTTGCTGCGACAGGGTTTTGAAGTTTGTGATCAAACGGACTCCGGCTTCAGCTTGTTGGTAAAGAAAATCGATCCCGGTGCGTCCGATCCCGCATTTAAAGCGACCGTTCTTGCCGGAGAGTGTCCCGATAAGCAGGGGCTGGTTGTCTACTACTCCAATCGTTGTCCCTATGCCGGGTTTCATGTGCAGACTTCGCTGAAAGAGACGGCAGAGCGGCGCAACATTCCACTCAAAATAATAAAGCTGGAGACTCTGGAACAGGCGCAGACGGCACCTACTCCGGCAACAATCTTCAGCCTGTTTTACAACGGAAAGTTTATCACCACCGACATTAGTGTCTGTCTGGAGAGCCGGTTTGATAAAACGATGGGAGACGCAATAAAATAAAAACAACATGATCGATACCCGCAGATTGCAGATACGGCCGCTGTCGTACGACGAATTGCGTACCTATTCTCTCTCTCCAGCGGATCTGGCGGCCGAATTGGGACTGACCATCTCCCGGTCATCGATCGATGAGGAGACGAAGCAGGCAATTGAAACCGATTTACTCCCTAAGTTGACCGATCCGGAGAATGATCCGCTGTTTTATACAATGTGGATTCTAATTGAGAAAGAGTGCCATGCCATCATCGGAGGGTTGTGTTTTCACGGCGGGCCCGATGCTACACGAAGTGTGGAGGTGGGCTATGGCATCGACGATGCTTATTGCCGTAAGGGATATGCAACAGAGGCTCTTGGCGGATTGATCGACTGGCTGAAAGCTGATAAGCGGGTAGATAGCCTGCTGGCCGAAACGGAGCGGACAAACGATGCTTCGATAAAAGTGTTGACGAAAAACGGATTTGTCTGCGCTGATCGTGGCGATATTTTGCTGTTTCGGCTGGATGTGGCGAACTGAGAAGCATCAGGGTGGGTTTATCCTGAACTATCAAATAATACAGAACTATGGATATTAACGTAAGAGAGGTTGAAGAACGTGATTTTCCGCAATTGGTAGCCCTGTTTCAGGAGTTTGCTCAATTTGAAAAAGTGCCTGATCGAATGATCAATTCGGTGGAAAAAATGCTGCGCGAAAAGGAGTTCTTTCACTGTTTTGTGGCGGAAAATGAAGCAAATGAGATTGCTGGGTATGTTACCTATTTTTTCGGATATTATACCTGGGTTGGAAAGTCGTTATACATGGACGATTTGTATGTGCGACCGCAGTACCGGGGGCTGGGGCTTGGAACCCGGCTTATCGACCGTGTAATAGCATTGGCCAAAGAGGCAGAGTGTTATAAACTACGCTGGCAGGTATCGGCATGGAACAAACCGGCCATTGAATTCTATCGCCATCTTGGAGCCGAGATTGATGGTACCGAACAGAATTGCGATTTGATTTTTAAAAAGTAGCGACCGGGAGTAACGAACCGTTTTTTACGCCCTGATTTATTTGTTCCTGTTTGTTCAGGGCTGAAGCCCTTAGAACATTCGCTTACTTTAGCCTCCGCCCTGAAGGACGGAGTTATAAACAGACTTTTGGAATAGACTTAATTAATGTAAATTGTTGATTGTTATAATGATAGAATATAAATTCATATGAAACAAAAAATAGTAGTGTACCTGTTCAATGGCTTTTCCGATTGGGAAATAGCTTACCTGTCGCCGGAACTTAAAAAGAGTGATGCATTTGACTTGGTTTATCTGTCGGCTGACGGCCGACCCGTTACCTCGATGGGAGGTTTGTCTGTTATGCCCGATGCATCGTTGGCGGATATTCAGGCCGGTGACGTTACAATGCTGATTCTTCCGGGTGGCGATGCCTGGGATCGGGGCGGGAATACCGAAGTGGATACACTGGTAGATGCAATGGCAGCCAAAGGGAAACCGATTGCGGCTATCTGCGCGGCAACCGCTTATCTTGGCCGGAGAGGATATTTGGATGATGTGAAGCATACCAGCAATGCCTTGGTCTATCTCAAAGCGGTGGCTCCCCAATATGCCGGAGAAGCGCTCTATGTCGATGAGCCAGCCGTCAGCGACCGGAATATTATTACGGCTAACGGTACGGTACCTGTCGATTTTGCCAGAGCGGTATTTGCCTGTCTCGGTCTGTACGACCAACAGACTTTGAACCGATGGTATCAGCTCTTCAAGCACAGCATCTGGACGGAGTGACCGGACGAATGTGAATAACCGGACATCAGAATGGTGATGCATCCGGTATGAGCAACATAAAAATGAGGTGATCAGCTGATTTGCGGGAGATGCAAATGCAGTTGGTCGCCTCTATGTTATTCTATATTTTACTTTTAACGATCTGTTCAAAGTTACTACAGATAAACGTATACCTTCAAAATCTTTCTCTTTACCTCTATTTCCCCGTTTATTTCCGGTTTCCGATTGTAAAACAGGGTTAAAAAACATCCTCTTCAAAAATATTTATTCATCCAGCTTGTCTATCTGAGTAGAGACCGGTCTGTTAATAGTAAGAATCAGAAACAAATAATCTCTAAAAACAGATAGGAAATGAATATCATTTATATACTATCAGCAATACTATTATTGCTGTTTGCCGGCACGAAGATCTACCGGAAAAAGCGGGATGGAAAACGAATTGTCAGTATAACGGAGGCCAACTGTTCGCGTTGCGGCAGTTGTGTGCGGAAATGCGGGCATGGTGTGCTGGAGCTAAGAAACAGCGGAGACGGCAAACAGGTTGTGGTAGCAAATCCCGATTTGTGTACCGGATGCGGTCACTGCATGGAGGTCTGCCGGTTTAATGCCATCGAAATGGTCCGGTCGTAAAAGAGAGGAGTGAATATGACTCGTTTTGAATGCATGGTTACAAACGAAGAGTGTGGCAATTGTTCCGACATTGCCAATCTGTTTGCACAGTTACATATTCCCACCGGCGAACAGATCGTGTTATGGAATATCGCGCGTCGCAAAACCGATAACAACGGATTAAAGCGTCTGCTGGAATATCTGCTTGGCATACGTATAGCCGGCAATAAACCGGTGAATATCTAAATTGGTCTCTGGCTATGTTAGAATATATTACTATCTTGCTTGTGTTCATTTTTATTTTCTTGCACTAAGAACATAAGTACCCGCAATAAACAGGCTCTTTGGCTTAAACACCTGTTTGAATGCTTGTTTCACGATAAAAATCAAAAGAAATGATGAAATCGCACGTTGTAAAACTGATTGTATTGGTGGTGGCTTTTGCAGCTATTGTTGGCGTAGTGGTGATGTTACTATGGAACTGGCTGTTGCCCTCTATCTTTGGTCTTAAGACCATTAATTTCCTGCAGGCCGTTGGAATTGTATTCCTTGCCCGTGTGCTGTTCGGTGGTTGGGGAGGCGAATACTTAAGAAGGTTTCATGCACATGCGCACCAAAACCCCGTGCGCGAGAAGTGGGCGAAAATGTCACCCGAAGAACGGGATGAATTTCTTCGGCACCGTCATATGCGGCATGGCCATCATTTCGGATGGAATGCGGAAGATATAACCGATAACGGAAAGTAAGGTGGCCGATAATCCGACACGGGAGGAGCTCGATGATATTATTGCAGAACATCAACCGCGGCTGAAATCGTTTATTTCGCAGCGGGTAAGGAGCGCAAAAGATGCGGAAGATATTCTGCAGGATGTGCTGTATCAATTCGTCAAAACCGTGAACGACTCCGTGACTCCCATCGAACATATCTCGGCCTGGCTCTACCGGGTGGCACGCAATACCATTATTAATGCGGGCATCCGGAAAAAGGAGGAGTTGCTCCCTTATTATACCGATGATGAGGGCGAAACCTATTTACCTGAAGGTTTTCTGGATATTATGTCGGGAGATGAGGCGGCTCCCTCTCCCGAAACGGAATACCTTCGCTCGCTGGTGTGGGTGGAACTGGAAGAGGCTTTGGCCGAACTTCCGCCCGAACAGCGCGAAATATTTGAGCTGACCGAACTGGACGGTATTCCGGTGAAAGAGATTGCGGCAGCGTCGGGAGTCAGTGTAAATACCCTGCTGTCGCGCAAACACTACGCTGTGGTACATCTCCGCAAACGTCTTTCCGATCTCTACGACGATATTATCGGTTCGTAGCTTTTATCCTTATTCAGTATGCTTTTGCCCTAAAGATCATCTTTTCTATAGATGTAGCAACCGGCTTCGGAGGGATGATCCAAAACCAGATCTTCTTTTTTCTCCTTCCATAGCAGATGGATAATCAGGAAATCGCCGGCTGCTGCCATGGTGAAAAACAGGCCAAAGAGTAATAAACCGAAATGTCCGATGATAATAGCGATTATGCAGGGAATAATGCCCAGTATCACAGCCGGCATTACTCCTCCTAA
Source organism: uncultured Microbacter sp. (assembly GCA_963678265.1). Classification (GTDB taxonomy): domain Bacteria; phylum Bacteroidota; class Bacteroidia; order Bacteroidales; family Paludibacteraceae; genus Microbacter. The sequence continues at coordinate 2,590,624 of OY782761.1, forward strand.
TATATATTGACCCACTTTCAAAGGCTCTTTGCAATGGCAATAGGGGGTAAGCATTTTCCATATTACGCCAAACTTCATGGCTCTGAATCCGTTTTCCGTAAATCGTGCCCAGGTTATTCCATGTATTAATTCGTGGATCACAATGCCTGCCAATAGGCTTATGAATACCAATAGAGTTTGCCCGTATACAAAACCGGGAGAGATACCGGTCAATAGTTTTCTCAGATTTTCGGGCTGGAATTGATCTGCCCAAATAAGCCAGTAGGGTAGTGCAAACAGCAATAGAATGGGGATAATTATCAGGATTCCGAATATATTTGCCCGGACTAAATTAATGGTCAGTTTTTCCTGCCGGTAGTTTTCTGTGTTGATCATTGTTGTTGTTTGAATGTTTCCAATTGGTTTTCTTATCATTGTACTTTCTTTCCGCGATTCCGACGGGACGGGAGAAATCGAACGCAAATTACGCAAGTACCCGCAAATTAGACCGCATTGACTATTCACAAAGGTAACAATTGTAACAAATTATTTGCGGTAATTTGTGTTATTCGCGTCAGTTGCGTTCAAAATTTTTTTTGTTTTATATCAGGAAAGGCATAGCCACACGATACGCTGCGCTAATCGTGCGGCAGCGGAGGCATTTGCAATTAGCGGCGCTGATCTTCGATGTCAACGGGACGGTATGATAGGGTTATGTCAGACTGATTTTGTAAATGCAGCTGGCATCTCCCCGGTGAATGGAAGATATGACACTTGCCTTTACCGGATGACCGACCACTTTGGAGAACATGAGCTCTGCAAATCCTTCCGAACAATAACAGAGGATGGAAGACTTAACCCCTTTCTGCTGATTGACCATCGGGCAGATACATGTTTTTTTGTTTTCGTTGGCTATAATAACCCCATCCTCTTTTTGGTAGCTCACTTTCCAACCCCATTCCTTCTCAATAAACTGGTTGAACTTTTCGATGTCACCAGCATAAGGAAGAAGCATGGCATCCATGTTCAGTTGCTCGTAATGGCTGATAGCACACTTTTTCATTATGTTGCGGCACTCTTCCTTATTGACATGCTCGTCGATGCTGAGCAATAGGGTAGAGATCCAATCCCGCATCAGCCCTTTTTCCTTGTCGGAGCCCGACGAGGCGGTTGGAGTAGTATCGGCAGCTTGCAGCAGCGAAGGGAAGCCGCATAAACAGGCACCTGCTAAGCAGGCTTTCTTAATAAAGATTCGTCTGTTATCCATACTATATTTTGAAGAAGAAAAATTTGTTTCATCGGATTGCAATTAGCTTCACTGATTTTCGATTCTGCTGGGACGGGTCGGGGGCTATTCTCTTATTCTTAAAGTCTTATGCCAAATTTTTCGTATGTAAACGTTCCACTTCCGTGTTTCAATTTTCCGCTTTTGTATAAGTCAGTAAAAGCCTTGTCCATATCTTTTATAATCGACAATGGAACATTTAAGTCGTGATGTGCTGGCAGAATTCTTTTTACTGTCAATGATACTAATTTTTTTATTGAATTCATATAGGCGATTGGGTCTGTTGATGGATAATATGCAAACAATTCGCCAATATAAATTAAATCGCCTGTGTATAAATATCCTTTATCTTTTTCATAGAAACACATAGAACCTGGAGAATGTCCGGGAGTGTGTAATACTTGAATTGTTCGTTTCCCCAATTCTATTGTATCACCATCTTTTAGTACTCTTGTTGGAACCCCCTTAAACAAATGATAATTATTGACATCAAAATCTGGTGGAAAATCGCATGGTTCTTCTGTTAAAAAATCCCGAACCTGTTCTATTGTCAAAGGGAATCCTCCATTTATCCATTCTGTTTCTGCTTCGTGAACATAAAAGTCCGGGAAATATTTATGCCCTCCAAAATGGTCGTAATGTACGTGTGTCGTAACTACAGTAACTGGTTTATTTGTCAGTTTTTGTACTTGTTTCCAGATATTTTCAACCCCAAGTCCAGTGTCAATCAATAAAGATCTTTCTGTCCCATTCAGTATGTAGCAATGCGTTTCTTCCCAATGTTTATATTCACTTATTACAGATGTATTATCGTCTATCTGTTCAATTGTAAACCACTCTTTTCTGTTGTTATTAGTCATTCTTATTTATTTTGAAAGCCGGCTTGCGCCATCGGGGGTGGTTACCTTTTGCTATTATAATGAACCGGCATGATGTAAGGCGCATTGACCCACTTGTGTCGGAATACATCGAACTGACGTTGCATACCGGTTATCACGCCCCAGTTTTCCGATAACTTTATTTCGACGTAGCCTCCGTAATAATTTTGAGGATAGAGCGTCATCATCTCGGGACGAATAGGCCGGTTTTGGTTGCTGTTGTATTGTCCGGCGAAATTGAGACTGATACGATCGTTAATTTGCAGCTTGAATCCCCCTTTCAATCCAGCCGTCAACGATTGGTAGTTGTCGATATTATAACGGGAGGTATAGATACCGCTCGATAGTGTCAGGAAGGGTGTTATCTGACGATTGTAATCCACACCGAGTACGGTAGATCCTCCCATACCGATATAACCTGTATAGTTGCGGTAGGCATTGACTTGTGTCTGTTTGTCGGGAGTAAACTCCGACGAAAGATTCGTTGTCGGATCGAGCGCATCCATGCTTCGACGGGAGAGTTGTGAAGGGAGTGGGGTAGCCGTTCTTCCGATTGTATCGGTCGTTTGCAGGTTGGCCCTGAAATCGGGAGCCGGAGTCTGCACACCCTGTTGCAAAGGTTGTATGGAGGGAGTGTTCCCTATCTCCCTGCTTTGATTTTGCGGGGTTTTAACCGATGATTTCGCATCCTTGGTAGTGGTTTGCGCCGACAAGAACGTACCAACGGATAACATCAGCACAAGTGCACTGTTTCTTATTTTCATTATCGTTTTTCCTTTATAACGATCCTATATCCTTTGGTGGGTATTACATCATCCGGTATTTACTAATTTTAGCTTCGCTGATCTTTGATTCCGACGGAACAGAAGGCATGGCCACACGATACGCTATGTTAATCGTGCGGCGGCGGAGGTGTTGTTATGCGGTTGTAGTTTTGTATTATTCTGGTCTTTTTCTTTATATCTTAAACAGTTTCTAACCTTTATGTTTTATTCTACACGTGATTCTAATTTAGTGTACCACCACGTTAACACTTGCTGTTTGTTTGGTAATCACATCGGTAACGAGCAGTTTCGTTGACCCTCTTTTTAATGGAGTTACCCGAACCACCGCAGAATTAGTTTGCTGATTAAAATGGTCATTCTGCAAAGTGATAGACTCTACTACAGCTATCGTTTCATCCACGACTCTCGCAGTATATTGACCACTGCCTCTCCACACTGAAATTCCATTCACTCCAACTATAAATGGAAGATCAAAAGTTAGCTGGTTGTTCTCGCTCTCCGGAATGAACAAATCATATTCATTTACAACATTGATATATATAGTAAATATATCAATTTTCCCTTTGCATATTTTGAATTTCGTTTTTCCGTTGGCGAGTGCCTTTACTTTTAGTTGATTACCAAGTGCAACATTGGCTGACACAGAGGCAATATAGTCGTTGGCTCCAACGATACTATCATTTTTATCAAATTTAAAAGGAAGATTGAATATTCGGAAATCTCCTTTTTTCATAAATACTGTTTGATACGAATATTCTTCATAACTAATCGATTCACGCACATTGACATAGATCGTTTTAACAGCATAATCAGCCCCCGTTGTGTTGTCATCGGCATCAATAACTGTAATACTAGTATACCCAGTTCTATGACCTATAATATAAAACACGTTTTTATTTTTTTCGTCATAACTAATGTCTGCAATGTCCGGATCCGACGACATTACCTGTAGCGAACCGGCTCCACTTAGTTTCTTAACCTCGATATAACTATGCTCATTATCCAACACGCAGGAATCTAAACTTAATTGAAGTCTATTTTTCAATTCAGTCTCGTTCTTGTCGCAGGCTACAAACGTAAACACTACTGCCAATGCAACTAAAATCTGTTTCATTTTGATCCTTTCTATATTTATTAAAGTCAATTGTTGATCAGATAATTACTGTTCAGTAATCATTCTTTTGCCGTCCTGCCGGATTTAGCTTGGCTGATCTTTGATTCGGATAACACAGAGAGCGGAAAAATCGAACGCAAATTACGCAAGTACCCGCAAATTAGACCACATTGACTATTCACAAAGGTAGCAATTATAACAAAGTATTTGCGGTAATTTGTGCTATTCGCGTCAGTTGCGTTCAAAAAACTTTTTGTTTTATATCCAAAGGCATAACCACACGATACGCTACGCTAATCCTGCGGCAGCGGGGTTGTCAGCTATGTAATAAGCAATTTTTTGTCGTTTCATTTTTGTGTCATGAACATATTTTTCATCATTAACTAATGAAAATTTTCCTATTATTTTTATTGTTGAAATGTTGCTAACTGGGATTGTATATTCATCACCTTTAAATAGTTTCAACGTATTCTTTATTTCAACTTCATCGACTATTATTCTGTCAATCTCTGTAATTTCATTTTCAATCTCTACAATTTTCAAGAAGTTAAATCCAAACACTTTAGGAGTGAAGACAAATTCTTGAATGTTGTCAGGATTGGCATTAAACACTTCGCAGATGTACTCCCATTGAGAGTCATTTTTACGCCCAAATAAATGAGGACATGAACCACATTCCCAAAATCTTGATATTAAAAGTAGGTTTTTAGGATCAAGTTTTTTTATCGAGTAATCAGTAATGAAATTATCTTGTTCGAATTGAACTTGTCGAACAAAATTTCTAACTCCTATTGTAATACTTTTATTTCCATCCAATAATTCAACTGATCTTACATCTTGACTTTGGCCTGTACTTATATTTTTATAGGTTAAACACTTGTCTGGATGATAATCATCTTCTAAGCTAAATAGTAAAATACAATAAGGAACTAACAAGCATTTTCCAGGTTCAAGTTGTAAGTCATTAGTGTTTTTCTCTCGAATAGTCAGGTTTGGTTTGTCTAAATTTATAAATCCACCATCCTCAATAAATGATTCTTTTATTTTTCTTACACTGATAGATTTACTAGAGGAATTAAAAATCGCTAAAAACGCAACTTTGGCTTCTTTTAAATCTAATTTTTCATAGTTTCCAATAGCACCACATCCATTTTCAGTGAAAGTTGCTTTAGAAAAGTCAGCAGAAGATGCAGTATTTCTTATCATATAATTGGCGACATATTCTGAATTGAAGAATTTATCGCTTATCTCCGAAAGAGAAGGTGTCCTTGTCCAATATGTTGATCCATATTTGTCTGTCTGCAATTTGGCATCAGGGAATGTTGATTTATAATCTTCTATAGATTTATAGTAATTATAAAACTCACTTTCCCTTTTGCTGAAAATATCTATTTCTTTCAAATATTGAAAGAGTTCATTCTGGTATAATTTTATTTCATTTATTGGGAAATTACTAAAATCACCATTTACTAATTCAGAAACAATGTCGAATGAATTTGTCAGAAAAAATTGTTGTGATATTTCTAATCCATTAAGTGAAAATTGTCCGCTTTCAACCAATTTATACCATAAATCTCTATGCTTTCTTAATTCTTCAGGGGAGAATTTTGATCCCCTTGGATGTTTTAAATTATAATGTCCAGCATTAGCGTGGCAATCAAAGCAAAGTGGAATTGCATTTTCATACGTATCTTCTCCGCCTTCGCTTGCTTGAATAATATGATGAATTTCAATGTTTCGGCCTAAAAATTCCTTGCATATACAGCATCTTCTTGCAGAGGCTACAAAAACTTGTTCTTTTATTTCTTTACTAAATCCCATTTGAATTTTGCTGTATACTTGTTTGTTATTTATTATGAACACCAATGGTTTTTTTAAGAAGCCCTTTAAATGTAAAATTCTGTCCCGTCAGATTGCCATTAGCTTCGCTGATCTTCGATTCCGACCGGAACAGAAGGTGTAGCCACACGATACGCTGCGCTAATCGTGCGGCAGCGGAGGGGTGTGTTATAGCCAGTATTTTGTTCCAATTATCAATAGAGTTAAAAATACAAATATCACAATAATTAATATTATTCTGTAGTCAAATAGTTTTACTTCTTTTTTTGAGAATAATAAACTTATAATCAGTGCAAAGTTGACTAAAGTCAAACCTAATGAAATGTTGAAAATTATTGCTTCGTTAAAGTCGAAATTTTTTCCCACAGTGACTGTTGAAAATACAAATGCAATAATGGCAGTAAAAAATCCTAGAATTTCAATTATTTTTGATTGACCATTATTAGTTTCGGTTGCAACAATCTTTTTGATTTCACTTTCAGCATCTTTTATTTTATTATTTAGAATTATGTAGTCTTTAAATCTTTCTTTTACATTAATCAAATGATTATTCATAAGGGTTTCCCCTTTAAAAATTTTTTCAGTCATTAATTCAGTACATAAATTCAAACCAATTTCATAATCCGAATTCTCGATTAATTGATCGAAATATGATAGATAACAATTGAAAAGACTTGAAATAAATGAGTTGTTACTTTTGTCTTTTTCAAATGCAAAGCGATATTGTTCAATGGCATTTATATAGTCGTTATTATTTTTATAAAAATGTCCAAAAGTATGTCTGAATTCAGGATTATATGGATATTTTATAACATATGATTCAATTTTTTTTGTACAGGTTGTTGTAGGTAAAGTATTTGCTTCAATTTCAGAATAATAAAAATCTAGTACTTCTTGACCATCTTTTCCTAAAGTTTTTTTTGCTTCAGATAGAATGTTTAAAAAATCAATTGGATTAATATTCTTGAATTTTACTCCTAATTTGTACACATTTTTTCTCCATTCATGATTCCATTTCTTTAAATCAAAACGTCCAATATCTGTAATTTCTTTAATATGTTCTGAAAATTTAGATAGAGCTCCGTCTTGTTCTGAAATTTTGTCAAGTTCAATTAATCCTATAATTGAATTGATTTCTTTGTTGATAGTTGCGAAATCTTTCATATTTATTTTTTTAATATTGGCTATAACATCTGTGTATGTGCGACACTGTTGCACATATTCCGTCCCGTCGGATTTGCAATCCGACGACGGTAAAGAGTATTAGGATTTGTAATCCGTCTTATCGAAATCGAAGATCAACGAAGCTAATTGCACTCGTTGCCGGATCGCAGATCCTGATACTCCAGCGGCGACGGATCTCAGATCACGGGTGGTCGAAAGATTATTTTAGGTCAAAATTAAGCGAAAAAATTGGAACTTAAAATTAGACTCGTCTTATCAACCATTAATTACTATACTGTTGATAAATAATGGGATAAATATAATTTGGGGATTTACTTTGGAAGTAACTTTGTGCCGAATTATTTTTCAGTCATGTATCCGAATCAAAAAATAAATGTTCAAAAGATCATAGGCCTCGTTCCTGAGGCATTACTCAGTACTTTGTCCAAAGATACCAAAGTCGATTATTGTGCCAAGGTACTATATGGGGAACGTCTTTTCAACCTGTTATTGTATGGCATTTTAACAACTGACAGGACAAGCCAGAGGACATTGGAAGATCTGTTTAAGAGTAATCTTTTCAAATCAATGTTTTGTTACGATGCAGGCATGAAAGTATCCAGAAGTTCTATTTCAACTCGTTTATCCACTATAGATCCAGAGTTTTTTCGATTGGCATACGAACGTATTTATATGGAATTCTCAAAGTGTTTTACAACAGATGAACAGTTAAAATACAAGATAATACGAGTGGATAGTAGTATGATTGCAGAAACATGCAATAAGCTAAAAAAAGGAATTGCCCCTGGTGATAAGAAAAGTAAGGATCCCAACAAAGTTGTCAAACAAGCCAAATATACAATTGCCTTTGATGGATTGACAGCCTGTGACTTTAAGATATTTACAGATCCGTCTTACACTAGTGAAGATCGGGCTATTCCGGAGGTTGTTAAGCAAAGTGCAAATAAAGAAGATTCTGTATTAAACATTTACACATTTGATAGAGGAGTTTCTTCATCACAGACATTTTCTTCGTTTAATAAAAACCAAATTCACTTTGTTGGGAGATTAAAAACGAACAGGAAATTTCAAATTGTTGTTCAGGATACAGTCTGTGAAGCTTCAAATGATTTGGGTGAATTGACATTGATAAGCAATCAGATTGTCAATCTGCATAATCATGAAAAACAACAATTTGATGAGGATCATCAATATCGTCTTATTGTTGCCGAACGTAAAAATAAGATTGATACAACTCCACCTAAAAACAAAGGTAAATGCAAAAAGAAAGAAAACATATTCTATTTCATCAGCAATAACTTGGAGCTAACCCCAAAAGAAATCGCTGATATTTATAAGCAAAGATGGGATATAGAGGTGTTCTTTCGTTTTATAAAACAGGAGCTTAACGCAAGTCACTTCTTATCTGTTAGTGAGAACGGGATCAAAGTCATGCTCTATATGACATTGATTGCATCCATGCTATTGCTTTTATACAAGAAATTGAATGACTTAGGTTATAAAACAGCAAAACGTAGATTTACAATCGAATTATGGGAAACATTGGTCACAATCATTGTAAAAGAATGTGGTGGAAATCCGGCTTTAATGAATAAGGCATACTTCAGAACGTTTGCTTTGCCGTAAAAATTTTGAAAACAAAAAAAATGGAATAGGCAAAATCAACATAAGAATAAACAGCAAACTTCATATATGTATACATCTTTCGACCACTCGTGATCTCAGATCCGCCGATACAACTATTCATCGTATATCTTAGCAGTTATAGTTTCTGTTTTCTCTCTGAGTTCTCCTGCTCTCTGCGTTAATCGCGGTTAAGACTGTTTTGCCGTTAACCCGCTACCAGCCACCGCTTTCTTTGCGTCTAATCCGGTTTCAAAACTACGAAAAACAATTCATAAAATAGCTTTTAGGTTAAATTTATTTGCAGAAAGAAAAAAAAAGGTGTTTGTGCCCGGATAGTAGCCTTCAGAGGGAGGATAAACGATGTAAACAAAGAGATTGTAAAGGTCGGTTCCGGTTATTTTGCAGCAGCAAATTGCGGCGCGCAGCCTCTTTGTTAGTTGAATGGTGTTGCGAGATGTGGAAATGATTAACAACGTAGGATTTGTGGTGTGTATCGTTGCCACGGTGTTGATTAACGAAGAAGTTACGGTGTACAACGTTAACGCTACGGTGTATATTTTTAAAGCTACAATGCACATCGATAAAGCTTGGATGTACATTTTTAAAGCTTGGATGCACATTCAGGAAGCTTGGATGCACATTGAAGAGTCTTGGATGCACATCGATAACTCTTGGATGTATAACGATGAACCTTGAACGTACAACGGAGAAGTATAAATGCACATCCGGGAAGTGTGCATGTACATGCAAGAAATTCCAATGTACAACGTAGAGTTATCTATAGACCACCGGCATCAGGTACTGTGCAAAAATCTGTGTAAGTTGGTTACGCGGGTTGTATCGTTGTCTATCGGTAGTCTATTGTCGCATAATCTGTTGGTGAAGCGGTAGAGGAGGCTTTCGGGTTACCGCGTGGCGTTCTGTTGTTTGGTGAATAGTCCGGTGCAATCGGTCAGCTGTCCGTTATTGATGCAGTAAAAGCGCTGGTTGGTGGTGGGCGATTGCAGTCCGCCCAGCTGCTCTACGTAGGGGCCGAGCTTCAGATAGTCGAAACTGCTGAGGGCACAGCTGTCGGGGAAACGGTTTTTGCCCGAATACCATGCCGTTTTCAGTCTGCTGCCACTCATAGCGCGCACGTAACGCGCCAGTCGGTCTACTTCGCACGGATCGGCATCGCCTCCCATAAAGCAGATGCAGGTAACGGCTCCGCCGTATTCCGCCAGTAAGGAGTCGAGGGCACTTTCGGTGAGCCACTCGCCCGTGTCCTGCTGCAAATGGGGGCTGTGGCACCCTTTGCAGCCATTCGGACAGTTGGCAAGATTGATGGCCAGTGTTACCTCGTTGGGCACCTCCTGAAACACGATATCATAACTCTGAAACCGCAGCATAATGACGTTTGGCGGCCTCCTTTTGCCGGCTTTCCGAAAAGTTACTGACGCGTTTCATATATCCGATAATACGGGTAAGGTAGTCTAAGTCGTGGCTTTTGCATACGGGGCACTCCTTGAGGTTGTGCTTGTCGATATGTCCGCAACTGTTGCACACCGTGTTGGGAATGTTGAAGGTGAAATAGTTGCAACCCTCCTTAATGGCTACCCGCAACAGCTGTTGGTACTGTGCTTTGCTCAGGTGTTCGTTCAGATTCATGTGCAGCGCCGAACCGCCGGTGAGGTGTTCGATATATTTGCGACCGTGCAGGCGGAACTTGTCAATAATGTTGGTTGCCTCGTCTTCCACTACGTAGAAATAGCTGTTGTAGCAGTCGCGTTTCACCGTGTAACCGTCCTGTTTATCCCATTTGGCATGTTTTACCCCCACGTTCTCGGCCGGAATCATTTCGCAGTTGAACATCAACTCTTTGGTGCGGTACTTTTTGTTGTAGGCTTCGATCAGTCCCAATACCTGCTGCACGAATTCGGTGTAGCTGGGGTTGTCTGTAATGGGGATGCCCAGAAACTCGGCCGCTTCCACCAGTCCGTTTACCCCGATGGTGAGGTACTGGCGGCTCATGTTGATATATCCGGCATCGAACAGCGGCAACATCCCTTTGTCGAGCATGTATTTCAGGTTTTCGTTGTAGGCAATCTGCGCTTTGTGCACCAAATCGACCACCTCTTCGAGGAAGAAGAGGTAGTGTTGTCCTTTGCGTGCCGAATCCTGTATGCAGCGGTTCAAATTGATCGTCAATACGCTTTTCGAACCGGTGGATACCCCTCCGGCTCCCAGCGTGTAACTGAAACCGTTGTCGGTAATCTCGTTGCGCAGGCGGCAGCAGCTACTCAGCGAATCGGCGTTGTCGCTCATATAGGTAAAGAACGAATGTCCTTCGGCATACATTTCGGCGGTGAAATCGCCGTATTCTTTATCTTTTACTTCGCCGTTTTCGCTCAACAAAGCCATTGTTTCGACGGGGAATGTCAGGATGGATTTGGTGCGTTCCAGATTAAACCATTTCATGAAACGTTTCTGTAGCCAGCTCATTGATTCCCAGTGTGGTTTACTCCCGTTCGGAAATATAAAATGCTCGAACAGACTTTCGAAATAATAGCGGTCGTAGTAGGAGATATTCCAGAACACCGCCTGAAAGTTGCGGGCTCCGGTGGGCTGGTTGATGGAGTAGACAATCTGTTCGAAATAGTCGGTGATCACCTTGTCGAGTGTCCGCTGTTTCTTCGACAGGTCGACCACTTTGTCTGCACTACGGTAGTAATCCTCGCCATATTCCAGTCCGATAAAATAGTTCATATACATCAGAAATTCGGGGGTGGCACAGGCGCCGCTCAACATACTCGATACGATGAAAACCATATTGATAAAGCCCCCGCAAAACGATTTGAGGTTGGTAGGCGCTTTGGAGTTGCCTCCAACAGAAGAGGTGCCGCCAATCAGCCACGGATACATAGTGATGCTGGCGCAGTAGTTGGACAAACTTGTTTCATCATTCTTGTAAATGAAATGATGGTTCAGTAGGTCAATGTACCGGTCGGCAAGTTCTTTTCCATACATCTCTTTGATACGGTCGGTGAGCATTCTACGATTCAAACGGATAAAGTTCGATTTGGGTAGTTCGCCTATCAACGTGGCCATGTTTTTATTTTCCACGTTGGCATTCGAGTCGTATTTACTTCCGGAAGCGGCGTTATGGGCATCGCAGTAATCCATCAAAAATGCCAGCTTGTCGCGTACTTCACGGTCTTCGAGGTGTTTTTGCCGGTAGAGCATAAACGATTTTGCCACGGCGTAGTAGCGTTCGGCCATCAGCGCAATCTCCACCTGGTTTTGAATCTCTTCCACGGTAACCCCGTCGGTAATGTTTACCCGGCACAGAATGTTGGTTACAATGTCGTCGGTAGCAAAGCTCCCGACCGATAAAAATGCTTTGCGGATAGCATTTTTGATTTTGTCTAACGAGAACGCCTCCCGTTTTCCGTCGCGTTTAATGATAAAAGTTTCCATATCGATAGAGTTTATTTTGTTAGTAAGGTATTGAATAATATTGTTTTATTCAGACCTCTCCTCCTAACCTCCTCTCCAAAGGCGAGGAGGAACACGATAGTAACCCTATGAGATAAAACTCATTAATGGAGGTACAAAGCCCCTCTCTTCGGGAGAGGGTTTGGGGAGAGGTCGTGTGTTGATATTGAAAATAAATTATACGGTATAATATCGATGTATAAAGTAAATGCCGATGATAGGAGATGCCGGAAAAGAAGGTACAAAGAGAGGTTATGGTGCTGCTAACGAAGCAGAAGAACCTATCCTGTTGCCTTTTACCCGAAAGCCCGGATCGATGTGCATGTGGCAGGTCTTCTGACTTGCTCCCGCTATCGAACGCCTTCCCGTTTTCAGTTAACAGTTACCAGTTACCAGTTATCAGTTACCAGTTATCAGTTGTCAGTTATTTCTAACTGTTCACTGTTTACCGTTTACTGTTCACTGTTCACTGTCGACTGTTTACTGTAAAAACAGTGGCAAAGAATGTTCGTGGCGTTTCGGAGCTTACAGCTACGGGTATAGTTCCCGACTTGCACGGGATTCCCTTTTCATCCGTTTTGCCGAGTGACAAAACAGAACCGAATGCACAGCAAAAGTACAATTTATTTTTTGAATAGGGTGGCGAAAAATCATGTTTTGGAAATTGTTTTTCTGTTTTTTCGACTACAAGTTTTCTATTTGTGTGAGTTAAAATACATACAAACAGGCTTTTGGTTGTTTTGAATATGTTGAAAAATTTTCCAAAATATTTTTTTACGGTTACATATATGATGTTCGCAAAATAAAACGGTATATCTATGTTGTCAGATACCACTGGATTGCGATGCCTCAATTTTCAACGGATATTGAAGTACTTAAGAATTGTAATAATGAATTTTGGAGAAAAGAGATACAAAAAGCGAGAACCAAATGTGAGAGGAATATTAGAAATAATTCAAATTTATACAAGCATTTTTTCCTGTAATGATGAAAGGAAAAGATCCACTTTTAGCTTAAGGTCATTTTCAAAATATTGAAAAGCAGAAAGTTCACGTAGCGAACTGTAGTCATCGATATATTCAGCTACACGATGAACGGCAATATGGGGATTAAAAGAGGATAACCTACGTCCTTTTAGTCCGCTTGAATCTTGTAATATATTGTGTAATAATTCTTTGGGATTCTTTATGTTTTCCAGTTTTTTTAATGGGGGAATATCTATTGATCCTTGGTACGAGCGATTTCCGGCTGCGCGTTTAATGGCATCTTTGTTTATAAGTAACCACGTTTCCATCATTCGGATAGGTATAATACAAACAGTTTGTTGCATTTCCGATTCATCTAATTCGGATCGTATTTCATCTACACGGTTAGAAATAATTTGTGAATCGTTCTTTTCTGCATCCCGATGAATAAACAAGATATCATACGGAAAATATTCTTTTGCTCGTTTTACTTTATCTGAAATAGTCTTAGGTGGATTGCGAAATGTGCGAAAATCGGCAAAATTTCTTTCCGTAGCTAATTTTGGATATAAATCGTTCAATGTCCACTTAATTACTTCAAGTAGGGTTGAATCAGAACTTCCATCTGCGATTAAAGTATATTTGAGTGTATTCATCTTTAATCAAAAAAGAGCTTTGTTTGATAAGCAAGATTCTCTTTAACACTCCTTTTTCGACGCTGAATAGGTGCCTGATTATGATAGCATACGCCCGGTTCATTTATCAGACAATTATTTTCTGTAATGGATGGTTCTGTTTTATCCAAATATGCATTGATGTCTCCCAGGGAAGTTTTATCAATCAAATTATTATCTGTTTTCCATGTAGAGGCTAAAGCCGAAAATCCAGTATGCGATATTTTGTGTTGGAATTGCGCATCGTATTTTTCTTTGCTTTTTGCTAAATATAAACTATCGTCCGGAACATTACTTACTACAATAGGAGAGTGTGTGTTAATGATCACTTGACGTAATGGGTTGTCTTCATCTACAGCAAAATGTGTGTCTGTAGCCATTGATTCGAGCAAGTTTACCATTTCGCATATTTTCTTAGGGTTAATGCCATTTTCAGGTTCTTCAAGACAAATCAAACGGCTATTTGAACTATCTTCTTCCAAAATAGCCAGTCCAAGAAACCTTAATGTACCATCTGATAGTGATTGTGCAGGTAAAGTTAATCCGTCTTTAAAATTGACTTGCAATGTGAGTAAATCTCGCTTTTCGTCTTTATCAACACTAATCTCGGTAACTCCATCTACCAAATCATTCAATCGATTGGTGAGATTTTGATAAACATCTCGTTCTTTCTTTTCTGATTGAAGGCGAAAAAGAGTCGCTGGAAGATTCAAACCATTAGCTGCAATTTTTGCATTTTTCACTTCAAAGATAGAATTTGGTTGGCGCAATGCACTCGGTTCGAATTGCAACATCATCCAGTTGCGCATCTCCTGTCGGGCTAAAAAGGCAGTCGGAGATTCTGCTGTTACGGTAGATAACAAAGTCCGTGGCATTTTTTGTGCTATGAAGTCAGTAGTTCTGCCTTTATTTCCATCTTGATGAAGCTTAATTTTATCGCCATCAGTCGAAATAAACGGAATTTTCGTGGAACGCCGCCCTTGCAAGACCGATTCAATCCATTCATTTTTATATTCAAAAAACAGATTTTGTTTCGATTTAGTTTGTGTAATCGGTTCTAAAGCTTCTTTGACTATTGTAATTGGTTCGTATTCAGAAATATCATCATTCAATTTTAGTATCAAAGTATATCTCAAGCTTGTTATGGTTGCTTCTGCTGTTTGTCCTAAGTCGTCAACTCCGTTTTGAGGAATTAACATGTCAACTTCAAATTTCATTATTTCACGGTAGGATGATCCGCTGCGAAAGAAGATATCTTGTAGATTCGAGTGTTTCTGATTCTCACTACGGACCGATTTTGCTGCTTCTATTATAGTTTTATCGGCCAAACTAGACAAAAATGAGAGTGCGTCGAAAAAATTAGATTTTCCAATTGCATTAGCTCCTGCAATGCAGGTAAACGGCCCGAAAAACAATGTTATATCTATGAGACTTTTGAATCCATCTATCTCTATTCGAGTTATCATAAGCTTTCAATAATAATTATTTATAATTGGCTGCAGCTATCTAAATATAAGAAAAATCTTATTGCAAATATACATTTTCTTTCTTTTATTTTACATTGATCGTATGATATATCGTTTATCAGAATTATAATTGCGTTATTTTATCATTGCATTTGCATTTCTAAAACCTTTCCGTAACTTTGCAGCGCATTTGGTGATTGTTTCCTGTGCTGGAAACGATCCAAAAGGGAATCCGGTGCGTTTGTCACTGACGAACTATTCCGGAGCTGTACCCGCAGCTGTAAATCCTATCCAAACGTATTTGAAATACCATTGCCACTGTGAAACAGTAAACGGTAAACGGTAAACGGTAAACGGTAAACAGTTAGGAATAACTGACAACTGATAACTGATAACTGATAACTGACAACTGATAACGGGAAGGCTTCAAATACGGGGATGAGCCAGAAGACCTGCCACATGCTTTTATTTACCGGAACTTCGGGATAAAGGTTCTACGGGCGTCTTCAAATTTTTCCTTTGTCGTCACCTTGTCTTATTCCGAAACGGATTCCGCGTATACAATCGGTATGCTTGTATGGGTTTGTTACAGGCCATCCGGAAACTTATGTTCGATTAATTCGGAATAGACATGCAAAAACGAATTTTCATTTTATCGCTGTTGTTGGTAGTGGTATCGCTTGTGTCGGTGGCCTCTGCCAAACGTATCATCTCGCTCTCTCCTGCGTTAACCCGCAATCTGCTCTATCTGGGCGAAGAGAACGAATTGGTGGGTTGTACCAGTTACTGTCATACAACACGCAAAATCAACGTGGTGGCTACGGCCGTCAAGGTGAACGTGGAAAAGGTGGTGTCGCTTAAGCCCGATTTGGTGGTCGCCTCTTCGATGACCACCTCCGAAACCGTAGCGCAGTTGAAAAAATTCGGCATTCAGGTAGTGATGTTCCCGATGCCGAAATCGTATGCCGAAATCTGTTCGCAGTTCCGGCAACTGAGCCGGTTGGTGGGGCGTGAAGCTGTTGCCAACAAGGTTTTGCTATCCGTACAGCAGCGCATCGACCGGGTGAAAGCCCGCAAAGCCGATGGCCGTAAAATTTTTATACAGCTGGGTGTCGAACCTCTTTTTGCTGTTATTCCCAATACTTTTCTGAACGATTATATCACGCTGGCCGGTGGCCGGAACATTGCCGAAGGAATGACTACGGGTTCCATTACCCGCGAAGCCGTGTTGCTCAAAAATCCGTCGGTGATCTTTATTGTTACTATGGGCAATATCGACCGGGAGGAGAAGCAACGTTGGGAAAAATTCGCCAATCTGGAGGCTGTGCGCAGGAAGAAGGTGATTGTAATCGATTCCAATATGGCTTGTGTGCCTACTCCCGTCACCTTTGCCGAAACGCTGGAGGTGATGATGAAGGCGTTGAAATAACCTCACCCCAACCCTCTCCCAAGGAGAGGGAGCCGTCAGGCTGCGAGATATATCTGAATAGTGCAGATTTACCTTCTCCTTGGGAGAAGGTGCCCGTAGGGCGGATGAGGTCTAAATATAAAAAATCAATGAAAAATAATGGTTTGATACATATATACACGGGTGATGGTAAAGGGAAAACCACAGCGGCCATCGGACTGGCGACCCGCGCGTTGGGCCACGGACAGAAGGTGTGCTACTGCTCTTTTCACAAAGACCCGGAGAAATACGGTTACAACGAAATGCAGAGTCTGCGTAAACTGGGTGCCGAGGTGTTCAATTTTGCCAAGGGGCATCCGCATCTCAACCGTTCGCTGGACGAGAATGTAATTCGGCAGGAGACGCATGATGCGGTAGAAAAGATCAAAAACGAGTTTTTTGCTGCCGGTTACGACCTGATGATTCTCGACGAACTGAATATTTCGGTGCGTGATAATTATCTGGAAGAGGAGTTGTTGCTCGACCTGATCAAATCGAAGCCGGCAACGCTGGAGCTGGTCATTACCGGTCGCGGCGCTACGGAATCGGTAATGGAACTAGCTGATTACGTGAGCGAAATCAAAAAGATAAAACATCCCTACGATCAGAACATTCGTAGCCGGGAGGGAATAGAGTTCTAATGAAAATATTCAAGCTATATCGCGTCGGATTTTTGGTGTTACTGCTGGTGTTGCTGGTAGTGGCATCGGTCTGGTCGCTGCTTTCGGGCGACATCAATATTTCGTGGAAGCAGCTGCCCTACGTGTTGCAACATGCCGACAGCATGGAGTATTCCGTATTGATGAATCTGCGCGTTCCGCGTCTGTTGCTGGCATTTGCCGTGGGAGCGTCGTTAAGCTTGTCGGGCGTTATTTTGCAGGGAATTTACCGCAATCCGCTGGTGGAACCTTTTACCCTTGGAATATCGGGTGGCGCTTCGCTCGGCGTGGCGCTGATGATTGTGTTGGGAACGGCTTTTTCGCTGGGAGGATTGCTTCTTCCGGTGGCCGGTTTTGCAGGGGCTTTCGTTACCATCTTTCTGGTGTATGTGCTGGGGATGGGCAAGAGTGCCGCTAATATCAACCGGATGTTGCTCACGGGCGTAATGATCAGTTTTGTCTGCTCGTCGCTGCTGATGTTTTTGCTGTCGATCTCTACCACCGAAGATATGCACAATATTATTTTCTGGACAATGGGATCGCTGGAACAACCCGACGGACGACTCATACGCCTGATGTTGTTCGGTAGCATCGGAGTGTTTTTGCTGACGCACCTGTTTGCTCATGCGCTGAACGCGTTGCGTTTGGGCGAAGACGAAGCGATACACCTGGGCATCAATGTAAAGCTGACGATACGGGTGCTGTTTGTTCTGGCATCGTTGTTGACGGGCTTGTGTGTCTCCATTGCCGGTATTATCGGTTTTGTGGGACTGGTCATTCCGCACCTGATGCGTAAGGCTGTAGGTTCTGATTATCGGATTCTTTTGTCGGCAAGCTTTCTGGGCGGTGGTCTGTTTCTGATCGTGTGCGATGTGTTGGCCCGTACGCTGATAGCTCCTAACGAATTGCCGGTGGGCGTGCTGACAGGCATTACCGGAGGCGTGTTGTTTATCATTCTTTTAAGCAGAAAGGGTTCGGCATGGAAGAAATAAAGAATCCCTTGTTGCAAATAGATGCTTTGTGTGGCGGATATAAGAGTTTCCGGCTGCAGCAGATTGGTTTTACCCTGCATAAAGGTGATTTTGCCGGCATTATCGGGCCGAACGGGTCGGGGAAGAGTACGCTTGTTAAAATGCTTCTTGGCGACCTGAAACGATCGTCGGGAAAGATGTTGCTCGAAGGAAAAGAACTGAGCGCAATGCCGATACGACAGAAAGCACAGGCTATTGCCGTGGTGACGCAGCATATTGAGGATACGTCGATGTCGGTATTGGAATATGTATTGCTGGGGCGTTTGCCTTACCGCGAACTGTTTCAGTTTTTTGAAAAGAAAGAGGAGATGGCGAAAGCCGAAAAATATATGGAGCTCACGGGTATTCTGAAGTACCGCGATCAGCCGCTCTCGTCGCTTAGTGGCGGCGAACGGCAACTGGCGGCGATGGCCCGGGCGCTCACGCAGGAGCCGAAGCTTCTGTTGCTCGACGAACCGACGTCGCAACTCGATATCTGCCATCAGGTGCAGGTGCTCGATCTGGTGCGGGAGCTCAATTGCGAACTTGGCCTTACGGTGCTGATGATTATTCACGACCTGAATCTGGCCAGCTCCTACTGCAATAAATTGTTGCTGCTGAACGGGGGAAAACTGCATACGCAGGGCGCACCCGACGATGTGTTGCAGTTCTCCATCATCGAAGAGGTATACAAGACGGTGGTGGTAACCCGTCCGAATCCCGTTACGGGACGACCGACCGTCTTTCTGGTGCCGCGTCATCAGATAGATAAATTGAAAAAAGAAAGAAAATAGTTTAATGTGCCAATATGTCAATGTGCTAATTGTTTAGTTGGTTTTGTCGTGATGAAAAACTAATAGCTAATAACTAATAATTAATAAATAGACTCGTTCCAAGCAGCCGATTCCGGATAGTGCTGTACGGAACATTATTAAATTCAATAAATATTATCATCAAATGAGAAAACTGTTACTATCGGTTGCGGTTTTGACGGCAGGAACATCTGTTTTTGCTGCCGGACCCAAACCTCAGGACGGCGATTCCATTCGCTCATATCAAATGAATGAAGTGGTTGTAAACGCTTCACGTTCCGGAACTTTACTGAAAAGTATTCCACAGAAAGTGGAAATTATCTCGGGAAGTACACTCAAAGCGCTTCCGAACGATAATTTGGCTGAAGTATTGAAACGAGCTACCAATCTGGATATTATCCAATATCCGGGGTTGTCGGCTCAGGTTGCTATGCGTGGCTTTTCGCCCAGCGCGCACAACCGTAGTGTGGTGCTCGTGCTTATCAATGGCGAATCGGCAGGTACCACCAATCTGGCGACTATTGCCGTCGATAATGTGGAACGCATCGAGGTGATAAAAGGGCCGTATGCCGTGTTGTACGGTTCGGATGCCATGGGTGGCGTTATTAATATCATTACGAAAAGAGCCGGTAAGAAATCGCAGGGCAGCGCCTCTGTCGAAGCCGGTAGTTTCGGTTACAGCAAGCTGGGAGCTAACTTTACCGGTGTGGCAAATGATAAGTTCAGTTATGGTTTGGGTTATAGTCACCAACAGCAGAATAAGGATTACCGGATTGGTCAGCACAATTTCCTGAAGATGAGTGAATCAGATAAGCTGATTCTTGATAAAGCTTCGTATGGCGATGCAATGGACAATACACAGTACGAACTGAACGTTGCCAATGCTTTTGCCGACTATAAGATTAATCCGCAGTGGAAAGCCCGCGCCGAAGGTAGTTATACCTACGCCTACGATGTGGAGACTGCCGGCAATTACTGGGGTTCGTACGGGCAGAGCAAGAAAGACATCAACCGTCTCAATCTCTATGCGTCGTTGGAACAACAGAATTTGTTGAATCATTTCCGCTTTGCACCTTACTATACGAACGATAAAGATCCGAACTATTCGGACAATACCGAAAGCGGATTTATCAATTTTACCAGTTCCACCAAAGAGTATGGTTATCAGTTGCAGGATAGTTATAAATTCGAAAACCTTAACTTTACCGTGGGTCAGGACATCAAGGTATACGATTACACATCCAACAACTATTCGGCTAAAGGCGTTGAAACAGCTCCCTACAAACCCGATAATCGCTTTACCAACATTGCTTTGTTCGGGCAGGCCGTTTATAACCTGAATGGGTTAAACGTGAATGCAGGTCTGCGTTACGATCGGTTCAATTACCATATCGATGCCAACGCTGCGTTGAATGCCCCGGATGCCAATGCGCATTACAATACGGTCAATCCGTCGGTAGGCGCGCAATATGCTTTCGGTGATTTCAAGGCTCATGCTTCGTATGGAACTGCTTTTTATGTGCCCGATGCCTATCAGATGGCCGGTAAATACACGATGTCGTACACCTATGGCGGCGTGGTATACTCTACCGACTATATCGGCAATCCTGATCTGAAACCGGAGAAATCGCGTACAACCGATTTCGGAGTGAGCTATACCTCTGCGGCTGACGGTCTGAAACTTGATGTTACCTTTTTTCATACCTTGTACGACAACAAAATTGTAAACCAATATGTTGCTGCCGGTACTACCTATACGAATGCCAATCAATCGACGATGAACGGTCTCGAACTGGTTTCGGCATTCAACTTCGGTAAATTTATCAATCCGAAATTGTTACTCGAAGCGTATGCCAACTTTACCTGGATGTTGAAAAATAACTTTACCCAGATGTCAGGTAGTCAGGAGAAAACGTATGATATGCAGTTCGCGCGTAAAGTGAACGGTAATTTTGGGCTGAACTATCAGTACGGCAAAGTCAACATGCGCCTCAACGGTCGTTTAATCGGTACCCGTCTCGAAAAGGATAATTTCAGCTATCTTCGTCCGGGCATCAAATCGACCGATTATTACACCAAAGGCGGTTATGCCGCTTCCGACAAAATGCTCGAAATGCCGGCCTATCTGGTTTTCGACTATTCAATCGGATATGCCTATTCGCAGAAGGTCAATTTCGGTATTACCGCTTCTAATCTGTTGGACGAAAACTATACCGAAAAAGACGGATACAATATGCCGGGTCGTAGCATTGTGGCAAAACTGTCGTATGCGTTTTAAGGGAACAAAGAGTAAAGAACAAAGAACAAAGACAATCTGAAAGAGGGTTGTGGAATAATGGTTACTGGTATTTGTGCTTGTGTGAAATATTTGTATTGATGTATGTTGTGACACAACTGTCGGAAAGTACCGTCTTTGTTCTTTACGCTGAATAAGATATTTATGAAAACAAGAATAGTTTTTCTGAGTGCGCTCCTGTTTCTGCTACCGGTTGTTACCTTTGCCGGTGGTAAAAAAGTACCGCCAACGAAAAAGGAGATCACTGTGGAGATCGATTATGGAAAAGCCCAGGCTCCGAAAACGGTGACAGTAGTGTGGTTTCCCGGCATTGCGGTGCTCGGTGCTTTGCAGGAAGCTGCCGAAACGGAAACCCATCCGGTTGCATCGCATGTGTTTGTGACGGCGATCGATCAGGTGAAAGGTGAACGTGGAAAAATGGCCTGGTATTACCGCATCAACGGACAAACGCCGAAAAAACTGGCGTTGTATCAGATGCTGAAGCCCGGCGATACCGTTAGTTGGCGGTATGTGGAGGATGTCTGCTCGTGGAAAGTAGACAATCCGTCGAAAGGTAAGTAGCCATTTTTTACGCAGAAAGCGATTACAAAACCATAGAGAGTTTGCGCTTCCGGTACTTGACTTTGAAATGCAGCAATCGACAGATTGTGAGTGCGTTTTGAAGAAAAAGATTCGGGAGCGCAAATTCGCCGTTTAAAATTACAGATACTAAACAATTAAACGCTAAACATTAAACGTTGACATGTCTCATATCATTTTCATCACCGGAGGTGCCCGATCGGGCAAGAGCCGCTTTGCGCAGGAGCTGGCTGAGCAGCACAGTGAGCATCCCGTTTATCTGGCTACAGCGCGTGTGTGGGATGACGATTTTCGCAAACGGATCGAACGTCATCAGAGCGATCGTGGGCCGCACTGGATCAACATCGAAGAGGAGAAACAGCTTGCTGAGACTCCCGTCGATGGCAAAACCGTGTTGCTCGACTGCATCACCCTCTGGCTGACGAATATCTTTTTCGATAATAGTTTTGATATGGAAAAATCGCTGGCGGAAGCCAAGGCGGAGTGGGGACGTTTTGCCGCCAAAGAGATGGATCTCATCGTGGTGAGCAACGAATTGGGCATGGGTGTGCATCCGGTGGAGGAGTCAGCCCGTAAGTTTGCCGATTTGCAGGGCTGGATCAACCAGCACATTGCCGCTATGGCCGATGAGGTTTACCTGATGGTATCGGGTATCCCTCTCAAAATAAAATAATCGAAATACTCGGATTCAAACATTAAACATTAAACGTTCAACATTGAACCCCAAGAATGACTTTACAGGAACAACTACAACATAAAATCAATCTGAAAACCAAACCGGTAGGCGCGCTGGGCGTGCTTGAAACGCTTGCTTTGCAAATCGGGACGATTCAAAATACGTTAACCCCGTCGCTATCCCGCCCGACAATTCTCGTTTTTGCGGCCGATCACGGTTTGGCCGATGAAGGCGTCAGTCCTTACCCGAAAGAGGTTACCTGGCAAATGGTGATGAACTTTGTGGCAGAAGGTGCTGCAATTAATGTATTTAGCCGACAGAACAATATTAAGCTGAAAGTGGTGGATGCGGGCGTTGATTACGATTTTCCGGCAGGTGTTCCGGTATGTAATGCAAAAGTGGCCCGGGGTAGCCGCAATATGCGCCACGAACCGGCAATGACAGCCGAAGAATGTACTGCAGCGATTCAGAAAGGACGCGAACTGGTGGCTAATGACGCAAATGCCGGATGCAATGTGATAGGCTTTGGCGAAATGGGTATCGGTAATACTTCCGCATCATCCCTGCTCATGCACCGTTTTCTCTCTATTCCTATCGAAGAGTGTATCGGAGCCGGAACTGGTTCGCATGGAGATCATTTTGCCAGAAAAACGGCTATTTTGAAAGAGGTGTCGGAGAAATATGACCCGCAAACCCCCGAAGAGATTTTGGCTACTTTTGGCGGATTGGAAATTGCCATGATGACCGGTGCTATGCTCGAAGCTGCCGAACAAAAGATGATAGTGCTGGTGGATGGCTTCATCGCTTCTGCGGCGGCGTTAACCGCTCTGCGTATCAATCCTGCCGTGCGTACCAATATGGTTTTTTGCCATGCGTCTGATGAACGTGGGCATAAACAGATGCTGCAGGAATTGAATGTGCGGCCGGTTCTGAGTCTTGGTTTGCGTTTGGGTGAAGGAACGGGTGCCGCCCTGGCTTATCCGTTGATACAGGCTGCGGTCGGTTTTCTGAATGAAATGGCCAGTTTTGAAGATGCAGGTGTATCTAATAAAGAGTGAAATAAGGCCTCTCCTCAGCCCTCTCCACAAGAGAGGGTGTCAGATGGTAAAATTATCAAGAGTTGGTTGTTATAGCTGATTTTCTCTCTCTTCTGGAGAGAGTTCCCGAAGGGGGGTAGGGTTTGATAAGCCTAATTATAACAGAATATTATGATGTTTGATCTATTTTTGATTAGATAAAGAACTGATTTTTCTCCAAATGCACCACGGGTGTTTAGATAAACTATATAAAACTACTTATCAGAACAGAATGCATATTGAATCTTTATTCTTTGCTCTTTGTTCTTTGTTCTAATTAAATGAAAAAGCAATTATCCATATTTCTCAATGCGATTCTCTATTTTACCCGTATTCCAGTGCCGGTAAAGGTGGAGTATTCGGAGGAGATTCTGAACCGTTCCATGCGCTATTTTCCCTTTGTGGGGTGGGTCATGGGTGCGGTTGGTGCCGGAGTTTACTGGGGACTGAGCTTTGTTATGCCCGGGGCGTTGGCGCTTTTGTTGAGTATGCTGGCCACTATTTTCGTGTCGGGAGCTTTTCATGAGGATGGTTTTGCCGATTTTTGCGATGGTTTCGGAGGCGGTTACACCAAAGAGAAGATTCTCGATATTATGAAGGACAGCCGGATCGGAACCTACGGCTCTATCGGCTTGGTGGGAATGTTGGCGACTAAATTTACAACACTCTTCTCTCTGCACGATTTGTCTATTCCGTTGGTATTGCTGGCCGGCCATTCATTGAGCCGCCTGATGCCGGTGCTGCTGATTTACACGTCGGTCTATGCGCGCAAGGATGATTCGAGCAAATCGCGGGCTATTGCCCACAAAGGACGGTATTACGATTTCCTGATGGCGCTCTTTTTCGGATTGGCTCTGCAGGTTTTGATGCCGGTAACATTTGTGGCTTTTATTATTCCGGTATTACTCGTAGTCACCGTTGTTTTCCGGGCTTATACCAATAAAAGACTCGATGGCTATACCGGCGATTGTTTGGGAGCTTTACAGCAGATTGCCGAGGTGGTATTTTATATCGGGCTGGTCATCTATCAGCAGTTGATAGCGTGAAAGTATAAAGTAAGCAGTATTCAGTACACAGAGAAGTGAAATCCTGAATCGAAGATCAGCGAAGCTAAATATAGAATCTTGAAATTATATTGTCTTTAATCTTTGTTCTTTGATCTAAATAAAAAATGCAGCTAACCGTTGTACGACATACACAGGTGGATGTTCCGAAAGGAATTTGCTACGGGGCGACCGATGTGCCGCTTGCGAAGGAGGGAGTATTGGCCTTAAATGACATCACGGAGCAACTTCAGAATAAGCGGTTTAACGCTGTTTTTAGTAGTCCGTTGAGTCGTTGCCGTATTTTGGCCGGAAAACTTGCAGCCGGGCAGTCGGTGATGATTGATGAGCGACTTTGCGAGCTCGATTTCGGTGACTGGGAGATGAAGCCCTGGAGCGAAATTTATGAATCGGAAGCGGGTAAACGGTGGTTTGCCGATTATATCAATACAGCCTGTCCGAATGGTCGGTCGTACATTGGCATGGTGCATGACGTGAAATCTTTCCTGGACGACTTGAAGCAGCGGAACTATCAACAGGTGCTGATAGTGACTCACGCCGGTGTGCTGCGTATCCTGATAGCTTTGCTTGAAAACAAAACTACCGAAGAGACGTTTGAAACGACGTTACACTATGGCGAAATCAGGCAGTTTTCACTAAACATTACACGCTAAACGTCATACAATAAACAGATTACGCACTAAACAAAATACAAAACAAGTGAACAATTCAATCAACATTCCTTTGCAGGACGAAACGTTGCGGGCGAAGATTCAGCATAAGCTCGACAACAAAGCCAAACCGGTCGGATCGCTCGGTCGGTTGGAATCGCTGGCTCTGCAGGTGGGAATGATTCAAAACACCCTCACTCCGGTACTTTCCAAACCGGTGATGCTGACCGTAGCTGCCGATCACGGCATAACCGCCGAAGGGGTAAGTCCCTGTCCGGTAGAGATTACCTGGCAACAGGTACATAACTTTCTGAGTGGCGGCGGCGGCATCGGACTCCTTTCGCGAGTCTATGGCATGGAGTTGTGGGTGGTTGACGCGGGCGTTAATTACCGTTTCGCACCGCATCCACGGCTGATTGATGCCAAGGTGGCGATGGGTTCGGAGAATTTTTTGCATCAGCCCGCAATGACTCGGGAGCAGTGTATGCAGGCTTTCAACAACGGGCGTAACATCGTGCGCCGTTTTGCTCAGGAGGGAAGCAATGTGGTCGGTTTCGGCGAGATGGGCATCGGCAATACCACGCCAGCCTCGGCCCTGATGTCGATTATTTGCCATCTTCCCGTAGACGAATGCGTCGGCCCGGGTGCAGGACTGAACAGCGAAGGGGTTCGCCATAAAGCCGATGTGATTAAAGCGGCGATTGAACGGCATGGAGTTTCGGACGATATTTTCGAGAATATGGCACGGTTTGGGGGCTACGAGATTGTCACTATTGCCGGAGGAATGATCGAAGCGGCAGTAAACCGCATGGTGATTCTGGTTGACGGGTTCATCACAACGGCGGCTATGTTGGTAGCAAGCGAAATTGACAAGAAAGTGGTTGATTATGCCGTTTTTGCCCACGAAGGCGAAGAGCAGGGACATCGAAAGATGTTGCGTCACATGAATGCTTCGGCAGTGCTTCAGTTGGGTCTCCGCCTGGGAGAAGGAACCGGTTCGGCAGTTGCTTATGGCGTGTTAAAAGGTGCTGTGGTAGTTCTGTCGGAAATGACTTCGTTCGAGGAGGCGCAGGTCATCAATACCAGTCATATCCGATTCAATTGATAATTAATAATAACAATGAATAATGACGGTGGGTAAGCTGATATAAAGATTGTTATTGTAGTTCTCTCATCATTCATAACTTATAATTCATAATTAATGAAGTTGCGTCCCGTGATGTTTGTGGGTACCGGTTCGGATGTGGGCAAGAGTGTGATTAATGCCGCTTTTTGCCGCATCTTTTTGCAGGATGGTTATCGACCCGCACCGTTTAAGGCTCAGAATATGTCGCTTAATAGCTATGCTACGCCCGAAGGTCTGGAGATCGGCCGGGCGCAGGCAGTGCAGGCCGAAGCGTGCGGTATCTCCTGTCGTGCCGATATGAATCCGGTACTTCTCAAACCTACCAACCATACCTCTTCGCAGGTGGTGTTGAACGGAAAACCGATTGGAAATCAGTCGGCTTTTCACTATTTCAACAAGACCGACCGTCTGGAGCTTTTCGACCAGGCAATGGCAGCCTGTAACCGGCTTTTGGAGGAGTATAATCCGCTGGTAGTCGAGGGTGCGGGGAGTATTTCGGAGATGAATCTTTGGGATCGCGACATAACCAACATGCGGGTAGCCGAAACGTTGGATGCGTCTACCTACCTGATTGCCGATATTGACCGGGGTGGGGTGTTTGCCAGTGTCTATGGCAGCATCAAGCTCTTGCCCGAAGCGCAGCGTAGGCTGATTAAAGGTGTTATCATCAATAAATTCAGGGGCGATATTGCTCTGTTTGAAGATGGCCGAAAGATGCTGGAAGAGATCAGTGGCGTGCCGGTGGTGGGTGTGATTCCCTGGTTCGACGATATTCACATCGAACAGGAGGATTCGGTGGTGCTCGAACATCGCAAAGAGAAAAAGGTCGGTGGAAAGGTGAATATTGCGGTGGTATTATTGCGTCACATGTCCAATTTTACCGATTTCAACCGTTTGGAGTTGCATCCGGAGGTCAATCTCTTTTACGCGGCTCACCCCGATGAGTTGAAAGAGGCTGATATCGTGTTGTTGCCGGGTTCTAAAAATACTATCGACGACTTGCGTTACCTGCGTCGTTCGGGTATGGCAAAGGCCGTACTGCAACATCACGAAGCCGGGAAAGCGGTGTATGGTATTTGCGGCGGTTACCAGATGATGGGCCTTTTGGTGGAAGATCCGTTGGGCATGGAGGGCGACATTACAGCCGTGCCGGGACTTGGAATTTTGCCGGTGAATACGGTGTTAACCGAAGACAAAAAGACTGAGGCGTGCCGGTTCTCGTTTCTGGGAAGTGAGGCCGATTGCGACGGTTACGAGATTCACATGGGCGAAACGAAGGCCGAAACATCCAGTCCGCTTTGCACGACCGATAAAGGGGCTTCTGACGGCTATTTCCTTTCGGAGAAGAGCTTCGGAACCTACCTGCACGGCTTTTTTGATAATGCCCGTACCATCGACTACATTCTTCGTCAGGTACCGGGATATGGGACGGAGAAAGCTGTCACAACCGATTATGCGGTGTTCAAAAACGAGCAGTACGACAAGCTGGCGGCGTATGTGCGCAGTTGTGTCGATATGGAATACATTTATAAAACGATGCGCGAATGATTGAGGGACACGGTAATGATTTGCATCATTATGGCGATAAGGTAAAGAGCGATTTCAGTTCGAATGTCGCGGCGCGTCGGGTGCCGGAGGCGCTGCTTGCGTTTCTGGCAACACAGCTGGAGGCGATCGCGACCTATCCCGAACCCGATTCGGAAACTTTACGAAATGCTTTAGGTAACAGGCTGCATGTGGATACCAGTCAGGTGTTTGTGACTAACGGTTCGGTAGAGGCATTTTACACGATTGCCGCCGCGTTTCGTCAGTGCCGGTCGCTGGTGCTGGTTCCCTCTTTTGCCGAGTATGAGGATGCCTGCCGGATGCACGGCCACACGATTTTCTACAAAAGCAATGAACTGTTGCGCGAAGCGGGTAGTGTTCGTCCGCAGTTGGTTTGGCTGGGCAATCCCAACAATCCCGATGGTCGGTTGTATGCAGCGAAAGAGATAGAAGAGCAGTTGCGACAACACCCCGGTACCGTTTTTGTGGTGGATGAAGCCTACGGCGAACTCTGCTCCGGCTTTGAGTCGGTGGTGGATTTGGTGAATCGGTTCGACAACCTGATTGTGGTGCATTCGATGACCAAGCAGTACGTTTTGCCCGGTTTGCGACTGGGCTATATGGTGACGAGCCGTTCGCTTGCCATCCGCTTGCGATCCTTCTCCGTTCCGTGGACAGTAAATGCATTGGCTCAGAAAGTTGGGACTTATTTGATAAGTAACGAAGAGCTACGTTTTCAAGACAAAGAGAATACTCTTCGCAGATCGGTCGAACTGCAAAAAAGGATTGCTGCGCTTCCGGGAATCACTGTTACACCTTCGCCTTGTAACTTCTTTTTGATACGTACGTACGGATTGGAAGCTGCGGTAGTAAAGGAAAAATTGATGAGCGATTTTGGTCTGCTGGTACGCGATGCCTCCAACTTCCGAGGTCTGGACAAGTACGCTGTCCGCATCTCGGTGCAGACGGAAGAAGAGAACGAACAACTGTTCATTGCGATGGAGAAGATTTTAGAACAAAGAACAAAGAACAAAGAATAAAGACAAATCATTCACCATTCACCGTTAACCACTAACCATTATCCCCTGATGCTTTCTCCTCTCTTACCCGCCTTTCTGCTTGATGCCCTGCTGGGCGATCCGCGACGGTTGCCGCATCCCATCCGTTTGTTTGGAAATATCATTGCCTTTTTTGAGAAACGCTGGAATCGTGGTCTGTATCGTTTTCAGAAGGGAGCTTTGCTGACTATTTTGCTGGTCTGTGGCGTGTGTGCAATCTTTTATGCGGCCGAACAATTGCTGCGACCCTATCCGGTAGCGGCTTATCTCTTTGCCGTGGTTTTTATCTTTTACGGGTTGGCCAACCGCAGCCTGATCGGTGAAGCGCTGGAGGTGGAAAAGGTGCTGAGTAACGAAGGTCTCGAAGCCGGTCGTAAACGGTTGAGCTGGATCGTAGGGCGGGATACGTCGCAATTGAATTCCACACAGATTCGTACCGCAGTGCTCGAAACGCTGGCCGAAAACCTGAGCGATGGGGTAGTCGCGCCCCTCTTTTATTATGCAATCGGAGGGTTGCCGCTGATGTTTGCCTATAAAATGGTAAATACCCTCGATTCGATGATCGGCTACAAGAGCGAGCGTTACCGTCAGTTTGGTTGCTTTGCTGCACGTACCGACGACGTGTTCAACTTTATTCCGGCACGCATCACCGCCCTGTTGATGTTGTTGGTTACGTTTCGGTGGAATGTGTTACCCTTCGTGCTGAAGTACGGACCGAAACACGCCAGTCCCAACTCGGGTTATCCCGAATCGGCCATGGCGGGAATTCTGAAGTGCCGTTTCGGCGGACCAAACGTGTACCACGGCGTGGTGGTGGAAAAACCTTTTATCGGTGACAACCAGCGCGAAATTACGGCTAAAGATATCCGTAAAGCGTGTGCCGTCAATTTTGCCGTGGCAACGGTGGTCGTGGTGGCGATTGTGTTGTTACGGAGCTACGGAGCGTAATATTTCTTTCCCGAACGCCATACATTCGCTGCGTTTCAGGTTGTCGTACTCATCCAGATTAAAAGCCTGTAACTGTTTGCGCGCATCGGGTTCCATCAAACCCCAGGTGATGCGCCCGAGAAATACTTTGGAGGCTACATTGCTCACACCGGTCAATTTGGCGAAGTGGTTGTCAATTAGTTGCTGATACTGAACCTGAGTTACAGGTTGCTTCATATTGCCGCATACGGCAAACAATCCTTTTATCCTGCCTTTCAGCTGTTCATTGTGCTCCGTCAGGTAGCGTTGAAGTTCCGGCGTGGTTTTTCCGGCGCGTATCGATCCGCCCACAATCACATATTTGTAACCGGACAAGTCGGGATTTTCTCTCACGTCGAATACTTTGGCGATGCCATTCATCCCTTCCGAAATCCAGGCGGCGGCATCACGTGACGAACCGCACCATGTACCGTAAAGAACGGCCCATTCGGCTTTTGATGTTGTGGGGTAAAAGTCCATTGCCCATATCTTTCGGGGCAGCAGCAAGGCTCCCATCGTTAGCAGGCCGCCTTTTAAAAAATCGCGTTTTTTCATGTCGTTAAAGGTTTTATATCAATATATTGTTTCAGAATCATATTTATAACTCCGTCCTTCAGGGCGGAGGCCGGAGTAGAAAGCATTTATCGGCTTTAGCCTTGATAATAAAACACTCAGGGCTAAAGCCCATTCATCAACTCCGGTTGGTTACTCCGCCCTGAAGGACGGAGTTATGAGAATAATAGCCTTTTGGATGTCGGGAATGCTTGATTATTCTGGTAGATACTGTACGATTAATCTTTCTAATCTCTGTGGTCTTTTATCTCGTTATTCTTCACCCGGATGATGCCGGAGATACCCGACAAGGCATATCGTATCATGGCCGCCGCAACCTGGTCGACGTGCGTGGGAGCGTACTGTTTCAGTAAACTAACTTTGTTAACTGCCGATAGAACCTTGACTGATATTTTCTCAACCACGCGTTCAGTGCCGGGACGCAACAACAAACCGGGTTGCACGATGATGAGTTTGTTGAATGCGAGAGCCCCGATGCTCTGTTCAAGTTCTCCCTTCATGCGGCTGTAGAAGAACGAAGATTTTGCATCGGCATTCTGAGCCGAGAGTAGTACAAAGGTTGCGACACCATTCTGTCGGGCCATGTTAGCAAAATTATATTGGTAATCGTAATCCACCTTCCACTGCGCCTCTTTGCTTCCGGCATCCTTTAAGGTGGTGCCTAAGCAGGAGAAAGCCACAGTTCCGTCGATCTGTTCCGCATAGTCGTTCAGCTTGTCAAAATCGACAATGACCTGTTTTAGTTTGGGATGTGTCTCTGCGATTGATTTGCGCAGGAGCAACACGATCTCGTCAAAACGGTCATCGGCCAGCAGTCGCCTGACCAAATATCTGCCCGTGGCTCCCGAACCGCCGATTACTATTGCTTTCATAAGGAATGTGTGGATTAATGTTGACGCGCATCTCCGTAATTGTCGACACAAATTTACATTTTCTTTTTTAATTGGCAGCCGGACAAACAAAAAGCCCGGGAAGAAAACTCCCGGGCCTGTGTATCGTATTCGTTAGGTGCGATTAACCTTCAAGTCCTAACGCCTCTTTTTCGTAATTGCGTTTTCTGGTATGGTGCATTACATCGGATGCGCCTTTGATAATCCGTTGAATAACATACCCCAGCAGGATGGCCACCGGCGCATAAGCCAACGATTTCCATAGCGGAGTGAGATCAGCAGACGTATGTGCCTGATGTGAAAAGGTAATCAACATCACTACCCAACTAATAACGGAAAAGGCGATGCAGATTATATTCCTCCCCCAATAGGTTCGTTTGAAGGTATTCCACTGCGAATGAATCTTGTGTCGGTGAGCTTTAAACAGCGCTCTTTTCGACGAAACTCTTTGTGATTTTTCCGAAGCGATCATGGTGTTTTCAGTTTAAAAAGTTCTTGGCAACAGCTCAAATTCAAATGAAAAAGTCACGAAACAGGGAATCGAACGGTTAAAATAATGACCACAACTTGGTCACTCTTTATGTCTTTTCCCGGAAGATCACGAAACGATTTTAATCGGTTTACATTTTCAAATATACATCAGTTTTGAAAGAAATGTTCTCCTCTTTTCCAATTTTCAAACGAATGAGAGGTGAAATGAGTTACGCAATATCAGGTCAATGTGTTATCTGGTTGACGTGTTGTATGTAGGCCGCGATATCGAACTTGTTTTTGCAACCCGAATAATTCATATAACGTATTTTGCCAAATACCGGGCGGGGAAACCAGGCACGGTCGTGCACCCCGCCGATGCTCCATGCGATACCAGCATATCCGTTGGGATCGCGGCCGTCGAGCGAATATTTGTCGTTGAGCCGGATGGCATACTCCATGGCCGTTTCAACCGACGGTGTCCACTCCAGAATCTTCTTTGCCCAGTACATGCGCATGTAGCCGTGCATTTTTCCGGTACGAACCATCTCCGTTTGCGCGGCATTCCAGAGCGGATCGTGCGTTGTGGCCGTTTCCAACTCCTCCCGCGTGTAGAGATATTCCCGTTCGTCGTTTCGGTGCAGGTCGATGTCTTTTCGCGCCCATTCGGGAAAACCTTCGGGTGAATCGTAATGTGGATTGTAAAAACAAAAGTTATCGGCCAGTTCGCGGCGCATGATCAGCTCTTCGAGCAGGGCATCTTTATCGGGCGAGTCGGGTAGACGGGAGACCTCCCACGCGACCCGTTGAGCCGACAGTTGGCCGAAATGAAGATAGGGCGACAACCCCGATTGTCCGTCGATAGAGGGATTGTTACGATTTATGGCATAGCCTGCCAGTTTGTGCGAGATGAAATGATGCAGCGCGTTCATGGCTGCCTCTTCGCCAGGGACAATGTTTTTGATAACAGTAACCGAAGGATCGAAGGCAGTTAACGCGTATGCTTCCCGAACGGATGGATAGTTTCCATCTATTTTAGGGGTATTCTGTTGTGGTTGCAATGCCGGAAACCCGGTCAGAAATTCGGGCAAAAGGCGCTTAATTTTCGGCCTCAGGGTGTAGGCTCCGAATTCGGCTTTGGGCGATGCCTTGCGGCAGGGCACGATGTTGTGGGCATCTACCTCGTAGTGTGCCACTCCTTCGATGGTATTGATGTCGGCGATCCACTCCTGTTTGTGCCGTAGCGGATCGAAGTCGGAGACAACCGCCGTAATGTTATTTTGCCTGATAAATGTTTTCAGTGCAACCGAAACATCGTTGTTGAGAAGAAGTCGAAACGGGATGTTTAATGCCTGCAGCTTTTGTTCCACCGTTTCGAGCCCGCGCAACATAAAGTCGAAATGGCGCAGGTTAGCTCCGGGATAGGAGGGCATCAACGTAAACACCACCGCCAGGCTCCGACCGGTCGACTCTGCCATCTGTTGCGCAAAAAGCAGCGCCCAGTTATCGCCGACCCGTTGATCGCGGCTCATGCGGTAGATAACCGTACCACCGGATTGTGTTTCCGGCTTGTGTAGTTTGACTCTGTCGGGATGGATCATCACTGTGTAATTTGAGGGTAAAGTTACATTTTTTGCCTCTGATTCTTAGAATTGCATCATGATGCCGATAGAAGGCACCATCGATCCGTTTTCAATATCGATTGTTTTCATCAGGTAGCGGCTGTTGTCGGACGGATCGGTTATGCCGGTACTGTTCAAGACCGGAGCCTGCTTGTTTTTACTGTTTGTCGCATTCTGTATGTCGAAATAGAAGCCAAGCATCCAACCTTTGAAATAGTATGTTTTGTCGATCCGGATGTCCAATTGACAAAATGTGGCGTTTCGTTCGGTGTTGAACCGGGAATAGTCGTAGTAGGGGCGGTTTTGCGCGTCCCAGGCGGCTTTCAGCGATGATTTCGACGCGTCGTAAGGCGTGTAGGGAGCTCCGCCAATCACACGCAGCTTAGTGCCGATGTCCCAGTTGCGGGGTAGTTTGTAGCTGCCTGTCAGGGTCAACAGGTGGCGGTTGTCCCACGACGACGGGATATATTTGCCGGTTGCCGGTTGCAAAAACTCACTTCGCACAAAAGTATAGGCCACAATCAGGTTTAGATTTTTGTATCCGAACCAGCGCGTCAGGGCTTCTGCTCCGTAGGCTCTTCCTTTGGCGGTGGAGGTAACAGCCTCCGTGCCGAACAGTGTGTAGTCGTTTCCTTTGGAAGAGAGCGGAATGCCATCAGAGACCGAGAGCAGTCCGTCGGTATATCGTTTGTAAAAGCCTTCGAGGG
Source organism: uncultured Microbacter sp. (assembly GCA_963678265.1). Taxonomy (GTDB): domain Bacteria; phylum Bacteroidota; class Bacteroidia; order Bacteroidales; family Paludibacteraceae; genus Microbacter. Next base: position 2,625,121 of record OY782761.1, read on the forward strand.
TCAGGCGAATGTAGTTGGCAGGGCGTTGCTCCAGACCGATAACCACTTGATCCGATCGTTGGTAGCGAATGTTATTGTCCTTGTTGACCAACACTCCGTTGCCGTTTTTATAGCCGAGCACGGTGTAGGAGGGCAGTTGGTAATAACGTCCTACATTTCCGTTGATATACCAGCCGTCGGCAATGCGATAGGCCAGCGAGATACGGGGCGAGAGTTGGCGCAGGGGATTCGACATGGAGCCTACAAAGGTATTGGCATCGGTGCGCAGACCGGCCGAAGCAGTGATTTTTCCGTCACCGCTGTCATAGTTTAGCGAGGTGTAGACTCCCCATTTGAAGAACGAAATGTCGGTGTTGTAGGTGAGGGTTACGGCATTCCCGTTCGTGAAAATGGATTGGCGGGTGTCGTTGAAATAGCGTGCCAGTTCGGTATTCGCGCCGGTCATGAGGCGGAAATGGTTCAGCTGGCTGCTATTCTCGAAGCGAAACTTGATTTCCCGTTCGAACGAGGAGTAATCGAGTATTTTGTTGGCTTCCGAACTGTCGTCGTTGTTGCGGTATTTGTGTTGTTTGTTGTCGAGGTTGTTTATGCTCAATACATAACTCTGAACCGTGTTGCCTGCAAAATGCTTCCACACGCCTCCCAGCGTGTAGGTCGTTTGCCGGATCACCGGAATGGTGGTCAGGATATATTTGTTTCCCTCGGTTTGTCCCTCGGTATCGGTATTCAGCGACATGTTGTCGATGGCTCCCAGGCCGAGCAGGGTCAGTTCGTTCTTTTTATCGAATCTGATTTTGATTTTGAACTGACTGTCGGTATATGCCGGCAGAAAAGGAAGTTTCAATGCCTTGAACAGAAATTGCAGGTACGACTGGCGCGCGGAGAAGAGGTAGGTCGTTTTTTTGCCGATGTAACCGTCGGTGGTGAAAGCCGCTTCGGACGAACCGAGCGCAACATTGTAATTGCGGGTGGTACTGCTTCCCTCTTTGAGGCGAAAATCGAGGATGGAGCTGAGTGCGTTGCCTTTGCCTGCCGGAAAGGCCCCGGAATAGAAGTCTGTCTCGCGTATCAACTCGGCATTGATGATGCCGATAGGGCCACCGGAAGCGCCTTGTGTAGAGAAATGGTTGATGTTGGGTATTTCCACACCATCGATGTAGTATTTGTTTTCCGACGGACCTCCACCGCGCACAATCAGGTCGTTGCGATAGCCGGACGGAGCCGAGGCTACACCCGGAAACGATTGAATAACGCGTGAAATATCGCGGTTGGCTCCTGCGCTTTTCTCAATTTCGGAAAAACCGATCACACGGAGCGATACAGGGCTTTCGGTAGGTTTTCGGTAAGGACCCGCCACCACTTTTACCTCTTTCAGGGTTTCGCTGTTCTCTTCCAGTTCAATGTTGAACTCCACATCTTTATTGACCACCATAAATTCCGGTGAAATGTAGGTTTTATAACCCACAGCGGTTGCCTGTAAACGGTAGGTACCGCTTCTTACGTTTTTGATCAGGTAGTTGCCCGCGCTGTCGGTGGTGGCTCCTTTGGTGGTCTCCCAAATCACCACATTGATAAATTGAAGATTTTCGCGGGTGGTTTTGTCCAGCACATTTCCCCGGATGGCATGTGTTTGTAGCTGCGCCTGTAGCGGAAAGATACTCAGGAACGACAGCAAAGGGAACAGAATGTATATTCGTATTGGTATAAGTTTCATGTTTTCAGCAGTATCGATTGTTTATTAGTTGCAAATATACATGCGTTCCGACCTCTTTACAATAAAAATACGATTGAATATGTCAATGAAGCTATTGATGCAATTTATAGATGAGAGAGAGGAGTGTTTCTCAGATTCAATGTAAAGATGTAATTTTGCACTATTTATTGGTTGACATACATAGATGAGCAAATTCTTTCTGCGGTTTAGAGGCCTATTTCTGACAATTTTCCCGTTTCGCCACAATATTCTGTTTTTCGGACTTTGTACTGTCGCGTTTTACTTCAATTTCTGGTTATTTCTGGATATTGTAGAACAACCGATCAGCACTGACCTGCCTTCGTCGGTGTTTCTGCATATTGCCACGGCACTGATTCTTTCCTTACCCTACTTCCTGGTGCGCAAGCGAAAGGAAATTTTATTGATTGTGCTGTTTTTGCTCAATTTTTATTGTATCAGTAACCTGTTGTATTACCGCACCTATTTTACGCTGCTGCCTTTCGATTCATTTGCAATGGTTAGCAACCTGAACGGATTAAGTGATAGTATTCTCGGCTCTTTCAGAACTGTCGACTGGTTTTTCCCGATCCCCTCTATCGTGCTTTTGTTGAGCTATCTTTTCTTTTTTCGCAAAACGATCACGCCCGAATCTATTCGTCTGCGGGCGATAAGTGGTTCTGTTGTGTTTGCCGCGATTATATTGATTATCGGTTACAATTTATTCAATGACAGAAATAAGGTAAGTAACCTGCTATCGGAAGAGAACGAATTTCGGTACGATTTGGTGGAGGGGGCCTCTACGTACGGATTTTTTCATTGCTGGGTGTATCAAACCAAAAATTTGTTGCACGGGCAGGTGGTGATGAGCGCCGCGGAGAAACGGATAGTAGACAAATGGCTGAACGAAAACCGGCAGAACTTACCTCCGGTTGCCCTGCATGAAGCCGGAAACAAAAATGTGATTTTGCTCATTGTGGAGTCGCTCGAATCGTTTCCTATCGGCAATTCGGTGAATGGCACGGAAATTACGCCTAATCTCAACCGTTTGTTAAAAAACGAACAGTCTCTTTACGCTTCGCATGTGGTTCCTCAGGTAAACGGTGGCCATTCAAGCGATGCGCAGCTGATTTTCAATGCCGGAATGTTGCCTCCACGCACGGGCGCGGCCTGTTTCCGCTACTCGCGCAATACCTACTTTACGTTGGCAAAAGCGCTGAAAGCGAAAGGATATAACACCCATACCATGCTGGGTGGTAACGCTTCGTTCTGGAATCAGGGAGTGCTCACAAAGCAATTGGGTTACGATGATCTGATTGCCGTCGATCAGTATAACTGCGACGAATATTACGAGATGGGTCTTACCGACAGTACCTTTTTAGCCCAGTCGGTGGAGAAACTGAACGCATTCAAACAACCGTTTATGGCGCAACTGATCACGCTTAGTTCGCACGATCCGTATAAATTGCCCGATGACCGTATTTACCTGAAAGTGCCGGCCGGTTGTCCGCCCGACATGGCGGCTTACCTCAATGCCATTCATTATGTGGATCAATGTATCGGGAGGTTTGTACAGGGACTGAAAAAGAGCGGGCTTTTATCCAAATCGGTTCTGATTATTACCGGCGATCACGATTGTACCAAGCGTCAACCGGCTCAATGGCGGGTGTATGCCAACCGGTGGCATGTAGCAACCTCCGTTACACCGTTTATTGTGGTGAATGGAGGCCTTCGGCAGACCTACGAACCGGTGATGGGGCAGATAGATATCTATCCTTCGTTGCTTTCAATTCTCGGCTTGCAAGCCTATCAGTGGCACGGGTTGGGTCGAAGCATCTTTGATCCCGGTAAAACTCCGTTTGCCGTGAATGCCCGTATGTCTGAATTTGGCGGAAATAATGCCATTCCTTCTGCCGTTCGGAACCATATCAAATCGGCCTGGGATGTCTCCGATTTGATGGTCACCCGCGATTATTTCGGCAAACAATAGCTCAATGAACGGGGATTCCCATCCAGGTGTATTTGTAGAATAATGTCTTACGAAATAGTTTTCCTGTCTTGAAATATTTGTCGACAAAGGCCTTTTGCTCGTTCATTCCGGCGGTAGCCTGATCGATCGATTGAGAGAGCTGCGCGATGGAAGTTGCTGTTTGCGCATCCGGCTTTTCGATTGCGGCAATCTGCTTACGTGCCATAGCAAGTTCCACAGCTACAGTATCTACCATCCGGCGAATGTCAGTCTCTACCTTTTGGGGGCTGAACTGCTTGTTGCGGTACTCTATAAACTGGTTCAACAGAGAAATGCCGTTGTTGTAATGTTTTACGGCTTCGTTAAACTGAGTTACAACCGCAGTATTGTGCAGATAATCTATCTGTTGGCGGATGTGTTGCAGTTGCTCGAAAATCAGTCCGTTTTTTACTCCGTTGGCCTCGATCCGACGTGCCGAGGCGGTCAGTTGGTCACTCTCCGGTAAACTGAGGTGGTGAGCGATCGAATCTTTATAACTGAACAGTTTGCGTTTGGAGGAGCCGGTCTTGCCGTCGTAGAACTCCTGATTGGTTACCGTGTAGCCGAGCATTTGCCACAATGGGTCGAAAGGCATGTGTGAGAGGATATATTGTTGCGGATTGGCATTGAAGTAGTTGTTTTCGATATGCCGTACAAATTTACCGTTTTGTATATATCCTGCTCCCCAGGTGGCATCTATCAGATGCCACTCCGTGCCTATTTGTACGGCATTCCACGCATGTGGCACAACGTCCACTTTGTTGTTTTGCCGGGTATAACCATGCACGGCATACGATTTTAATCCTGTTTTTCCTGCAATTTCGTTGAACAACTCTGTGTAGGACATGCAAATGCCTTTCCGGCTTTTTAATACACGTTTCACAATGTCGTTTTTATTCTGGTAGAAATTGACATTGTACATGTTCTCCACGTCGTAGGCAATGGTGTGCGTAATCCAGCAGAAAATGGCTCTGGCTTTATCTTCCGGCTTTTCAAAATGGTTGTTGATGTAACCGGCAATCCCATCCGTTGTTTTGCTTTCGGCATCGGGCATCTGAAGTGCAATTTTGTCAATAGCCGCATAATTGTTTTGGCCATGAATGTACATGGATAAAATAAGGCACAAGAGGAAAATGTGGATACGCATAAATAGTAATTAGACCTGTTTTTGAAATACCGTTTTGTTTTTTGTGTCGTAGATAAGGATTCCTTCGCTTTTGCCGTCGAGTTGTCCGGCCAGTGTGCCATCCGAATGCCAAACCGAGCTTTTACCGGCACAGGCATATCCGCCCGATTCGCCCACATAGTTTACCATAAAGGTAGTCATGCTATAGTTGCGCGCAATCTCCGAAAGTTTCTTCAAGTCATTGTCGACACCACTTACCGAATTCAATACACTGGCAATGTAGACTGATGCGCCGTTGTTATGTGCATTTGCAGCGTGTTGCGGTGCCGATAGTTCGTAGCAGATGGCCGGTGCAATCACCATATTTTCTTCCGGATGCAGGAAAACAGCCTGGGTGCCGGGTGCGAAATAACCGACTTCGGTGGGGTAGAGATATTGTTTGGAGTAAGTCAACCGTTCTTTATGGGGTTGAAAAATAATCATGCTGATGAAAAATTGTTGTTCCGATCGGGTCGGTAGTCCAATGCAGATGGTAACCCGATGCTTGTCCGAGAGCTCCTGAAAGCAGTCGAGCCGTTCGTCAGTTGCTGTCGTGGCCAGTGAGGCTGCCAATGTGGGTTCATAACCGGTTACCGATAGTTCGGGGAATACGATCATATTCGCGCCATTGGCAATGGCAAGTTCTGCGAACCAAAGATGTCTGGCAATATTTCCGGCAATATCACCTTTTAATGCCTGAGTTTGAACGGCACAGATTTTCATTTTATTTCGTGTTTATTTTGTTTGCAAAATTAGGAAAAACTGTTGTGGAGCAAAAGAAAAAAAGCTGTAAGTAAATTTGTTTACTTACAGCTTTTACGTAGGGTTTAAGAGATTACATCATTGGTCTGCCACCGCCGGGCATTCCGCCGCCGGGCATACCACCGGGTCTGCCACCGCCACCAGGCATTCCGCCACCGGGCATTCCGCCGTTTTGCCACATTTGCTGTCTCTGACGGTTTTGGTTTTGGTATTGTTGTCCGCTAAAGTTACGTAAGTCGTATGTAAAGCTCAACATTACATAAGGTTTTAGTACATTTGATGTTGCATCTTCGTAGTAGTTGTCGTAAACATTACGTGTCAACGATTTGTTCTGGTTCAGAATATCATAAGCCTGCAGCTTGATCTCTCCTCGATCGGCCTTCAGGATTTTTTTACCCACACTGGCAGTCCACATGAAGTAGTTTTGAGTAAAACCGCTCGAAACACTGTTTGAAAAACTACGGTAATTTTGATAGGTCATACCATTCTGGAATGTAAATCCTTTCCAGAATATCCAGTCGAGTTTGAAACTTGCTGTTTGATTCAGATAGGTATTGTTCGCAGATGCAAATGCATCGTTGTGAGCAATGTTGTATCCGGCGCTGTACGAAAGTGTAAAGTCAAGTTTGTCGCTGATGTTACTACCGAGGATTGCCTGTGGCATAATCGTGTAGTTCTTTGTCATCTGTTTTACTCCATTGTAGAGAGACGGAATTTGGTTATATCCGAAGTTGGAGGAGATATTCAGGTTACTTTTAATAAAATCTACGGGAAATCCGAAGGTAATCATTGAATTCAGGTTCCAGCTACCGGATAAATTGACCGGTGAACTAAACTGAGCGCCGTTTCGGAGAATAATGCCCTTTTGCAACACACTATCCTTGGTGGCCAAAATGGTCGAATTTCCGATATAATGGAGGGTATTGCCCGCACTGAACATCACAATCAGGGTTTGACCCGATTTCGGAGTAAAGGTATACCGGAACATGGCGTTGTTTGATATTTGTTGGTTCAAACTCGGATTACCTCCGGTGATAGCTGCAGGATTCGAGTTATCGATTACATTTTGTAATTGTTGTATGGAGGGTGCCGATGTTGACGAACGTAAAAATACTCTGATCGTATTGTATGTGTTGAAACGATAATTCAACATAACGTTGGGTAATATACTGTTGTATGATTTATCCGTGTTGACAAGTAACGGATAGGTTTGATCGCCGGTAAGGGATGCGTGTTGAAAATTAAGGTTGGCCATTAACATTAACCCTTTACCGCTGAGGCGATATCCGAACCCTCCGGATTGTGTCAGGTAATCGCTGTTATATAAATTAGACAACGCAGTATCCAATACCATCGTCAAACGATCTAAGGTTTTTTTGTCGATATCACGGTGGTTGTAATTAACGCTGTAGGTTGCTTGCAATTGCGATGTTTTGCCCAATGGTTCTGTGTATATGGCGTTGGCACCCAGACCATAGCCGTTTGAATTGTTCAAAATCGCTTGATAATTGTCAACCGTTACAGCATTATTGACAAAATGTTGATCTGTATTGCCATCATTGTTGTTTTTATTGGAACTTCCATTCAGGGTAAGTGAAATGGTACGTCCGGCCTTGCTAAAACGGTGTCGGTATAACAGCATTGCCGACATGTTATTGGCTGTAATGTCACGGCTTGTGGCTGTATTGGTTTTGGTAGATGAGAGCCCGTTCAGATAAGTATTGTACAGCATGGAACTGTTTCCGTTGTTGGTCTGAAAACTTAAATTCGGCATAAATGTCAGCGAGTTATTTGCGTCGATCTGATAATCTAATTTCAGGTTGAAACGGTGATTGATGTTTTTCGTTTTTGAAAAATCGTTTTCATCAGATGTTTGCATTCTGCCCAATGCATCCGGTTTGAAATAGGAGTCGTTTTTCGATTGCAGTAACGTATTATTCGTCATGTTGAAAAAGTATCCTCCGGTAATGTCTATTTTCTTCCCCCATTTGTCGGTATAGTTCAAACCACCGGCGTTGGTTTTGGTTAAACCACCACCGCCTGAAACTAATGTGGAACCTCCACCAGGACCTCCAAACCGACCCCGGCCCATGCCCATTCCGCCGCCCATAATACCGGCTAAATCGTCTTGTGAAAAGTTTTGCTGGTTGATGTTATTCGACATTCCCAACAAGGTAATACGACGATCACCTCTGAATATGTTCATGGAGAGTGATCCCTGGTAATCGGTTTTATTATCTTGATCAAGCCCGATACCGGCATTCAATTTTCCAAATACGCCGGTTTGCATACCTCTTCGTGTGATAACGTTAATCGTTTTTACCGAGTTCCCGTCTTCAAAACCGGTAAATTCGGCTTGTTCGCTTTTTTTATCGAATACCTGGATATTCTGTACGACTTCTGCCGGTAAATTCTTCAAAGCCAGGTTCGGGTCGCCATCAAAAAACGGTTTGCCGTCTACCAGTACTTTCTGTACGGTTTCACCCTGAGCCTGTATTTTGCCCGAACCGTCTACCATGATACCCGGCATTTTGGATATCAGCGTACTTGCATCTGCACCCTGAATAGTTTTGAAGGCATCTGCATTATATTTAATGGTATCTTCGGTTTGTTGTGCACGTGTCGCTCTTCCTACAGCCGTTACCTCTTTTAGGTCTATTGATTCTTCTTTAAGAGTAAAACTGCCCAACCGTTGATTGTTTTGCTTAATCTCAACGTTTTTGGTCAATGTAGTAAACCCTACAAACGAAATTTGTAACGTATATGAGCCGGACGATAATCCTTTAATGGAGAAATTACCATTTGCATTCGCCACATCACCAAATTTGTGATTCGGGTTGCTCTTACTATACATGGTAGCAGTAGCGCCGATGAGTGGTTGATGTTTCGTGTCAAAAATAGATCCGGTTGCTATAATGTTTTGAGCCGAAACCGTTGCCGAAAAAAATAAAAATAGAACAAAGAACAAATTTTTCATTTAGTCTAAATTTTAGCGTTTAATTCATGGGGAATAGTGTTCAAATATTAATTATTAATGAGATACGAGAAACGCTAAAAAGTTTAATATAGATATGGTGATTTAAGGTATTTTTGCACACTAGGATATCTTTAGCCCTTTCTGGATAGCACGTAGTGCCCTATACGGCATTGCAGACATTTTTTTGTGTCGCAATAATTTTTCTTGAGATGGATCAATGCCTGGCTGTCAAATGCTGACGAAACGGGTACATTATGGAGCTTCCAGTGGGCAACGATGCTGTTCTGTTCTGCTATTGTTTGATCCAGTAATGCGAATGCCCGTTCCTGCAAGTGTATGTCGTCCTTGTATTTGCCATAGCAGAATAAAAAAGGTGCAACCGTGTTTATAAGTAAGATTCTGATAGTTGGTCTGCCAATCGGTTTATTCTTTTTTGCCGATTGTTTGTTGAACGTGTAATGCGATTGCCAGTATTCGGAGGTATTGCTCCGGAAAAGGAGTTCCATTTCGGCCAACGATTTTGTATTGATTACTTTGGAAAATAGTTTGTTGGATTGAAATGTCAAGGAGGCAAATTGCGCGATTCGGATATGCGGAAAGTTTTGCGGATGCAGGCGCAGCAATTTCCAGAGATGCGAATCGATGGGCTGCAGTTGATACTTTTGCTTCAAAAAATCGTACTCTCTTTTTAGCAGGTTGGTGTAATCGTCGTTTGGCGCCTCGTTCAACAATCCCGATTGACCGAATAGTAATGCCTCTATCTGAAGCAGATTGTCTTTGTGTTTAGCCAAATACACTTGAGGCAGACTTTTGGCTAAAAGTTCGAATGGAATGGCATTGATACCGGTTCCGAAGTTACGCGCGAGCGTGATATAGAATGCTTCTTCCCAATCGTTTTGCAAATTGGACAGCAATATTTCAATATCGTTCGTCTTTTGCTCCAGTCTTTCAGTTAGCAAGGTGCTTTTCCATCCCGACATAAGTATACGGGGTACTTTCTCTATATGTTCGGAACATGCCACAAAGCTACTCCCCTGCAACAGATTGTCGTAGCGTTGTTCCAGATCCGGGTAGTAGGGTAGGATCAGCTGCTCGATTTCGTCACCGTTGGTACGGCGTATCGTTTGGTCGCAATCGACCACCACATGCAAAATAATATTGTTGTAAGCTTTGTCTGCTGTATGGTGGTGGTGTGTCCAGTCGGACGAATGCACATGCACTTCTACATTTCCGACCCATAGTGTATCCCCGATTTTTATTTTTGCATTGAAAAAATCGGGACCCGCATCTGTGTTGAGCTGACCGGGATCGAGAATCTCAACTTTATTGCCGTTGACCGTAGTGAGATTGCTATCATAGAATAGCTTGTGTTGCCATGCGTATTGGAGTAAGGCTTCTTTCATGGGGTTGACAAGTTTAGAGTGTTGGTTCGCTCTTCGGATTATCTATATGCAAAATTAATGATTTTATTTTTAATAAAATATAGGGATACTGTGATCCTAACTGGTCGCCAGGGAGAATCCTCTTTTGCAATGAAGCGCACCTCTTCACAACGCTTTTTTTGTATCTTTGCACAACATATAAGTGTCGTTTTTAACCGGAAGGGTGATAAAAATAACTATTTGTTGTTTATTTAGTCGAAATTATTTAGAAATGAAACGAACATGTTGCTTCACAACGTTCAAGAGGATTGTAATAATTTTCAGCAACATGGAGTTCCATACTTCCTTAGATAAAAAAATTATTATAGTATGAAATATATTGTAATCTTAGGGGATGGCATGGCCGATGAGCCCATTGCCGAATTAGGAAATAAAACTCCGCTGCAGGCTGCCTGCAAACCGAATATAGACAAGTTGGCCTCTTTAGGCTCGATGGGAATGCTCAAAACAATTCCGGAGGGGTTTGCTCCCGGTAGTGAAATAGCTAATCTTGCCGTTCTGGGTTATGATGTGCCTGCCGTTTTTGAGGGTAGAGGATCGCTCGAGGCTGCAAGTATGGGAATTCCCATTGAAGCGGGAGAAATGGCAATGCGCTGCAATTTGATTTGCATCGAAGATGGAAAAATCAAAAACCATTCGGCAGGTCATATATCGAATGAAGAGGCAGCCGAACTGGTGGAATTTTTAAACAAAGAATTGAGTAGTGATTCGATTACGCTCTTTCCCGGCGTTTCATACCGCCATTTGTTGAAGATGAAGGGGGGAAGTAAATTACTTAAATGTACACCACCGCACGATGTGCCGGGTACTCCGTTTGCTGATGTAATGATTGAACCCCTATCGGATGAGGCGGTAGAAACGGCGAATATTCTGAATGAACTGACGCTGAAGTCGCAAAAATTGCTCGACAATCACCCGGTAAACATAAAAAGACGGGCACTGGGCAAGGATCCGGCTAATAGTATCTGGCTGTGGTCGCCGGGTTATCGGCCGCAAATGCAAACTATCAGCCAGCTGTTTGGGGTGAAGAGTGGGGCCGTTATTTCTGCTGTCGATCTGATCAAGGGCATTGGAGTGTATGCCGGTCTGCGTCCTGTTATTGTAGAAGGCGCCACCGGACTGTACAACACCAACTACGAAGGAAAAGCACAGGCCGCTATCGATGCGCTTAAAGAGGATGATTTTGTCTATTTGCATATTGAGGCGAGCGATGAGGCCGGGCATGAGGGAGATGTTAATCTTAAAGTGAAAACGATTGAATATCTCGATTCCCGTATTGTAAAGCCGATTTTTGAGGAGGTCTCGACATGGAATGAACCTGTGACGATTGCCATTTTGCCCGATCATCCTACACCTTGTAGCATTCGTACTCATACTGCCAATCCGGTTCCTTTTCTTATTTATCGTCCCGGACAGCAACCGGATGACGTTCAACTCTACGATGAATTTGAGGCGCAAAAAGGAGTGTATGGGTTGCGGCAAAGCGATGAATTTATGAAACTGCTTTTGTATTAATAATTTATAGTTTAGTGAAATGAACTCTTCGTAAACAAACGGAGAGTTTTTTTGTATTATATTGTTTTGCTTTTTGTTGTGTAATGCGTTTGTAATTAATTGTTTAGTGATTATTTGCCGACGAAAGTGTAAAAATATTAGCTTATATGTTATGAATAATAAAAAAATCATATATTTACAGAATCGATTCTGTCTGAAATTTTAGTTGAGGTCGATTGTAGAATATTCTTTTATATAACCGTATACGATATTTATTGTTGACATTAAATCATAATACTAACTTAAAACACACAAAAATGAGGAAAATGTTATTGATAGTTATGTGTTCTGCTTTTTGCGCAATGCATGGAGCAGAAAAAGATAACAACAAATTTGGAAAAATCACCGATGAAGAGGTGAAAATGAATTCTTTCGCTGCCGATACAAGTGCTGCAGCAGTTGTATTATATGAAAAAGGTAGCACATACTATCAGGTAAATCGAGGCTTGCAAGTGTGTTTTGATATTTATGTTAAGATTAAAATATTGAAGCCTGAAGGAGTAGATAATGCAAATGTTAAGATATTGTACGAGGATTATGGTTCGGATAACAAAGAAACTGTTCAGGGTGTTGACGGATATTCCTATAATTATGTGAATGGTAAAATAGAAAAGTCCAGGTTGTCGAAAGATTTTATTGTTACAGAAAACATTAAAGGAAAGCTGTTCCAAAAGAAGTTTACACTCCCCAATGTCAAACCCGGAACTTTGATCGAATACAAATATACCATTGTTTCCGATTTTGAAAGCCATATCCGCGCTTGGAGATTTCAAAGAGAAATTCCGGTTTGTCAGAGTATATACGATGTTTTGATTCCTGAATATTTTACATTTAATATTAACACCAGAGGTTATGCTCCGATGGAATCGGTACGGGAATCAGAAAGCCAGACCTTCTTGCTGGATGGAGGGCGTCTTTCTTGTACAAGCCAACATATACTATTGAAAACAAAAAATTTGCCGGCTTTGAAAAGAGTTAAGTATGTCTCTTATATGAATGATTATTACAGCTCCGTTTCTTTTGAAATATCAGGAATTCAAATTCCGGGGTCAGTGTATAAATCGTTTGCTTATACATGGAAGGATGTGGAAAAGCAATTGATGGATGATAGTGATTTCGGAGGTAATCTGAAAAAATCGGGTTTGTTGAAAGAGGATGTAAAAGCAATTAAAGACTCCAAAGATACGGATCAGGATAAAATCAAAAAATTATTCGCTTTAGTCAAATCGAAAGTAAAATGGAATGAAACCTCTTCGGTGTATAATGCTTCTCTGAAAAAAGCATTGAAAGAGGGTGTGGGCAACAGTGCCGATATTAACTTTATACTGATTAATGTATTGAAAGATGCCGGGTATGATGCTTACCCGATTGTGTTGAGTCGTAAAAGCGAAGGCCGTTTACCTCAGGCGAATTCTTCTATAAACAGTATCAACTACTTTGTGGTAGGTGTTGATTTGAACGACACAAAATATTATATGGATGCTACACGTAAAAATGGTGCAGTCAATATTCTGGATGATGAATATTTGGTTGACCGGGCTCGTGCTTTGCGTGGCGTTGACAGCAATTTGTCTGATTGGGTCGATCTATCTCGTTTCAATTCAAGCGTGGAAAAAAATATGACCTTGATAAAATTTGAAACCGGTAAAATGGTTGTCAATGTATCTTCTACGAAAACCAATCAATTGGCATATGATTTTCGGGAAAAGTACAAGAAATACAAAAACCAGGAAGAATGGGTTGATAATTTACAGAACAATTATGGTGTAAATATTGAAAATTATGAAGTTACCGGCCTTGATAGCGTCAATAAACCAATTGTTGAAAAATATACGTTTAGTAAGCCGGCTTCGCTCGGGGATGCCAAACTTTATGTAAACTTACTCACTCTGTTTCAGGAAAAATCGAATCCGTTTACTGCCGAAAAACGGGAGTTGCCGGTAGAATTCGATTATCCTAGCACGGTTAAAAATTCGATCACTATTGTGCTTCCTCAGGGATATGCTGTAGATGAAGTTCCAAAGTCGGAAAAAATGGCGATCAACGATCAGGATGCCGTATATACTTATTTGGTGCAAAATGGACAAGAATCTATTCAAATGATTGCATCTCTGACAATGAATCAGTTGATTTATCCGGGAACGGAATATGCAAATCTGCGGGATTTCTGGACCCACATGGTAGCTAAGAACAACGAGCAAGTGGTTCTTAAAAAAATAAGCATGTAAATCATTTCAATTGGAATATATGTGTAGATTCTTCTTTGCATTAATTGCAGTGCTTTTTACGAATATGGCAACCGGGGCAGATAAAATCAGCTATCCGGTCAGCCAGATTCCCGATTCGCTTAAAGAAAATGCGTATTCGATTGTGCGTTACGAATCAACGGCTTTTGATTATCAGGATGAACTGAATGGGATCGAAAACGTTGTACGGGTGGTTACCGTACTGGATGAGAAGGGTGCCGACGAAGCCGCATTTGATGTGTATACCGGTAAGTTTTGGGACCTCAAAAGTTTTTCAGGAGAAATATACGATCAAAACGGAAAGCTGATTAAGAAAATTAAACTTTCGGATTTGCTAACTTCCACGTTTTCTGAAGAATGGGCATCCGATGAAATACGAAATGTGTATCATTGTAGTAATCCCATTTATCCGTATACAATTAAATACGAGTATGAGGTGAAGTATAAAAATGGTATAATAAGATTCCCGGCATTTGCGCCTTTAGGGGACTTTAATCAATCTCTGCAACAGGCAAAATACACATTGACTGTTCCATCAGGTATGAAGTTTAGGAGTGATGTAAAAAATATAAAACCGTACGTACAACAAAATAATAATGGAAAAGAGATTTATGTTTGGGAAATCAATGGTTTGAAGGCTATCGATCATGAGCCTTATATGGCCAATCTGGATACGGTATTACCCGTGTTGAATCTTAAACCGGATGATTTTGTGTATGAGAACTCCAGAGGGACCATGCGTACATGGAGTGATTTGGCTAACTGGGAATTGAGTTTAGTACAGGACAGAGATGAATTGCCTGTCGCTGTTGTGGATAAGTTGAAGGCGATGGTGGCCGGTTTGCCGTCGGATCGTGAAAAGGTAAAGAAATTGTATGAATATCTCCAGTCGTCTACCCGATATATAAGCATTCAATTGGGAATAGGAGGTTATCAGCCTATCACTGCTGCCAATGTATATAAGACCGGATTCGGGGATTGTAAGGGCTTGACTAACTACATGAAAGCGATGCTTAAAGCTGTGGGAATCAATTCGTACTTTACTATTATACGCCTTGGCGGAAAAAAGAAATTTAACCGATCATACCCGAGCCCGGCACAAGCCAACCATGTCATTTTGATTGTGCCTTTAGCGGGTGATACCATTCCCCTCGAATGTACGAGTAAATATATGCCTTTTGGATATGTACATACCGATATAGCCGGGCACGATGCGTTGATGGTCGCTCCGGACGGAGGCCGACTGATTCAAATCAAGTCATACCCGGATTCTGTTTCTTATGTACATAAATGCTTGAATGTGACGCTGGATAAAGATGGAATGATGCGGGCTTCGGTCAAAGCAGGCTATGAAATGGGTGAATTTGAAGAAATGTTGGCTTTTGAAAAGAAAATGGACAAAGAAGAGCGAGAGAAAGATATTAAAGCCGATTATCGTTTACCAAGTATATCGGTTACAAATGTGATGTGTGTGGAAAAGCATGATGAAAAACCAGGTATGACGGTGACGTATGCCTTACAATCGGATACATATGCAACTAAATCGGGATCGAGGTTGTTTTGTCCGTTGAATCCATTGAAGAACAATATGAAGCTCTTTTCAAAGCACACCAGAAAATATCCCTTTGTCTTTGATTCGGGGATAAACGAATGTGATACGATTCATTTGTCGTTGCCGGCAGGGTTTGCAATAGAATCGCAACCCGCGAATCTTACATTGCAAAAAAAATTCGGATCCTTCCGATCGACAATTACCCGGCAAGGTGATGAGTTGGTGGTGGTTCAGCATTTTGTTATGAATAATGGCACGTATCCAGCTTCTATCAATGACGAATTGAAGGAGTTCCTTCTTCAGGTTAATAACGCATTTACAGCTCAATTGGTATTGAAAGCGCCACAATAAATCAGATCGGTTATGGTGCAATTAAGGAGATTTTGTATCGAACAGGGTTATTTTCTTATAGAAGGAGGTCGCTAATCGGAGGATTCATCGTATCTTTGTAACTTCTATTGAGATGGAGTTAACTACGAATACTTTAAATTAAACAGATGATGAAAAAACTCTTATTTGTGATTGGAGTGGCGCTTGTTTTATTCTCATGTGGAAATAATAAAGAGACAGCGCAGAAGTTGATTGATGAAGAGTTGTCACACACTCTGAGTGACTATAAAAGTTATCATCCGATTAGTTTCGGTAGTCTTGATTCGTTGTATTCTTCGTACAAAAACGATTCAGGGTATGTTGATCTTGCCCGTAAGGCCGAATATTATCATACGTTGTTCGTAACCGGAACGGGAAATGCCATCCTGAGCTCAACTTCAAAAGAGCAGGAAGCAATGCAGGATAAAATCCATCAGTATGAAGATTCGGCTGCTTTGTTGAAAACACAGGCCGATATTTACGCAAAAGCATTCAAAGGAAAATATATGGGATGGAAGATGTCGCATACTTTTCGGACGCCATCTCAGGGAACCGTAACGTATCGGTTCTTCTTCGATCCCCGTCTGACGAAGGTCGTGGGATCTGAAAAGGAGTAGCTGCCTATAGACATTAATTTTTAGCAGGAATAATATTGCAATGAGGGTACCCATAATTTTTTGGATACCCTCATTGTCTATAAACAGGGTTCCTAACCGTTTGATTCCGGATCGATTTACCCGGGTATTTTTTCGTTCTATCGTTATTGTTTAGCGGTTTCCTGTTGATTATGGCTGGTAGAATTGTTTGTGTTGGAAAAAGTTCAATCCTGATATTGATTTGGTCGTTGCCTGATTTCCGTCATTTGAAAAGTTTTTCTTGGAGATGATGCATAGAAAAGATATTTTTACCGTTCCTGAACCGACAAAATAGTAAGCCCGAAATGAGAGATACAGAGGATAGAAAACCAGTAGAGCATCCGGAGAATGGCAATGGCGATTTGTACAAAGAGATGGTTGATAATTCGATAGATGCTGTGATGTTGATTCAGAATCGGCAAATCCTTTTTGTCAACAAGGCTTTTTGTAAGTTGTTCGGGTATACCAAAAGGGAGATTATCGAGTCCGATTTTTCGTTGTTGCCCGATATTCAGGATCGGGAGCGGATGATGACGCTTTATGAGAGGCGGATAAATGGCGAGAGAGATACGCTTTATTATACCTTTCGTTTTATCCATAAATCGGGAACGAGCATTTTAATTGAACTGAATGCATCGACAATAGAGGTCAACGGTAAAAATGCTTTTGTAGCTTCTATTCGAGATATTACCGAGAATGTGCGTATGCAACAGGCGCTGCAACGGTGTGAATCGAAATATCATGAATTGGCCGAAATGTTGCCTCTGGCGGTCTACGAACTCTCTGTGGATGGCATTCCCACCTATATGAACCGAACCGGATTGAACTTATTGGGATTGTTGGGGCAACCCGATTATCGGGCCAAGCCGGCTACAGCCTATTTTAAGTTGGCCGATCAGGCGTTAATGGCAGCTACGTTGGCCGACGAATCACGCCGGGTGGCCAGGCGCAACGGTAAACTCGAACCGATTGCCGCCGCTCCGATGGAATATACTGTTTGTCGACCCGACGGTACTGAGGTTCCGGTTATTATTTATGGAACGGCCATTATCGAAAATAACCGGATTGTTGGTTCTCGCGGCATTATGGTCGATATATCGGAACGTAAAGCCATGGAGAACGCTTTGCGCGAAAGCGAGCAAAGGTACCGGGAACTGGCTGATTTTATGCCGCAAACATTGTACGAACTGGATGAACAATTGCATTTGGTCTACATCAACAAGTCGGGTAAAGAGATGTATGGCCTTACCGATGCTGATTACGGCCGGTTGAATCTTAGGTATTTTGCTGAGGCTGACAGGCCGCGTGTAGCGCAAAATTTGCAGGCTTTAATGGCCGGTCAGCGTCATGAATTCATGTGTGAGTACACGACAGTTGATACGCAGGGCCGTTATATCCCGGTTATAACCTATTCGATGCCGATTTATAAGGAAGGCAAAATTGTCGGTGTGAGAGGGTTGGGCATTGATATATCGGAACAGAAAGCAAATGAACAGGCTTTACGTGAAAGTGAACGTAAGTACCGTGAACTGGCCGAAATGCTACCTCAAACGGTGTATGAACTGGATAAACAGGGTAATATCCGGTATTTGAACAAGACAGGTAAAGACAAGCTCGGTTCGGATTATGAAACCCGGCCGGTCTCCATTTTTTCGTACATACATCCGGATCAGGGAGCTGTTATCCGCCGCAATATTGGCGGTATTTCAAATAATACGGTCCCGGAGAAGAGTTATTTTTACACCTTTCGCCAAAAGGATGGACAGACATTTGAAGCCATGATTTCGGCGGCACCGTTGGTGGTGAATGGCGAGACTATCGGCTCACGGGGTGTTATGATAGATATTTCGGAGCACAAAGCCATGCAGGAGGCGTTGGCCGAAAGCGAAGAAAAATACCGTTCGCTGATTGAAAATGCAACCGATGCTATTGTGATAGTTCAGGATGGCTTGCTGAAGTTTGCCAATCAGGCTATGTGCGATATGGTGATGTATACCCGGGATGAATTGATTAATACGCCGTTGGCAAACTATATCGATAAAGAAGACCCTGAACTACGTTTTAAATTTCACGGACGCAATGTGGATGGAGTCCGGTTCAGCAATATTTTCCGCAATTATTTTGTCAGAAAAGATGCAAAAAGAATTACTGTCGAGTTAAATGCCCGAACATTGAACTACGAGGGTCAGCCTGCCGAATTTATTGTTATTCGCGATATTACCAAACGTTTGAAAATAGAGACCGAACTGCAGATAGCAAAATCCGAACTGGAAACATTGAACAGCCATCTGGAAAAACGGGTAAAAGATAGTTCGAAACGGCTGGCAGAGGCCCGCACGCAACTTATTAATTTGCAGAAAGAAAACCTGCAATCGCAATATGATGTATTGAAACAGCAGGTGAATCCTCATTTTCTGTTCAATAGTCTGAATGTGCTTACCTCGTTAATTAAAATAGATCCCGATCTGGCCGAACAGTTTTCGGAACAACTGTCGAAAGTATATCGTTATGTGCTTGAAAACCGTGATAATGAGCTGATCGACCTGAATACAGAGCTCTCTTTCCTGAATGCATATATTTTTCTTATCAACATACGTTTTATGGATAAGCTGGAGGTGCGTATGGAGATACCGGAAGAGAGGCGATCGGACAAAATCATCCCATTGGCGATGCAACTGCTTATTGAGAATGCGATCAAACACAATGTGATGTCGAAAAGCAGACCGCTTGTTATCGATATTTTTGTGGACAACCACAACTACCTCAATGTGGTCAATAATCTTCAGGAACGACCATCTCAGGTTGTCTCTACCGGACTGGGCCTGAAGAATATAATTAATCGTTATCAGCTTTTGAACCTGAAGTCACCCGTGTTTGAAAAGACAGAAAATCAATTTATTGCACGAATTCCGTTGGTAAAAAACTTTAAATAGAAAATACAATGAGAACAGTAATTATCGAAGATGAGCTCTTTGCTGCGCGCCGGCTTGAAAATATGATAAAAGAGATTGATCCTACGATAGAGATCGAAGCTAAACTCGAATCTGTTCAGGAGTCGGTCGCATGGTTCGGTTCCCACGAGCAACCCGATCTGATTTTTCTTGACATCCAGTTAGAGGATGATGTGAGTTTTTCAATCTTCGAACAGGTTGCTGTTCACTCCAAAATTATTTTTACCACCGCGTATGATGAGTATGCCATTAAGGCGTTCAAACACAATAGTATCGATTATTTGTTGAAGCCGATCAATAAAGAAGAACTGGGTAGGGCTATCGACAAGTATCGTTCGTGGACGGCCGAAAAGGTGCAGATGGTCGATGCCGCGCTGTTGCGTGATTTGCTCCGTCCGCAACAGACCTATCGCGATCGTTTTATGGTAACGGTAGGCGATAAATTGAAATCGGTCAATGTATCCGATATCGCTTATTTTTACTCTACAGCAGGCATAACCTTTGTCGTGATGCACTCCAACTCCCGTTTTGCCATCGATTATAGCCTCGATAACCTGAAAGATATGCTCGATCCTACAATGTTCTTTCGGGTTAACCGTCAGTTTCTGGTGCATCTCACCGCTATAGACAAGGCGTTTGTTTTCCCAAAAAGCAGGCTGAAACTGACCCTCATTCCTCAAGCCGATACCGATGTATTTGTCAGTATCGATAAAGCGCATGAATTTAAGTTGTGGCTTGGCGGCGAAATCGGCTGATGCCTTCCTGTGACATATCGCGCTGAATCGCACAAAATAGCTTCAGAAAGCCCGACAATCGGAGAACCGAACCAGTCGGGCCCTGTTTTGTATGCGAAAATTTCTACTGTTCACGATCCGATCTGACAGTTTCAACGGTTTTTTATCCCTGTTCATCGATAAAGGTTTTGTTTGAGGCAAGGTAGACCCTACTTTTGCAGCACAATTAAAAAGCGATAGTGATTTGATGACCGATACAAAACGATTCCTTCTCCGGCCATGGCAACTTTCCGATGCCGCCAGCGCTGCTGAATATGCAACATTCAATGTTAGTAGGTATATGTCCGACGCTTTCCCGGGCGGAGACCAGTCAAAGTGGAAAGAATTTATTTCGTTTGCCAATACTAATCCGTTAGCGTTCTACAGGGCGATTGTGATAGACGGATCTGCGGTAGGTGGAATCGGGGTTTTGATGCAGAGTGACATTATGCGGCTCAATGCCGAATTGGGATATTGGATTGGAGAACCTTTTCGTGGTCGTGGTATTATGACCGAAGCGATCGGTGAAATGGTCGGGTTGGTGTTTGATAATTTTGAAATAAACCGGATTTATGCCACCCCGTTTGAATTCAATTTTGCCTCGCAGCGCGTACTCGAAAAAGCAGGTTTCGCCCTTGAGGCAATGTTTGAGAAGGTTGTGATTAAGAATGGGGTTCTCATTGATGAGCTGGTATATGCTATCAGGCGCAAAAAATCACTGAAACAGTAGGGGTATATGACCCGAAGGTTGTCATAGGTGTATAAAACATCGAATGTACTATGATTACTTTTCGTTATCTTTATTGACAATCGTTTTTCTCTCTTTGAGATACTGTGGACGGAGAACCATGGAAACAGTATGGGTTATTATTTATAGGTGTTGGCAAATAGGAAATGGAATGCGCGACAAGCATTCGGTGTTGGTATTAGTTTCTAAATTAGACGGATAAATTAATTTTTATGATTTTAAGGCAATTGATTTTGTGGTATCTGCTATTGGCCGCTATGGCGCTGAATGCAGCCACACCCATGGCAGAACGTATTAGTTTGAGTGGTAATGTAAAAGATGAGGCAAACGGGGAGGCTCTGATAGGAGTCACGGTGTATGTCAAAGAGCTGAAGGTCGGTACCGTTAGTAACAATTACGGATTCTATTCGATAAGTGTGCCGAAGGGTAAATACACGGTCGAGTTTTCGTATGTGGGCTATCAATCGTTTACACGGATGGTGGATTTAAATACACCGTTAAAATCGGATGTAGCTCTGAAAGCATCGGCAACCGAAATGAAAGAGGTGACAGTGACATCCCGTCGGCGAGATGCCAATGTGTCGGCTAATTTGATGAGTGCCAAACAGGTGTCGATTAATGTGGTTCGTAAAATGCCGGCGTTGATGGGCGAGGTTGACCTTCTGAAAGCGGTTCAGCTGTTACCCGGTGTAGTTTCGGCAGGAGAGGGGACCTCCAGCTTTAGTGTGCGGGGTGGCGGTATCGACCAGAATCTGATCGTGCTCGATGAGGCTACCGTGTATAACGCGTCGCATATGATGGGTTTCTTTTCTGTATTCAACAACGATGCGATTAAGAATATGACGCTTTATAAGGGTGATATTCCGGCTACCTACGACGGACGACTCTCGTCTTTGCTCGAAGTGCAGATGAAAGACGGAAATGCGAAGAAATTTTCCGGGAGTGGAGGAATAGGATTGATATCGAGCCGTTTGACACTCGAAGGTCCGATAGGATCTGAAAACACAACCTATGTGGTTTCTGCCCGGCGTACATATGCCGACCTCTTTCTGAAACTCTCTTCCGATAAAGATATTAAGGATAATACGCTCTATTTCTACGATTTGAATGCCAAAATAAATCATCGTTTCGACGATAAGAACCGGCTTTTCCTTTCGGGATATGTGGGGCAGGATGTTTTTAAGAACAAGGATGCCGGGTTTAATTTCGGCAACTCTACCGTTACCGCGCGCTGGAATCACCTCTTTTCGCAGAAATTGTTCAGCAACTTCTCGCTGAATTACAGCCACTATAATTATGGTTTGGAGTCTGATTTTTCCGATCAAACGAATTTTAACTGGAAATATAGTATGCAGGATGTCGGGGTTAAAGCTGATTTCTCGTGGTTCATCGCACCTGAAAATACGTTGAAATTCGGATACAACAGCGTGCTGCACAATCTCAAACCAGGTACGGTGACCAGTAAAGGTGGTGCAACCGATTTTGATGACTATATCTTACCCGATATAAATGCCTTTGAACATGCTATTTATCTGATGGATGAATATCAGCTAAGCAAGCGCTTTTCGGTTAAGGCAGGATTGCGGCTTACGGGATTCTCCAGTATTGGAAAGGGTACTGTTTACAATTTCGACGAAAACTATAACGCTATCGATTCTACGGTATATGGAGCCGGAAAGGTCATAAAGAGCTATTATCGCTTGTCGCCCCGCTTCGGGCTCAATTATCGGTTGAATGAAAACTCTTCGGTTAAAGCAAGTTATGCCCGCACCAATCAGTTTTTGCAGATGGCATCCAACTCAACCGCCGGTACGCCGCTCGATCTCTGGTTTACGGCAGGCAAAAACATTAAACCGCAAACCTGCGATCAGTACGCGCTTGGCTATTTCCGCAATTTCCTGAATAATCAGCTTGAAGGTTCGGTAGAGCTTTTTTATAAATCGATGGAGCATACGATTGACTTCAAGGATCATGCCGATTTGTTGCTTAACCGCAAGCTGGAGGGAGAACTTCGTTTCGGACATTCGCGTGCTTATGGTGCTGAGTTTCAGTTGCAGAAAAATGAGGGTAAACTCACCGGATGGATCAGTTATACCTATTCCCGCTCGGAACGAACCATTAAAGGGATAAATAACGATCAGACCTATCTGGCCCCTTTCGACCGGCCACATACAGTTTATATTGTCGGTAACTACGATTTTTCCGATCATCTATCGTTCGGCGCGAACTTTGTATACTCAACCGGTCAGCCGATAACCTATCCGGTTGCCCGTATGGAGGTTGGTAATGTGGTTCTTCCTATTTATTCCAAACGCAACGAATACCGGATGCCCGACTATCACCGGTTGGATGTGTCGCTCACCTGGAAACCCAAGGCGAAAAAGAAAAAACTTTGGACGGGAGAATGGAACTTTTCGGTCTATAATGTGTATGGACACAAAAATGCCTGGGCAATCAATTTTATAAACGATCAGGATAATGCCTATGTGACCAAGGCACAAATGACTTACCTGTTTACGTTTGTTCCTTCAATTACATATAATTTCAAATTCTGAAAATAATGAGACTTCACTATTATATTTCTGCGATTATAGCAGCGCTGGTATTGGTTGCCTGCACTACCGATATAGATATTAAGCTCGATGGTGTGACTCCCGGTTTGGTGGTAGATGGATGCGTTACTACCGATACGGTCGCGCACACGGTATTCCTGAAAAAGACTTCAGACTACTTTTCCAATAAAGCGGCGTCGGCCGTTTCCGGCGCAACGGTAACCCTGAATGACGGATATATAACGATTACGCTAACCGAAGATCCATCTAAAAAGGGAGCCTACAAAACGCCGGAAAACTACTATGGAGTGGTAAACCGCACCTACACATTAACCATTACAAATGTTGATATTGACGGTGATGGCGTGAAAGAGACCTATACGGCAACTTCGCAAATTCCACGACGTCCTCCACTCGAAAAAATAAGTGTGGAAAAGAGCCGGATATTTAGCAAAGACATGTGGGCTGTAAAAATATGGATGCAGGAGCCTGCCAACGAGAAGAATTATTATATGGGTAAGCTCTATAAAAACGATGTCTGTGTTACCGATAGTATTCAGGAATTCGGTGTTACCAATGATGAATTTTTTAGCGGAACATACCTGAATGGCACTACCTATATGTATTTCTCATCCGACAAGAAAGATGAGGTACTCCATAATAATGACAAAATAGGACTTGAATTTAGTGGCATTACAGACGATTACAAGCGGTTTATCGATGAAGCGTCGACAGAGTTTTGGGGAAGAAATCCGCTGTTTGGCGGACAACCGTCCAATATTCGTACCAATATCCGGTTAGTTTCTCCATCGGGTGCATCCACATCGCCTCATGGTTATTTTGCGGCATACTCAACTATACGGGCATCGACAATATATAAAGAATAAAAAAGTGAATGAATAGTCAGGTGTGCTATTGACTATCAGTGAGAGAGATAAAACAATGTGATTGATATGAAATTTAATTGCTTTATAATTAGCGTTTTGTTTCTCCTGTTGGTCGGATGTAAGCATAGTGATACCGGTATCGAAGAGTGTGATTTTGCCAATTTGGGACTCGAAAAAATCA
The DNA here is from genome assembly GCA_963678265.1 of uncultured Microbacter sp. GTDB lineage: Bacteria > Bacteroidota > Bacteroidia > Bacteroidales > Paludibacteraceae > Microbacter. Next base: position 2,649,634 of record OY782761.1, read on the forward strand.
CGTGTGATACTATTACCATTCCGTTGGAGCTGACGGGATTTCCGGTAAAGGGTGAAGGACCTTTTGTTATAGTCGGTATGAGCAATGAAGTATCGTTAAGACGGTATGAATTGGTTGTTTGGAATACCATTGTAAACGAGAAATCTATTGCCGTTAAAAGCAAATACAACGATCTGACGGTAGAAATAACCAGGAATAGTAATGGATCAGGGTATTTTGTCGCCGTATCACGCAGAGGGTTGCCTGAAAAAATTATCTATACGCTTAGTTTTCTGAATATTTCGAAACCGTAATCGATGTTTGATACTGGCAAGAATACGAAGAGGCTGTCTCAGGAATTTGGGACAGCCTCTTGTCGTTTTTATCAGATTTTTAGACCACTTACAATTGTCAGTTCTGTTTCCGTTGGATTCCGTTGGAAATTAATAACGCGTCGATGGTCGGTTTCTGACCTCTGAATCGTTTGTACAAAATCATGGGTTTTTCGGAACCTCCTTTGGATAAGATATTTTGACGGAATGACGCGGCCGTTTTCGGGTCGAAAATGCCATTCGACTCAAATGCGGCAAACGAATCGGTCGCCAATACTTCGGCCCATTTGTAACTGTAGTATCCGGCAGCATAACCACCTGAAAAAATGTGTCCGAAAGAGGTACTGATACACCCGTTTTCTATTGATGGCAATAGGAGCGTCAGCTTTTCTATCTCTTTTTCAAAATCAATAACATCTTCTTTCATCGGGCTCTCCAAGGAGTGCCATGCCATATCGATAAACCCGAAATTAAGCTGTCGCAGGCATATATACCCTATATTGTAATTGTCAGCCTCTTTCAGCCGTTCAATCATTTCGGCAGGTATCTTTTCTCCGGTTTGATAATGGAACGCAAAATCGTCGAGGAATTCGCTTTTGATGGCATAGTTTTCCATAAATTGAGAGGGACATTCTACAAAATCCCTGAAAACGGAGGTGCCCGAAACAGACGCGTAGGTGATATCGGAAAAGATGCAATGGAGAGCATGTCCGAACTCATGCAGAAAGGTTCTTACCTCGTCGAAGGTGAGCAGAGCCGGTTTGGTGGCGGTAGGACGGGTAAAATTCATCACTAAGCTCACGTGTGGACGATGGGTTCCGGTTTCATCGGTATATTGCTCTTTGAATTCGGTCATCCATGCACCGGATCGTTTGCCGGGACGGGGAAAGAAATCGGTATAGAGCAGCGCCAGATAATCTCCGTTGGCATCATACACTTCAAAAACCTGCACTTCGGAATGGTATACCGGCACCTGAGTTGTCTCTCTGAATGTAATGCCGTATAATTTTGTGGCGAGGTCAAACACCCCCTTTGTAACCTTTGAGAGCTCAAAATAGGGCCGGAGAATATCTTCGTTGAATGAATACCGCTCGTTCTTGAGTTTTTCGGCATAATATGACCAATCCCAGGGTTGAAGCTGCTCCTGAAAGCCGAAATTGGTAGCATATTGTTGCACAGCCTCAATCTCACGAAGTGCAGTCGGTTTGTATGCCGTCAACAGTTCATTTAGTAGCTTATACACGTTAGCATTGTTTTCTGCCATCCGGTGTTTTAGTACGTAGTCGGCATAGGTTTTATATCCCAGCAAATTGGCAATTTCATGTCTGAGATTTGCAATAGAACGTATCAGTGCCCTGTTGTCGTTGGCATCGGCATGAGTGTTTTTGGTCGCATGAGCCATATACAACTGCTGACGCAATTTCCGGTTATCCAGAAATTTCATGGCGGGCATATAGCTCGGAGCCGTTAAGTCTATAATCCAGCCGGTTTCCCCTTTTTGAACAGCTTTGGAGGCTGCCATTTCAAGGTAATCGTCAGAGAGACCCTTGAGTTGACTTTTGTCAGTGACAACCAGAAAATAGTCATTGATCTCTTTCAATATATTTCTGTCGAATGCTAAAGATGCGGTATCCAGTTGTTGCGAGAGCTTCCGGTAGACCGCTTTTTTCGCTGCGTTAAGATTCGCTCCGTTATCGACAAAGCTGTCGTACGTTTTTTGAAGTAAGGTTTGTTGTTCGGGCGTAAGGTGTAATGTCTCTTTTTGAACAAAAACCGATTTAACACGCTTAAAAATAGCTGTATTTAATGAAATATTGTTGGCATGTTCAGTCAGGAGCGGAGACAATTCTTCGGCCAGTCGCTGCATTTCATCATTGGTTTCGGCACTATTCAGATTGAAAAATGTGTTGGTAATCAGTTCAAGTAATCGTCCGGAACGTTCGAGAGCTTCGATAGTATTTTGAAACGACGGTAACTCTTTATTGTTCGTAATTCGCTTTATTTCAGTGTTGTGCAGTTGAATTGCATGTTCAAAGGCAGGACGGTAGTGTTCGAGTCTGATTTTATCAAATGGAATGGCACCGAGTGGTGTATCGAATGGTTGAAGAAATGGATTGTCGGATGTTTTGTTGAGTGACGATGAATCGTTATGTACGTCTACCATAATAAAAACTTGGTTTATGAAGTGAAAAAACTGTAGACAAAGTTACCTTTTTATAGTAAGACCAGCGCATAAAAAAACGTGTGCAAAACCTGTTGGATTGCACACGTTTGTAAATTGGAGATTTAGATTTAATATTGCGGATTTTGTTTGCTCTCCAAATCTTTCATATCTATCTGTTTTTTATCCATCATACGCCATGCGTAGAAAATGTATGCCAATACAACGGGAATGAAAAGAGAAACCACGCTCATCACCTTTAATGTAAAGTAACTGGACGAACTGTTGCGGATGGTCAGTGAACTTTGCAGATCGGTTACCGAAGGGTAGAAAGCCGTGTTGTTGTATCCCAGAATGAGTAACAGCGATAAAACTGCCAGTACGGTTCCGGTGCCTGCAAACCAGATTCCTTTGGTGCTCTTGGTCTGGAAAATGCCGATGCCGATGCCGTAAAGCAACGATACGACACCCAGTAACATGGTGATGCCGATTATCGGCATGTCAATGAAATTATGCAGATATTTCGCGTTTTGCATATACACTTCACCTGTGGACGGATTTACAGCAAATCCTTTGGATGCCAATGTACAGATAAAGAAGGTGAGGAAGCACACCAGAAAGCAAATCGAATTGATCAATACCTGTTTCCGGGCGCGTGTGTTAATATCGGCATTGTGAATATTATTGATAAAATAGAGACTGCCCAATACACGGGCCAGGAAAAAGATAGAAAAGCCCAATAACAAATTCCGAACGTTGAATGCGGCCTCCAGGCCGTGCAGCGGATTTTGCCATTGTGAAATAACAGGCATCATCGGCTGGTAAATATTATCCTTGTTTACAATAAATTCGCTGCCGGTAAAAAAGGTGCCGACCGCGGTTCCGAACAAGAGTAATCCTACAAATCCGTTGAGTAACAGAAAGGCTTCGTATGTCTTGTGTCCGAGGATATTTCCCTCTTTTTTCCGGAATTCGTAGCTGATGGCCTGCAATACAAAGCAGATCAAAATAATCATCCATGGCCAATAAGCTCCTCCGAAACTGGTGGAGTAGAAGAGGGGAAATGAGGCAAAGAATGCGCCCCCGAAAGTGACCAGTGTGGTAAAGGTAAATTCCCATTTTTTTCCAATAGAATTTACCAGCAATGTTCTCTCTTCATCGGTTTTTCCAATGGTGTAAAGCAACGACTGTCCTCCTTGTACGAAGAAGAGAAACACTAAAATTGCTCCAAGCAGTGATACTAAAAACCACCAATATTCTTGATAGAATGCGTAATCCATAATTGTAAGAGTTTAATTTTGGAATAAGTGATTTGTGTTATTGAATATGCTCCGGTCCTTTACGGATTTCGTTTACCATAATACTTACAATGGCCACAAACAATACGATAAATATAATGGCAAAGATTGCAAAAGTGGTTTGTATCGACCCTACCGGAATATCCGAAACCGCCGCAAATGTTGGAAGCAGATCCTGAATGGCCCACGGTTGGCGTCCTACTTCGGCAACGATCCAGCCCGAGAAAGAGGTCAGATAGGCCAACGGAATAGCCCATATGGCCACCATCTGAAGCCATTTCATGTTTTCAATTCTACGTTTGATATACAGGATGAAAATGAAATAGAGCAAAAAGAAGCCTCCGAAAATAACCATGAACCGGAAGGAGTAGAATGTTAACGGTACATTCGGAATAAGTTGTTTTTTATCTTTTACATATCCGTATCCGTAGTATGGTGATGTCGCTGTAAAGATGGCTTTGTTGACTGCGGCCAGAGAGTCGTTATGTGCTTTCGTTGCAAGTTTGTATCCTTTCAATGCATTTTGCGCCATTCGTCCGAATACGATCTTTTCGTCTGTTGTAACGGGCTTGATAGTCGATTTGTCAGCCTTTGTAACAAGATAATTTCCATCCAGCAGATCGTTTACTCCGGGCACAAAGGCGTTAACATCTCGATAGGCTAAAAACGATAAAAGTTTAGGTAACGTTATCTTGACTAAAAACGGGTTTGTTGCATCATTGTACTCTTTTTTTGCCGGGTTGAGGATGCCGACGGCAACCAATCCTTCGCCGTTATGTCCGTGATAAAGGCCCTCCATGGCGGCCAGCTTCATCGGTTGTTTTTGTGCCACCTGATAGGCCGATCCGTCGCCACTATACATGGCCAGAACGATGCCGAGCAATCCGAAAACGGCGGCGATTTTAATGCTTTTATGGGCAAATTCGATGTTTCGTTTTTTCATCAGGTACCATGCGCTGACTCCGATAACGAAAGCCGCCCCGACAATCCACGAAGAGGTGACCGTGTGAAAAAATTTGTTCATAGCCATCGGAGAGAATAGCACAGCCCAGAAATCGGTCATTTCGCTACGAACGCTATCGATGTTGAATGTCGTTCCTGTCGGATACTGCATCCACGCGTTAGCCACCAATATCCACAAAGAAGATAGTGTGGCGCCGAACCAGGTTAGCCATGTTGCTGCCAGATGGAATCCTTTGCTCACTTTGTTCCAACCGAAGAACATGATGACGAAGAAGGTGGATTCGAGAAAGAAGGCCATAATACCTTCGATAGCCAACGGCGCTCCGAAAATGTCGCCGACTAACCAACTGTAGTTCGACCAGTTGGTTCCAAACTGAAATTCGAGAATTAAACCACCGGCAACTCCGACGGCAAAGTTGATGCCGAAAAGGCGCATCCAAAACTTGGTCATCGTTTGCCATTCCGCTTTACCGGTGCGATAATACATGGTTTCCATGATCGCCATGATAAAACCGAGACTTAACGTCAGAGGAACGAAAATCCAGTGATCCATGGCTGTCATCGCAAACTGAGCGCGTGACCAGTCTATTACAGATAAATCGAGTGTTCCCATAAGCAAAAATTTGATTTTAAGTTAAATACCATCTCTAAATGGGGTGGGATGGCACCATATTTACAGCTTATTTTAAAAATTTAAGTGGCAAATATACAACCAGAATAGGCGAAATCCAAGCGTTTGCTGATGTTATAGTAAGTTACTTGCCAATTCGGATAGAGCGCTGCGCTCTCCTTTCATTAAATTGATGTGGGCAAACAGCTCTTGTCCTCTCATCCGGTCGATCATGTAAACCAGCCCGTTTGAATGCATGTCGAGATAAGGCTGATCGATTTGCTGAATGTCGCCCGTGAAGATAATTTTGGTCTCCTCTCCGGCACGTGTTATAATCGTTTTAATTTCGTGAGGGGTAAGGTTCTGAGCCTCATCCACGATGAAGAAGGTGTTGCTCAGACTTCGTCCGCGAATATAGGCCAGCGCCTCGATAACCAACTTTTGTTCACGCTGCATCTCTTCGATTTTGTAAACCTCTTTTCCCTGATAATTGAACTGGTGTTTGATGACGTTCAGATTGTCGAATAGAGGCTGCATATAGGGCGATACTTTCCGTTTGTCATCGCCGGGCAAAAATCCCAAATCTTTATTTCCCAAAGCGACAATGGGTCGGGCTAATAAAATTTGCTGATAATTTTCCTGTTGTTCCAACGCGGCGGCAAGAGCCAGAAGCGTTTTGCCGGTGCCCGATTTGCCGGTGAGGGCTACCAGCTTGATATTGGGGTCGAGCATGACATTCAGCGCGAATGCCTGTTCTGCATTACGGGGCTCAATACCGAAAACTTTATTTTTTTCGACACGTTCCACTTTCTGTGCGGAAGAGTTGTAGCGTGCAAGAACGCTTGATTTTGTGCTTTTTATCACAAAACATTCGTTAGGATCGATATCCGAACAGAAGCTGAATTTTTCAACCGGAACGCCCTCTTTCGTTTTGTAAAGTTCGTCGACAAGATGAGCCTCTATATGAGAAAATGTGGCATGTTTTTTATCGAAAATATCAGCACTGGTAACCTTATCCGAAATGTAATCTTCGGTGTTGATACCAAGCGATTTGGCTTTTAGCCGGAGATTAATGTCTTTCGAAACGAGAATGGTGTTTTTGTATTGCTTTTGTATCTGGTAAGCTACGGCCAGTATCCGGTGGTCGGGCGTTTTTTCGGCAAAAGTTTGTTGCAGTGCTTCGGGGTAATCGTACGATGTAACAATAAAGAGTTTACCCAGTTTGTCGCCCAGAGAGACACCTTTGGTGAAGATCGGATTGTCGGCCAACAGATCGAGATCTCTGGAAAATTCCCGGGCGTTAAAATTTATATCGTCATTACCTTTTTTGAACTTATCCAGCTCTTCGAGTACCGTAATCGGAATGTAAATATCGTTTTCCTGAAAATTATAGATGCATTTGTAGTCATGTAAAATGACGTTTGTGTCGAGAATGAATTTTTTAACTGCCATAGGAGACGATGTTGATTATGAACGGGTAATGTAGTAACGGATCTGTGTCGGTCGTTTAAAACAACGGAACCAGAATTACACGTCTGTAAAGATACTGTTTTTTTCGAATTTGAAGCTTTCTTGTGTAACGCTTTTCCTGACTATACATATGTACATGTACTGCGGGGCAGTATCAACCCCAAAAATAAATTTTGATTATTGCAACCAGCAATATCAGGCTACGGCTGAAACAGATGGTTTTCCGGTTCAGCCTTTTCAGGTGGGTGCGGAGAGTGAGGTTGCCCCGTTCAATATGGTTAGTACCGTGCAAGGTTGTGCTATGCAGTTTACGCGCTATCAGGAAACGGTAATTTTTCAGTTTATCGGTGTATATTTTTCTGGCATCCGATAGTTTCAGGCTGGTGATGACTACCTGCAATGTGTGGTTGGTGCGCCTGCCTACGTTGAAACTAACTACTTGTTTACTGTTATGGTCAAGGGCATACACTATCCAGCGAAGGCGATTTTTCTTGCCGATAAAGGTGCGCATCTCATCTACCTCGTAGCTGCGCCCTTTTATAATAGGCGGCTGTTTGATCTTTTTTGCAATAGCAATAATACGCTTTAACAGGGTGGTAGCCGAAATCTTCAGTACCAGTGCAGTGCTACGAATACCCAAACCCTCTTTGGTGAGAAGTATAATCTGTTTGTCGGTGGTGGGTTGACAGGCATTGTAAGTGTAAGAAGTGATAAAGCGTTTTTTACACTTTTTGCAACTGAAACGTTGTTTTCCGTTTGTGGTTTTGCCATTTTTTACCAAATGAAAAGAGCCGCATACCGGGCAGCAGTATGTATCGCCAAATCTGATACACGATAGTCTGTCTTCTGTCATATAGAATCATTTTAAGCCGTTTTAAGTTTCCAAAAATAGAAAATGGCGAGCATACTACCCGCCATTTTATTCTTAAATCATCATAGTGATATTGAATAACAATGCCTTATGATGTCATCGCTAATTCTGATACATTACCCATAGCGCAGATTGTTGAGGTCGTCGTACACGTAGTATGTGTCGTGGTTACCGCCCGACACATCGTAGGCGCGACTCAACACCTTATGATGTCATCGCCAAATTTGATACATTACCGATACATTATCCCACCCTAATTATAATGATTCACATTATAGTAAACCTTTTTGATTTTATTATTTTCGTCAAAAATAAACAAGAATGCCAAACTTTTATTGAATTGCGTTATATCTTTTATGCTTTTGACCTTTGTATCTTTATTACTAAAGGCTAACTCTGCAAATAAAATATTGCCTATGGGTTTTGAAAAAGCAATAAATAATTGAGATTTAGTATTTGTGGGGAAAAGAGAGGATAATTCATTGTTAATATAAGGTTCAAAATCGTTTGTTTTATCAAATTTGGTGACAAAATCACTTAATTTGAGGTTGTTCTTATCAAGAGATAACAACTTATCCTTAATGATCTGGTCTCCTAATATTAAAACAGATAAAGGATATATTTCGGATATAACATTTACTGGAAATTGAATAGGCATCTTGCATATTTTACTGTTTAGGTGTCTTGCGTGTTTGCAATTGTTAACATAATTATATGCTTCAATGTATTTCTCGTTATTTCCAAAACCAGAATTAGTACTCATATGGAGTAGAAAGCTAAAAAAAATAATTAGGATGTTCATCATGTAAAAAAATTAGTATTTGATAAAACTATTCGCTGGAATAATACCCCTATCAAGATCTCTAAAAGATGAGTTACTCATTGGAATATAATTATATCCGTCACTTTGTGTTGGACTAGAAGCATATGAAGTACGTTGTCCAAAGTTAGGACCTAATTCTTGTCTAATTGCATTCTCATTTCTCACTGATGAACTAGATGCTCCAAAAGGAATCCCGGTTACTCCACCTGAAAAAGTAATTGGGGATGCGTCTGAAAGTTTGCCACCAATATCAGTATGGCTTAGTTCATGAAAGAAGGTCATGCCATATCCCTCTGTTCTAGAATCAAGATTAGCAGAAGTTCCGTTTATAAAAGCATTTATTTGATTACTGTTAAGATTTATTTGTAAACCTCCACCTTGAGAGTTCATGCGAGTAGTTGCAAAAACCTCTACAGTCATTGTATTGCTTATTGCATTTACCAATGCTTTTCTAGCGGTTTTACTTCCAATCTCTTTACCATTTGTATCTTTAGCCACAAGAGGTATTGTACGTCCCTTTTTATCCGTAGTAGTAGCATAAACCATTTGACCAGAATTGGGATCAATATTTAAAGTTAAGCCTGTGAAATTCTGAGCATCTGTCTTAACTTGATTGACAGTGTTAGGGTCTATAATTTGAGCGCTTTTAAAACTAACGCTATCCCCATTGACATCAATATAATTTACGGGATTATTAGCTGCATGACAATACGGGCTTTGCCATGGGAATTTTTCACAGAATCTATCTCTTGTGGTAAAAGGAGGCAATCCAGCACCTCTTCTTCTTGCTCCGTAATCGTACTGGTTAAGCCCGTTCATCGCTTCCAGTTCTTTGCCGTTGTAGCGGTAAGGCAATGCTGCACTATTGCCGGTGCTGGCATCAAAAAATCGCATTCCGCTCGGGTAGTAGTGGCTTTTCTCTATCTCTGTTCCACTGCTGTTTATTGTTACCCTGTTATTACCCAAGTGATCTTTCAGATAGTAATAATACGAGCCTTTTTGCCAATATCCTTCGGGTAATAAAATCATTTTTAGCGTATCGTTTTGGTATATGTAACTGCCGTCATAATCGGTAGTAGTTGTCGCATTGAATGTGATATTGGATGCCATAGCATTCAAGCCGGAAGCGGGTATAAACGTACCCTCGGGAGCCATTTTATCGATCACTTTCAGTTTTGTGCCAGTTGCGGTGTATGTATAATATGTCTGGTGCCCCTGGTAAAACTGCATGGCATCGGGGAAATTTTTTCATAATTTGTTTCTATCCTCACTGTTCATTCTTTTCTTTATTCTTTCCCGTTTCCTTTAAACGCTTTTGGACATTTTCATCGGTCTTTTTTTTGTCTTGCTCTGCCACATGCAGAACAAATATACCGATTAAGGCACTAAAAAATGCGGCTATCATAATTTTGGGAAGAACAGAATATATCTCTTGCCATGATAGGGGAGGATGATAGGGGCTTAATCTGGTTGTATATCCCCAAAAATGCATAATGCTTATAGATGTTAGAGTTACTACTATAAAAATAGCAATTCCCAATTTAATTTTATTTTTTTTCATCAATCTTTTTTTCATCGTTGGGTGTATTTGTTTGGTTATTATTTGATGCTGGTGCATTTAATAGAAAGTTCATTCCAAAATTTGTAATATCAGACGATATTTGAAATGCAGGATTGGTTATTATGTAGGGTGTATCAGGAGGAGCATTTAAAACGGATTTTACAACCCCATCTATTGCACCTGCAGTCAAAGATATAGCAGTGGTTGTCTCAACAGCAGTTGAAATAATAGTACCTGTAGCTTGAACAGCTGGAATGACCGTTGGAGCGGCAATTATACCTATTGCAGTTAATGTTCCTACTGCAGTCCCTTGAATCACGGGGCTTGTTTCTAATTGAGTAATCGGATTATCGGCTGTAGCTTTCAATGTTTTTTCAACATTGCTTGGTGTGCGGGTTACGGTCTCAGGTTGTTGTTTTGACAAAAGATTTTTTATAGGATCATAGATTCTCATTTCTTTTATCTGAGGCGCAGGCATGTAGGTAGTCGACATTGCATGTTGAAGAGCTCCGTTAGGTTGTATCTTGGCAGGCATACCTGTTGATATACGTGGTTCACCTGGTTGTTTCCCATTGCCATCTATCAGCTTTACAGGATTATCTATACAATACGCATACGGGCTAATGGAGTAGTATTTTTCAGCCAGCGGATCTACACTCGTAGCAAACTCCGGTATACTTACCGATCTGAACCTTGCCCCATTATCTATCCAGTTCAGGCCGTGCATTTCCTGCATCTCATGGCCGGTGTGGCGGTAGGGCTGCACACTGTTATTGGCGGCTACCACGCTTTCGCCAAAGCGCATACCACTGGGATAGAAATTGCTGCTTTCAACCACGGTACCACTGCCGTTGATCACCACCCGGTTACTTCCCAGATGATCCTTCAGGTAGTAATAATACGAGCCTTTTTGCCAATATCCTTCGGGTAATAAAACCATTTTTAGCGTATCGTTTTGGTATATGTAACTGCCGTCATAATCGGTAGTAGTTGTCGTATTGAATGTGATATTGGATGCCATGGCATTCAAGCCGGAAGCGGGTATAAACGTACCCTCGGGAGCCATTTTATCGATCACTTTCAGTTTTGTGCCTGCTGCCGTGTATGTATAATATGTCTGGTGCCCCTGATAGAACTGCATGGCATCGGGTAGGTTCAGTATATTATAGTTAATACGCCATACCTTGCTGTTGCTGTCGTAAAGCCTGTTTCCATTGGCATCGTAAGCAGAGCTGTTTCTTGCGTTGACGGTGTCTTGTACAAACTCTTCATCTCCATAATAGATGCCGCTATTGCCGTTATCATCTACTTTTACGGTCTGGTTTCCTACTTTTGTGAAACTCAGATTATCCACCGTTCCGAAGGTATTGCCTCCCAAAGTGGAATACAACCCATTGCGCACAAAATTAATAATATTCCCCATCTTGTCATACGTGTATGCTTCGTTGTATGCCCCTGTCGTGCCTCCGGTATAATTGCCGGTTGTCAACCGGTTCAGTCCATCGTAGGCAAAGGTATAAGCCCTGCTATAGTTCAGATCTTCGCTGGGCACACTCCACTGCATTCCGGCGATGTTACCGTGACAATCAGAACATTGCTGATTAACAACATTTCTGATACACGATAGTCTGTTTTCGTTCATAATGAATTGTTTTAAGCTGTTTTCAGGCTATAAAAATAACAACAGCAGATAAAATTACCTGCTGTCGTTTCCTTATATTTGCCTGTTGTTCCTTATTTTCAGAAATTTATATTTACAACAACATTTCTGATACATTACCTAATTATTATATTGCACTTATTTTCCTCATACCACTTTAACCATTCTTTCTTGTCTTTTTTGAATGCATCATAATTTGTATAAGACTTATCATAATTAAGCATTTCATTAAAGGAGATATGGACATATTTAGAAAGGAATTTTATTCCTTGATTGAAAGATAATTTATCTCCTTTTCCTAAAAGGTAATCTTCAATTTTATTAATACTGTAAAAAAATTCATTTTTAAATAAAATATTCTCATTGCAATTTTTACTATTCAAACTTACTCTATGTATAGTTGTGCAACTTAAAAGGCAAAAGAACGATATAAAAATAAATATCTTTTTCATATTTTATGGCAATTTAGTTTTGTATATATCAACTCCACCTGTGGCTGTTGGAGTTATTGTCTGTTGTGTTTTTGTACCATCTGTCTCCAAAAAGTATCCAGCCTCTTCTTGGCGAGTATTTCCATTGACTTTGTTTTCCGATTTAGTAGCTATGCTATGGCTATTTTCAAAATCAACGTATGTCTTATTTCCACTTGCATCAGTTGTCGTTTTTCCAAGTTCATTAGGGCATAATCCTAATTTAGATTTTTCCAACTGTTCGGATGTTTCATGGATTAGTGCTCCAGCACTGGAAGCTCCACCTTTACCAGCCTTGTCAAAAGCACTGACATCAGCCATATCAACTTTGCCGGTAACCCAACTTCCAACGACAGTATTTTTGTCATTTAAAACAATCTTTTGTTTTACAATCAACTCGCTTGAAACTGCAGAATTATATTCTGAATAAAATGCTTTTTGCGTTTCAGACATAGGGCCATTTATAGATGTTGGAGTTAAAACTACTTGATTAGAATATCCATCTTCATCATTGATTTTATTAACCGAAGCAGTGTAAAAGCTGCCTAAAGATTGGTTCACAGTATTCAAATATGCATTTTTTGCTTCGTCACTTTCAAATCTTAAATGGATATCCATCCCATCCGGATCAATGAGTCTTATGGGGTTATCCATGCAGTACGCATACGGGCTAATAGAGTAGTATTTTTCAGCGAGAGGATCGAGACTCGTAGCAAACTCCGGTATACTTACCGATCTGAACCTTGCCCCATTATCTATCCAGTTCAGGCCGTGCATTTCCTGCATTTCATGGCCTGTGTGGCGGTAGGGCTGCACGCTGTTATTGGCAGCTGCCACGCTTTCGCCAAAGCGCATTCCGCTGGGATAGTAACTGCTGGTCTCTACTACCGTACCATCGTTCTTTACCACTACCCGGTTGCTACCAAGGTGATCTTTCAGATAGTAATAATACGAGCCTTTTTGCCAATATCCTTCGGGTAATAAAACCATTTTTAGCGTATCGTTTTGGTATATGTAACTGCCGTCATAATCGGTAGTACTAAACATTGTTATAAAAGAGGTTTTCTGTAAAGTGGCTGCCCGAAATGCCCGTCACCCAGCTACGCACATTGTAGGCGTAGGTCGTAGAGTCGATTCTTCCAAGGTTTTTCGTTTTTAACCGTCCCAACTCATCATAGGTATTGCTTACCAATGTTACTGCACTGCCGCCATTTTAAAATAACAACAGCAGATAAAATCACCTGCTGTCGTTTCCTTATATTTGTCTGTTGTTCCTTGTTTTTAGAAATTTATATTTACAACAACATTTCTGATACATTACCCTTAATGCTAATAACCATCACATCTACAATACCTAAATTTTTTTGTAAATTGATTGTTTGTATAGGCAAATATAAAACAATCCTGTTCATCAACGTTTGGGGGAATATTCGGATTATATGTGTTATAAATGACTTTTCTTCGTTTTGCAGTCCAAATAAATAAATGAGAATTGATTGCAGAATGCATTACAATAACCAAATGTTTTTTATAGATAAAACAGCCACTATTCTTGCCTAAATCAATAACTTTATTTTGAAATCCAACGCTTAGAATATAATTTGTAGTTATGCTATCTTTACTGATAAAAATGTATTGATTTTCTGGAATATAAAGAGGACATTTTTTTCTACAAGCAACAACTGAATCTAATATTTGGTAAATATTGGATTCTTTAACCTCTAGCTTGTTTATATATTTGAATCTCTTTAAAGCAAAGCAGTTACATGATATAACACATAAAAAACTCGCTAAAATGTATATTGTTAATCGATTCATATTTGTTATTTTTTTATTAATTCATTTGTATCATAACTTCTTACTCCTAATTCATCGTAAGGGACTAGCAAATATGGTGACTTTGTATAATGAGGCAGATAAATATAAGCTTTAACATTAGGAGATGTTGTTTTAATGTACTGGACAGATTCCATGTCACCTGGTTGTCCTCCAATTTTAACTCCAGATGGAATTTCTGTACCATGGGGATGGCTATGTACATCTAAAGTGATGTTTTTTTGAGTATTGTGTGCATCAATCGACAAATCTGTTGATCCACGTTCTGTATCAATCTCATGTGAAGTTGATAAAGCAGATTTGGAATTACTAAAATCAAAATGTTCCCATTCTACATGAGAATTATCCATCACAAAATCAGACATATTTTTTGCCTCTGTTTGATTAGACATAGAATATTGATCAATCGTAATTGTTTCTTTTTTACCTGTTTCTGAATTTACAACTTCTTTTGTGTACGTTTTTTTATTATCTAAAATACCTTTGTTGATATCTATTGATACAATTTTATTTTGATCATTAATCGCCGTTAGTTGATCTATTTTGTCTTCATTTTTTATGAACAGTGTAATATTACCTCTAGCATCTAATTGATACACATTCATCCCATTTGGATCAATTAACCTTACCGGATTATTTAAGCAGTACGCATACGGGCTAATAGAGTAGTATTTTTCAGCGAGAGGATCGAGACTCGTAGCAAACTCCGGTACAGTTACCGATCTGAACCTTGCCCCATTATCTATCCAGTTCAGGCCATGCATTTCCTGCATTTCATGGCCGGTATGACGGTAGGGCTGCACACTGTTATTGGCGGCAGCAATGCTTTCGCCAAAGCGCATGCCGCTGGGATAGTAACTACTGGTCTCTACTACTGCGCCATTGTTTTGTACCACCACCCGGTTGCTACCAAGGTGATCTTTCAGATAGTAATAATACGAGCCTTTTTGCCAATATCCTTCGGGTAATAAAACCATTTTTAGCGTATCGTTTTGGTATATGTAACTGCCGTCATAATCGGTAGTAGTTGTCGTATTGAATGTGATATTGGATGCCATGGCATTCAAGCCGGAAGCGGGTATAAACGTACCCTCGGGAGCCATTTTATCGATCACTTTCAGTTTTGTACCAGCTGCCGTGTATGTATAATATGTCTGGTGCCCCTGATAGAACTGCATGGCATCGGGCAGGTTCAGCACGTTGTACTTGATGGCCCATACATTGGCATCGCTGTCATAAAGGCGGTTGCCATTGGCATCGTAGGCACAACTATTACCCGTGTTTGTAAGGTTTGGCACAAACTCTTCATCTCCACAATAAATGTTGTCGCTGAGATACTTGCCGTAGCTTTTTTCAGTTACCGTTGTCAGTTGATTTCCTGTATGATCCAGTTTTAAATCATCGATGGTACTATAAACCACACCAGGAGTTGTCGACTGTAAGCCGTACCGGACAAAGTTAGTAATATTTCCCATTTTGTCGTACTCGGACTGTTCATTATAACGATTGCTGTTTACAACCGTAGACCCTGCCAGTTCGGAATATGTGGCGTCTTTCAATCGGTTCAGGTCATCGTATCCAAAGGTGTATATCCTATCGCGGTTGATTCCATCGGCAGGCGTATTCCATTTCATGGCTCCTATGTTGCCATTGTAGTTCGGCGAAAAAGGAGCAATCGTACCCGGAGCATTGTTATAAAAGAGGTTTTCTGTAAAGTGGCTGCCCGAAATGCCCGTCACCCAACTACGCACGTTGTAGGCGTAGGTCGTAGAGTCTACCCCACCGAGGGTCTTTGTCTGCAGGCGGCCTAAAGGATCATAGCTGTTGGATACAAGGGTTACCGTGTCTCCTCCGTTCAACTGATGAGTAGTGGTAAGCAACCGCTGTGCCTTGTCGTAGGTATATTGATATAGTTCGGTAACAGAGCCTCCCACAAGGGGGCTTGAGTGGGTCTTCAGGGTTTTGTTTGGTTTGCCCTGAAAATCCAGCGCGTTATACGTAATATCATATCCATTGAGATGGTTGGTTGTCCGGGTTTGAACTACCCTATTGTATTTGTCGTAGTACAGAGCCGTGGCTTCGTACAAAGTCGGATTGTCTAAGTGATAAACCCTGGTGCCGGTTAGCAATCCTTTTGCACTCAGCGAAGAAGCGTCAGTTGATGTTTCGGGATATGCATTGTCGTATCCGCTTAGAACCTGATAGCTAAGAGAGGAGGCCAACCCGGATAAAAAATTGTAATTGTCATAATAATTTACTGTGAGCATAGCTGTCAGATTGGCGCTTCCGGTAAGCGAATAGCCTCCGGTTGTGGCATTGCCATTCAGGATTTCATTGGCGGGTGTGCCTCCAAAAGCGGCTGTAATTTCCGATTGGCTGTTACCGGCAATAAAGCTGTAGAGTAACCGGTCGAACTGGTCATAGCGGTTTACCGTCCATTGACCTTTGGACAGTTGGTTTCCGTCCTGCGAGGCCACAAGGCGGTCGGCATTGTCATAGACCATGTTTATCCAGGCGCAACCCGGCAACCGTTTACTAATGCACCGTTTCCGCCCGTCGTAGTTGTAGAGGTAGGCATATTTCTTTAATATATGAAAATCGTTATTCCAGGGATTTCCTGCCAGTAGGGAGTCGCTTGCCAACGGGGGCAACACATAGCGCAGGTTGTTGAGGTCGTCGTACACGTAGTAGGTGTCGTGGTTACCGCCCGACACATCGTAGGCGCGACTCAACACCTTACGCCCCAGTTTGTCGGTAAACACCTCCACCCACTTGCCGTCCTCATCGGTTGTTCGTTGCCCGAAGAGGGTAGCAGCACCGTAGTACCCGTTTACCGTCAACCCTGTACCATCTACCCCGAAGAGCTTTACCGTGTTTGCTGCATTGGCGGTGTATTCGATGGCTTTCTTTTTGCCGGCAGTATACCAGTCGGCCCCCGGGCCATATTGTCCCGTCACCCGGTTCAGGGGCGAGGGTTCGTAGTCGGTACGGGCATAAGGTTGACTGTCGCCGTTGGTTTGTACGGCAGGCGTTCCGAAATTAGCCACATAAGCGCCGTTGTTTCCTGTCACGGCACCGGGCAGCCATTGGAGCGAATCGCGTCCGAAACTGTCGTACATAATGCCGCTTACCAAGTCGGCCCCGGTAGGGGTGATGGCGCGTTGCACGGTTTGTACCGGGCGCCCCAGTCCATCGAAGTATTGGATGGCGGTGTTGGAGTTGGCATCGGAGAGCGAAGCCGGGCTGCCCACTTCTGTATAGGGCACGGTGGTTACAATATAGTTTTGCGGAGAGGTCTGCGCCTGTAGCATTACGGTAACCATGCCTGCCAGTAATAATAAATACCTCATATCAATTGAATTTTGATGTTTTAGAATTTAGTTTCTTGTTTTCAACCATTAAGAAATGAAGTAGTTAAGTTGCTTGCTTAATTTCTTAATGGATAAAAAAGCAGTTGTCATTTCAGCGAGTATACCGCCCGTACGGGAATAGCCAACGGATTGTCACCGGGCAATTCTCCCGAGGTGTGTTGCAGGTAGCAGTTCCCATCGGGATCGATGTAGATCCGGAACCGGCATACCAGCAGGTTAAGAACTAACTCTTGCTTGCTTACCGGCCACAAGTTACGCCGGGTGATGCGCCCTACCAACTGTTTCTGCTTCCAGTCTATGCTGCGGTCGTGCTGCAAAATCATCTCTATCCTCACACTATCATTGTCTACATGGCTAAGGTATGGGCTGACAAACTGCCACCCCGCGCTCTGGTTCACGGCAATATAGGTGGTATCGGCGCTGCCGGCTTCGAATGCTTTGGCTCGGGTTTGCGCAAGGGACAAGCTGCTAAACAGTATTATTCCTATTGATATACAAAGGAGCGTTTTATTCATGTTTGTAATATTTTAAGATGATTATAAATTATAACTACCGCCCAAGTTTACTCCTGCGCCCATAGGGAAAGATGAACCGGAAACAATTTGACAATATACCCAACCGGATGGTGTAATGGTAATATTCCACATCGAACCAACGCAGTCAACTGTTATTTTTCTAGTGGTAGATGGTATGAATGCCGTTGGTACTGCCGCTACCAAATAGTCGTATCCGGGGTCCATTGATGTGCCGGTCAGACCAAATGTAAGCACAAAAGAAACATTAGAACCTGTTTTAGAAAGAAAATTGTAATAATTCATATAGCCCGATTGTAATGAAAAGTTGCCGGTAATAACGGCAGGTGCGCAGCTTATGTTTTTTGTAGCTGTAACAGTTTGTGCGGTAACATTATCGGTAACGATACATCTCACGGTTAATGTTCCAGTCTGACTACAATTAAAGCTAAAGCTACTGCTGTTAGTGCCGTTAGTCAAAACTGAAGAACCGGAAAGTAACGACCATGCATAAGAATAATTACCGGAACCGCCACTGGCTGATACTGAAGCCGACCCCGTATCATTTTGCGAATAGGAGGTAGCACCTGTACTGACAGAGGCTGTAGGCGTGGTATAAACTGTTACCTCTTTAGTACTCATTACTGTCTGCCCTGTTACATTATCGGTTACACCACAGGTTATAGCATTTGTTCCAACATTTGAACAGATAAAGCTAAGTGTAGCTGTGGTGCCGATTACTGGAACCCCATTAATATACCAGCTATAGCTATAGCTACCTGAACCACCTCCGGCACTCACCGAAGCCGTCACTGTACTATTGAGCATGTACCAGTTAGCTCCCGTACTGACGGTGGAAGTAAGCGGATTATAAACTGATACAGTCTTTGAATCGGTAACGGTTTGTCCGGTCACCCCGTCTGTTACTGTACATTCAACTGTTAACGTTCCCAATTGAGAGCAGGCATAACTGAAAGATGCTGAATTGGTTCCGGTTTGTAATACGGTTCCTCCGCTATTTTTTAACCGCCATGAGTAGGAATAATTACCCGAACCGGCTGCTGCACTTGCTGCCGCTGTTCCGGTACTGTTCAGCGTGTACGAACTTGCTCCCACCCCAACAGTTACAGTGGGGTAAGTATAGCTGGTGAATGTTTTAGAATTGCTGGCAGTTTGTCCTGTAATATTGTCGGTTACTACACATTCTACAGTAATAGTTCCCGATTGAGAATAAGTGTAATAGATCGAGGGTGAATTTGTGCCGGTTTGCAGTACTGTTCCCGCACTATTTTTTAACTTCCATGCATAGGAGTAATTTCCGGAACCGGAACCTGCACTTACCGAGGCTGTACCAGTGCCATCAATCATATACCAGCTGGATCCGGTGCTAACCGTTGCTGTGGGATAGGTATAAACCGTTATTGTTTTGGTACTGGTTACTGTTTGCCCTGTAAAATTATCGGTTACAGTACATTCAACAGTCAGTGTACCTGACTGTGAACAGGTATAGCTAAAAGAGGTGGAGTTTGTTCCGGTTTGCAATACAGTTCCTCCACTGTTTTTCAATTTCCAGACATAAGAGTAATTTCCGGTACCGGAGCCCGCACTTACTAGGGCTGTACCTGTACCATCTATCATATACCAGCTGGATCCGGTGCTAACCGTTCCTGTGGGATAGGTATAAACTGTGATTGTTTTGGTGCTGGTTGCTGTTTGCTCCGTAACATTATCGGTTACAGTACATTCCACTGTCAGAGCACCTGACTGTGAACAGGTATAGCTGAATGGTGTGGAGTTTGTTCCGTTTTGCAATACAGTTCCTCCACTGTTTTTCAATCTCCATGCATAAGAGTAATTTCCGGAACCGGAACTCGCACTTACCGAGGCTGTACCAGTGCCATCGATCATATACCAGCTGGATCCGGTGTTAACCGTTGCTGTGGGATAAGTATAAACCGTTATTATTTTGGTGCTGGTTACTGTTTGCCCGGTGCCATTATCGGTGACAGTGCATTCCACCGTCAGACTACCTGACTGTGAACAGGTATAACTGAATGATGTGGAATTGATGCCGGTTTGTAATACAGTTCCTCCACTGTTTTTCAATCTCCATGCATAGGAGTAATTTCCGGTACCGGAACCTGCACTTACCGAGGCTGTACCAGCGCCATTTATCATATACCAGCTGGATCCGGTGCTAACCGTTGCTGTCGGATAGGTATAAACCGTTATTGTTTTGGTGCTGGTTACTGTTTGCCCTGTGAAATTATCGGTTACAGTACATTCCACGGTCAGTGTACCTGACTGTGAGCAGGTATAACTGAATGATGTGGAATTGGTGCCGTTTTGCAATACTGTTCCTCCACTGTTTTTCAATTTCCATGTATAGGAGTAATTTCCGGAACCGGAACCTGCACTTACTGAGGCTGTACCAGTGCCATTGATCATATACCAGCTGGCTCCTGTACTAACCGTTGCAGTGGGATAGGTATAAACTGTTATCGCTTTACCACCCGTTACTGTCTGACCTGTAACATTATCGGTGACTGCACAGGTTATAGCATTTGTTCCAACATTTGAACAAATAAAGCCAAGTGTAGCCGTGGTGCCGGTTAGTGGAATCCCATTAATATACCAGCTATAGCTATAGCTACCTGAACCACCTCCGGCACTCACCGAAGCCGTCACTGTACTATTGAGCATGTACCAGTTAGCTCCCGTACTGACGGTGGAAGTAAGCGGATTATAAACTGATACAGTCTTTGAATCGGTAACGGTTTGTCCGGTCACCCCATCTGTTACTGTACATTCAACAGTTAACGTTCCCAATTGAGAACAGGTATAACTGAAAGATGCTGAGTTGGTTCCGGTTTGTAATACGGTTCCTCCGCTATTCTTTAACCGCCATGAGTAGGAATAATTACCTGAACCGGCTGCTGCACTTGCTGCCGCTGTTCCGGTACTGTTCAGCGTGTACGAACTTGCTCCCCTTCCGACAGTTACAGTGGGGTAAGTATAGCTGGTGAATGTTTTAGAATCGCTGGCAGTTTGTCCTGTAATATTGTCGGTTACTGTACATTCTACCGTTATAGTACCAGACTGAGACCAAGTGTAATAGATCGAGGGTGAATTTGCGCCGGTTTGCAGTACTGTTCCCGCACTGTTTTTCAATTTCCATGCATAGGAGTAATTTCCGGAACCGGAACCTGCACTTACCGAGGCTGTGCCTGTGCCATCAATCATATACCAGCTGGCTCCAATGCTAACCGTTGCAGTGGGATAGGTATAAACCGTTATTGGTTTGGTGCTGGTTACTTTTTCTCCTGTGACATTATCGGTTACAGTACATTCCACGGTCAGTGTACCTGACTGTGAACAGGTATAACTGAAAGATGTGGAATTGGTGCCGGTTTGCAATACAGTTTCTCCACTGTTTTTCAATTTCCAGACATAAGAGTAATTTCCGGAACCAGAACCTGCACTTACCGAGGCTGTACCTGTGCCATCAATCATATACCAGTTAGCCCCAGTGCTAACCGTTGCAGTGGGATAGGTATAAACTGTTATAGCTTTGGTAGTGGTAACTTTATTTCCGGGAGCTTCGTTATCAGTTACGGTGCATTCCAGTGTCAGAGTTTCTGGCTGTGAGCAGATATAGCTGAATGATGTGGAATTGGTGCCGGTTTGTAATTCTGTAGAACCTTTCTTTAATTTCCATGAATAGGAGTAATCTCCTGAACCTGAAGCGGCGATTACCGAAGCTGTCCCTGCACCATTCAGGATATACCATTCAGCTCCTGTGCTGACAGTGGCTGTCGGATAGGTATAATAGTAAATCTCTGTGGTAATATACATGGTTTGTTTTGTCAGATTGTCTCTTACAGTACATACCAGATATTTATTACCACTTTGTGAACTTTTAAACTCAAACGTAGTTTCGGGGCCTTCCGAGTTGTTTGTCCCATCCCTTAATACCCAATAATAAGTAAAATTACCGGATCCCCCTGTTGCAGTTGCCGTGACAGTAGCTGTAGTATTAATCATGTATTTACGTGGTCCCGGAAGAATAGTTAAAGTTGGCTTTGAATAACATTTAATTTCTTTTTTCTTTTCTATTTTTCTACCTGTTACATTGTCGGTTACAATGCATTTTAAGGTTAGACTTCCAACCTGACTACACGTAATATTAAAACGATTACTATTGCTACTACCCGTAGCCAAGACAGTAGTGCCATTAAGCAACGACCAGTTGTATGAGTAATTGCCCGATGCGCCTTTTACACTTACAAATACCGTATCAGTAACGCCCTGCACATAGCAAGGTGCGGGTTTTAAACTTACCTGCAATACATATCCCGGCCCATTATCGTGGTAGGCGTAGCCATAGTGTGCCAATATTTTGTTATTATCATCCTGATTCAAAACAAGCCGTCCAAAAGTATCGTAGGTATAATTAACCCTTACCCCACGCGGATCTGTTTTAGAAATCATACCTACAAAAGGTTTATACGTAAAAGTGGAAATTTCAGTACCAGGTAAATTAGTTGAAGTCCGAAGTAAATTGAGATTGGTTAAATCGCTTGCTGCAGGATTCGGACTATTAGCCAAATTAGATATGTAGCTACTTCCTAATTCCGTTTCAATTTGTGGGTAAGTTGCATTTTTAATTTCGGCTATAGGATGTTGATAGTTATAGCTCCATAGAAAAGTTGTACTAATCCCTTTTCGGTCTTTTAGTTCATAGAGATTCCCTTTCGGTCCATAATTAATAAATTCCATTTCAGGGATTAATCCATAATGGCCATCCTTTGTTGTTCCGTTAAAATACGAAAAAGTGCTGAGAGGCGTTGAAATCTCAGTTGAAAATACTTTATCCGGCACACATAATGAATCATTAGCAATGATTAATTCTTTATATGTGGTTAGTTTTCCATCTATCACGGAGTTCCCTTTGTATTTTATTGTTTCAACAGGATAATTCAGTATGAATTTATTAGTCATGGCAGTATACGGTGAACCACTGATATCAAACGGATATTTAGTAACAACAGCAACACTATCGGCAGCCGATCGACTGCCTGACTGGCTTTGGAAATAAAGCAACCTATAATCATTATATCTGTAATTGGTAGTACTACTTACCGGATTATTCCCATTTATATCATAGGTCGTTTCGGTTTTTGATTTTAAGTATGGGTAAAATGTGTAGATTTTTATCGGAACTGTGCGTATCATTCCATATAAGCTATAAATATTGATTGATTTTACATAATCATTGTATCTGGTTGTATCTGAATTATAGGAATATATCTCTTTTTTGACAGGGATCGTATTTTTATAATACTCTACACTCTCCAGTAATCCACGTTCCAATTCGTGTGAATTGAATTTATTGCAGGGTAAGCTATCTCCTAAATTACCTACAGTAGCTTCAGGCTCCTTGTCCGGGAATTTCTCGTGGTTCGTATAATTATAGATCGTTTTGCTGCCGTCAGATAATTTTTCCGTAACCCGGCTATAGGTAACATGGCTTCCATTCGTATTTGCCAACTGGTTTTGTAATTGCTCATTGCCAAACCTATAAGTGTAATTATGATTGCTATTCTCGCCAATCCACAAACCAAGTCCTAGGCTGATCTTATATGTAAGGTTGAAATTTTTAGTCCCATTAGCAAAATATATTGGACGACCCGACAAAATACCAGACGAAGATGTCCCCGCCTCATTTTTGTATTCAAACTCACGAATAGTAGTATGATTGTTTCCATCATTATTGATGATCTTTTTTATACGTAGGCCTCCACAAATGCGAGTTGAATGAATATCATTAAGTTCAAATTCAAATTGTTTGGCCACTTTCGAGAAATCATGTGGCTCATATACAAATTCGGTAGTACCTCCGGTGGGGTAAGTGATCTTGGTTAAAACCTCTGCGTTCATATACGTAGCATTTGCCGTCCTAAAATCTTCTAACTGACCATAAGGTTTTTCCCCATAATACTTATTGTTATAATAGCCCCAGTTATCTGTCATTTTCGAATTATAGGCCGGTAAATCGGTTGAGTTATAGTCAAACAAATACCCATTTATCCGGGTCTTTTTGCTATCACTAAAAACAATATTATCCAACTTTAATCTTGTATCCGGTGAACTGGTATAATTTAAGGCAATTTTTTTATTCGTATCGATAATCGAATCCAATTGCATATAATAGCTTTTATTTCTAAATTCGTCAAATTCAAATCTAGATGCTTCTGTGCCTGCCTGGCGCACTTTAGTATTAAACGCTAATTCGTATATATTATAGTCCAGTTCAGTCGATTTACTTCGTTTAAAAGTCATAGTTCTACCACAGGTATTGCTCTCTATCGACGTTAAATACGACGGCTGAATTAAAGTATATGAATACCTTCCACAGGAATCACTTTCTGAATCATCAGTATGCGCAGGTACGTTATCGATATCATAAGAATTAAGATAACGATTATTATGCTCAACTATTGGGATTCCATCTTTTTCATAGTTAAACACAATGCCTTCTCCGTTGGGTATTTCTATTTTTTTTAGGTGCCAGGTATTCGCGCATCCGACGAGTTTGGATCTATATTCAATTGGGTCGGTATTAACAATTGAATAGCCATTAATAAATGAAAATTCTATGGCACTTTTGTCTCCTCCAAAATAGTATTTTATACCATCACTGTTCGTTAGGATAATTTCTTTTATGTATGTAAAACAGTCAGCTGTTAAACCAGGTTCGTTAGCACTGGCTTTGCTATATAACTTGTATGCATTTTCTGTTCCTAAGCTTATCTTTATTTTAAAATTACAATTTGATTTCGATTTAATTTTGACAGAATCTTTGCTCACTAAATAGAAAGAGGCACTAACATCACCCACATTCACCTGAAATTCATCTGGTTCAGTGTCGAATGGATATGTCGTACAGCCTTTCAACAATGCCTGTCTGTTAATTGTAATAAAACTCAAATAACTTTTACTACTCCAGTCCGCCCTGTTCAGG
Organism: uncultured Microbacter sp.; assembly: GCA_963678265.1. Taxonomy (GTDB): domain Bacteria; phylum Bacteroidota; class Bacteroidia; order Bacteroidales; family Paludibacteraceae; genus Microbacter. The sequence continues at coordinate 2,674,575 of OY782761.1, forward strand.
CTGTCCATCCGGTAATAATAGCCCGGATTATCAAATCCTATAGTGTGAGAATCGTCCCATTCGCTGGATGTGGTTTCATCTTTTATTCCATTGACAATCCGATTAATGGATCCGCCTGCAAATAAATTCCATCCTAAACCTACCCAGCCCGGATGCGCATCGGGCTTATTCCCGCCAGCATAATAGGATAAGGTGATTGGTAACTCGTATCCATTCACTTTAAATGTAGTAAGCGGAATGGATACTTGCGCTAATCCATTAAAGTAATTAACAGGCACCTGCCCATAAGTTCCTAAGCTGGCTGCATTGGGGGTAAAGAACTGCACCGGTTTCTCCCAGCCTGTCTGCGCTTGCGAGAGTAAACAAAATGTCAGGCTTAATACTAAAATTACTAATCGGTTCATGATTTTCTATTTTGATTCATATATCCTGTTTATTTACCATTATTCTTTATCACCTCTTATTCCGGGGTTGACTTTTTTTACTACCAAGGATTCTTGCCTTTTTACCTTTTCACCACATGTAGTGTTTTTACTAAGCCATCTACCTTTACATAGAGCGGATAAACGCCACGGGGAAATCCTCCCATGGAGATAGTCTCCGTATAGTGTCCCGCCTGCTGCTGTCTGGGCGAAGTGATGACTTTAGGAATACCCACGGCATCGTGTAACGAAAAACTGACCGCTGCATCTTGTGCCAGATCATACTCTATCCTCAACTGAGACTCTACAGGATTCGGCAGCAGTCGGCAATTGGTAAATACCCGGTCCATGTCGGATTTGTATCCCGGGTCGGTCTCTTTTTCGGACAAGCCGGTAGTATCGGTCTGTTGTTGCTGATGCATAGGTGGGTAAAAGAACGAAGCCACCTTGTGTTCCGTTTCATCCCTCCCGGTCTTATGGTTCGCGGTTTTCACCGTCTCGAACACCGGATAGCGGTTTCCCTTCACATACCACGCGTAGGTCTCCAACCGCATGGTTACGCTGTCGACACCTGTTTCGGTATATTCGCGAATGCTTTTCACACGCAATACGTTTTTATATTCGAGTCCTTGCGGAGCATACAGCATCCCTGTACCGTCGGCAACCGTAGTGGTAGTTCCAGCCACATGGAGCGGGATGCGGTGGCAATATTCGCCCTTGCCCTCGAACCGGCAACTGACGCTATCGCCGTAATGGAACGGGAAGCGCATCTTTATCTCCGGTTTGGAGTACTCCATCAGGGTGGTGGCATTTTCATATCCTGTATGCCATAGCGTGTCGCCCTGCACCCGGTAGCGGTAGATGGTGCGGTGCTCGATGCCGGCCAGCCGGGATGTATCGGCAGTGAGGGCTTTGTACCGAAGGTTGTACGCATCGTTCACGGGATGCACGTTGCGAAAATCCCAGGTGATGTTGCGACCCGATGCTTCGGGGTCGACAAATTCTACTTGTTGCTTGATAATGGAGTCACCGGCATGAGGCAGATTGCGGTGTTTGGTCAGAACGGCAGCAGTGTGGCTTTGAGCCAGCAGATTGGAGCCGATAATGGCAACAATAAATAATGTCAGGAGGTGTTTCATACAATAATAATTTTTTTCATCTTGTTTTAACAATTACATTATGCCGCCTCATCGAATACACGTTTTATGCATAACACAATATGCAATTGAGGTCATCCGAATGCGAGCCGAAATAGAGTCATAACCGGGCGATGTATGTAGCCCGATAGGTACATGCGTTTCCCTCAAGGCATGTGTATGCCTTTCAATAAATAAGATTGTTTTTCTCTTGCTCAGGAGAGAGCAAGTTCGATTTTGGTAGTTGTTCGGATCGGTTGTCGATAAGCTTAGCTTGTTCGATGGAAATGAAATAGCTTATACCTGGATCCCTGCATGTGATTCTTCTTCTCTACATTGTCGGTGCCTGACAGCAACCAGAGAGTTATCATTATTATCAAAATGCATATGCAAAGCAAAATAAAAAATATGATTAAAATAAGAGGTAATGTAAATTAATATTTTTATTTCTCACCTCTTGTTATTGGTAAAACTGTATTTTTATGATTGGAAAGCAACGCTTGTGTTTTGTTTAATATATTCGTAATGTGTTTAAAAATAAAGCTATATATACTTATATGGCGGTTTTTATGATAGGATATTAATGTGAATAATGAGGTTTATGTAATTTATGTCTATATGTTGTAAAACATAAAATATGTCTGCATTATTTAATAAAGATTCTTCTATTGAGAGAATACGTGAATGAATTGTTACGGGTGTATTTTGTCGCTATGCTAAATGAGCCGGTTGTGGGTTATCTGTACTTTGGCAATATTTTTACCGGTGATATTTCGGATAGAAACATGGGTCGTTACCTTAGATTTGTATGCGTAAGAAGCTTTAAGGTAATGATTAATTGGTTTGTACCAGGCGGTCAACCACTCTTCAAACTGCGTGGAGGATTTGACAGTGTTGATTTCGATATTTATTGTTTTGCTATGATTCCGATTGAACGTGAATGTGCTTTCTAAGGCAGAGACGGTTCCATTACCTATCCACGGCATTTCGATGTCTATCGGTTCGGAATAGAAGTCGGCTTTATTAAAAATGGCGAGTATACTACCCGCCATTTTATTCTTGAATTATTATAGTTGCATTGAATAACAATGCCTTATGGTGTTATCGCCAATGCTGATACATTATCCCATTTCTTTGTCGGATAACATATCCGATGGGACGGGTTCTTTGTATGTGTTTTACGGTTGTTGTAATATAGCATCTATATCCATAATCTCTTCGTCGGAAAGCATCGGGTAATGCAGGGCATCGATGTTATCCCGGAGCTGTTTTTGCGAACTGGCTCCTACAATGGCCGAGGCTACCTGAGTGCTACGCAGACACCACATAAGCGCCATTTGAGCTAAACTCTGTCCTCTGCGCAGTGCGATATCGTTCAGTGCCGTTACCTTTTCCAGAATTTCGGGCGAAATCTGGCTTCGTTGCAAAAAACCGGATGGTTTGGCCGCCCGTGAATTTTCGGAATGCCGTGAAGATATTTATCGGATAGCACACCCTGATAAAGCGGAGAAAAGCCGATAAAGCCGACTCCATGCTCCTGAGCGGTAGTCAGTGTTCCGTTTTCTACGTTTCGGGACAACATGCTGTATCTGTCCTGATGAATCAGGCAGGGGGTGCCGTTTGCTTTCAACATCGCATATGCTTCGACGGCCTTGTCGACCGGATATTTGGAAATACCCACATACAGTGCTTTCCCTTGTTTTACCGTATCCGACAGGGCATTTATAGTCTCTTCCAGCGGGGTGTCCGGATCGTACCGGTGAGAGTAGAAGATGTCCACATAGTCGAGCTTTAATCGCTTCAGGCTTTGATCTAAGCTGGCCATGAGGTATTTGCGCGAACCTCCGTCGCCATATGGTCCCGGCCACATACGGTGCCCGGCCTTGGTGGAGATGATCATTTCATCGCGATAGTTCGGAAACTGTTTCTTCAGTATCTTGCCAAATGTCTCTTCGGCCGATCCTTCGGGAGGACCGTAGTTATTTGCCAGGTCGAAATGGGTGATTCCGTTGTCGAAAGCGTATTGAATCATGCGGGTCGCTTCGTTAAAGTCGTCGCCGTTTCCGAAGTTGTGCCATAAGCCGAGCGAGATCCGGGGAAGAATTAATCCGCTCCTGCCGCACGGAACATAGGGTATTTTATTGTCGTAACGGTTGGGTGAAGGGTGTGTCTCCATAAACAATACTTGATTTGATTGGGTAAAGCGATAGACAAAAATACGATAAAAATGGTGTGTCGGGACATGCAGACAAAGAAAAACGGTACAAATTGAGTTGTGTCAATTTGTACCGTTTCTATAAATGAGATCCGGATGGTTATTTTCCGGCGATATCCATCGTATCGGAAGCGATCATAAATTCTTCATCTGTTGGGACTACAATTACTTTTACCGCAGAATCGGGAGTGCTGATTACCTTTTCTTCACCATGAATGGTTGCATTCAAAGCCGCGTCGATTTTGATTCCAAGAAATTCGAGCCCGGCACACGACTGCAGTCTTGCGTTGTCTCCGTTTTCGCCTACGCCGCCTGTAAAGACAATAGCATCGACACCACCTAAAGCTGCCATGTAGGCTCCGATATACTTTTTGATGCGATAGTGATACATATCAAGCGCCAGCTGAGCATGTTCATTTCCCTCCTTAACGGCCTTGTTTATATCGCGCATGTCGGACGATACACCCGATATGCCAAGCAATCCGCTGTGTTTGTTGAAGAGCGTCGATGCCGAATCGATACCGAGCATCTCTTTGTCCATCAGGAACGTAACCACACCCAGATCGATGTCGCCGCAACGGGTACCCATCAACAGACCTTCAACGGGCGTGAATCCCATGGAGGTGTCGACTGATTTTCCGTTTTTAATGGCGGTAATCGAGCCTCCGTTGCCGATGTGGCAGGTAATCAGTTTGGAGTTATTAATGTCTAATCCCAATAGTTCGCAAGCGCGTTGCGATACGTAGCGATGGCTCGTTCCGTGAAAACCGTAGCGACGGATGCCGTATTTGGTATAGAGCGAGTAGGGGATGCCGTACATGTAGGCGTGGGCGGGCATTGTTTGATGAAATGCCGTATCGAAAACCCCTACCTGAGGAACCTGAGGCAGCAATTCGCGAATGGCATTGATACCGGCGAGGTTGGGCGGATTGTGCAGCGGAGCTATTTCGATGCACTCTTCGATTTTTGCAATCACTTCGTCGTCGATCAACACGCTCTTGTTGAATTTTTCACCGCCGTGAACCAGACGGTGGCCAACCGCATCGATTTCGTCGAGTGATTTGATGGCTCCATGTTTTTCGCTCAGCAACACGCCCAGAATATATTCTACAGCTGCCGAGTGTGTCAGAATCTCGCCGTCGAGTATTACTTTTTGACCGTCGGGACGGGTATGCTTGAGAAACGATCCCTGCATTCCCAGCTTCTCGACTCCACCTTGTCCGAGGATGGTTTTCGATTCCATGTCGAACAATTTATATTTAACGGAAGAACTTCCGCAATTCAATACTAAAATCTTCATTTCGCTGATTTTAATTGTTACTGAACGATTTTCCCGTTTTCGTCATATTGATAGAATCCCTTTGCGTTGCGAATGCCATAGTGTTTGGCACGGTAGAGACGCAACAAAAGAGGTGACGCTTTGTATTTGATATTGCCATATTCGTGAAACAGATTTTCCATCAGGGGTACAATTTTTTCGATGCCCAGCTGATCGGCAGTGCGAAAAACGCCCTGGCGGTGTCCGAACCCGACGGTCAGCACTTTGTCGACATCTGATACGGTCGAGATGCCTTCCATCACGATAGAGCAGGCTTCGTTCAGCATAATCAGAAACATGCGGAGGCTCACCAATCCCACCGATTCGGTTACGGATATAAAATCGTAGTTGAGCAGCTCGGCAAAACGGCACACTTTTTCAAACGTGTTTTCCGAAGTGTGCAAGCCGCGTACGATTTCCAGCACATGCGAATCGGGAACATTGGTAAGAAAGTGTACTCCCACGCAACGTTCGGGATGTTGCAGCTCGTTCGACAGTTCGGTAACAACAATGGTCGATACGTTGGAGGCGATAATGGCTTCGGTGTTTAACACCTGTTCCAGTTTCTGGAATACCTCTTTGCGGCGGTCGATGCTTCTCACGCCGGTGTGATCGTCGTACCGGATCGTTTCGATAACGAAATCGCATCCTACAAAATCGGCATAATTAACCGTGCCCCGGATCCGTGAAAGGATGGCTTTCTTTTCCGAGTTGGTCAATCCCCAGTTGATTACCCGGGCATCTAATTTTTTCTCAATACGTGCATACGCGTTGCTGATGCCCTCTTCGGTTGGTTCCAGAAAAACGACTTCCATGCCACGGCTGGCGGCAATGGTTGCAATAATACTGCCATCCTTACCGCATCCCACCACACCGATTCTTGAGAAAAGAGTGCGTTTGCGGTCTTTTTGGCTGAGTCCGTAATTCTCAACGGGTTCGTTAGGTAAATCCGACATAATTATGTTGTGTTTATTTTGTTTTATCACCGATAGCCTGATTGGCTGTGATGGCAATCATTTGTACAATGTCGTTGACCGAACATCCGCGGGAGAGGTCGTTGATAGGAGCGCCCATTCCCTGAAGTACCGGACCGATCGCTTCGGCATTGCCAAGGCGTTGAACCAGTTTGTACCCGATATTTCCGGCTTGCAGATCGGGGAAGACAAGAACATTGGCATGTCCGGCAATTTCGCTGCCTGGAGCTTTGCTTTCGCCAACCGAAGGAACTAACGCGGCGTCGGCCTGCAGTTCTCCGTCGATTTGCATATCGGGAGCCATCTCCTGAGCCAGGCGTGTGGCTTCTACCACTTTGTCTACCAGCTCGTGTTTGGCGCTTCCTTTCGTGGAAAAGCTGAGCATTGCAATTTTGGGTTCAAAACCGCCGATTACACGGGCAGTATGACCCGAATTAACGGCAATTTCGGCCAGCTCTTTAGCTGTCGGGTTCGGAGTAACGGCCAAATCGGCCATCAGTACCAGTCCGTTTTCGCCATAAGGGCTGTTGGAGAACAACAACAATGCACCCGAAACCACCGATGTGCCCGGTTTGGTTTTTACGATTTGAAGGGCGGGGCGCAATACGTTTCCGGTTGTGTTGCGTGCTCCGGCAACTTCGCCGTCGGCATCTCCGCTTTTAATCATGAGGCTACCTATATATAAAGGATCCTTAGCTAATTTTTGAGCCTGTTCCAAAGTCATGCCTTTGGCTTTTCGTAGTTCTACCAGCAGATTGACATACTCGTCATATTTTGCATAGTTTTCCGGATCGAGAATAGTTGCCTGTCCGATGTTTTTCAATTGAAATTTTGCAGCTAAACTGTGGATTTCATCCGGATTGCCGATCAGGGTGATTTTGGCTGCTTTTTTAGCCAGAATAATATCTGCGGCTTGTATAGTACGCTCCTCGGTCCCTTCCGCCAACACAATGTGCTGAACGTTTCCGATTGCCCGGTTCATGATTTCTTCCAACAATTTCATACGCTATTGATTTTTTTAATACGTACGGAACCCCCATTCATTTTTATGATTGAAGGTTTCATGACTATTATTTTTAGTATTAAGCATTTATAAAAACAAATGCTCTCGTTTTTTCGCTTACAAAAGTACAATTAATCTTTTGGGTTGCAAAGTCTACATTGCAATTTTGTGATGAAAATATCAAATTGACATTGCAAAATGTCAAAATTCCCGGTTTTTCTTTTTATTCCCGGTTTTTCTTGAGCTTTAGGTAGTTTTTTAGTAACTTTGCAGGTCGAAAAGATACTAAATTTATTCTATCTCTACGTATTAATAATGGAACATAACAAACCGATGCAACTGGTGCTCGAAAACGGCACCATTTTTTACGGTAAGTCTTTCGGGTATGAGGAGCCACGGGCCGGCGAAGTCGTCTTCAGTACGGCAATGGTCGGCTATCCCGAGAGCTTGACCGATCCTTCGTATTCGGGACAGATTCTAACTGTCACTTATCCGCTCGTTGGTAATTACGGAGTCCCGCAAGGCATTATCGAAAACGGCTTATCAACATTTTACGAATCGGAAATAATTCATGTCAGTGGCTTGATTATTTCCGATTATTCGTTTCAATACAGCCATTGGAACGCCCAAAAGAGTCTCAGCGACTGGCTGAAGGAGAACAAAATTCCGGCAATCTACGGCATCGACACGCGCGAACTGACCAAAATCATTCGTGAATACGGTGCGATGAAGGGCAAACTGCTGTTTCCCGACAGGGAGGATGTGGAATTTGTTGACACCGACAGCGAAAACCATGTTGCAAAAGTAAGTTGTAAAGAGGTAATTACCTACGGCAATGGCAAGAAAAAAATTGTATTGGTCGATTGCGGTGTGAAACACAATATTCTTCGCTGCTTCCTGAAGCGCGACGTTACGCTGATTCGTGTTCCATGGGACTATGATTTCAATACGCTGGAATATGACGGACTGTTTATCTCGAACGGACCGGGTAATCCTGCTTACTGCACGGTGACTGTCGATAATATCCGCAAAGCGATGACCACCGGAAAACCGATATTCGGTATTTGTATGGGTAACCAACTGCTTTCGATTGCAGGTGGTGCCAGCACGTACAAACTGAAATACGGACACCGCAGCCACAACCAGCCGGTGCGCATGGTTGGCACCAACCGGTGCTTCGTTACCTCGCAAAATCACGGTTATGCCGTAGATAACAATACGCTGGGAAGTGATTGGGAACCGTTGTTCATCAACCTGAATGATGGGACGAACGAAGGTATTCGCCATAAAACGAAACCCTATTTTTCGGCACAGTTTCACCCTGAAGCTTCGAGTGGACCAACCGATACCGAGTTTCTGTTTGATGAGTTCCTGAATTTAATTGACTAAGCGCAATTAATCTTCTGTGGAAAGTAAATGTGTATTTCTTAGCAAAAGTCAAAACGAATATAGCAGCATGAATATAAAAGAAGACTTGTTGTCGACCGACAATTCACGATTGTCAATTAAAAAGGTTTTAATTCTCGGATCGGGCGCTTTGAAGATCGGAGAGGCCGGTGAGTTCGATTACTCCGGTTCTCAGGCATTGAAGGCGTTGAAAGAGGAGGGAATTGAAACGGTGCTCATCAACCCGAATATTGCCACTGTGCAGACTTCGGAAGGTGTAGCCGATAAGATCTATTTTCTTCCGATAACGCCGTTCTTTGTTGAAAAGGTAATCAAAAAAGAGAACCCCGACGGACTTTTACTCGCGTTCGGCGGTCAGACTGCATTGAACTGTGGTGTGAAGCTGTTTCAGTCGGGCATCCTCGAAAAATATAACTTGCGCGTACTGGGAACACCGGTACAGGCCATTATCGATACCGAAGACCGTGAGCTGTTTGTCAAGAAGCTCGACCAGATCGACGTGAAAACGATCAAAAGTTTTGCGGTAGAGAATCTGGAAGATGCAAAAACATCAGCCGCTCAACTCGGATATCCAATCATTGTCCGTGCGGCTTACGCTTTGGGTGGTTTGGGTAGCGGTTTCTGTAATAACGAACAGGAACTTGAAACCTTGGCAGAAAAAGCGTTTAACTATTCTTCTCAGCTTTTGGTGGAGAAATCGTTGAAAGGCTGGAAGGAAATTGAATACGAAGTGGTTCGCGACCGTTATGATAACTGTATTACGGTGTGTAACATGGAAAACTTCGATCCGCTCGGTATTCATACCGGCGAAAGTATCGTGGTGGCTCCGTCGCAAACGCTTACCAATAGCGAATACCATAAACTGCGCGAAATCGCGATCCGCATTGTGCGTCATATCGGCATTGTGGGCGAATGTAACGTACAGTATGCTTTTGATCCCGATTCGGAAGACTACCGCGTTATCGAGGTGAATGCCCGTTTGAGCCGTTCGTCGGCATTGGCATCGAAAGCGACCGGTTATCCGCTTGCTTTTGTGGCAGCCAAACTGGCATTGGGCTACGGGTTGTTCGATTTGAAAAACTCGGTGACCAAAACCACTACGGCTTTCTTCGAACCGGCACTGGACTACGTGGTTTGTAAAATTCCCCGCTGGGATTTGGCCAAGTTTCATGGCGTTTCGCGCGAGATCGGCAGTAGCATGAAGAGCGTGGGCGAGGTAATGGCTATTGGCCGTACCTTCGAAGAGGCGCTACAGAAGGGGTTGCGCATGATTCAGCAGGGAATGCACGGATTTGTGGCAAACAAAACGTTGTCCATCGAAAACATGAACAAAGTGCTCTCCGAGCCGACCGACCGTCGTATCTTTTACCTATCGCAGGCGTTGCAGAGCGGATATACCATCGATCAGATTCACGATCTGACCAAAATAGACAAATGGTTTTTGCAAAAGTTGCAAAACATTGTCGATGTGGCCAAAGAACTGAAATTAACCGAGTCGTTCAACGACCTGTCGGATGACCTGTTGCTGAGCGCTAAAAAGATGGGCTTCTCCGATTTTCAGATTGCCCGCCTGATGTTCGATATTCACGAAAATAAATCACATATCGGCGACGAAGTGCGTGCCGAACGTAAACGTCGTGGTATTGTGCCGGTGGTAAAACAGATCGATACGCTGGCAGCCGAATATCCGGCACAGACCAACTATCTCTATATCACCTACAATGGTTCGGCCAACGATGTAAAATACCTGGGCGACCATCGTTCGGTGGTGGTATTGGGTTCGGGTGCTTACCGTATCGGTAGCTCGGTAGAGTTCGACTGGTGTAGCGTCAATGCACTGAATACCATCCGCAAACAGGGCTTTCGCTCTGTAATGATAAACTATAACCCCGAAACGGTATCGACCGACTACGATATGTGCGATCGCTTGTATTTCGACGAGCTGACCTACGAACGTGTGATGGATATTCTGGAACTCGAAAATCCGATGGGAACCATCGTTTCGGTAGGAGGACAGATCCCGAATAACTTAGCCGTGCGTATGGCAGACACCGGAGTCAATATTCTTGGAACCGGAGCATCGTCGATCGATAATGCGGAAGACCGTCATAAATTCTCCAGTATGCTGGATGATTTGAAGATCGACCAGCCGCGTTGGCAGGAGCTGCGTTCGTTGGGCGATATTACCGAATTTGTGAAGAATGTGGGCTTCCCGGTGCTGGTACGTCCTTCTTATGTGCTTTCGGGCGCAGCCATGAATGTTTGTTCCAATCAGGAAGAGCTGGAAGAGTTCCTCGAACTGGCTACTGAAGTTTCTCATGAACATCCGGTAGTGGTTTCCGAGTTTATAGAAAATGCAAAGGAGATCGAAATCGATGCAGTGGCCAATAAGGGCGACATTGTGATTTATGCTATTTCGGAACATGTGGAGTTCGCCGGTGTTCACTCCGGAGATGCAACCATTCAGTTCCCTCCGCAGAAAATCTATGTGGAGACCGTACGCCGCATCAAACAGATTGCCCGCCAGATTGCCAAGTCGCTCAATATATCGGGACCGTTCAACATTCAGTTCCTTGCAAAAGATAATGATATTAAGGTAATCGAGTGTAACCTTCGCGCATCGAGAAGTTTTCCGTTTGTGTCTAAAGTATTGAAAATAAACTTCATCGATCTGGCTACGCAGGTAATGCTCGGCCTGAATCCGGAGAAACCCGAGAAATCGGCTTTCGATCTCGATTACGTGGGCATCAAAGCTTCGCAATTCTCGTTTACCCGTTTGCAGAAAGCCGATCCCGTTCTGGGTGTCGACATGGCATCGACCGGAGAGGTAGGCTGTATCGGGCACCAGTTCGACGACGCTTTGCTTACGGCGATGTTGTCTGTGGGCTATCGCATTCCCGAAAAGACCATTATGGTATCTTCAGGCGAATCGAAGTCGAAGGTGGCTATGCTGGACGCGTGTCTTTTGCTGGCTAAAAATGGCTTCACGATCTACGCAACACACGGAACGCAACAATTCCTGCAACAGAATGGTGTGAATGCGATCGACGTTAACTGGCCTGACGAAGACGGCGAACATAATGTGATGAAGATGATTTCCAACAAGGAATTCGATCTGGTTATCAATATCCCGAAGAATTTGACGAAAAGAGAATTATCGAACGGATACAAAATTCGCCGGGGGGCTATCGATTTCAATATTCCATTGATTACCAATGCCCGATTGGCGAGTGCCTTTATCAAAGCATTTTGTAAAATAACAGTCGACGATATCGATATTCGCAACTGGGCCGAATACAAATAATGACTTCCAAATAACCAATGATGTGGGGCTGTCTCAATTTATTTTGAGACGGCCCTCGTTTTTTTGTAGGGCAGTTATCTTTCCCGGCGGAGTATGTGTGAGGTTTTTTCAGCGCAAAAAAAATCCGGCTCGCAATTAGCAAGCCGGATTTTTTTGTTTTTATCTGTAGTGAATCAGGATCCCTGATTGGTCTTCGGATGGTTTTTTGTCACTTTTTTAGTCTCGCCGTATTTTTTCTTGGCTGCGTTTTCTCTGTTTTTCAAATATTCGCTGCATTTGTCGTATTGGCGTTTAGTCAAAACATCTTTCATATTGTCGTTAAAGCCTAATTCCTCACCTTTAATTAACGCACTTAACATTTTGATGTTTTCCTTGATCTTTTGCAAATCGTCTTTTGCTTTTTGCAAATCGTCGATGTGATTGTAATACTCTTTCAGATACTTAGTTACATTTGCCTTTTGGTCGTCTGTCAATTTGGCAATCTGGTCAATTTTATTCGTTTCCTGTGCTGTTGCACTTTCTGCAGTGCCGGTGGCGTCGGTTTGTGCAAAAACAAACAGATATTGCACGAAGAACACGGACAATAGTAAAATTTTTTTCATGAAATTGTTATTTATGACTTGATGAATGATTAATGACTTATACGATAGAATGCTACAAAGATAGCATTTTTTTAGTAAAAAATAGAAGTCTGCCTTAGAAAATTATTTTTTTTCGGGGCAGACAAAATTTTGTATAGTCATTTCATTATCTTCTTTGTATCTACAGTCAGAGAAGGAGAAGAGTAGAGTCGAAGTTTTTTGTTCTATGGCCAATATGAACAATTTTGATGTGAAAGTGTTTGGTTTATGGCTATATTGTATAAAATTAAGTATGTGATTTAAACTTAAAAACCACAGGCAATTACCGGAGAATCATTAATGGTTAATGACCTCATGCTTTTAGAATCAATGTACTGGGAATCTCTTTCAGCCAGCGGCTCTCCCGTTCGAAAGCCAGTTTCCAGCTACTGATGCTTATTAGCAACAGATCCTGATGGTGTATGATCTCTTTGGTAATAGTGGATTCGTTAATCGTCTGGATATGATTGGGGGCGATTTGTTCGATCTGGCGGATTGTTTCCCTAATGTGTGGTGTATGTCGGCTTGTCTGATGGCTATCGACTACAGTGACCTGCGATTCGGAATTGGCGATTAGTTTCTGGGCATACTCAATCAGAAAAGCATCTTCGGGGCTTAGGAGTGCTACCATAACGCGATCGGCACTCATGAAGTTTTTGTCAATGAAAATTCCTACCGGAACTTCACTTTTGGAGACAATTAACCGCGTTTTTTCATCAAAAGGAGAATTCTCGAACAGTTTTTCGCGGCGCGTTACCTTGTTTAGCAGCAAATCGGGATTGATGATGCGTGATGTAAATCCGAGTATCTTTCCCAGCATACTGCCTTCAAAGATAGATTGACCGATGCCTATCAGCAACAGGTCATAATTGCCCTTGTTGGCCATTTGCGTTATTTCGGCCTCAATATCGTTCGATGCCTTGAAAAGTGTAGTAATATCGATCCGTAACCGGCCTGATTCGGCAACGATGGGGGCAAAGCTTTCCTCTTCGTATTCGGTAGCATTAAACTGATTCAGGTCGTTATTGGGCGAAAGGTGCATGGCCGTAATCAGCGCATTGTCGCTTTGACGGTGGGTGAGGCTATAGGCAAGGCGTAGCAGCGCAATGCTGCGATCGGGATGTGCGAACGATACCAGAATTTTATATTTACCCAAATGGTTGATAACGGCTTTTGCGGTCTCTTTTTCCAGTTTGAAGAGCTTGTTTATCAGATCGAGTGCCGGTCCGGTAATAAAGGTGGTGACTAAGGCCATAATAACCATCATGGCAAACACCGACGGGGAAAGAACTCCCAGATCGTAACCGATATTGAGCACCACCAGTTCCATTAGTCCGCGGGTGTTCATCAAAGCGCCGATAGATAGGCTGTTGCGCCAGTTCTGGCCTACAAAGCGGGCTGCAATGGCACTACCGGCAAATTTACCAACAATAGCTACCGCGACAATGCCTCCGGTGACTTGCCACAGATAGACATCGTTGAGCAATCCGATCTGGGTGCGGAGTCCGGTGAATACAAAATAGAGCGGGAGTAACAATACCAGAGCAATGTCTTCTATTTTTTCGATAAAGATATTCCGGAATTTTTCGTTGTCGGGCATCATGGTTCCGGCCATAAAAGCGCCGAAGAGCGCATGGATACCGATCAGTTCGGTGGCATAAGACGATAACAGCAAAACCAGAAAGAAGATAGCGACAATGGGTTTACTCAGATTTTCGCGCGAAGCGTGCAAATCGCCGACCCTTTTCAGAAAGGGGCGTACCACTTTTATCATCACGATAACATAGAGAATGGCTAAGGCAATAACATAGATGGAGCTGGCAAACGAACCGGCTTTTACAATAGCGATAACGGCAGCCAGCAGGCACCATGCCGTAATGTCGTCGACGGCGGCGCAGGTGATAACAACCGATCCGAGATGGGTTTTGTGCAGTCCTCTTTCCTGTACCACCCTTGCCAAAACCGGAAAGGCGGTAATACTCATGGCAATGCCGATGAACAACCCGAAAGAGGTGAACGGTACTCCGGAGGGTGCAAATTCCGTGTAAATGGTATAGGCAAGTCCCAGGCCCAACGCGAAAGGCACGATAATGCTCACCTGACTGATGACAAAGGCATCGCCCGCATTTTTCTTTACCACTTTCAGATCGAGCTCCATGCCAACCATAAACATGAAGAGAATAAGTCCGATCTGACTGATAAATTGCAGATTGCCCAGAGAGGCTACCGGAAAGAGGGTGGAGTAGACCTGCGGAAAGAAATGGCCGATAACCGACGGACCCAGCACCACGCCGGCTATAATTTCGCCGATTACCGTAGGCTGACCTATTTTTGTGCAGATCCAACCGAAGAGCTTGGCCACCAGAATAATGGTGACGATTTGCAACAAGAGAATGGCCAGCGGATGTCCGAAGTTGACTCCCAATGACTGAACGAAAGCACTCCAGATGGAACTGTCGCTCGCCTTATTCATAACAAGTTGGCCGTGTTCAAGGCTTTTTCCGGCGTGAAAAAACCACACCATCAAAGCCGCAAAAACGGACATCACCACAATGTAAAATCCGGTATTCTTCAAACGATGCATAGCTGCCTCCTTTTTTGTTTGCAAAGATTACTGAAAACAGCTGATAAAACAAGCGGGAAGGAGCTGTGGTAGCGCAGTTTTGCAATGAAACGGAAATATTCTGCAAGGAAAAAGCGGAGCGGAATAGCCACGTGATTTGTTTTGCACACGGATTACACGAATAAATACGGAATATGCAACCTTATTTTTCGGTTTTTTGCAGGAATGCGGCACGGTAAGCTTCGCTCAGGTGGAGTGTTGCCCTGCGGCCGGACAAGTCGGCTGTTATTTCGTTGTGAGAAAAGAAACGGACAGCCGTCAGGGTAATAATCTCCTGTTTGTTGATCTGGCAAAACCGATCGGAGGGGAGTTGTGCAATCAGTTTCTCGAACGAAATGTTTTTCAGTATTGTGGTGGTGCCATCGGTTAGCAGCGCCTCCTTGTCGCGACTGTCGATTGGTGAAGTGGTGATATATACCAGGCGATCGAAAAAGAGAAGCGCACGGCCCTTGTCGGTGTTGAGCCGTATAAACGGCGACGACTGCCGGAGAGCCTCTATGATCCGGCCTGCTTTTTCAACGGCTTGCTGCAGCCGCTCTTTTTTAATTGGTTTGACCAGATAATCCACCGCGTCGATATCGAAAGCATCGGTGGCATATTGCTTGTAGGCCGTTGTAAATATCACCGGTTTGTCCTGCAAACTGCGTGCTACCGATAATCCGTCGATGCCGGCCATTTCGATGTCGAGAATTGCCAGATCGAAAACGGTATCGACAGCCTCCTGCAAAAAGAGAGCGGGGTCATTGTAGGCTTTTACCACTTCCAGTTCCGCCATTTGCCCGCATAGCATTTTCAGGTAAGCCAGTCCGGGCAGTTCATCGTCAAGAAGCAGACATCTCAGCGGCTTTTTCATTCAGGTCGATGGTTAGGTGGGCGGTATAGGTGTCATTGTCTGTTTGCCGCTCAAGGGTATAATGTCCTTTGTAGAGTATTTGCAGGCGTTGTTCGAAGGTTGATGATCCGAGGCCGCTTTTCTCTTTGCGCAGAGCTGAGCGCGACGATATTTTGTTGACCACTGTCAGGGAAAAGATGCCGTTTTTCATCTCAAAAATTATGGTGATAAACGAGTCGTTTTTTTGCAGATCGGCATGTTTGAAGGCATTCTCTATCAGATCGACCGAAAGGAGCGGCGCCATCACCTTTTGCCGGTAAACAGCATCGTTCTCGTCAATTTTCTGTTTGATAGTCAATGCAAAAAGCGGACTGATCTTCACCTTGTTGATCTCGATCAGGTTGAGCGCGAAATCAATCTCTTCGCGGGGAGTTACCAAACCCTTGTTGCTCTCGTAAAGAATATAGTCGAGTACATCGGCCATTTTGTCGAGGGCGTAGTAGGTTTGAAACGCGTGCGACTGTATGGAGTTGAGTATGTTTTTGAACAAATGCGGATTGAGTTTCGCTTCGATGGAAGGCAGTTCCATCGTTTCGCTTTGTTCGGCCAGCCTTCGGTATTCAGTTTCTATCCGCTGTTTCTCCGCCCGGGTGCGGTTCAGCGTCTTTTGCAGATAAAGCAGCGCGAGTCCCAGTACCAGAATTCCTCCGCTGCTCAAAATAATATATATGGTTGCAAAGGTATTGTCCATCTCGTTATCGTCAAGCCATTCAAAGATAGGTGATTTTTGCCAATTAAAGAAAAATGCGCGACGAAAGTCGGGAGATTTGATCGACACATCAATTATGCACGATCGGTTAAGGTTGTTTTTGTAACGCTTAAGTTACTTAGTCGTTATGCCGGTTTGAGGTACGGAATGCAACGCAATAGTATGGTAATACGAATGCAATAATAGCGCAATGTATTGGTATTATTTTTAACTTGAATTTAATAGTATTTGTTTGTGTTGTATATCAGTGGTTTATAATTTATTTAACCTAAATTTGACTGAACATTGGAATTAAACAGAGATTTTCAGATGATTGATGGATGCGGCGATCCGGTTTACAGAACATGTTACCGAACGATTATTCTTTCCGACATTCACTTAGGATCAAAACACAGTAAAGTGGACGAAGTGTTGAGTTTCTTGTCTGCTTTTTCTTGTAGCAAACTTATCCTTAACGGGGATATTATCGATGGCTGGCAGTTGCGTAAATCGCAAAAACATTGGAGCGAGACCAACACGCAGTTTATTAAGAAGGTGATTTCCAAAATTGTGAAAGAGCATACCGATGTGATTTATGTGCGTGGTAATCACGACGATTTTCTGGATAAGATCGTTCCGTTTGCATTTCCCAACATTCAGGTGGTGAAAGATTACGTGTTGGAATCGCAGGGCAAACGCTATTTTGTACTCCATGGCGATGTGTTTGATAATATTACCGTCAATATGCGCTGGCTGGCAATGATCGGCGATGTAGGTTATAACCTGCTGCTTAATCTGAATCGTGTGTATAACTATTTCCGGGTCAAACGGGGTAAACCCTATTTCTCCCTTGCCCAACATATGAAGCAAAAGGTAAAGAGTGCGGTTTCGTACATCTCCGACTTTGAAAAAGAGCTGGTGAAACTGACAAAGCATCGTCACTGCAATGGTGTGATATGTGGCCACATACACTCGCCGGCAAATTGTCATTACGGCGATATTCATTACCTGAATTCGGGCGATTGGGTCGAAAGTCTTTCGGCTCTGGTGGAGGATGAGCAGGGAAACTGGAACGTGTTGCACTATAAGACCGTTGCCGTTGAAGAAGCCGTCCTTTCGGTGTAGTTGATCAATACAACAGTTGGTTGTTTTAAATGAAGATATTTTTGTACTTTTGTACAACCAAGGGAGAACAGAAGTCCCGGTAAAAGTACAATGGATATAGAAATCATTTCGGACGAATTTCGGCTTCAGCAGGCAAACCGCTACAGCTTATGGCTGCATCTTAGCGACGACCACTGCTCGTTTGCCATTCTTGATGATGCTTCCAGGTCGTTTGTCGGAATAAAACGGGTGAATCATATTTCGTTGACGAAAACAATTGAGTTGTTCGACGAATTATCAGCCATTTCGTTTGCCCGTGTATTTATCGCTCTCGATTCTCAACCCTCCGTACTTGTGCCCAATGTTCTCTTCCGGCAGGATAATAAACGTGATTTTCTGAATTTTACGGCAGAATATAATGAGGAACATGATGTGTTTGAACAGTATATTCCCTCCTTGTCGGTAGTTAATGTTTTTGCCGTAGCTCCTTCGTTCAAAACTTTTGTTACCCCCTATTTTTCTCAGGCTGTTTTTACCCATATGTCATCCGCTTTGCTGATTGCGATGTCGGGTTTGTCGCGAACCGCAACAGGCGTAATTATGGGCATTCGTTTGATGGAGAATGGTTTGTTGGCCTGTTTGTTTGAACGGGGAAAACTGCTTTTTCACAATCATTTTTCGATTAAAACAGATGAAGATGTCCTGTATTGGTTGTCGAGATTGTGCGACCAGTTTCATTTGGATGGTAGTAAAACAGGGGTGTACATACAAGATGTCCGGAATATAATGGACGAAAAAATTGCTTTCCTCAGACCCTATTTTACAAAACTGACTCTGTTCCCGCTTCCCTTGGAATATCAGCTGGCTCCCGAACTGAAAGAGAAACCGATAGAATTATTTACTGATTTGTTTTACCTGCCCCTATGCGAATTGTAAGCGGAAAATTCAAAGGCCGTCGTTTTTCACCTCCGACACACATTACAGCACGTCCCACCACCGATTTTGCGAAAGAGGCGTTGTTTAACGTACTGAATAACTACATAGATTTTGAAGAGAGCGTTGCTTTGGATCTGTTTTCAGGCACCGGCAGCATCAGTTACGAACTTGCTTCCAGAGGTGTCAGGCGTATTGTCAGTGTTGAAATGAGCGACAGGCATCTGGCGTTTATTCACAAAATCAGGCAGGAGCTCGGACTGTTGAAGGTGATTTTTCCGATTAAAATGGATGTATTTCGCTACATTCACCAGGGAAAAGAGCAGTTCGATGTCGTTTTTGCCGATCCTCCCTACGAGATGAAAGAGTTGCCCTCATTGCCCGGATTGGTATTGAACAGCAGCCTGCTGAATAATGATGGAATTTTTGTGCTGGAACATTCGGCCAAGCAGGATTTCAGTAAAGAACCCGGTTTTCTTGAACATCGTCAGTATGGCAATGTTAACTTTAGCTTGTTCGTGAAAAAATCAGTCGAGGCGTAATTTAAGCAAGTCGATCCGGTTATTTTCAACTTTCAGGATACGAAAGCTGAAATTGTGGATGTCGATTAATTCTCCGGCTTTCGGAAGGCTTTGGTAGTGGCTTAAAATATAGCCGGCAATGGTGCTGTATTCGTCCGATTCGGGGATCTGAAGATCAAACAATTCGTTCACCTGATCGATTTCCATTCTTCCCGACAGTATATATTCTCCGTTGTCCAGTTTGCGGGCAATCAACCCGCTTCGATCGTGTTCATCCTCTATTTCCCCGAATATCTCTTCGAGAATATCTTCTAAGGTGACGATACCGGCCGTACCTCCGTATTCGTCCACCACCACGGCGATGCTTTTCTTTTGCTGGTTAAAGAGCTTCATCAACTTGTTCGCTTGCATCGTTTCCGGTACAATGGGTACGCTGTTGATATGTTCCTCCCAGCTATCCGGATGGCGTAACATTTCGGATGAGTGTATACAACCGATAATGGAATCGATGTTGTTCCTGTAAAGCAATATTTTGGAGTGTCCGGTTTCAATGAATAACTGTTTCAACTGTGCAACCGATGCTTCGGATTCGTCGATGGCCACTATTTCGGTACGTGGCACCATGCAATCGCGTAGTTTGACCGATGAGAAATCGAGCGCATTCTGGAATATTTTCACTTCTGTATCCAGATCCTGTTCCTCATCCTGATTGTCGATGCTTTCCTGAATGAGATGATCCAGATCGACCCGTGAAAACACATGGTGATGTTTGGAATTTACTCTCACTCCGACTATTTTGAGCATACCTACCGAAAGCCATACGCTGATTTTTGAAATCGGATAAAGAACGATATAGAACAAAAAGAAGACAGGCGAGAAAATACGTAACCATAGATTCGGATTGGACCGGAATATTATTTTCGGGATATACTCGCCCGCAAATAAAATGAAAATAGTGGCCAGGAGAGTCTCCAATAGCAGAATTACTGCATCGCTACTGGTGATGGACAATAACAATGGATGCATCAGCTCTGCGGTCATGATACTGAAGATGACCAATGCCACATTGTTCCCGACTAATGTGGTAGTAATAAATTGTTCCGGATAGCGGTAAAAAATAGACAGAAAAAAGTTGGAGGCATGGCTTTGGCTCTTCTCCAGCTCAAACCGCAGTTTGTTTGAAGAAATGTATGCTATCTCCATACCCGAAAAAAAGGCTGAAAACAGCAGGGAAATGATAACGATAAAGTAGATTTCCATAGCTGCTACATAGCTGAACTAACCGGAATGATGCCTTTCGGTTGCCTGATGGTATATTGAGTCAGTCCCTGATTGGACGTAAAGCCTACCCCGGTTATTATTTTTGTAGGTTGTGTAATCTTTATCAGTGAATCGGAATATATTTTTTGTTCGCGCTGATTCCAGAATATCTGCTCGCTTTCAAACATATCTCCCTGCAAATTAATCATTCTGACCTTCCCGTCGAGCCGCCAGAGCTGTCTTACCTGATAATAATATGCCTTTTTACAGTTTATTTCGGCATCCACATGCAACGATTCATCGAATCGTTGCAAATGAACCCCTTTGGGAAATGCCCAATACGGTTCCGAACTGTGGTCGTAAATATACCACGCCGGGGTGGTAATCCGGTAACGTGTGATACCCGAATCGGAGATCAGTGTCGTAACATTTTCGGCATACATGCGCGGAAGTTTGGTTCGGTCGATCAGTTTGACCGGAGCCTCGGATTCCGGTTTTGTACAACCTGTACAAAAGCACAAAACAACCGCCACAAGGACGATTGTTAAGCATTTTATTGTGTATTTAGTCTGTCGATGCATCTCTTTGCTTGCTTCTGGTCAATGTTAGAGTTTGCGTTTCATGAACCAAATTTCATTTAATGAAAGATCCAGCGTAAACCGGAAATAGTTTTCCTTAATAGAATTGGCTGTCGATTCTCCCTTTATTCCATATTCAAAAGAGGTGTTGATTAAACTCCTCGATGAACGGAGCGGAAAGCCAAAACCGCATGTGATGGCTTTTTGGCTGGGTGTGTAACCATTGACGTTGACATAGGAGGTAGAATAATATGCTCCGAATCTGAAACTCATGCGTTGGAAATAGCTTTTCCCGTAAGGGTTGTCGATATATTCACCTCCGACCGAAAATTTGTTCCGGTTACGAAGAACTCCCGTTTGTCCAAAATATTTGGCATTAGCCCAGTTCTGATGTAGAAAATCAGCACCTAATGTCAACCGGTTGTCGTACGTGTAACTTGCTCCGAGTCCGAATTGCATCGGGGTCTCAAAATAATGGGATGTGGGTACCTTTACCGTACTGTCCAATCCCTGAATAAGCATATCGTACGATCCGTGCAGGTTCATTTTCGGTTCAAACATAGCACCGACAGTGACATATCCTTTATTCGATACTTTACCGAACACCTGAGCGCCCAGACGGACATTGAACGAAGCAACATCTATTTTAATATATTCGGACGTGGCATGAGAAGTTAACGAACTGTTCGAAATATCGCTGATGGAGAGCACCCGGGAATAGGTGTTGTTTCCGAAGAGATAAATAGCATTGGCACCCAGAGAGATGTGTTTGAAGAGTCTCACCGATAAGCCTCCGTACAATTGCGAGATACCACCGGTACCTTTATAGCTTTGTGTATAGTTGATAGTGTCACTGAGTCCGTCGATCTTTTTCATTCCGCTGATAGAATAGTCATACCCGGTAAACGAATAAGGAATGATCCCGATACTGGTTGCCATGTATTTGCCCAGTGGCATTTGCATGGCCATATAGTCCAGATTGCCGTTATGTGTAGAACGGCTGCCTGTGGCATCATTAAAATGAGAAGCTAAGCCTGTAACCCCCATATCAAATAAAAAGGTCATGGAATCGATTGCACTGTAGGATGCCGGGTTGGCCGGATTGATGGAATTATGGCTTCTTAATCCGTAACCGATTCCACCCATTGCCTGACTACCTCCCAAGCTGGGTTCTCGCAACTCTCCGAGCCCGTAACGGGTATAAGGCGAGTTTGTATTGTTTTGTGCCATTGTGGCAACACCCATTATTAAAGCAACTAGTGCGCAAACGATTCTATAGCTGTGCATTATAAGTTAATATTCGGTTAAGGCCTATCAGTACTAAGTTTAGCTCTGCAAAGATGGGATTTTTTAGCTTTGCCACAAAAGGAATTGAGCCTCTACCAGTTAAAAAAACTGAAAGATCCGGATACTTTTGCATAAACAAAGTTATGTATCCTTCTATTTCAAATTCAATGCCTTGCATGACTCCGGCAGTTATGGCATCGACTGTATTTTTTCCGATTAAATAATCGGTTGTTTTTTCTTCAACTAAAGGCAACTTGCCGGTGAACTCATGCAGTGCGCGTAACCGGATTCTGGCTCCCGGCGCAATGTTACCACCCTGAAAGGTATTGTCGGATGAAACGAAATCGTAAGTGATGGCGGTTCCGGCATCGATAATCAGTAAGTTTGTATCCGGTTTTATGCTGTTGGCTCCTACTGCCGCAGCAATTCGATCCTTACCCAGCGTTTGAGGCGTTGAATAGTCGTTTCTGATCGGTAGCGGTGTTTCGTGAGTCAACTCTATGAAGCAGACGGGCAAATGACGTAAATATTGTGTGGTCGCTTCGTTTATAGTTGTGACCGAACAAAGAATGATGGCT
Source organism: uncultured Microbacter sp. (assembly GCA_963678265.1). Taxonomy (GTDB): domain Bacteria; phylum Bacteroidota; class Bacteroidia; order Bacteroidales; family Paludibacteraceae; genus Microbacter. The sequence goes on from OY782761.1 coordinate 2,697,438, forward strand.
GAAATTTCAAAACGGTTGCAGAAATCGAGAATGATTTCCTTAGTCAAAAGGGGATACCTTTCAACTAACAGAAGGCTGTCGTGCTCGAAAACTGCGATTTTGACAGAGCTATTTCCCTGGTCTATAATCAGGTTCATCGGTTTTATCGGTTTACAACCAAAAAAAGGAAACTCGCGCGAGCTTCCTTTTTATCATTGATCGTTTGAAAAACAAATCAAATACGTTTTTCTTTGATACGGGCTTTTTTACCAGTAAGTGCACGCAAATAATATAATTTTGCTCTGCGAACTTTACCAACCTTGTTCACTGTAATGCTGTCGATGAAAGGAGAATCCATAGGGAATATACGTTCAACGCCAATATTGTCGGACATTTTACGAACGGTAAACCGTTTTTTGTCTCCATGACCGGTAATTTTGATTACCACTCCTTTGTACTGCTGGATACGTTCTTTGTTTCCTTCAATAATACGATAAGCAACAGTGACTGTATCACCACTTTTGAATGCAGGAAGAGTACGCTCCAGGGCGAATGCTTGTTCTGCAACTTTAACTAAATCCATTGTTCTTCAATTAATTAATTTAGAGTTAGCACGCAACATAACAGTTCTCTCTCTTCTGCCAGCGATTACGGCTAAATGGTTTGCAAAGGTAACTGTTTTTCCTTAATTTCCAAAGAGCAAATGGAAAATGTGCGATTATTTATGACCGTCGAGGCCATACTCTATTTTTGTGCGTGGAATCGTAGCTTCCTGGTGCTCGAAAGTGACTTCGTTCTTGTAGATCAATTTATCGGAGGTCAATTGAAATCCGGAAAAAGATTCGTCCGGAATTTTGCCGTTCTTGCTCGACTCGTCATTCATATGACTGAAAATTAGCAAACTGAGCTTTTGGTCGTATTGTAGGGCCATCGAGTGGTCGGCAGAGTAGTGTAGTGTTACGCGATAGCTGCTTTTGTCCGGTCGTATAAAAACAGGTAATCCGAAAGTGAGTGTCTCTTCATTGAGAGAAATAACATCCATTACTTTGAAATTTAGCGTATTCTGATAATTAGACCAACCCAGTAAAATATAGTGATCTTTGTTTTGATAGCGGAAGGGAATGGCTGTGTAGTAGAGCGCTCCGTACCAGTTTTTTGCATCAATTATGCGATCTTCATCGGGTAGATAACCGGGGCGATTCTGGGGAACGAAGATCAATCGGGAGTTGAAGAATTGAAAATAGGAGAAGAAACGATAGTTTCCGTCGTCCGAAATATAATTCCACGAATAGATCCTGAGTTTGCGATCGGTAGAGTAGATTTTGCCCAGAAAGGGGAGCGAATCGAAGGCATACGCAAAAGACGAATCGTTTTTAAGCGCGACGCTCAGTTGTTGACAAATGGAGTCGTTGAAAAGAGACCGGAGCGAATCGGAGGGTGCTTTGTGTAGTTTTCCGAACAGGGTTTTTAACGAAGCCTCTTCACGGGGCAAGTTGCCGGCACTTATCGTACCGCATAACATGCCGCCCAGTAGAATGGAAAACAAAATATGTCGCATAGCCAATAGAATAAAAAGCCCTCCGGTGATGACACGAAGGGCTTTTGTACACCAAAAACAGTGTTATTATTTCATGTTGTGAAAGACGTTTTGTACGTCTTCGTCATCTTCTATCCGTTCAATCAGTTTCATTACCTGAGCTTGTTCTTCCTCTCCCAGTTCCTTCGTGTCGTTGGGAATGCGTTCAAATTCAGAGCTGATGATTTCAAAATCATTTTCTTCTAAGTACTTTTGTATCTTGTTGAATGATTCAAATTCGCCGTAGAGAACAACCTCGTTTTCTTCAGCGAAAATTTCGTCAACACCGTAGTCGATCAGTTCTAGTTCGAGCGCTTCCAGATTCATATCCGGTTTGGCCACAATTTTGAAGACACTTTTACGGTCGAACAAAAAGGAGAGACTTCCGGTTACACCCAAAGATCCGCCTAACTTATTGAAATAACTTCTTACGTTGGCAACCGTACGGGTGGGATTATCGGTCGCGGTTTCTACAACTACAGCAATACCATGAGGTGCATATCCTTCATAAACCATCTCCTTGTAGTCGGCTTCATCTTTGGAGATAGCTTTTTTGATGGCGCGTTCAACATTCTCTTTCGGCATGTTTTCGGCTTTTGCATTTTGCATTAAAGCACGAAGCCGGGGGTTACCGGTAGGATCCGGCCCACCTGATTTTACTGCAATAGATATTTCTTTACCCAGTTTGGTAAACACGCGGGCCATATTGCCCCATCTTTTCATTTTACGTGCTTTTCTGTATTCAAATGCTCTTCCCATAAAATGTATTCTCTTGAAGATTGATTCTACATCAACCTGAAGGTTGTGATAAATTAATGTTAATCAGATTATCTGCCCATTCTGTGACGACCGCCTTTCATCTCTTTGCTGGATGGTGGCTCTACAGATTTTTGGGGCTGTTCGTAGGTCTTTTTCTTTCCTTTAGGCAATGGTTCGCCACTGATATTGACATGCCAGGCGGCTTTCACTCCGAATGACATTAAGCGGGTGAAATTAACCGCATTTGAACCGGGAATGCCAATGTATTGAAGTGAAGGATAGATCAAATTGGTCGAACCTACTGTTTTCTGGATATTCTTCAGTCCATATTCGCCGAAAGCGCTGAGTGTGAGAAATGTGGTCTTCTTCAATTTCTTTATATATCCGATTTCAAACAGCGCGTTGTATGATTTGTAAGTCGGGATCATGCCATGATCACCTTTCAAATCGGTTGTGGTAAAACCTAACCAGGGGAGATTCGATAATGTGGCATTGAGATTTTCGTATTTGCCGGTAGATGTTACCGACCCGCCGCTAACGTGATAATAGCCAGCCATCGGAAGCGATAGTTTAATTCCACCCGCAACATAGATGCCATTTCCGGATGGCAGGTAGTAACGATACTGCAACATCAACGGGAGTTCTATACGATACAAAATATCTTGTTCTTTAATTTTGCTGTCGATGTTTAGTTTTTCGGTGTATGGTAAGCCGTCGCTGTCGTATGTGGTGTACGAATAGGCTGTTCCGGCTTTGATGCTTGAAAATGCCGTGTAGTTGGCAATGTCTAATCCCGTGGTAATACCAATATGTGAAGTGGGGAAAAAGGCGATGCCAACGCCGAGACGTAATCCCGGGCCGTTAATTTGAGAACCGTTGGCCGGGGTATAATTGGCTCCAAACATACCTGTTGATGCACTTCCATCGAATTCAAAGCCTTTTAAATGAAGGGTTTGAGCTGACAGGGAAATGGAAACGAATATCGCGAATAGTGAAACGATTATTTTTTTCATTTGTCGTATAGAAAATGGATGCCGGATTATTTTACAAACAGCTTTTGAATTGTCGTGCTACCGTCCTGAAGTTGTATGTGAACCATATAACAACCGGTTGCCGATGGAGCTTCTATGGCAGCACTTGCATTGGTGGTAGTGTATTGACGAACCATGATTCCACTCATGGTAAATATTTGAATTTTAGCTAACTGAATGTCAGGTGAAGTGGTCTCAATATTGATCGCACTGCTTTTTGATGCCGGGTTGGGGAAGACAGACACTTTGGTAACCGGCTGTGTGTGAATGCTGATCGTATCCGAATTGACTTTAGAACCGTCTTTTTTTAATGTGACTTCTGCGTAGAAGTATCCGTCCAGACCTTTGCCGTTATCGGTATAGTATTGTCCTGTGGCATTCAGACGGATATAGGGACCTGTAAATGTATCACTTTTGTACCATTGGTATGCGGAATAGAGATCGGAAGCATTGCCACAAATTAACATGCGACCGCTCCACCGGGAGTAGATTTGGGGTGCCGTTTGTGCCTGAGCCAAACAAACAATGAAACCCAAAGCAAAAAAAAGCAAGAAAATACGCTTCATTTGAATCTTAAAAATTAATAGAAATGTGTTGTTGCTCTTGTTTACAAGTTTACACCCAGTTTTGCTGCTCCAACTGCACAACGTTTTGACAGGAAAAATGAAATGTGACAACGAGTGTGCAAATGTACATAATTTATTTCAAGTGCATCGACAAAAAAAACTAAAAAGGCCGTGATAGCAGGGCGCTTAATCAATTTCAAGACCGAATTCTTTTTTAAGACGCAACAAAGCAGGGTTGACCTCGGCCATTTTTGCAAACTTGTCCTGTGGCGACATAACCTTGGTATTTTCTTTGGTGGTGTCGACAATGATTTCCATTTCGATGAAATCGTTCATCAGGTTACGTCGCAAAAAGGTAAGCAAGTCGTGAAGTACCTCATTGATGGAATTTTCCTGCAGAATCTGGTCGAGAACAAGTTTCAGTTTATGCTTATCCTCAATGGCAGGCAGGTTGTTGAGCATGATATTTTTAGCATGTGTCTTTTCCGGAATTACTTCATTGGCAAAGTGTTTCCATGCTTTTTCAAGCGAATCGGCAGAAAATGGATTATCCTGTTTCTCCTCCGTTTTCGTAGCTCTGGCAGGGCTCTTTTCTACCGTTTTTTCCTGTTGTACAAATGGTTTGGTTATGGAAATGCTGATGGGAGGCGGAGTCGACAGCACATTTTTCTTTACCGGCTTTGCAGCCGGTGTTTCTGTGGTAGAAACCGACACACGGTGGGCAACGGGTGGTTGTGCCGGTGCGGGAGCTGACTGCGAAACGGCCGGTTGCCCCGGATGCATTTCGGGAATCAGTTCGATGGGAGGAAGAATCTCTTCTTCACTTAACTCATTTTTTTTTTTGTCCGTCAATTGGCAAAGACGGATTAAAGAAAGTTCTGTAAGTAGTCGTTTGTTTCGGCTGAGCCTGAAATTCAGATCACAATCGTTTATGATTGCCAGTGCCGCATAAAGAAAATCGGTGGGACATCGCTGCGCCTGCGTGGCGTACGATTCCTTGACCGAATCGGCCACTTCGAGTAACTGTACGGTTTCTGTATCCTTACACATCAACACATCCCGCAGGTGAGCGCTGAGCCCTCCTACAAAGTTATGGGCATCGAAACCTTTGCAGAGAATCTCATTGAATATCAGGAGTGCATCTTTCACTTTGTTTTCAAGAAACATATCGGTCAGCCGGAAATAGTAGTCGTAATCGAGTACATTGAGATTTTGAATGACTGCCTGATAGGTAATGTCGTTGCCACAAAAGCTGACCACCTGATCGAATATGGAAAGAGCATCGCGCATTCCGCCGTCGGCTTTTTGGGCAATGACGTTAAGAGCCTGCGCGTCGGCGGTAATACCCTCCTTTTGTGCAACGTGCCGGAGATGTTCTACGGTGTCGTTTACGCTGATACGGTTGAAGTCGTAAATCTGACAACGCGACAAGATGGTGGGTAGAATTTTATGTTTTTCGGTCGTAGCCAGAATAAAAATGGCATGAGCCGGCGGCTCTTCCAGCGTTTTCAGAAATGCGTTGAAAGCCGAAGCCGAAAGCATGTGGACTTCATCGATGATGTAAACACTGTAGTGTCCTATTTGCGGCGGAATACGTACCTGATCGATGAGTGTACGAATGTCATCGACAGAGTTATTGGAAGCCGCGTCGAGTTCGTGTATATTATAGGAGCGTTGTTCGTTGAAAGCACGGCACGATTCGCATTCGTTGCACGCCTCAAACTCTTCGGTGAGGTGCGAGCAGTTAATCGTCTTGGCAAAAATACGGGCGCAGGTGGTTTTTCCTACTCCGCGCGGACCACAGAAGAGGTAAGCGTGGGCAAGGTGATTGTTTTTAATCGCATTTTTCAGCGTTGCCGTTAGCGCAGACTGACCCACCACCGACATGAAGGTGGCCGGACGATATTTTCGGGCAGAAACGATAAAATTCTCCATGTTTTGTAACGAATTGAAAGCTCTCACGGATGGTATCCTGTTGCCATTGATGGCGGGAGAGTTACTCCGATAATGAAGACAAATATAGACCAAAAAATTGGAAAGTCAAAGTCTGTTCAAAAAGTAAAAATAGCCGTTTTTGATAGAGGACATTTAAAAATGTACTATCTTTACAGCCGAATTCAAACTTATATTTATGCTCTACAAATTCCTTATTCTATCGGACGAGGTGGACGACTTTATGCGTGAAATCACCATTGATGCAAGTGCTACTTTCTTTGATTTGCACAATGCCATTTTAGACTCCGTCGGCTATGAGAAAGATCAGATTACTTCGTTTTTCCTTTGCGATGATGAGTGGGAAAAACAACAGGAAGTTACACTGATTGAAATGGAAACCAGCTCCGAATACGATAATTTGGTAATGGATACTACTGTGCTTGAGGACTATGTTACCGAAGAAAAACAGAAGCTTCTCTATTATTTCGATTTGATGGCCGATCGTGCATTTTTTATTACGATGCAGGAACTGATTCCACGACAAGACAGCGATAAGGCTGTATGTACCCGCTCCGAAGGCCAGCCTCCGAAGCAGAATATTGATTTTGATACTGCCACCGTTGCTCAGTCGACAGGAGATATCGATGAACAATTTTATGGCGATGAGGAGTTTGACGCCGAAGAACTGGATAGCGAAGGATTCGGCGATGTCAACTTTGAGGAAGAGTCGCCGCGTTAAGCAGCAACCGGATAGATAAAACAGAGAGGGTAATACTGACAAAAAGTTGGTATTGCCCATTTTTTTTGACGGAAAGGAGTTGATTTTGTATATATTTTCGTAAAAATGATCGCCGTTCTGTTTTTTCGTTTAACTTTGCAGGTCGATTTATCTCAATACTATTGTCGTGTTGAGAATGATTGACACTCTTGGATTCATTATTTACATTAAATTTTTTGACGAATGAAGAAATGTGTAATTCTGGCAGGTTGTGCTCTTGCCCTCTTTACAGCTTCCAAACCTGCTCCGTCGACGGAACAGACGTCCGGAATAGATCGTGCCAACATGGACATGACGGCGAATCCGGCAAATGATTTTTACCGGTATGCTTGTGGCGGCTGGATGCAAAAACATCCGTTGACGGCAGAGTATGCCCGCTATGGCAGTTTTGATCAATTGAACGAAGAAAATCAGACAAAATTGAAGAATCTGATTACAGGGCTCTCCAATCAACAAAATGCTCCCGGCTCGATTCCCGATAAAATTGCCACATTGTACCAGCTCGGAATGGACAGCGTGAAATTGCAACAGCAAGGGGGTGCTCCGATTAAGCCGTTGCTGTCAGCTATAGCTAAGCTTTCTACCCGGAAAGAGTTACAGAAAGAGCTGATCACACTACATAAAAATGGGATTTTTCCCTTCTTCGATTTGACAACCGAAGCAGATTATACCAATAGTAAAATGACGATAGCCTGGCTGTATCAGGCCGGTACGGGTATGGGAGAACGGAGCTACTATCTGGATAACGATGAGCGTACCAAAGAGATCAGGGCTAAGTATCAGGAAATGATGACAAAGCTCTTCAACCTGTCGGGTTATGCCAAGTTGGTAAAAATGCCGGCAAGCAAACTGACCGCAGAGGTGATGGGACTGGAAACGGAATTAGCCAAAGCCTCTTTTGACCGGGTGACTTTGCGCGATCCGCACAAAAACTTCAACAAGATGGAACTCTCTAAATTGGTTGCAATGACTCCTGATGTTGATTTTGCTACCTATTTCAAGAGTGTCGGTTTGCCCGATCTGAAAAGTCTGAATGTTGCGCAGCCTCAATTTATCAAAGAGGTTCAGAATATTTTCAAAACAACAAAACCGGAAATAGTTAAGGCATATTTCGCATGGTATGTAATTAATACGGCAGCGCCCTATTTGAGCAGCGATTTCGTAACCGCTAATTTTGCTTTCTACGGCAAAGCAATGTCGGGTCGCGAGGTAATGCGTCCGCGTTGGAAACGTGTGGTAACGACTATCAACGGAACACTTGGTGAAGCCGTAGGCCAAATGTATGTGGAAAAATATTTTCCGCCGGCAGCTAAAAAACGCATGTTGGAACTGGTTCACAACCTGCAGGATGCCTTTGCACAACGCATTCAGGCTTCGGAATGGATGGCGCAGGAGACCAAAAATACCGCAATTTCCAAACTGAAAGCTATTCATATTAAGATCGGTTATCCCGATAAATGGCGCGATTACAGTAAACTTCAGATCGCTTCCGATAGCTATTTTGCCAATATCCTGCGTTCCAATCAATTCGATTTTGCCTATATGCTTAACAAGGTAGATAAACCTACCGATGTAAACGAATGGCTGATGACACCTCAGACTGTGAATGCCTACTATCAACCGACTACCAACGAAATCTGCTTCCCGGCTGCAATTCTGCAACCTCCTTTCTTCAACCAACAGGCTGACGATGCTGCCAACTATGGCGCTATCGGGGTGGTTATCGGGCATGAAATGACTCACGGCTTCGATGATGAAGGCCGTCAGTACGATTTAACGGGTAACCTGAAAGACTGGTGGCAACCTGAAGATTCGAAGAAATTCGACGAACGGGCCAAAGTGTTGTCCGACTATTTCAGTAACATTGAGGTGGTTCCCGGTACCAAGGCTAATGGTCAACTGACACTGGGCGAAAATCTTGCTGATAACGGAGGTCTTCATATTTCGTATATTGCCATGCAAAATGCAATGAAAAAAGGAGATATCAATTCGGATAAAATGGATAATTTTACTCCGGCACAGCGTTTCTTTATTGCTTACGCTACGGTGTGGGCAAGCAATATCCGTGATCAGGAAAAAGTTCGTTTGACAAAGACCGATCCGCATTCGCTGGCTCAATGGCGTGTTAACGGTACATTGCCGCATATCGATATGTTTCTCGATGCTTTCAGCGTTAAAAACGGAGATAAAATGTATCTGCCGAAAGAGAAACAGGCTCTGATTTGGTAAACGGTAAAATGAGTTTTGGGAACATGTAATGCGTTCTGAAAAACCAAAACCTTCATATAAGACTCTCCGACTATGCAAGCCGATTGCAGAGTCGGAGAGTCTTTTTTGATACCGATCTCAATAAAGAGGAGCCGAAAGTGTATAATTTGCCATTTTTTGTGTATATTTTCGACATCAAAGAAACAAAAAATAAAAGGAGATAATTCCAGATGAAAACGTCAATTCCATTAATCATTACCATTAGTCGTCAGTTAGGGAGTGGAGGTGCTGCTGTTGGTCAGCAACTGGCCGAAAAACTGAATATCCGTTGCGTTAACCGTGAAATTGTAAGCAGGGCTGCGAAACAGCTCTCTGTGATGGAGAAAGAGCTGGACGAACGGGACGAGAAAATGCAATCGTTTTGGAAATCATTTTTTCAGTTCAATGCTCTGGCAACCGAGGTGGCGTTTACTCCCGGTACGCGCATCACAACCACGGGGGAGGTGTTTAGGGTAGAGAGTGAAATCCTGCAACATGTCGCCAAAGAGGAGTCAGCCGTAATTATCGGAAGGTGCGGTTACGCTATTTTGAAAGACTATCCGAATCTGATTACGGTCTATCTTCATGCCGATAAGGCATTTCGCGTCGACCGCATTGCTCATGATGGCACGATGACCACTGAAGAAGCGAGTGAGGTGATAGAAAAAAACGATAAAGAGAGAGGCCTTTACATTGAAACATTTACCGGAAGTAAATGGAGTGATGCCCGTCATTTCGATCTTTGTATCGATACCGGCAAAATTGGCATCGATAAAGCGGTGGAGATAATTTTGAACTATGTAAAATTGAGGTGTTCATAGTACATTTGGAAGTGGAATAACTTCTTGTTATCTTTGTTGACAAGTGATACCTGCCATCCGTTCAACGCGTAACAACAGCATTTGGCAGATCTCTTTTTTTTGAGTAAATCAATAACCACAAGAAGTTCTTCGTATGCGTAAATTTTTATTCCCATTTATTTTAGCATCAACAATCGTTGCCGGCGGCTGTATGCAAAGCGGCAAGTCGGCGCCAGTATCTAAACATGCCGATAAAACAGTGCTTCCCGAAGCTTCGGTGTCAGAACTGGTCGACACGGTGGAATACAATAAAAAACTGGTTACACTTGCCAATGGCGACACTACCGGGCGCTGGCCGGTGAAACACCTTCCGTATCCGATGAAGGGGGCTATTCTTCCCTACAAACGCATTGTGGCTTATTACGGTAATCTTTACTCGAAGAAGATGGGGGTGCTGGGCGAATATGCTCCGGATACCTTATGGGAGATGCTTCGGAAGGAGATGAAAGCATGGGAGGCTGCTGATCCCTCTACACCGGTTGTGCCGGCAATTCATTACATTGCTGTGGTGGCACAGGGCAACCCTGGCAAAGATGGAAAATACCGTATGCGGATGCCGGCGCATCAGATCGATTCTGCCCTGGCGATTGCCAAAATGGGAAATGCCATTGTATTTCTGGATATACAGGTGGCTCTTAGTAATCTGAGAAATGAAGTTCCGCTGCTGGAATCATATTTGAAATTACCGAATGTGCACTTGGCCATCGATCCGGAATTTTCGATGAAAAACGGCAGTTTGCCCGGCAAGAAAATCGGAACCTTCGACGCGGAGGATGTAAATTATTGTTCCGGTTATCTGACCGATCTTGTGAAAAAATACAATCTTCCGACCAAAATATTGGTTGTACACCGTTTTACGCAGGGAATGGTAACCAATTACAAACAGATAAAGCATCATCAGGAGGTACAGTTGGTGATGAATATGGATGGGTGGGGAGCTCCTGTGCTCAAGCATGATACCTACAAGCAATATGTATATCGCGAACCGGTACAGTTTGCCGGATTCAAGCTTTTCTACAAAAACGATCTGAAACGGCCTCCACACCAAATGCTTACGCCTGAAGATCTGGTGAAGCTCAAACCCAAGCCCATCTACATTCAGTATCAGTAAAACGTTTGGAAAAGAGATGTTGATAGCTGATTTTGACAAAATTAAAGCGCAATTAGGCTTCGAAGAGGGAATTCACGGCAAAGAGGAGTATTTCAATTCGGTAGTCCTTGTGTTGTTGGTTCCGATAGATGGAGAGTATCATTTTGTCTTTGAGAAGCGGGCAGCTGATATCCGGCAGGGTGGAGAGATCTGTTTTCCCGGAGGTAAAATCGATGAAGCCGATACGTCGCTCGAACAGGTTGCCCTGCGCGAAACCTATGAAGAGATGGGTATCCCGGCCGATAAAATTGAAATTATCGGGCGTATCAATACGTTGGTGGCACCGATGGGTGTAACGGTAGACGCGTTTGTGGGTATTGCCAATGTTTTGCTCGACGACCTCCCGGTCAATGCGCAGGAGGTGGAACGGGTCATTACGTTTCCGGTCTCCTATTTTCTGACTCACAGCCCCGAACGGTACAGTGTGAAGGTAGAGGTGCACTCGACAATGGTCGATGCAGCAACCGGAGAACAAATTGTTTTGTTACCTGTAGAGCAGTTGGGTTTGCCCGAACGCTATAAGACACCTTGGGGAAATTATCTCTACAAAGTGTTGGCGTATCCGACCGGTCAGGGTGTTATCTGGGGAATTACAGCCCGTATTGTAAATGATGTCGCCGAAAAAATCACAAAAATAGCGGGTGGTATTTGATTGATGCATCGAAGTCATCTTGATTTTTTATTTTTCGGCTTCTCATAAATTTCCTTCAGTCGTTGACAGTTTTTTTCTCTAAATCAATATTGAACCAATTATGATATTAGTTAATCGAGCACCTTTTATAAAGGTTACAATGTCTGTTTCCTCAGAGGCATTGTCATTAGTTAACTCAACTGTATAACTTGTTGGATTCATCAGACCCTTTCTGAAAAGTAGAAATTCAAATCTCTTAGACTTTGGGGTAACCTTAGCACTTTCTACTTCCTTTAAATCTGAAATTCTCAAACTGTCAATATTGAACAGAAATGACAATTTATCCTTTACAACAATTCTTATAGCTGCAGTATCTCTTTTTTCGGATAGTTTAACTTGCTCTTTTGTTTTAGAATGTTCATCAGAAGTAATCCCTCCAAATATCCTAGGGTATAGCAAGCCGTTTTTAAATATTTCTTTTAGTTTGTTTTCTGTATTGGTGACGAATAGAAATTTATCATCAAATAGAAACGTGTTGTCATCCTTAACTGTTATTTTCCCACCAAAACGCTGATATGATTGCCCTTTTTCATTCGAAATAACATTTTGTATTCTCTCTCTATTCTGCGAAAAGGTGGAGAAAATAATCATTGTCATAATAAGTGTTGCAACTAATTTCATCTATCCCTTGTTTAATGGTGGACAACATTGTGATATGAATAAAGTTTTCTCGATTTTGCGGTCAAATTGCTCCAAACACTTACTTCTTTCCAAAAGTTTTGTGCATGGCTTTTATCAGGCCTTGTGGAGTCCATGCCGGAGCCACCATTCTTCTCACTGTTTGTAACGGATAAACCGAATCGCGCTTCGAGATAAGAATAAACGATATCTTCATCTGCTTGTTCAGCTCTCCGGCAGCCTGATGATTCCATATTCCGTAAGGATATGCGAGATAGTCAACCGGTTTGCCCGTAATACCTTCCAATTCCTTTTTCGGATCGGTAACCTCCTTCTTCCAGTCGGCCTCTTCTTTGTATTTGGTTACCATCGTATGATCCCACGTGTGTAAGGCGACGGTATGTCCCGCTTTGGCCAACTGCGCGATCTGCTCCTTAGTCATATAATTCTTCTTGTTGTAGGTGATGGTCATGATAAAGAAGACACCTTTGAAGTGGTATTTTTCGAGCACCGGCGCTGCAATGGTGGCATGTTCCACACGTGAGTCGTCGAAAGTAATCATCACCGGTTTTGAAGGTAGCGTCTCGTTGTGAGCCAGATAGCCATAGAGCTGATCGGGCAGAATGGCGTGGTAGCCGCTGTCGGCAAGCGCGCTGATCTGAGCCTCAAATTGCGCCGGGCTTACCGTATAATCGTCTTTTCGTCCATCTTCAATGCGGTGATAACAGAGAATCGGCACTTCGAGCTTGGCCAGTATGGATGCCGCGCTGTTTACCGTCTCATGTTGAGTCGGGCTATCCTGAGCAACTGACGGGACAACTCCCGATTTGTTACTGCCGGACGAAGGATTACAGGCCGTCAGGATACATCCTGTAACACAGGCAAGCATATAAAAAACCGATCGGTTATCCATTTTGAGGTGATTAAAATCAACGTATTTTCTTTTCTAATTGGCTGAAACGTTTTTTGCCGTGCAGATAATACAACCGCAATAAACTTTGTGTGAGAATTCCTGTAGGGTGGGGCACTGTGGTCAGTCGCAAATTGGTTTCCCGTTTGACTGCCAGCTCTCGCTTCATCGCCTTGTAATCTTTCCGGGCTTTGGGAATTTGCAGCGCATGTTTGAATTGTCCGGTCAGAACCATTTGCAGCGCGGCTAAATAGTCGAGTACAAAACGTGGAAATGCGATTTTTCGTAACTCGTCGTCAGGCATATTTTTGTACAACATGCACCAGTTGTTACGGAAATTCAGGTAGGTTTTGCGGCAGTTTTTTTTGCTCATGCTACCTCCTCCGAGATGATATACGGTGCTTTGTGGTATGCAGAGGATAGAACGTCCCCTGTTTTTCAAACGCCAGCAAAGGTCGATCTCTTCCATGTGTGCAAAAAAGGTATCGTCGAGACCTCCCGCGTCAAAGAAGTCTTTGGAACGGATAAAAAGACATGCACCGGTAGCCCAGAATACTTCGCGGATGGTATCGTACTGTCCCTTGTCTTCTTCGAGTGATGAAAACAGACGTCCCCGGCAAAATGGGTAACCCAGCCGATCGATAAATCCGCCGCAGGCACCGGCGTGTTCAAAATGGGTTCTGTTATTCAGCGCTCTTATTTTGGGTTGGCAGGCGGCCACTTCAGGCCGTTCGTCCATGATTCTGACCAAACTCTCAACCCATCCCGGTGTTACTTCTACGTCCGAATTGAGCAGAACAAAGTATTCGGCTTCAATTTGTTTCAAAGCCTGATTATAACCTCCTGCAAATCCATAGTTTTTGTCGAGCTGTATCAGCCGGAGTTGCGGATAGGTAGTTGTCAGAAAAGAGATCGAATCATCTGTCGAACAGTTGTCGGCAATTACAATTTCGGTATCGGGCGTAGTTGAATGCTGTACTACCGACGGGAGAAAACGTTCCATGTGGTGTCTCCCGTTATAGTTCAAAATAACAATGCTGATTTTCATTTTTCACGTTTGTATTTCCAACGTTTGTGCGACCAGAGGTAATATGCCGGATCGCGTTGAATGGTTTGCTCCATCTTACGGATAAACCGTTCGCATATTTCGAAAAGCGGCGTGGAAGCCGGATCGGTTTCAATAACAGAAAGTGTGGCTTTGTAGTACCCCCGTTTGACGACCTGGCAATCGATGTAATAAACGGCAAAGTCGAGTTGTCGCGCAATTCGGTCCATGCCGGTTAACACGGCGGTATCCTGATTCAAAAAGGTGGTCCAGTACTCCAGATTCTTACTCGATGGAGTTTGATCGGCAACCAAAGCAATGACATGCGGAGCCTTGCTTTGCTTGATTCGTATCATGGCACGCAGGGTGTTGTTTTTCGGAATATTCACTGTGCCGAAACGTTCGCGGGCTTTGATGAACAGCTCGTCGATGCTGGAATTCTTCAACGGACGATAAACAGCAGCTAAACGGATTCCGGGCTTGAATTTGCGTTCCAGAGTGGATAGCCAGTCCCAGTTTCCATAATGACCCAGCAGCAAAATAATGTTCTTGCCTTTGTCCAACTGGTCGTAGAACAGATCGAAATTGTCGATGGAAATTCGCTTCTCAAGCTCCTTTTCGGAGATACGGGTTAGCTTTATCAATTCTACCCCATAGTTGCATAAATGGCGATAGAAACGATTTTCAATTTTTCTAAGCTCTTTGTCCGATTTTTCCGGAAAAGAGTTGCGCAGATTTGTACGAACAACCTTCAGCCGATAGCGGATAATTCGATGTACAAATACAGACATGAAGTCGGACAATACGTACAATGCCGAAAGTGGCAGTGATGCCAGAAAGGTCAAAATATAATATCCGAAAGAGTCGCTTATTTTCTTCATCAGGTTGCGTGTTATTTCAACGGAATGGTGTATCCGACGTTGTAAGTAAATCCCCAAACGGCTCCTCCGGTGATGCCGTATCCCGGCACATACCAGGGCTTGTAGCTCTCTTTGCCGGTCGACAGCCCCATCTTGAGTCGTCCGCTCCAACCCAGCGTAACATTTTTGAGCACGTTTAACCGGATGCCGGCCACAAATTCACCCCATTTGGCGGTGGATTTCAGATTGTCCAGATTCGTGATTGTGTTGCTACCCCAGTACTCGTCCTTGAGCGGCAGATTGTGTATGTCGTAGTTAAATGGTGCGAATCCAAAACGAACGCCAACATAGAGAATGGAGGGCGTAATTTGTTTCGGGTTCGTGACGCTTAATAAATTCACATCGATTCCGATTCGGTTATACAATCCCTTCGCGTTGAACAGGCCTCCTTCGTCCACAACATGATTGATGGAGGCATGACCGATTTCCCAAACCGGGAACCACTTGTTACGAAGATTCACATCCAGAGAAGCTTCGAAATAGGAAATTCCCGAGCCTTGCAGTTTGCTTATAAACGGCCCGGCAACGTCGGCCTGAACCGTCACTGCCCGAAGAAGCGGTTGCGGTTCGCTCTTCTTTTTCTTCACCGTTTTTTTGTGTGTTTGCTGTACGGGTGGCTTCCGGTCTCTGTTTTGTTGTCCGGAAATACCTTGAATGAAAACAGCCAGTGCCAGCAAACTAAAAATATATCTGAAGATTTTCCCGTTGTGTAGTGCTGACATTGTCGTATTTGACTTTTATTCGTTTTACTATGTGTTTGGTTGTGGAACTCTTTATTGAGTCTAATTTGTGCGTGACCAAACAGCCGCACTCCAGCGAAAGATATTTCTGGATGTTGGTGTGCACAATGGTCAATGTGTCGTAAACGTTGTTGAACCGGATTACGAAACGGCTTGTATCCTGTAGTTTGTGCAAAGGCAAACTGATAGACGTTACCGTTTTGGTATTGTTGTACAGCACCGAATCGTTTCCTAAACCTTTCACCCAAACACTATCCATCGTAATTGCTTGTACGGTGTCCTTGTTCGCGGAGGTCTTTTTTACGGTGTAAAAATTGGAAGTCATTGACGCATAACGATTCTCATGACAACCTTTATCGTTGGTGCAGGCTATATAAATCATAGCCGCAATCGCAAGCAGCGTCAGGGAGAAAAATCTGTTCATTCGCTTATCTGTATTCCACCAGATCCGATAGTGGCTTCCGTGTTTTTTCCTCTTCCGTCGCCTCTTTCTGCTCGGCAGGATAGCCAACAGGAATAAGAGCAATGGGTTCCCATTCTTTTGAGAGGGAGAGCGCTGCTACACATTTGCGCACATCGAAGTTGCAAATCCAGCAGGTTCCCAATCCCTGTTCTGTGGCAGCCAATGTGAGGTGTGTGGTAGCAATGGCTACATCCATATCGCAATAATCTTTTTCGTCCGAAGAACGTTTCCACGACCGTTTGTGGTCGCCGCATACCACGATGCAGGCAGGTGCCGTGCTGAACCATTCGCGGGGATAACAATCCTGCAGTTGATTCAGCAACGCTTTGTCGGTGATGACGATCATTTTCCATGGTTGGAAGTTAACGGCAGAGGGTGCTATACGAGCTGCTTCGAGCAGATATTCTAATTTTTCTTTTTCGATCGGTTGTGCTTTGTAATTGCGTACCGAACGGCGCTTATTGGCAAGTTCGATGAAATTCATAATGATAAACTTTATTTCTTTGTGATTGTTTTAATAGCATTTTCAGTGGCATCCAGTAACGGTTGCGTAGAGATTTCTTTTCCTACGGCTCCCTTCATCCATATCTGAGGGGTTAGCCGGCCCTGCGAATAGATGCGTTCTATCTCCGGTGCCAGGGTCTCTTTGGTAAAATGTTGCTCCAACTGGAACTGAATAAGGAATCCGAACGGATAATTGGACAGATACAGCGGATCGTTGATCATGTGTGAGTAAATGGCCAGCACCGGCGAATCTTTGTCGCCAAGAACCGGAGCGTAGAACCGGTTCCATACCTCTTTCGCGCAATTTACTACCGCCTCTTTCAACTCGGTGGCAGTCGCGTCGGGATGTGCATAGAGCCATTGCCAGGTATGCAAATCGACCAGCGACACGCCCATTATTTCGTATACATCCCAGAAGGTATCGAGCGTTTGCAACGTTTCCAGATCGCTGTTTTTCCCGGTGTAGCCCAACAGGTCGAGATCGCGTTTCTGAAACACAAAGGCCAACGCTTCGGTATGAGCCGTGTTGGGAACGCCGTGCAACATGTAGTCGTCCACATCGTGCAGGCTGATGGTTTGCTCAACATTGTGTCCGAATTCGTGGGTGGCAATGTTGTATCCTTTGTAGTCCATACCGTTGGCGCCAACGCGGGTGCGCAAGCGAACTTTTTCCGCTTTCGATTCCGATCCCATGGCGTGTCCGGAGCCTCTTGCCGGGTCGATGGCTACGTTTTCGGAAATCCGTTTGGCTTCCGAATGGCTGAATCCCAGTTTTGTCAGGATATTGAGCATATCGTCGCCGTAGGCTTTTGCCGTCGGATAGAGTTTTTGCGTTTTTGCTGTCAGTTCGGCTTCCGGAATGATGCTTCTGGCCTTGAATCCGTCGTACCAAATGTCGAAAGGCTGCAATTTACGACCCAACCGTTTGCTGATGATCGCGGCTACCTCTTTTACCTGTGGAGAGGAGAGGTAGGCGGTAAACAGCTGCTCCACTTCGGCCGATGAGATTTCCATGCCACGCTCGAACGAACGTTGGATGTGCGTAGGGTAGAGCGGAGTGTATGCATCGACGGCTTTTTGAGCCTTGAACTGATTCAGCAATATCTCATATCGGCGATTGCCTTCCGGTGCCAGCGAAACCTCTTTCCCCTCTTTCCATGTTTTGTTCTGAATGGGATTCCATTCGTAGGCTGGATTGTTGATAACCTCCTTTGGAATCGTTTGATCTACAATGTGCTTCATCACCGTATAGATCATCTGTTGTTTTTCGAGTCCCTGCTTTTTGTCAGCATAATCCGATTTCAGTTCGTCGCGCAGGTTCCAGTGGCTAAGCAACTTCATATCTGCCGGAAATAGCTTTGTGCCTTTGTTGTTTACCAACTGTCCCATCATGATGTTGTACCCTGCAATGTAATTTTCGCCAGCCATGGCGGCAGCCGAAATATCCTGTTTCAACGAAGCCGGAGCGCGTTCTACAAACAGATCACCCATGCGGGCATATCCCCATTGCCGGCGATTCCACAACTTACCTGCTTCATTCTTCTCCTGAAGCGTGTAAAACGGAAAATTCAGCATGGTGATGAAAGCCACTTTGTTGGCAAACATATCTTCCTGAAAATGCGACGAAACATCGTATCCGCCCAACAGTTCATCGATTGGTGTGATGTCCGGGCCGTCAACGTGCACCGGCATCTTCAGGTGGATGTCCATGGTGCTGTAGGCTCCGAACAAAATCTCGAAAGCGCCGGATAGTTTGGTATATAATGCCTGTTTTTCCGCTTCGGTAGCGGCGTAATTTTCGGTACAGAAGCGGGTGAAGTCGGCTTCGCTGCCATCCTGTGCATTCCAGAACGCGGCTGCTTGACGTACACCTCGTTCCATTTGATTATGGCTGCCGTATTTTTGCGTCATTTCGGCAATAGTGGCAGTAATGGCTTTGTCGGAAATGTACTGTTTGGTAGCAGCATTCGTCGTTGCAAAGCAGGTAGTACTGATGAGTGCCATGACAATGGGTATAAGTAATCTCTTTTTCATTTCAACCGGGTCGTATGATGAATGGTCTCGCGGTTTTACAATTATCCTAACCGTTCGGTCATCTCTTTTTTTAGCATGTCGATTGCTATGTCGAGCGTGGTTTCGCTGGTAGCATTGTAGGTTTCAATAATCAGTTGTGCCAGTGCAATGCCCGGCGTGTTGGGAGGCAATTTCAATGCGCAACTGTTGACTAATTGCAGCATACTCTCTTTTGCATTCTTTACCAGAATCCAGACATCGTTGCCAACGTACAGTTGTTGCGAAACGTTGTGCTCGTATTCGCTGCGAATGGTGCTTAAAAGCTGGCTTTGCAACGCTTCGGCTGTCATCGTTGCACACGACTGGCGCATCACCAGATTGTCGGGCATCATTCGCTCGATGAAGAGCGTGAGCCGTTCGTATGCCTGAAGTCTGGCCGGCGTAATCAGCTGCGACGAGGTACGTAAATATTCGTAGCGGCGGTGCTTTTCGTTTTCGTTATGCAACTGCCTCAAAACAATATAGACGGCAAAGACCACCAATGCTGCCGGTAATGTATATTTCAGTATGTCAAGTAAAAGATCCATAGATTCATTCCAAATTTCAAGATTCCAAATTCAACCTGCGCGTAGAGATCGATAGCTCCGGGGGTAAACCTTAAATTGTCTTCTCGATGTTATAGTTGTTTCGTTCGGAAGAGTTCCGGGAGATGAGTTCGCCCAAAAATCCGGCTAAAAACAGCTGTGTGCCCAATATCATGGTGGTAAGTGCCAGATAAAAATAGGGCGTCGATGTAACCAACGGAGAACGGGTGCCGGTAGAGAGCGCATACCATTTCATGCCGCCAACCACCAGTACGGCGATAAAACCGAGCAAAAACATAACGCTTCCCCAGAAACCGAAGAAGTGCATGGGGCGTTTGCCGAATTTTGCCAGAAACCAGAGCGAGAAGAGATCCAGATAGCCATTCACAAAACGGTTCAGCCCGAATTTGGATGTGCCGAATTTGCGTGCCTGATGCGCAACCTCCTTTTCGCCGATTTTTTTGAAACCGGCTACCTTGGCCAGATAGGGAATATAGCGGTGCATCTCACCGTATACTTCGATATTTTTAACGACTTCGCTGCGGTAAGCTTTCAGCCCGCAATTCATGTCGTGTAATTTCAATCCGGTCACCTTGCGTGCCGTCGCATTGTAAATTTTGGACGGAATATTTTTGGTAAAGGTGCCGTCGTGGCGTTTCTTTTTCCATCCCGAAACCAGATCGAATCTTTGATTGACAATCATGTCGTACAGTTCCGGAATCTCTTCAGGACTATCCTGTAAATCGGCATCCATGGTTATTACCACATTGCCCTGAGCCTTGTCGAAGCCGCAGAAAAGAGCCGGCGATTTACCATAGTTGCGTCGGAATTTGATCCCTTTTACCACGTCGGGAGCTTTCTGTTGGAGTTGTTCGATGACCTGCCACGAGTGGTCGGTACTCCCGTCGTTGATGAAAATGATTTCGTAACTGAATTTATGTTCGGTCATTACCCGTACAATCCAGTCGTAGAGTTCGGGTAGCGATTCTTCTTCATTATACAGTGGAACAATAATTGAAATATCCATAAACTGATTTGTTCAAAAGATTACAAAGATGTGACTTATTCGAGAGGCATCTTCCGCCTTTTTGCGATGGAAGCAATTATTAATGAGGCGATAGATCCGCAAATAACGTACATGATAAGAAATTCAAGCATCGTGTTTTGAGAGGGCACCGAAAGAATATCGAAAGCTCTGGATGCTTCGTTGCTCAGTAACCCCATCCGTTCATACATCTGGCGTTGTTCGTCAATTTTTGCCGGCAGATAGGTGGGGTTGGCAAACTGATAAAATAAAAATTTCACTATCTCCGTGATAATGCCTGACAGAAGAAATATGCCATACGAAAACTTAAAGGTAGACCCGAAGGTGAAATCTTCGTCCGGATGAGTGTTAATATGTTGTTTTACAAAATAATAGATAACAAACGGAACAGTGAGTATAAATATTTGAGCAATAAAATTCAGAAAAAAGACAGTGACTATCGAACAATAGAATATTGCGATAAGGAATAAGGCGACAAGATATCCTGCTTTGATGGTCTTTTTGCTTCTGGATGATAACATAATTGTGATTTAATTCAACAAAAAAATCCCTACTTTTATACGTACAAAAGTAGGGAAAATTTTTTGCAATCATAGCGATATGCAATCGCTATCGCGCATAGTTTTGTCGGCATTAATTAGCTTTCAGTATTGCCAATGGCAGACATGCCGCACATTCTGGTACATTTGCCACACCGGATGCATTTTGCCGCATCGATTGAGGGTAGTCCGAACCCTGTTTGCGAAATAGCTCCGGTCGGGCAGCTCCCGATCAACGGACATCGGTGGTTCTGCGGACAACGGTTTGCATCAATATAGAGAGACATCCTTCTATTGTTTTGCGGGTTCCGGTTGTTTCAAAAGTACCTCATTGATGGCCTTTTTCAATGTCTCTTTCGGAAGAGCTCCCATCGCCATTTGCGGTTTGCCTTCCATGGGGCAAAACAACAGGCTCGGAATACTTTGAATGCCGAAGGTTGCGGCCAACTCCTGCTGCTCTTCCGTGTTGACTTTGTAAAAATCGATTTTGCCGGCATATTCATGCGACAGCTCTTCCAGAATAGGGGAGAGCATTTTGCACGGACCGCACCAGGTGGCATAAAAATCGATGATACACGGCTTGTCGCCTAAAAAAACCCATTCGTTGGGGTTCTTTTCGAAATTCGTTACTTTGGTAAGAAAATCTGCTTTTGTTAATTCTATTGTTCCCATTTTATGTTCGGTTTTTTTATTGTTATCTGTCGTTTTTGCTACATCTCCTTTTTTTGCACTGCACGATGCTACGGCAACTGCCAATACAAGACTGATGATGATTAATTTGTTCATAATTAATTTTTTATGGAATTGGTTTCTTGTTCGTCTGTTCCGTTGGTCTCTTTCCGTTTGAACATGCTGAATAGCAATCCGCCCATTAAAGCGCCGTATAGCGAGCTGTTGACCGGCGAACTGGTGATGGGGCATTGGCCGGAGGCGCAGCCGACGAATTTCCAGTAGAGAAAACCTCCAACGACTCCGACGAATACTCCGATAAGGGTCAGCCGGTTCTTTTTGACCCATAGTACGATTTTTTGTTTCATATCAGTTTCTTCAGTATGTCCGGTATGCAGAGCTCAAAGCGCGTAATTTGTTGCTGAATCTCTTTGCCGGGATTGGTTAAGACGAAAAACATATTTCTTTTATCCGATTCTCCGAACTGGCGTTCTAAAAATCCCTTTTTCTCCAACGATTTTATCACCTTGGAGGTTTGCGGACATTGCATTCCGGCAGCCTCTGCTATTTCCGATGCGCAAAGCGATTGGTTGCACAGCGTGCACAGCGTCATGGCTTCGTTCAGGTTTAGTCCGAATTGGTTGATGAGTTGTTGCTCGCATTCTCCGATTGCTTTATGGATGTTGCGGAGCATACAGATGCAATTTGTTTTTTGTTCGGGCGCCATTTTTATTCTATTTTGATGCAAAGATAATACGTAAATTTCCAAAAGCAATATTTTCCAATGGAAAATAAATATAAAAAAATAAAGCGGAATATATTTGATGTTATATTCCGCTTTATATCAGTTGTTTATTTTATAGCGAATTGAGGATGCTTTTTACTTTTTCGGAGATAAGTCTGCCTTCTGCTTTACCGGCTAACTGTTTGCTGGCAACGCCCATCACTTTTCCCATCTCTTTCGGTCCGGTAGCGCCCACCTGAGCCACAATTGCCTGAATGGCAGCCGTAAGCTCTTCGTCGCTCATCTGCTGCGGCAGGTAACCTTCTATTACTTTTGCTTCGGCCAATTCGGTCTCTGCCAATTCCGGACGCCCTTGTTCGGTGTAAATAGTGGCAGAATCTTTGCGCTGCTTAACCATTTTCTGCAAAATTTTTACGGCGTGATCGTCCGTCAGTTCACCGTCGGCTCCTTTTGCGGTTTTAGCTTCCAAAAACTCTTTTTTGATGCCGCGAAGCGCTTCCAGTTTCATTTTTTCTCTGGCAAGCATCGCGGTTTTGATATCGTCGCTGATTTTTTCAAAAAGTCCCATGATCTATCTTTTTTATTTTATTGTTGTTTGCGTTTGTAAGCCGGAGTATTTTCAAGTTCAGACAACGTGTCGTCGTTTTCTATCTCTTCGAGCATAAAGCTGAGTTGCGACATATCCTTTTTGACTGTGTTGCCGTAGAATTTATCCATCTGCTTGTGGCTGGGTATGGTTTGCTGTGGAACCTCAACCTTCGGTGTTTGTACGGGCGTTGGAGCCGGAGTTGGTGTTATCTGTGGCTTGGGTTGTTCAACGATAGGGGCGGTTGCAATAACCGGGCGTACAATTTCCAGTTCCGGTTCTTTTCCCTTTCTGGCAAAATGAAGCTCTTCTATGTTTTTATCTCCGATCATCTCCGGAATTTGTTCGATGCCGAAGCCGGTTGCAATGATGGTGATCTTTACCTGATCATCCAATCCGTCTTCAAAACTGGCACCCCAAATAACCTCCATGTCCGAACCTGTCGATTCCATAAACCGGTTGATTTCGGCAACCTCCTCCATTTTAACAGGGTTCGAATTAGAACAGTATACATTTAGAAGTATCTTCTTCGCGCCACGTATATCGCTGTTATTCAGTAACGGAGAGTGTAGCGCATCTTCTATGGCTTTGCTTACCCTGTTTTCGCCTTCGGCATATCCGGTATTCATTATCGCAACGCCACCCTCTTTCATAATGGTGTAGACATCGGCAAAGTCGACATTGATATAGCCCGGTACGGTAATGATTTCGGCAATTCCTTTTGCAGCGTTGGTCAACACATCATCGGCCTGAGCAAACGCGTTGGGAAGCTCGAGGTCGGGATAGATCAAACGTAGTTTTTCGTTGTTGATAACCAACAGCGCATCGACATATTTGGCCATCTCGTCGACACCATCGAGTGCCTGGGCAATTTTTTTCTTGCCTTCGAATGCAAACGGAATGGTGACGATACCCACGGTCAATATCCCCATGTCTTTGGCCACTTTGGCCACAACAGGAGCTGCGCCGGTTCCGGTTCCACCACCCATACCGGCGGTGATAAATACCATTTTTGTGTTGGCACTCAATACCTTTTCGATGTCTTCCAGCGATTCCATTGCCGCGTCTTTAGCCCGTTCGGGGCGTCCACCGGCACCCAGACCTTCGGTAATTTCGGCACCGAGCTGGATTTTGATAGGAACAGGCGATTTTTGAAGTGCCTGATTATCGGTGTTACATACGATAAAGGTTACGTCGGTAATGCCACGATGAAACATGTGGTTTACTGCGTTGCCACCACCACCGCCGACGCCAATTACTTTGATAATCGAGGTGGTTTCCATCGGAAGGATGAAATCAATTAAGTCGTTGTCCTGTCCCATAGTATTCTTGAGTTATGTGTTGCAAGTCTTTAATGTTCTTATGTCCGCAAATAGCAGACCGTTTTAATTCTCGTCTTTGAACAAGCTTTCAAAACCGCTGGCCAGTTTGTTCCCGAATTTATTAAGCACGTTGTTTCGTTTGATTTTAGGCTCCTTGGCCGGTTTTGCCGGTTTGCTGCTTTCAACGGGTTTCTCCTCTTCTTTGTAGCTGCAATCGGTGTCGGCCGACAGCAACAATCCGATTAGCGGAGAGTAGCTGATGTCGTGAAAACGCTCACTGGTACCATCTTCCAAATGGATACTGTGAGTCCCGATCCGTACCGGTAGTTGCGTTTTTTGCTGGATAAGTGCATCCATGTTTTGCAGCTTGGAAGCATTACCTGTAATCACAATGCCGGCTCCCAGATGGCCGTACAATCCCGATTTTTGGATGTGAACCAGCACGAGATCCAATATTTCGCCGGCTCGCGCTTCGGTAATAAAGGCCAGTGTTTGCAAAGGGATGCGTTTGGGTTCAAGACCCTGTATCTCGGATTTTATGGTGATGCGTTGCGATGGATTTACCGTGCTCCTGATTGCGTTGGCAAACTGTAGTTTGACCTGTTCGGCAATACTTTCGGATAACTCGAGGCTGGCTATATCTTTGGTGATATTCTTGCCTCCGAGTGGAATTACGGAAAGATAGCGCAAATAACCGTGATGGAAAATGGCGAGTGAAGTGCAGTGAGCGCCAAAATCAATCAGCGCACACCCCTGTTCTTTTTCATTGACCGAAAGCAGTGCATCTGCTGTGGCAACGAGTTGTATCGGGGCATTGGCTAGCGCGTAGCAGGCACGGTCGATGCAGCGTTCGATATTGGTTTTCAGCTCGGGTTTGCCCAGAATGACACGATAACTTGCCTGAATTTTTTCGCAAAAACAGCCGATGGGTGAGGGTTCTATCTCATCATCCACCTTGGTCTCTTGCATATATACTTCATATATGGCACCCTGTTCGGTTTTTGCATCCTTCACTTCGCTTATCATTTCGTGAAGAAGCATATCCGTTACTTCGGTTCCATTGTCTAACTGGCGTCCGTTTGAGGCTTTAAGCGTTTTGAGCGATCGTCCGTTTAGCCCGACATATACCTGTCCGATTTCACGACCGATGCGGTTTTGCAGCAGTTTCAGCAGTCGGTTTACCACGGCGCTGGTACTACTGGGATTGATAATTTCTCCGTAACGAACTCCTTCCGAAGTTCCGGTTTCGACTCCTAAAATGCGTAACTGCCCTTCGTCGTTCTTTTGAGCAGCCATCGCTGTAATTTCGGAGCTTCCGATATTGAGGGCAACGTATATATTGTTTGTATCCATAGTTTTGTCGTTTGCTTATTGTATAGGTTCGCTACCTTCTACCTGTGGGTTTTCGGGAACAGGGTCATTCGTTTTTTTTGTACATATTACCTTGTCGCGGTATTGCAGATCAATATACGAATAGCGGTTCCAACCGATTGTATTGAATGCTTTTGTGTATAAAGTCATCAGTTTTCCGAGCTTTTGCTCGTACCGGTCTATTGCGCCCAGATTGATAATGTAATCGCCCACACGGGGAACCAACTCAACCGTCGAATCGTTTTGTACATAAATCTGATCTACCTGAGCATTCCAGAATTCGTCCTTTTGCAGAAAGCGGATGAATGGGAATAACTGATTGTGAATGTATGCCTGACTGACGGTACCCGAAACAACGGGAACATAGGTCGAATATCCCGGAACGAAAGGCATCTTGTGAAAATCATCGTCCAGATAGTAATTCTCTGTGGTCATTACGTGCAAAATAGGTTTTCGTTGCCAAACGCTTATTTTGACATTTCCGTCGAGCGTTTTATAGCAATCCACTTTGCTAATGTATTGATTTTTCATTATCTCCCGTTCCACTTTACTGATGTCGATCTGTTTCATCGTTTGGCCGATCAGGTTCAGATTTCTGTTTTCGAGCAAACGATAAACCTCTTTCGAGGTGATGAATCCGATCTGCGAACTGTCTTCCACAGTAACCTGCACACCGTGACACACCTCAGACGAAAGTTTGTCTGAAAATGAAATACCGGCAAAAATCAGATAAGAAAAGACTAATAAACAGCCGATTGAAATGAATACTATTTTCCAGCGAATCTTCATAATATAGAAGACAAAGATAGAAAAAAGTCTAACGTGGACGATGTTAATATTAAGAAAAAACAACCCGGTTGGCTTTTTCCTTATTGTACCCGTTTTAGATGAAATGGAGACCGGTTTTTCTCTCCTGTTAATAAAAGCCATCAGTCCGTGCAATCGATCACCGGAAATCGAAAAACATTCGTATTTTTGTGCTTTAATTAATTACGCTGTTTTTTCCTTTCTACATGGGATTGCAATTGAATATTTTCCGACTCTTTTCTACCCTTATATTTAGCCTTTTATTGGTGGGTTGCGCAAACAGGGGTACCGGGCCTACCGGTGGCCCCAAAGATGTTACTCCTCCGGTATTGGAGCGAAGTGTCCCCTCTTTGGAGCAGGTCAATGTGAAAAGCCGCCATATCGATCTCTATTTCGACGAGTTCGTGCAGTTGACGAATCCGACAGAGAAGGTGGTGATTTCGCCGGCTCAAATCGAACCGGCTTCGATCAAAGCTATCGGCAAGCGGGTTTCTATCGTGTTGAACGATTCGCTGAAAGCCAATACGACTTATACGGTCGATTTTGGAGATGCTTTGGCCGATAATAATGAGAAAAATATACTGCATAATTTTGCTTTCAGCTTTTCGACCGGCGCGTCTATCGATACGATGCAGATTGCGGGTACCGTATTGGATGCGCGTACGCTCGATCCGGTGCCGAATGTGATAACCGGAATCCATCAGAATTTGAGCGATTCTGCTTTTACACGCATTCCGTTATTACGTGTGGCAAAATCAGGAGAAAAAGGGACCTTTATCATCCGGGGTATTCACGATGGCAATTACCGGGTTTTTGCCCTGAGTGATCAGAATGGTAATTTCTATTTCGATCAGCCGGCCGAAGGGGTCGCCGTTTATCCGAAACCGGTACACACCTCTTTCAAAATGGATGTGCGGAACGATACAATCCGTACCGATTCGATGAAGATAGATACGATTAAGCAGGTGCCATATGTTCGTTTTTTGCCCGATACGTTGGTGTTGCGATACTACAAAGAGGAGTTTCAGCGTCAACGACTACTGAAGAGCGAACGACCCATGCAGGATAAGATAGTGCTTTTGTTTGGTGCCAGAAACGATACGCTTCCTGTACTTAAACCGCTCAATTTTACATGGAAAAAACCGCCTTTGTTGCAACGTAGTCTGAAAAACGATACGTTGGTTTATTGGATGCGGGATACGGTCGCGGCTAAAATGGATACGCTGCAAATGGCTTTGACATATAACAAATCGGATTCGGTAGGTAAGCTGGTATCGACAACCGATACGCTACTGCTTAAGTTCTTTCATCCCAAACGATCGTTGGCTAACACCAAGAGCAAAGGCAAGAAAGATGTGAAGAAACAGATTGATACGTGGAATATTACCGCTAACCTGATGGCGGATATGGATGTTGACAAGCCGATACGTTTCAGGTTTGAATCTCCGGTCATTCGGATAGACTCGTCCCGTTTGCATCTTTTTGTAAAAGTCGATACGGTTTGGAAACCAACACCGGTTCGTCTCAGGCGGGATGATGATGTGGGAACGGCCTATTCCATTGCGTATGCATGGAAACCGGATACGCATTATAAGCTGGAGATCGATTCGGCTATGTTTACCAGCTGGAAGGGATTGCCAAGTGCTGCGTATAAGCAATCGTTCAGAGTAAGGGCGCTGGAAGAGTACTCTTCGCTGATAGTTAATCTTTTGCCTTTTACAGAGCATACGGTATTGGAGTTGCTCAACAACAGGGACGAGGTAATAAAAACGCTCAAAGCCAAACCGACGCAGAATACGTTTAGCTATTTGATGCCGGACGATTACTATTTGCGAATGTATATCGATGCCAACGGGAACGGACAATGGGACACCGGAAATTATAAACAAAAACGTGATCCCGAACAGGTTTACTATTTCCCCTCGAAAATTACCCTGCGTGCCAATTTCGATATTGAGCAGGATTGGGATCCTGCCGGATTGCCGCTGGATAAGCAAAAGCCCAAAGAACTGATAAAGAAGCCGGAAAAATCTTCCGATAGAAGTTACTAAAATAAAACCCCGAAGAGAGCAGCCTGCATCTTCGGGGTTTTATTTTTGAATTTATGTGGTAAATCAAAAGGCTACCGGTTTTAATTTCAGTCCGGTGGTTTCCGGAAGGCCGAAAAGCAGGTTCATATTGTGAACGGCTTGCCCGGACGCTCCTTTCAGCAGATTGTCGATGACCGAGATAATGAGCAGCTTATTGCCATGCTTTTCAACGTGGAGCAGGCATTTATTCGTGTTGATAACCTGTTTCAGATCCGGGTTGCTGTCGGTAACAATAGTAAACGGATGCCCTGCATAGAAATCGTTGTATAGCTTTTGAGCCTCTTCGAGCGAGAGATTACACTCGGTATATACGGTTGCGAAAATGCCCCGTGCAAAATCACCGCGAACGGGAATAAAATTGACCGGAGCTTCGAACGAAGTCTGTAGCTGGTTGATCGATTGCTTTATCTCGCCGAGATGCTGATGTTCGAACGCTTTATAAACCGAAATGTTATCGTTGCGCCAACTGAAGTGGGTGGTTGCTCCGGGCTTGACACCGGCGCCGGTCGAGCCGGTGATGGCATTTACATGAACTTCGTTCAGCAAACCTGCTTTCGCCAACGGTAATACCGCCAGCTGAATGGCTGTGGCAAAACATCCGGGGTTGGCAATGTGCTGCGCCTGTGCAATCGCATCGTGATTGAGTTCGGGCAGACCGTACACGAAATCGTGATCGGTCCGTTTGGCCCGATAATCGGTCGATAGATCGATAATTTTCAGGTTAGCCGGCAGTTCGTGGCTGTCGATGAATTTCTTCGTGTCACCATGTGCCGTGCAGAAAAACAGCAGGTCGATGGTCGACAGCAATTCCAGACTATCGGTAAAGACCAGATCGGTTTCTCCCAGCAAACCGCTGTGAACGGCCGTGATTTTGTTGCCGGCATTGCTTTCGCTATGCACAAAGGTAATTTCTACTTCCGGGTGGTTAATGAGTAACCTGAGCAGCTCTCCGGCCGTGTAACCGGCGCCTCCTATAATTCCTGTTTTTATCATTGTGTTTATTTCTTGCTTGTTATACGACTATTTTTGGAAAATAAATCAGTACTGCTATCCATGCGATGAGTAGCAGGTATGTTATGGCGTAATAACTGAATTTCCTGTTTTTATGACGAATGACATACATTAACACCCAGTTGCAGAATACGCCTCCCAGCAACTCCAGTAAATGTAACCGGGCTTCCGGTACCCGCCACGATCCGTTTTTTGCAGCCCGTTTGTCTTTCCAGAACAGCAGCCCGCTCAACAGGTTGACGAAAACTAAATATCCCAGTACCATCAGTCGAGCAAATCGGGTCGGAGGCGCTGGGTGCGTTCGATCGATTGCTGTAGTTGCCATTCCTGTATCTTGCGCTCGTGTCCCGAAAGCAAAATATCGGGAACCTTCCAGCCGTTGAATTCAGCCGGTCGGGTGTAAACCGGCGGTGCCAGCAGATTGTCCTGAAACGAGTCGGAGAGGGCAGACTGTTCGTCGCCGATTGCTCCCGGAATAAGGCGAACGATAGCATCCGTCATTATCGCGGCAGCCAGCTCACCTCCGGTCAGAACGTAATCGCCAATAGATATTTCTTTGGTAATCAGGTGATCGCGTACGCGCTGATCGATGCCTTTATAGTGTCCGCACAGGATCAGAAGGTTACCTCCGATCGATAGCCTGTTGGCCAGTGGCTGACTGAACTTCTCCCCATCGGGAGAGGTGTAAATTATCTCTTCGTATGCATATTTTTCCTTTAGCGCTGTGATGGCCCTGAAAATCGGCTCTACCTGCATGACCATCCCCGCACCGCCACCGAAAGCGTAATCGTCGACACGGTGATGTTTCGGGTCGTTCGAGTATTCGCGTAAATTGTGCACCTCTATTTCGACTAAACCTTTGTCTTGGGCACGCTTTACAATCGAATGATTCAAAGGACTTTCCAGTAGTTCTGGCAGAACGGTAACAATATCAATACGCATAGATACAATTTTGTTGCAAAAGTAACGATTTTTGCCGGGATCGCAATTGTTTGCGTGTGAACGAAAAAGAGAGAGACTACCTCTTGTCGGTCAGAAGGCAATCTCTCTCTTGGTATCCGAACAAGTCGGATCGATTATCAGAGATCTGTGTTAAAAGAATCGCAAGCCCACTTTTACACCCAACCAGCTTTTCAGGTTATACCGGCTATAGGTATGGTCTGTAAACGAATAGTGTGCCATCTCGGAATATGTAGAGTTGTAATAGGGGCTATGTGTGTCGGTTGAAAGGAAATTATAGGTGAGTCCGACGATAAGTGCTGTTTTATTGCCGAGTTTCTGATCGATGTTTACGCCGACCTTGTACAGAAAATTGTTTCGGAAATCGCCTTTTTTTACAATATGTGAGAATACTCCTTCAAAATCGAGCGCTGTTTTGCGTGCAACGGCGCACGAAGTGCCGATACCCCAACCGTATGTCCAGAGAGGCGCATTCAGGTTGTCGGGACGGATACCAGCAGTCAGTAACGTGTATAGCTTTGAGGTACCCGAACGAAAGGCGATATTGCTGTAAAACAGTTCGTCACCATAAATGTCGAGTTGATGGATACCATTTTTTACGATATTGATAATTCCAATAGAAGTGCCGCATGAATCGGAAATGTTGATGACTCCTATCTGACAACCTTTTACCCGTTTTGCTACGTTTACCAAACCTGCAATTTGGGTGCCGTTTACGTTACGGGCATAATTTGCAATACCGGCGATTTGTATGCTGGCGGAGTCGGCAGTATTTACGATACCTGCTATTTGGGAGTTTTTACCATGTTGCGCATTGTTCGCGATTCCAGCCATTTGTAGACAATTTCCCTCTGTTTTGTTGTTTGCAATGCCAGCCATTTGTACGCCATCGATCTTTCGGGTGTTGTTTACGATTCCAGCCATCTGCACACCATCTACGCTGCCCGATTGGTTGAAAATACCGGATGCCTGAAATCCTTTTGTTTTGCCACCAACGATATTTCCGATGCCCGCCAGTTGGCATGTTCCGGCATCGCGACGCTCCATGTTGAGCAGACCTCCCATTTCAAAACCATCGACGCTGCGGATGGTTCCGGCCAGAATGTTGAATGAAACATGACAGTCAACCTTGCCGGAAGATCTGCCATCCGTACCGATGTAGGGAAGAAAGGATAGTTGTATGGCTCTGCGAATCGAGTCGGATTCGTGTTTTTGAGTATTGATTGTTTGCGCGTTGCCTGTTTCGACAGAGAGAAAAGCAGACGCAATAAGAACGGTAATTGTTGCTTTAAGCTTCATGAGATAGTTTATTTTGAATTATATCTCTATGACAACCTTAAAACAACATACCCCTATTGTTTCGGTAAAAAATCGGATTGTTTTTCAAAAATACTACAAAAAGCGCAGTGCCACTTTTCCGCCGATCCACGATTTCAGGCAGGTATTGCTCCCCACAATGTTGTTGGTGAGCGTGTAGGGCGCGATTGAGGAGTAGGCTTGCTGGTTCGTTTCGCTGTTTTTATAAACCAGCATATTGTAGGCAACTCCGACGGCAATAGATAATCGGGAGGCGACTTTTCGGTCAATGCCGCAGTAAAGCTTGAAATGCTTTCCGTTTTGTAAAAACGCGCGCGAGGTGGCAAACTGGCGCACCGACAGATCGAAGTCGACAAGCATCTTCGGTGTCTTTCCCAACGACGTTCCGATGCCATAGCCCCACGTGAACAATCTGTCGGGCATCTGTTTGGTGGCAATTCCGGCTTCAAAGAAGGTGTGGAATCGCTGTACTCCAGATCGGTAGGCAATGGTGGCAAACGACGATTCGTCAATGGATGCTTCCAGTCGGTGATAGCCCGACCTCACATAGCTGAATAGTCCGAGAGGAATGCCTGAGCATGAATCGGCAATGTTTATAACTCCCAGTTGCAGGTTTTTGACGTGCCGGGCAATATTTACCGCCGCAATTTGAACATTGCTTTTGCCTGCAATGTTAACCGCACCGGTAATTTGGGTTGTAGCGCTCTTCGGCGCAATATTTACCGCGCCACTCAGCTGTACCGAAGATTCCTGCGCCATGTTGACCGCTCCTGAAATCTGCACTTTGTTCTCTTTTGCAATATTCATCGCTCCGCTCAACTGCACATCGGCTGTGTCGGTAGCAATGTTGATTGCGCCCGATAGCTGAAGGTCGCTGTTTCGGGCAGAATTGAAAGCCCCTGCCACCTGCATGGTCACATTTTCAGATACGACGTTGACTGCACCTGCAACTTGTATGCCCGACGCGGTTCGGGCGATATTGAATGCTCCGGCTCCCTGAAATCCGGATACCGTTCCTCCGACAATATTTCCCGCTCCGGCAAGCTGGCAACCGCTGGCATTGGTACGCACTATATTGATAGCGCCGCCTACTTCAAATTTGCGGATGGCATAAACATAACCCACCGTAAGATTGAGCGAGACATCGTTTTGCGTGTTACCGGTCAGCAAGGCATTCGTACTCACCATTGGAAACAGCGAAAACTGTACTTTCCGGAAAATGGAATCGGTGAGGTTGGCCGTGTGGATTTTTAATTTGTGAGGCAAAAGCCATTGCGGAATAAATTTCGGTAAACGGCTCTTTTTTCGACGGGTTTCATCTAAATTTAAAGTCATCATGTGCAATGATGAACCGGATGATGCGGTTAGCAGCAGGGTGTCGGTATAACCCTCCTTGCTGATCTGTAGATTGGGAATGGGTTGTTTACGGGGAACTTCGATGCGAAAATAGCCGTGTTGGTCTGTGATTGCCGATAACGTCATTCTCTTGTCGTACACACTGGCATCGGCCACTTGTCGTCCTGTTTTTCTGTCGAATACATACCCCTCCAGAATGGTCGTTTTTGTTGATTTGTGGTCGTTGAGCGGTTTCAGAATGATATATTTTCCCCGTGTTATATATCCTACCTGATTGTCGAACATTTCATCCAAAACAATTTTTACCGGCTTGTTCGTCGCTTTTAGAGTGGTTGTTTTTTGCACATTGACGTTTTTTGTACTGTACGAGAAAACGCAACCTACCTGCTCCGATATTTGATTCAGAATCTTTTCGATGGGTTGTTTGATTGCGGCCAACGTTACTCTGCGTTCAAGGTAGGAGTCGGATGTCGATTGGGCAGCGAGAAACTGCCATGAGGTCAGGAACAGGAGCGCGAAAAGTAGCTTTTTTCTGGTTGTAACTATCGACATGTCTGTTAGCGTAAAATATATCCGTTGCCGGATTTGGTAAGTTGTAATCCCAACGTCTCCGACAGTACGGATGCCATGGCATCGATTCGTTCATTATCAAAAGTGACGGTAATTGTATTTGCTCCAATAAGAGGGTCTTTGATTGTAATGGCACCGGGATAGACGGCATTGATCTCTTTTACAGCTTCGCTCAAAGGGGTATCCACAAATACGAACCGGTGCGTTTTGTAGGCATCGACATTGGGGTTGAACATCGCCAGTTTGCGGAATTTTTTTGTTTGGTTATCGAAAATGCCGGTTTCTCCCTGCTTGAGTGTGATGCCCGATTGGTCGGTCGTGAAGAAGATCACCTCTCCTGTTTGCACAAAGACCTCTACTGTAGGGCTACCGGGGCGTGCTTTTACATTGAATGAGGTGCCGATGTCTTTAATTTGCGTCTCTCCGGCTTTGACAATCAATTGTTCCTCTTTCGCATGTTTTACCTGAATAAAGGCTTCTCCCGACAGTTGCAGCTCTTTCGTTTTCTTCTTTTTATTTTCCGTTACGGCTATCGTGGTCTGGCGGTTGAGGCATACCTGTACATTATCGCTGATGGTTTTGTTGACCGAAACGTCCGCAGAAGCAATGTTGTACTGCATGGTGTTTTTCTCCGAAAGCGACCAGAAATGGTAGCCTAACGACGCAAATCCCAATACGAGAACGAAGACCGCGGCCACTCTCATCCATGTCGATTGCATCCATGGAAATGAGCGCGGTTTTACCGGTGCGGAGTCGATGGTTTGGGCTTTTACTTTCTCCCAGGCCTTCGCCTTGTCAACCTTTACATATTGGCACGAAGAGGCCGCTTTGTCGTTCAGCCATTTCACCTGCTCCACATAGCGCTTGTTGGCATCGTCCAGAGCCATCCATTCGTTCAACAGACGGATATCTTCCGGCGATGCTTCGTTTGCGAGGAATCGTGCAATAATGGGGTCAATATGTGTATCTTCTGCAATCAATGAATCGATAAATTAAAAGTAAGGAAGTAATAGCCATATAAGCAACGGTAAATAATCGGATAATTCGGTGCGCATGATGCGTAGCGCTTTTCCCATATGATTCTCGACCGTTTTTACCGACAGGTTCAGTTGCGCGGCAATTTCGGCATACGATAGACTCTCGAACCGGCTTAGCGTAAACACCATTCTGCATTGCTGAGGCAACGATTCTACCGCGATACGGATCTTTTCGGCCAGCTCTTTTTCGATCATGTGTTGATAACCGTCGGGCGCTTCCACGTTGTTCTGATAGGTGATGTATTCGAAATGGGACTGTTTTACCCGGTCGTGTTTTATTTTATTGAGGCTCTGATTGTGCACCGCCTGATACAGATACGATTTTACCGAAATCTGAATATCCAGCTTGTCTCGCTTTTCCCAAAGTGTAATAAACGTGGATTGGACAACCTCTTCCGATTCGTCTATATCGTCGAGAAAAGAGTTGGCATAGTTACACAAACGCTCGTAGTAATCGTCGAACAATTGTTCGAAGACTACCGAATCACCTTGTCGCAACGTCGCTACAATGTCTTTTCTCGGTTCAATCACGCTGAATATCGGTTACTTTATGATCGTAATAGTCTGCTTTGAACAGATAATCATATTTTTTTTGCAAAGGTACATATTAACGATTGCGACACAAAAAATGGAAGTTCCTTTTCTACTATGACAACAGACGATGATTTTACCCCTACTGATTGTTGTTATTTTTTCTTTGGGCCATCACTTAGTGTGGACTTTCGCTTGACCCGGATGAAATACTGTTGAAAAAAAGAACTGTTTGTGCTTCATTTTCAACTTGTTTTATCGTTGTTTTTTACTTAACTTCCGATGGCTAAAAAACTATCAATCAACCACAAATCCTGATTGTATTTTTCGGAATAGCGTTGTCGGCTACGGCAGGGTGGAAGCGTGTCGCATAAACAGGCTTTTACGATGTTGCTTTGCTGAAAATTGAATCGATATTATTGTATTTCTTTATGATTGCAAGCCGGTTACTGTGCGATAGTTGCAAGCCGTCATTCTAGCCTGAATTTTCTGACAAAATCTCTCTGTTTGAAAAAAGAAGGGGAAAAATAGCGGGTTACCCGGTATATTTTACTGTCGGAAAATCGAAAACAAGGAACAGCAATCAATCATAAAAACCAAAATAAGTATCTGGTATTTTTCCTAATGGCTTGAAAAGCCTCATTTTCATAACCGCAGGTCTGTGACCTGCGTGTAAGTAAAGCTTGTACCTACACGACCTGAAAGGTCGGACGATACTAAAAGGAATGCCTTTGACTACGTCGATTTTAGTTGTGCTGATTTTAATTCAATTCAGGCGATATAAAAACTCAATTAGGTGACATCTCAGATAATCATAAGATCTAATTATCAACTAAATAAACTCGAAACAACATGAAACACAAATTCACTCTGGTTGTGTCGTTGCTGATGCTCTCTGTCGGCTTCATGAACGCGCAACGGCCCACTCCAGTAAAAACCACGGATGGGACGGTACAAGGAACGTTTGAAGATGGGTTGACGGTGTACAAGGGAATCCCTTTCGCAGCGCCTCCTGTCGGCGATCTTCGCTGGAAAGCTCCTCAACCTGGGGCCAAATGGCAAGGTGTAAAACAAACTGTCAAATTCGCTCCCGGCCCGATACAGGGCGGAAATCCACCTTCGGGGAAAAGCGAGGACTGCCTCTACCTGAATGTCTGGACTCCGGCCAAATCGGCAAAAGAGAAAGTGCCTGTGTTCGTATGGATTTATGGCGGAGGCTTTGGAGCCGGAGCGACATCCGAATGGCCTTACAGCGGTGAAAATCTGGCGAAGAAGGGCGTTGTCTTGGTCAGTATCGCTTATCGGGTGGGGCAACTGGGCTTCTTTGCTCACTCCGAACTGAGCGCCGAAAACCCGAATCATGTCTCCGGCAATTACGGATTGCTCGATATGATTGCCGGTTTAAAATGGATTAAGAAAAATATCGCTGCATTCGGCGGCGACCCCAATAAAGTGACCATCTTCGGCGAATCGGCCGGTGGTATAGCCGTCAGCATGTTGTGCGCTTCGCCCCAGGCAAAAGGATTGTTTACCGGCGCTATCTCTGAAAGCGGTGGTTCGTTCGGTCCTTCGCGTCAAACGATAACCTATCCCGGCGAGAACATGAAACGGTTGAAAGATGCCGAACGGGATGGAGCTACCTATATGAAGAATGCAGGTGTTGCATCTATTGCCGAACTGCGTAAAATTGCGCCCGATAAATTACCTGCCAGCCGTGGCCTGGGCATGTTCTGGCCCATTGTGGATGGATATGTTATTCCCGACGATCAGCATAAACTCTATGAAGCAGGTAAATACAACGATGTTGCCATTTTGGTGGGTTATAACTCCGACGAAGGTGCCAGTTTTTCTCCTCCCAAAACACCGCAGGACTACATCAACGGCGTGAAAACCCGATACGGTAAATTTGCCGATGCATTGATCAAAGCATATCCGGTAGGCGAAACTACAGTTCCTAAAACAGCCCGCGATTTGGCGCGCGATGCCGCGTTCGGATGGCAAACATGGAGTTGGGCTCGCTTGCAGGCACAAACCGGAAAATCGAAAGTGTTCTACTACTATTTCGATCAACATCCCGATTATCCGGAAGGATCGCCCCGGGCCGGTGCCGGTTCTCCTCACGGACAAGAGGTGGCTTACGTGTTCAAACACCTCGATTCCAAAAATCCGCAGACATCCAAAACTGATCTGGAAATCTCGGAAGCAATGGCTACCTACTGGACCAATTTTGCAAAATACGGCGATCCCAATGGTGCTGGGTTGCCTCATTGGCCTGCATTCAGCGATGCCAAGCCTGTGCTGATGTATTTTCAACAGACTCCGCACACAGGGCCGGTGCCCAGTGCCGAATCGTTGAAAGTGCTCGATTCGTACTTCGAATGGCGACGTACGCCGGAAGGTGCTGCGTGGGCAAAGTAGTCAATTATTAGTCTGTAAACCATGAAATACCAATTGTTGGTCATCCCGATTATTGTGGCCGGAATGTTTGCGTCGTCTGCTCACGCGCAAGCACCGGTAGTCGGGACGGCTGCCCGTTATTGCAATCCGCTTCCGATGCTCACTGCATCGGGAGGCGAGGCTTCCGGCGATGTAACGGTTATCAAAGAGCAGGGAAAATATTACATGTTCTGCACCGGCGGCGGTGGCTGGGTGTCGGATGATATGTTGAACTGGACTTTTCATCACGTCGATAACGTTCCGGTTGCTCCGCACGTGGTGAAGTACAACGGTAGTTTTTATATGTGTGGCAATGATTGTCCGGTATACAAAGCCGATAATCCGCTCGGGCCGTATACGAGCATCGGAGAGTGGAAAAATACTCCGGATGTGAAGGGTGGTTGGAACGGAGCTTTTGATGTGGATATTTTTGTCGATAACGACAACAAGCCGTATCTCTATTATCCCGGTCGTGGGGTCAGCGGAATTTACGTTGTTCCGCTCGATC
This sequence comes from uncultured Microbacter sp., assembly GCA_963678265.1. GTDB lineage: Bacteria > Bacteroidota > Bacteroidia > Bacteroidales > Paludibacteraceae > Microbacter. The sequence goes on from OY782761.1 coordinate 2,735,707, forward strand.
CGAACGATATCAGCCGGTTTGCGGGGCCCGTAAAGCATCTCTTCGGATTCAATAACAAACACGACTGGGAGCGTTACGGCGAGATGAACGAATATACCGATGTGGCGTGGATAGAAGGCCCGTGGCTTCAAAAACACAAGGGAACCTATTATTTGCAATATTCGGCATCGGGAACGCAGTGGAAAACCTATGCCGAAGGGTATTATACCGCCAAATCGCCTTTGGGGCCATTTACGTACGCGCCCAATAATCCGTTGCTTCGTAAAACCGAAGGGCTTGTTATCGGTACGGCGCATGGTAGCATTGTGGAGGGGCCTGACGGTAATCTTTGGCAATTTTATACCATCGTTCTTTCTAATCCTCCCGGTGGACGCAGAATCGGAATGGATCGTGTCACCTTCGATAAAGCGGAAAATATGTCGGTGAAAATTACCGATACGCCGCAATGGGCACCCGGCGTCGTTAATGATCCTGCCAAGGGAAATAGCGGATCAATTCCGGTAACGATTAATAAGGTGCGTGCGATGAACGCGCTTTCTAAATTTTCGTCCGAACAACCCGGCCGGTATGCCGCCTATGCCGTGGATAATTCGAGTGGTACGTTGTGGGAGCCGTTGCCTGCCGATACACTGCCTTCGCTGACGATAGAACTCTCTCCCGCCACGCGCTTCGATGTGGTACAACTATTTACAGTTGACGGGGTGCGCCTGATGTTCAAAAGCGGTCGCCGCGGTTTTGGCCGGCCGGCTGCCAATACGAGCCAGGCTCCGGATGTTTATCAATACAAAATTGAAGTATCGTTGGATGGTAAGAAATATGTCACAGCACTCGACCGTACAAACAATACGGTTTCACGCAATACTATTTTCGACGAAATCTCTCCGGTAAAGTGTCGGTTTGTGCGGCTTACCGTAACTAATTGGCCCAGAACGACTCCATTGGGTGTTATCGAATTTACTGCTTTTGGAAAACCGGCAGAGTCGTTACCGGCAGCGGTGCCTGTTCCTGTTTTTAATTGATTTATAACTGATAGAACAGATGATAAAAACAGCGCAATTAATTTCTGTCACGCTTTTATGGCTGGCAACGATGTGCCCCTTTGCTGCTGTTCATGCGCAAGAGACCATTGATGTTGGCAAAACGGGATGGGATGTTAAGCGTCCGGTGATTGCCGGGGCGTGTGACAGTGGCTGTCCGTGGGGCGAACTGGGCAATTTTGTGCAGGAATCGATGAAACCGTATGGTTATTCGGTTATTATTTGCCGCAATTGCAACCGGTCGTATGGCCCGCGATTAGTCTCTAAGCACGATTATCCGCCGCCATTGGATGAAGCGAATCTGGAAGATGGAGTCAATGTTCGTCTCAATGCGCGTGTCGATTTCGGATTAACATCCAGTGCCATGTTGAGTTCGGCATATCGGGGTAGCGGAGCCAAAGAGGCCTATAAAAACCTTCGTTTGATTGCAAAGCTCGAAGATCCCTTTTATTATCTGATTGCCGTGCGAAAAGAATCGGGCATAAAAGATTTTAACCGGATCAAACAACAGCATTTGCCGGTGCGGATTATGGGTGTCGATGCCAATATGATGACGATTCTTAATTATTACGGCATCACGACGGACGACATCAAGGCATGGGGTGGGAAGACAGGAGTGAGCATGGATGAGGCTCTCAAAGGTAATTTCGATCTGGTAGCCGGCTTTTTGGCAAGCCCGGCTCTTAATCCCGAATCCTCTTCATGGACAACCCTGAGCCAAAAGTTCGATCTCTATTTTATGGAATTGCCCGAAGAGCTGCTGAAGCAGATAGCCCAACAAAACGAAGATGCCGAGATGGTGGAAGTGCATTACGGTTTACTTAAAGGTGTTAACCGTCGTTTTAAAACGCTGGGGCGCTCCGGCGAAGCTGTTTTTGCACGCGACGATACGCCCGAACAAGCGGCTTATGATGTAGCGAAAGCTATTGATGCAAATCACGGTGCCTTGAAATGGTTTATCCGGATTTACACCTATGATCCGAAAACCGTCTGGCAGAATTTCGGTGTGCCGCTTCATCCCGGTGCCGAGAAATATTACCGCGAAGCCGGATACCTAAAGTAGCCGGAGAATAATAAACTAAACAAGGCTGTCTCTTTTACAAGAGGCAGCCTTGTTTTTGTTATCGTATCGTTTGCAATTATAACCAGGAGAACCAATGCAGATAGGCAAATTGCGAACTGAGGCTAACCAATAAAAACAGCCCGGCAAGCCACAACAGCAAAGCAACCCACTTTGAGGTGGAAGAGAGATGCATATCACCAGACAGTATGTTAATGGCAATGTAGAATAGCAGAAACACCGGCACTCCGATGAGTAGTAGTAGAGCCACAAGTACCATGGCTATGTTACCTGTTGTCAGAAAATAGGAGCCAACGGCTTCGTCCGGGAAGTGGATGAAAAACCAGTTCGGCTGTATCAATGAGAGAATTAACGCAATAACCAGTCCAATAACGATAATGGCCCCTGCCAGGCCGACAACCCCTGCAATGAAAGCGAAAACTCCTTTAAAGAATCCATGAGCCACCCTTGTAGAAGTGTTGGCAACATCATGTACATTATGCTGAAAATCTTTAGAATTAACATAGTTACCTATTTTACTGGCATTTGCTTTGATTTGGTCTTTTTTTTTATCAATATTTTCGGGTTTCACATACTCCTGAAACCGTTCTTTCACTTTGTTGGCTTCGGCTTTGATATTCTCTATCGTCACGTCAATTCCGTGCATTTCCATGCGTTGTGCGGTAGTTTCGGCCTTGGGAATTACCAGCCAAAGTACAAGATAAATAGGAATAATGGTTCCGACTCCAAAGATCACCAGAAGCGCAAAAATAATGCGGAGCCATACCACGTCCATGTTCAGGTAGATGGCAAAACCGCTCAGAACTCCTCCCAATATGGCTTTTTCGGGGTCTCTGTAAATGCGTTTGGATGTTGATCTGTATTTTCCTTCCGGCTCTTTGGCTCCCTTTTCGGTAGTCGTTTCGTTTTCGTCACCGTAATCGGACGGATGTCCCATGATGGAGATGATCTCTTCGACTAAACCGATGGTTACTACCTGACCCGATTTGTGAAGCCGTTCGGTAAACAACTCGGCGATGCGGGCTTCAATATCGTTTATGATCTCGTTTTGTTCATCATCTTCCTGTAGATGTTGCGAAACGGCATTCAGATATTCGTTCAATGTCTGGTATGCATCTTCGTCAATTTGAAAAACAGTACAGTTCAGATTGATTGTAATCGTCTTTTTCATAATGATTTAATGTTTTGGAAACGTTCTTCCTGCTTTGTGTTTTTTTACAAATTTAGTTTGTATTTCAGCTTTTGCTTTGATTCCGGATGGAATTAATGGTGTCCGTCAGTTCATCCCATGCTTTTTCAAGTTCACCCAGAAAAATTCGTCCTTGTTCGGTCAGGGAATAATACTTGCGGGGTGGCCCCTGACTCGATTCTTCCCATTGATATGACAAAAGATCGCTGTTTTTAAGCCGCGTCAGAAGCGGGTAGAGCGTGCCTTCAACCACAATGATTTGAGCCTCTTTCAGCGAAGCGATTATATCCGGGGCATACGAGGGTTTTTTGTCCAGAAGCAGCAGAATGCAATATTCCAGAATTCCCTTACGCATTTGTGATTTTACATTTTCAGCATTCATCTTGTTTCTATTTTTGATGCAAAGATAATATAAAATATAGTACTATGTAATACATAGAACTATATTTTTTGAAAATAGTAAAAATAAACGCAGAAAAGGGGCTATTGTAAAACTTTGCAAAATATCGTTTGAATCTCATAAAAGCGCTTGCTTTACTCATTTATTATGTATAATTTTGCAGCCATAAATGAATAAAAATTCACAATGGGAAAGAAAGACCGTTTAGACAAAATCAAAGAAATTATTGTTTCTTTTAATATTAGTAGTCAGGATGAACTGCTTAATGTTTTGAAAACAAGTGGCTTCGATTTGACTCAGGCTACATTGTCCCGTGATCTTAAGCAATTGAAAGTCGCAAAAATTCCGACGGTGAACGGCTATCGCTATTCACTTTCGAGCAAAGTTGTGGAGTATGGTCGTGTCAAGAGCAGTTCGAAAACGACGAACCGCATTCCCGGAGGGATCATCTCTATCGATTTTACCGGAACGATGGGCGTAATTAAGACAAGTCCCGGTTTTGCAAGTGCGTTGGCCTGGAGTATCGACAATTATGCCGATAGCCGGATACTGGGTACTATTGCGGGAGATGATACGATTTTTCTGGCAATCAATGAAAAATCATCGCGGAGAGATGTAATTTCGTTGTTGAGTGAACTTTTTCCCGAAATAAAAGCAGAAAAAACAATGTAAAAAAGCATTTGTTGATTCGTAGAGTGTAGCCTGTGGCTGCCTATCATCAAGTTTTATTTTTATAAATGTATACTATAAAATGTCAGAAGGAGCAAAAATTGAAATTGAGGTTGCCAATAAGAGCCATTTGGAATATGTAAATACCATTTTGGACACTATTAGTGCGGCAGCAGCAAAACGAGGAACAGGTATTGCAAAACGGTCCCCCGAATACATAGAAAAGAAAATTCTGGAGGGAAAGGCTATCATAGCATTGGCTGAAGGAAATGAATTTGCCGGTTTTTGTTATATCGAAAGTTGGGGAGATAAACAATTTGTTGCTAATTCGGGACTTATTGTTGTCGAAAAATTTCGTGGTCAGGGATTGGCTAAAGCAATTAAAAAGAGATCGTTCGATTTGTCGAGGGAGAAATTTCCCAATGCAAAATTATTCGGATTGACCACTGGTTTGGCTGTTATGAAAATTAATTCCGAGCTGGGTTACCGGCCGGTTACTTTTTCGGAGTTGACTCATGATGACGCGTTTTGGAAAGGGTGTGAAGCTTGTGTCAATTTTGATATTCTGAAACGCAATAATTACCGCATGTGTCTTTGTACCGGAATGTTGTACGATCCGGAAGAGCATACACCCGATAAAAAACAGCAAAGCGCGTGGAAAAAAGTTTTTTCTCAGCTTTTTCCGAAGCCGAAAAAGAAGGATGACAAACAGATTGTCAAAGTAAAATCAGCAAAATAACAATTATCTTTCGCTTGCGGGGGTAAGATATAAAAAGATTATACATGAAAGAAAAAGTGGTTTTGGCATTTAGCGGAGGCTTGGATACTTCGTTCTGTGCCAAATATTTATCGGTTGAAAAGGGGTACGAAGTTCATACGGCAATTGCAAATACCGGTGGATTTTCGGACGAAGAGTTGAAAAATATTGAAGCACGTGCATTCAAACTGGGTGCTGCAACTCATGCTTCGCTTGATGTTACGAAAGAGTACTATGAAAAGAGCATCAAATACATGGTTTTCGGTAATGTGCTCCGCAACGGGACCTATCCGATTTCTGTCAGCTCGGAACGTATTTTTCAGGCTATTGCCATTATCGAGTATGCAAAAAAAATCGGAGCCAAATATGTTGCTCATGGAAGTACCGGCGCCGGTAACGATCAGGTTCGTTTCGACCTCACCTTTCAGGTGCTGGCTCCCGAAATAGAGATTATTACTCCGACCCGCGACATGACATTGACCCGCGAATACGAGATCAACTACCTGAAAGAACACGGGTATGTGGCAGATTTCGCAAAAATGGAATACTCGATCAATAAAGGATTGTGGGGAACCAGCGTGGGAGGAAAAGAGACGCTGAAATCGGATCAGACACTGCCCGAAGAGGCATATCCGAGCCAGATTACCAAACACGAAGGAGAATTGCTTACCATCGATTTTTGTAAAGGTGAAATTTGCGGTGTAAATGGCGTGGCTTATGACGACAAAATTGCCGCTATTCGTGCGGTAGAGGCCGCCGGTGCAGCTTACGGCATCGGGCGCGATATGCATATCGGTGATACCATTATCGGTATCAAAGGGCGTGTCGGTTTTGAAGCCGCCGGAGCTTTGTTGATAATCAATGCACATAAAATGCTTGAAAAACATACGCTTACCAAATGGCAACAATACTGGAAAGACCAGTTGGGAACCTGGTACGGCATGTTTCTGCACGAGGCTCAATACCTGGAACCTGTGATGCGCGATATGGAACAGTTTCTTGCCAGCACGCAGCAAAATGTTTCGGGAACGGTCAAAATGCAGCTGCGTCCATATAGTTATACTTTAATTGGCATCGAAAGTTCATTCGACCTGATGAAAACCGATTTTGGCGAATACGGCGAAGTGAACCGCGCATGGAGTGCCGACGATGTAAAGGGTTTTACCAAGATACTTGCCAATCAGATGAAGATTTATTACAACGTTCAAAAGCGAAACGAAAAATAAGAATCTGGAATACATCTATATGATTATAAGCAAGATGTCCTAAGCAAACGGTGGATCCCGGATAATGTACATTATTGCCGTCGGTTTCAACCGACGGATAGCTGCTCTGTAATCCGATACGGCTTTAGCCGAATGGCAGTTGGGCTAAAGCCCCGTAGAAATACCTATTGCTTCCACCGTCAGCTAAAGCAGACGGTAATATTGAATTCTCAATGCCATCTATTACTTGTACGCTTTGCGGATAACCATTTTAATTCATTTCAACCGGCAGTTTTCGTTGCGAAACTGCCGGTTTTTTTGTCTGCTATTAAAAATAGTCGGTGCACTATCAGAAGTAGGCGAAAAAAATAGTATGTTTGCTTAAACTTTCAACATGAAATTATGAGTTCGCGTATTAAATTGACCATACAGGGTTTGATAAGCAGCAAAACGCAGAAAAATACATATGCACTGGTATTGGGTGACGAGAGCCGTAAACGTCGCATAACGGTTATTATCGGACATGCGGAGGCCGAGTCGATCGCATTACAGCTGCAAAATATTAAAACGCCGCGTCCGATGACTCATGACCTGATGCTTAGCGCTTTGTCCGGGTTTCAGGTCGAACTGATCGAGGTCAATATACATCACTTTGAAAAGGGAATTTTTTATTCGGAACTGCTGTTGTTGAGTAATGAGAAGACCCTTACCATCGATGCGCGTACATCCGATGCGGTTGCACTGGCTATCCGGGCTTCCAGTCCTATATTTATTGATCGGCAGCTCTTTGATCTGTATGCCATTTCGATAGATGAAGAGGAGAAAGAGTCGGAGGCGGATGAAGCGGACGACGAAGATCCTTCGCTTGAAGAGTTGGAACGTAGGTTGCAACACGCTGTCGCTAACGAACAGTATGAAGAGGCGGCTCGTTGGCGCGATGAGATTAACCGTAAGAAAAACCCTAAAGATGTAAGTCAATAGTGGGAGGCCAAAAATAAAAAGTCAAGATGACTTTGATACCGAAACCGACGGATTCGCTCTTGTCGGTTTTTTTTGTGCCGAAACGGATGCCTAAGCCCCAGGGTTGTACAATCGCCCCTGCAACGTATTTCGTTCAATCATACGCCGCTGAAGTTTCACGACGAATTCGTAATTCTTTATTTTCCAAGCGGGTGCGATCAACAGGTGTGAGGGAGATTGGGATGTAAATCGTTCGACGGAGATGTCAGGATTCAATAGTTCCAGAAAATCGATGCACAGGTCGATATATTCATCTGCGGAGAATAGTCGGAATTGTTCGGGATGCATCGCAAACTGTTGTGCCATTACTGTGCCTTTAATAAGTTGAAGCTGGTGTAGCTTGATGGCTGTAAGCGGTAACTCCGACAGTTGATGCGCATGTGACAAGAGGGTAGCGTGATCTTCACCGGGCAGGCCGAGAATAAGATGCGCTGCGGTATGGATGCCCCGTTGCGCGGTTGCCCGGATGGCTCGTTGCGCCGTTGCGAAGTCGTGTCCGCGGTTGATGGCTTTCAGCGTTTCATCACAGGTCGATTCTACGCCGTATTCAATCATGACGTAGCTTTTGCGGGAAAGTTCCTCAAAATAATCCAGCAGCTCATCGTTGATACAATCGGGGCGGGTGCCTATTACCAATCCGATGATATCCGGATAGCTCAACGCCTCCTCGTATAGACCGATCAAATGTGCAATGTCGCCGTATGTATTTGTATATGCCTGAAAATAGGCGAGGTGTTTTTGTTCGTCATGCTTTTTTCTGAAAAATGCGATACCCTCGGCAATTTGTTGAGTCACGCTATTCTCGTGCAGGCAATAATCGGGATTGAAGGTTTGATTGTTGCAATAGGTACATCCTCCGGTCCCTACTTTTCCATCACGGTTCGGACAGGTAAATCCGGCATTGATGGAAATTTTCTGAATCCGCGTTCCGAGAATCTCCCGCAGTCGTGTTGAGTAATCGTTGTAAGGTAGTGACATTGGCCTTTATACAAGAACAGAGCATAAGACGAAAAACGTCTGTATGCTCTGTTGTAAAGTGAAATTATTCGTGTCGGCAATTATCCGTTCATGGTTGCCAGAAATTCTTCGTTGGATTCGGTGCGCTCAAGGCGTTCTTTGAAAAATTCCATCGCTTCCACCGGATTCATATCCGACAGATATTTGCGAAGTACCCACATGCGGTTAAGTGTTTCCGGATCATGCAACAAATCGTCGCGGCGTGTGCTTGATGACATGATGTCCACGGCCGGGAAAATACGCTTGTTCGATAGCTTACGATCGAGCTGTAGCTCCATGTTGCCGGTACCTTTGAACTCTTCAAAGATTACATCGTCCATTTTTGAGCCGGTTTCCGTCAAAGCGGTTGCGATGATGGTGAGGCTGCCTCCGTGTTCGATATTACGGGCAGCACCGAAGAAACGTTTCGGTTTATGAAGTGCATTGGCATCCACACCACCGGACAATACTTTTCCCGATGCCGGGGCAACCGTGTTGTAGGCGCGGGCCAGACGTGTGATGGAGTCGAGCAGAATAACAACGTCGTGACCACATTCTACCAGACGTTTTGCTTTTTCCAGTACGATGTCGGCCACTTTTACGTGGCGTTCTGCCGGTTCGTCGAAGGTAGATGCGATAACTTCGGCATTTACGCTGCGTTCCATGTCGGTTACCTCTTCAGGACGTTCATCGATCAGCAATATAATCATGTACACTTCCGGATGGTTGGCCGAAATAGCGTTGGCAATATCTTTTAATAAGATGGTTTTACCTGTTTTGGGCTGAGCCACGATCAAACCGCGTTGTCCTTTGCCGATAGGGGAGAAGAGATCTACTACGCGAACCGAAAGCGGATCGTGTTTGCCGGTGGTCAGATTGAATTTTTCGTCAGGGAAAAGAGGGGTGAGGTGGTCGAAAGCAAGGCGATCGCGCACAAATTCGGGCGAACGGCCGTTGATTTTTGTTACCTTAATGAGCGGAAAATATTTTTCCCCCTCTTTCGGAGGACGAATAGCTCCCTCTACGGTGTCACCTTTTTTCAGACCAAACAGTTTGATCTGTGATTGAGACACGTAAATGTCGTCGGGAGAGGTGAAGTAGTTGTAGTCCGGTGAGCGCAGGAAACCATAGCCATCCTGCATCGGCTCAAATACTCCGGAACCGGTCAGAATACCTTCAAACTCATATGGTTTTTCGGCCGGTTCGTTATTCTGTCTTTTCTGATTACCCTGACCCTGATTGTTCTGGTAATTATTCTGATTTGAATTGTTGTTGTTGTTTTGTGGCCGTTGCGGTTTATTCGGCTGAGGTTGATTTACTACGGGAGCCTCAATAGCCTGAACTTCCGGTATAACCTGTACTTCAGGAGCGATGATCGGTTCCGTTTCGTCGGCTGTACTTTCAATCACTATTTCCGATGTGTCAGGAACCGGTTGTTTTGGGGTAACAGTCAAAGGTTTGGCATTCTCCTGTTTGGGTTGTTGTTTGCCTTTCTGCTGTCTGGGTTTTTGATTTTGAGAGAATGGAGCTTCTTTAGAGGATTCCTGCTTGGAAGGTGCGGCTCCGTTTGTGTCTTTCTTTGGAGAAGAAGATGTGTTTTGCGATGGTTTTTGAGAATCTCCACTACTGCCGGCAACCGGTTTATTGTTGCTTTTCATGCGGGTTCTTCGCTTTTTTGCATCATCAATGTCACTTGTTTCGGTTTTCTTTTCAGCGGCTCTTGTAATTGCTTGCTCATCGAGAATTCTGTAAACAAGTTCATCTTTTGACAACGATTCAAAGCGTTTAATCTTCATTTCATTGGCAATGGCCTTCAAATCAGCAAGATCTTTCTCTCGCAGTTCTAGAATATTATACATATTGTTTTTGGTAGTGGGTTTCGCGTTAAGCACGAAAAATTCTTATGATCGGATTCTTTATTCAGAATCGGAGTGTTGTTATAAATAAATAAGGGATTATTGCAAATGATAGGTACAAAAGACGAAGTAGTTCGTGAAGTTTTGCGTTGCAAAGATACATCTTTTTTAGAAATCACGCAAGATTTCGGAAAAAACTGATTTTTAATATTTTTTTTGTGTCAGAGTCCACTTTGAAACGATTGTCGGGCCGATGTCCGATAATCCAAACAATTTGTTTGTCAGAAGTTAACAGCCAGCAACTCTCTTTTTGGAGCAAATTCCATTTGTGATCGATAAAAAAATCGCTCAATTTCTTTTTACCCCGGTTTCCGAACGGATAAAAATAATCGCCCTCTTTTGGATGTCTTATTTCGAGCGGAAACGACAGTTTGTCGAAATCGAGACAAGCGATCTCTTTTTGTTTTTCGAGAATGAAACCGTTGGCATCCAATGGCTCCGACAAGGTTAGTCTGATTGGCGTTTCGACGGACGATGTTCCGGACGGAATGATATATTCGGTCTCGTCAACCGGCATTAGCGGAGATATGAGCAGGTGATTCCGGTCTTTTACGACCCGGTGTGTTGCCGAAAAATATTGCCGCCCCGATTCTCCGTCAAGGTTTGCAAGGATGTTGCTGACCGTGGCATCATTAAAATGGTACGGGTTCAACAGCTCGAACAGATAAAAATGGATGTTCGGTTGTTGCTCTTTCAACTGATCGATAGCGACAGACCAATAACCGTTGTGGGTAACGACTGCTGTTTTCCGAAATGCATCAATCAGACTATTCGTTACGTTGTTGAGCTCTCCCAAACGGGTAAAATTCTCCTCCATTATTTGCCGGAAAGAGGGATTGAACGACTCGAACACAGGTAATAATGTGTGCCGTATCTTGTTGCGAATAATCAGCTGATCGAAATTTGACTTGTCTGTTCGATGCTTTAATGAATTAACAGACAGATAATTGTCTATTTCAGTTCTGGAAACAGATAGGAACGGCCTGATGATGTTGCCCTGCTGCGGTGCGATGCCGACCAAACCCCGTAAACCCGTTCCCCGTGAAAGGTTGATAAAGAAGGTCTCGATGGAGTCGTCTAAGTGATGTGCCACGGCAATAGCTGCCGCTTTTTGTTCTGCCATTAACGATGCAAACCATTCGTAGCGGAGTTCCCGTGCTGCCATCTCAATTGATATGCCCTTGGTTTTAGCTACCGAGTTGGTATCGAATCCGATGCTGAAAAAAGGCAGTCGCCATTGCGCAGCCAATGTTTTTACAAACTCCTCGTCGTCGTCGGAATCGTTGCCTCTGAGATGAAAATTGCAGTGGGCAACCAGACATTGATAACCTGCGTGGTGCAAAAAATGAAGCAATGCTACCGAATCGGCGCCTCCGCTGACACCCACAATCAATTTGGCTCTATCAGGGCAAAGGTTGTGAGTTTTGATGTACGATGTGACTCTGGAGGTGAATTCCATTCCGGATTTATTGTTTTGCTTTCAGCGTTTCAAGTTCGGTTAAGCGGGCCTGTAAGTAGATCTTCTGCGGTTTGCCCAGCAATCCGTTTGCCAGTTGTTCGAGGCGTAATATTTCGGGTTGAATCTTGGCTTTGTCTTCTGCCGATTCGGCATTCGCGTAGAGTGTACGCTGTTTGTTTAGTTCGTTTTGCATCTGTTGCCGCTCTTTTTCCAGTGAGTCGGCTTGCTGATACAATGTACGGGCTGCTTCGCTTTTAAATTGACCGATCGACGTGTAGAAAATGGTGTCGTTGATCTGAAACTTCATGGCAGGTTTGGCCGAAACAACCGATTCCGGTTCCGGAATATTGCGAACCGTCGTTTTGACATTTTTTCCTTTCCGGTAGCTTTTCAGTTGTGCCGCAAGTCGCAGATAATCGCTATCGGTCGTCTGTATCAGCCGTTTTTCCGGATTGGTCAGGTATTTGTATATCATTACTTTGCCTTCGGGCTGGTTACGGTCGGTGGCAAACCAACCCACATTGTTAATCTCGTCGACCACCATCAGGTAGTCGTTTGCGGTGGAATTGAAGGGGAATCCCATGTTTTGCGGGGCATAGTAGTTGTTGTCCTTCGAATTGAACCGGGTGATGAAAAGATCGTAACCTCCTACCGAATTAGCGCCCTGCGCTGCAAAATAGAGGGTAACCCCGTCAGATGATACGAAGGGATAGTTGATGATGTTCCCCGTGCTGTTTACAATGTCACTCAGCGGGGTGGGGTCGCTCCAGGAGTCGATCATCTGAAAGGTGCCGTACAATCCCAACCGATGTTTGAGGCTGTCGGCAAAGATAACTCTGTCGCCGCGTTGCGAACGGTAGGCCAAGGCACCTTCCGGTGCACCCTTGTGAATCTGTTTGGTAGGTATAACAGACCCCAGATCTTTGCCCATGGAGTAGTATTTGTAGAAATCGTTTTTCGCCGTCTGCAGGCTGTCTACTATCGTTATGGCTTCGACGTGCTGCATCAGCTGAGCCCCGATTTTTGCTTTGATCAATAGCTTATTGAGTTTGGCTGTTTCGGCAGGGTTCGTTTTTGCCAGTGTCAGCCCCTTCTCGATAGTCGAAACCGCTTCGTCGAAATAATATTGTTCATAATACAGTTCGCTTAAAAGAGGGCAGGCTCCACCGATTCTTTTGTTTACGGCTATTTGCAAAGCCTTGATTGCTTCCTCTTTGTTGCCGAGTTTACTCTCACATTGCCCGTATCCATAATTGGCGGCGCCGTCGTATGGCCTCTTTTTTAAAATGGCAGAGAAGATATGCGATGCTTCGGAGTATCGTTGATTATTCAACAGGATTTGTCCTTCGGCAATGGTTTGAGCGTGGATGGAAAGAGTGAAAAAGAGAAATGTCAAAATGATAATTGAATGTCGTTGCATAATTCAATTGTTAGGATAAATCGACAGAGGGCAAATTTTATCCGTTGGTGTATGATTGATTGACGTGAGTTGAAGTGAAAGGTAGTTGAAAATCAATAAGGAATCTTTCGCCGCAAAACCTGTCGTGTCTTTTGCAAAAATAATTCTTTTTTTAGCGGATGCACCATGTGGCTATGGAAATATTTTATAAAAACGAATGCTTTGGTGGTAAGTGTTTTGTTCTTTGCTTTTTTTGTGAATTAATCCGTTTTTTCATTGCTGTAAGCCAAATAAATGGTACCTTTGTAAGAAAAATTTTCAGTACAAATATAACTATGGATTCAATTAATTGGTCGGATCTCTCATTTGGTTATTTGCCAACGGATTATAACATTCGTTGCTGGTATAAAAATGGTCAATGGGGAGAGATTGAAGAAACTACCGACACTACTATTTCGTTACACATGGCAGCTACTTGTCTGCACTACGGACAAGAGGCATTCGAGGGTTTAAAAGCATTCAGAGGCAAGGACGGAAAGATTCGGATTTTTCGTGTTGAAGAGAATGCAAAACGTTTGCAATCGACATCGGATGGTATTCTGATGGCAAAATTGCCTATCGATAAGTTCGAAGAAGCCGTGAAACGTGCAGTGAAATTGAATGAACGCTTTGTTCCGCCATACGAAAGCGGGGCTTCGCTTTATATCCGCCCGTTGCTCATCGGAACCAGTCCTCAGGTTGGTGTTAAACCGGCTGATGAATACCTTTTTCTTATTTTCGTCACTCCGGTAGGACCCTATTTCAAGGGTGGTTTTCAGACTACTCCGGTGGTTATCCTGCGCCAGTTCGACCGTGCGGCTCCTCTTGGAACCGGTACTTTCAAAGTGGGTGGTAACTATGCAGCCAGCCTCGTTGCCGGCGAAAAAGCGCACTCTATGGGTTATTCGTCAGTTTTGTATCTGGATGCCAAGGAAAAGAAATATGTGGACGAATGCGGCCCTGCCAACTTCTTCGGTATCAAAAACAATACCTATATCACTCCGAAATCGACCTCGATACTTCCTTCCATTACCAATAAAAGCCTGATGCAGCTGGCCGAAGACTTCGGAATGACGGTAGAACGTCGTCAGATTCCCGAAGAGGAGCTGGCTACATTCGAAGAGGCCGGACAATGTGGAACTGCAGCTGTTATCAGTCCGATTTCGCGTATCGACGATATCGATAACAACGCATCGTACGTTATTTCCAAGGACGGAACTCCGGGTCCGATCTCGACGAAACTGTACGAACATTTGCGTGCCATCCAATATGGTGACGAAGCCGATACACACGGCTGGGTAACTGTTTTGGACTAATTGCATACTATAAGATACAAAAAGCATCGCTTACCGCTATGGGAGTGGTGCTTTTTTCCGTTTAATTCAGATCCGGTGGATTTATGCTTTTTAACTCGATAGACTTTGCGTTCTTTTTCTGCATTGTTTTCTTTCTTTACTGGTTTCCGGCGCGTAGGTCGCTGAAAGCTCAGAATTGGTTGCTGCTGATTGCCAGTTACTATTTTTACGGTTGCTGGGATATACGTTTTCTGTTGCTGTTGGCAGGATCTACTTTTTTGTGCTATCTGTCCGGATTGTTGATTTACCACGCTTCCAATCCGCAGGAAAAGAAGCTCTGGTTGTGGTTGGGTGTTGCCCTCAACATCGGTTCGCTGGGTTTCTTCAAATATTACAATTTTTTTGCCGACTCGTTGTCCGGGTTATTGCATACCGTCGGATTTGCTACCGAGATATCTTCGCTCAACATTATTCTCCCCGTGGGCATCTCGTTCTACACTTTTCACGGACTTTCCTATATTTTCGATATCTACAACGACCGGCTCAGGCCTACGCGTAATCTGGTAAACTATTCGTTGTTTGTCTCCTTCTTTCCGTTGCTGATTGCAGGGCCTATCGAACGGGCGACGCACCTTTTGCCGCAGGTGTCGCGGCCGCGTGAATTCAACTACGACCGTGCCGTGGACGGACTGAAACAGATTTTGTGGGGATTGTTCAAGAAGATGGTGATTGCCGATAACTGCGCGCAGTATGCCAATCAGATTTTTACTCACTCCGAAGCCTATTCGGGTAGTACGCTGGTGGTGGGTGCCGTTTTGTTTGCGATTCAGATTTATGGCGACTTCTCGGGATACACCGATATCGCATTAGGTACGGCGCGCCTGTTGGGTTTCGAACTGTTGCGCAACTTTGCCTATCCCTATTTTTCGCGCGATATGGCCGAGTTCTGGCGCCGCTGGCATATCTCCCTTTCGTCATGGTTTCGCGACTATCTCTACATTCCGCTGGGCGGAAGCCGGGGTGGCATGTGGATGAAGATTCGCAACACCTTTATCATTTTTGTGGTGAGCGGTTTCTGGCACGGTGCCAACTGGACGTTTGTCGTCTGGGGTGCGCTCAATGCGCTGTTTATGATGCCGCTGGTGGTGTTCAAAATGAACCGAAACCATATCGATATTGTGGCCAAGGGAAGAGCCCTGCCTTCGTGGCGCGAGGCTGGCGAAATGTTGCTGACGTTTGCATTGGCTGTTTTTGCCTGGATCTTTTTCCGGGCCGAAGATATGAGCCATGCTTTTTCTTATCTGGGCGGTATATTCAATGCGTCGTTGTTTACGTTGCCGCAGGTGTGGCCCTGGCTGACGGTGGTATTTGTGGTATTCTTTTTCGCTGTCGAGTGGCGGGGTAGGGAGTATCCCTACGCGCTGGGTGGAGTGGCAACCAATTCGCACAAAGTGTGGCGCTGGAGCCTCTATTACGCTGTTTTTATTGTGATTATTCTGTTCAAAGGAAGCGGCCAGCAATTTATTTATTTTCAATTCTGAGAGGTATGATGCAGCCACAAATGAAACGATTTTTGAAGCGATTCGTGTTGTTTGCTTCGCCGATACTCTTTGTATGGATACTGGAGGCTTTTATTTTGCCGCCCAATTTCTTTACCTACCGTCTGTGGGAGAGCTTGCGTTATTCGAGCCAGATTCCACGTGTGGGTCCATTTTATCCCAATATTACACTCGAAATGACGGAGCAGGGCGATCTGGGCCACCACACGGCTCGTGCCGTAGAGAAACGGGTGGAGTGGAAAACGGATGAGTGGGGCTTTCGGAACGACCGGTTTATTGCCGACCCGGATGTGCTGATTGTCGGCGATTCGTTTGTGGCCGGTACCGGACTGAGTCAGGATCAGACACTGACGGCTCAGCTAACCGCCATGACGGGCCACCGGTTGAAAATTTACAACATGGCTCCGGCTACGCTCGACGATATGGTTTTTCTGATGCAAAACGGCATTATGCACAAACCGAAACTGCTGATATTCTCGATGGTGGAACGCAACGTTCCCAAACCGGTGACGGGTCATTTGAGCCGTCCGTTCGATATGAACACCGCGTCGTATAATGTGAAACGCAAGCTCTACGGGTTGACAGGTTTCGATGCTTTTTACGACCGTCTTACCCGCTTTTACGATATTCGCTGGGCGCAGGCGCGCATCAATAAACAACAGGGCTCCGGATTGGTGTCGCCGGTCGATCACCGCATGTTGTTTTTGCAGGGCAAAAAATCGTTGGCCAAAGCCGATGCCCGCCTGAAGTCGGTGACCCGTGTTATTACTTCGTACAAACAGTATTGCGACGCGCAGAAGATCGATTTCCTCTTTTTGCCGATGCCCAATAAAGAGACGGTTTATTACGATCTGGTACCATTCCCGTCGCAGCCCGACTTGTTATTCCGGCTCGACTCGGCATTGCATCCACTCGGTATCCGTACCCTCAATATTTTGCCGCTGTATAACCGCGAACGCCGCAACGGAGCGCTACTCTACCATCCCGACGATACCCACTGGAACGGCTATGCCGCCCGGTTGGTGGCTACCGAGATAAAAAAATATTTGGATAGGTGTGGGTTGTTTGGCCGGTGACAATGGTTTTTTGCTGATGACCCCTAAATCCCCTTGAGGGGACTTTGGGCTGTGAAAATAGAATGATTTGAACCCATTCTGAGAAAAGATAAAAACCAATTAACAAGAACAATTGACGACAACAGATTAAAGCCCCTTTAGGGGTTTGGGGTAGATGTCTGTTGAAGAGCTCATGCTTATTTTCTTTTTGGAATTAGTCTTTACATGCCTGATGTGTCAATTTCAGCGATAGGCTGATACATGTTTTGAGGATTGTGTCTCATTTGGTAAAATTGTATATCTTGATCCTTGAGAATGGTTTTGATTAATTTTTTGTCTTTGTCCGAACATCTCAATCCGAAATAAATCGCAGCAATTTTGGAATCATTGCTTAGGGGTAATCCTATATGCAATTCTTCATTATTCGGGTTGAAGTAAATTAATCGAATTTCACTCTCATATTTCCAATCTTTATGTTTATCAATAAAACCGTGTCTGTAATCTAAAAATCGGGATCCTTTTAGTGCGACATTGTGAGGTTCGTAATTGACTTTTACAAATTGAGTAATAATTGATTTATCTTCTATAGAGTTAAGGTCGCTCATACTATATTCAATGCAAATTCCTCTATGACTATCGGCATAATGAGACCACATCAAGATATTATTGTAAAATTCGCGCCTTATTTGAGGTTTTTGTATTGAAGACTGATTGTTGATGTGGTCAGCTAGTTGATCGAAATCATTGCAAAAATTAGTGTGATCTCCGACAAAAGAACGAACGCAAATTTTTTTTAGCATTGCAACCAGTCCTTCTGGCAATGAATCGTCATTCTTGTCTATATTTCCCGTAGAAGAAAGATATAGATAGAGTGGCGTGTCAAAAGGATCATTGAATGTTGCCGGATTGCTTACAGTGACTTCAGACAAGATTAGATCTTGAAGCAGGTGTTGATTTATTGTACGGTATGAAAATAAATGAGTGTTTGGATGTCCAAGATTTGTATTGATCGTATTATAAACATATTTAGCAAAGTTTTTTTTCGACATCAAAGGTTGTTCTGTTTTTTCATAAGCAATGCCCAATTTAAGATAGATTTCTTTGTCAGGATCAATATTTTTTCCTTTGCAGATATTAAATATTTGCTCGAATATTGTGATTGCGTCAGGATATTTATTTTCATTAAAATAAGCATATCCATTATCTTCCAATTGTGTGATTTCTCGATTTACAGCAAATTGTTCTTCTCCAGATAGCATATTAATAGATTGTTTTCAAACCGAATCCCCTTTCGGAGATTCGGCTGTGGTTTTGCATGTATTATGCTTTTTTTTCCTCATCCGCCTTTTTGGCATTCAGTGCAGCTCGCTTTGCGATGCTGGCATTGTAGCTGTCGATGCGGAGGTTTAGCTTGTTTACAAACGGAGCGTAAGCTGCCTCGCCCTCTACCACCATCAAGGCATCGATCCGTTTGACGATAGTCCGGTAGGTGTCGTCGGTCTTCATACGCACATCCTTCATCCGCAGGTCGGTGCGGCTGTCGAGCTCGTCGTAACGATTGCCAATAATGTTTATAAAAGCGTTGTTTTTTGCCTCAATTTCGGCAACCCACGGGGTGAGGCCGGCCTTGGTAACATCGGCAGCCAGCGGGCCTTTCAGGTTTTCAATCAGTTTGATGGTTTCGGCGGTCTGTTTGGCATAAGGAAGCCGGGTGATGCCGCGGAAGCTGTCGAGCACCACCTTGATGCGGTAGGCAGCCTGCGCTATCTCCGGGTCGAAATGGTGAAGCAATCCGTCCGTTACTTTGAAAATGCCGAGGGTAGGGGTGTCGCGGGCTTCGTCGGCTTTGGTTACCTCTACGGTAAAGGCGCTGGCCTGAATGGGATGCAGGGCTGTCTTTTCGTCCGCAACGAGCGGTTGGAACAGTGTGTACTCGTTTTCAATTTTCAACGCTTTGGGGGTAAAGTCGTTGATCAGTTGTGTTACTTCGAGCATAAAATTGTAGTGCTCGTCGTTTTGCAGATGCGTCAGATGCAAAGTTTCGATTTCCATGATAGGTTAATTTAAAAATGAAACATGTGTAAAAAATCTCTCTATTTCTCTGTGATTATTTGATCGGTGAACTAAAACAGGTCTCGCCTCACGGCGACGGTTTTCTGTCTGTTGCAGGGAGCATTCGCTCGTTGGCGACTCTCAATTGTACTCCCGAAAATAGGGTTCGCTATCCTGCGACGCTGTTGTAATACTTGTCCGGAGCCTTCGCCCGTTGGCGAATAGGTGTTTCAAACCTGTGACAGATGTTCGCCCGTTGGCGGCGGCTATCGGTTGACTGCTGTTGCCTTTCGGCTCACGGCGAAAAGGTCTGACTTATGCTTGCGCAGTTAGCTCGTGCCAGATTTTGGGTCAAACTATCGGGCATTGCTATATCATAGCACGTGGTTGTTGCTCTGAAAACACAATAAATGGGATATGTATTTTTGAAATGATAATAGATTAATTCGTCTCAAAAATAAGACAAATATTTAATTAAACAAATAGTAGTCAATACAAACTGTTTTTTTGTATAACAATGATTTCGCACGGTGATGGAGCTATGTATATAATGGCCCGGAACCGATGCAGACAAGATTTATGCGATCGATCAGGCTTCGACGAAGTGGAGCTGTATTTCCTCTTTTTCGTCGTCTTGCGACAGGGTAAATTTGCCTTTGTAGTGCAGCGTGATGCCGTTAAGCACGGCAGAGGTGGTAAGAGAGCGGAAAAGGGTGTGCCGGTTGCTGTCGGGACAGTCACTGTTAAACCAGCAGTCCCAATGCGAAGCGGATGTCCCGTCGAACTGAATGATAAACAGCGCGTGTTCCGAGAATACCAGATCCTGATACGCATAGGCAACATCGAGGCCGGTAGCATCTTTTAGTATGAAACGTACCTTTTCCAGTTCGTAAAACACAATGCTATCGTCGGTCGGCTGTGTAGCTTCGTTTATTTGGCTTGTAGTCATAAAATCAGGTAAATAGGTGAAACCATAGTTCCGTTTGTTTTACGTCATCGGCCTCGTCGTAGCTCTGGCACTTAAAGAGCGACATGGTAACCGCCTCTTCAAATTCGTTTTCGGTAAACCCGATGCCCTCGTTATGGAGCAGTTCGAGTAGATCGGACTTTGTACGGCATTTGTAGCACGCTTTGCGCAACGGCATATTTGTGCTTACATTGCGGATAAAGAGGAGGGCATTGTGGAGTGACATAACAACAGAAAATAATCGGTACACCCAATAGAATGCAATTTGCGTGCCATTTCTGTCGCGTGTTTGTTATGTGGCTTCATAATAGTGGTTTGTTTGTGCATGTCCTGTAACCGATCATACTTCATGGTAAGATGTTGTGACGGAATCCTACAAAAATGTATGATCGGGATGCCGGAATGATCTATCCCGGCATCGTTGCTGTGCAACAAACTATTATCAGGCGCTATTTTCCAATCATCACTTCGGTCGATTTTACGATAGCATAGACGGAATCGCCGGTCTGTAGCTTCAGTTCATCCACGCTGTCGACCGAAATAAGCGAGCAAACTACATTGCCCCCGCCGATATCCACTTTTACCTTGGCCATTACAGCCCCTTTCACGATCTCCACGATTGTTCCTTTCAGTTGGTTTCTTGCACTTAGTTCCAT
The DNA here is from genome assembly GCA_963678265.1 of uncultured Microbacter sp. Lineage (GTDB taxonomy): Bacteria > Bacteroidota > Bacteroidia > Bacteroidales > Paludibacteraceae > Microbacter. The sequence goes on from OY782761.1 coordinate 2,756,458, forward strand.
AATTTGGTTTTTTTGAGGAGTGAGTATGCGTTCGTATGAACGATTTGAATTTGTTGTGGCAAATTTATTGAAAGAAACTGCGCTTGTCAATATCTAAAAAAATGAATAATGCATTTTTATGTTCCGATGTGCGTATAAGGGAATATAGATAACTTTTGTTCTGTTTGTTTTGCGCATATTATCAGGATATTATGTTTTTGGCACGAGTTGCATAAATCTTCATTTAACTTCATTTCTGATTTTGTTATAATCTTTTACGTGATAACAGGAAACAATAATTTCTATATTTGTATTGTTTCAAGAAGCAACTATAGTCCATGCTTCTGAAAGGAGAAATTAAAGAGATAAAAATTAAGAGCGCATGTTTAATATCATTCGTCTTCGGGAAACGGTCTCAACCAATAACTACCTGCGGGAACTGCTGACTTCGAGTCGGGAGCAACTGTCGGAAGGGGTGGTGGTGAGTGCCGATTTTCAAACGAAAGGACGTGGACAGAAGGGCAATGTGTGGGAATCGGAAGATGCCAAGAATTTATTGTTTAGCATGTTGCTTTTTCCCAGTAGTATCGAAGCAAATCAGCAGTTTGTCCTGTCCAAGATGGTGTCGCTGGCTGTGGTCGGGGTGCTGAAAGAAGAGACTGACGATATTTGTATCAAATGGCCCAACGATATATACTGGCACGATCAGAAGATTGCCGGAATACTGATCGAAAACGACTTGTGCGGTAGCAATATTCAGTATTCGGTCATCGGAATCGGGCTGAATGTGAATCAGCGAACATTTGAGGGAGATGCCCCCAATCCGGTGTCGTTGAGGCAAATTACAGGAAAGACATATGATCGCGAAGATGTGCTTAAACGAATTGTGAAACGCATCTACATGCTATACATCAAACTGTTGCGCGAAGAGTTGAGCTGCTTTGACGAAGAGTATATCGCAGCGCTTTATCGTAGCGACGGATTGTATAAGTACAGAGCCGGAGACGAAACTTTTATGGCCAGCATAGTGGATGTAATGCCCAGCGGTCATTTGGTGCTACAAACCGAAAGCGGCCGGAAACGTACCTTCGCATTTAAAGAAGTGAGCATTGTTTTGTAACAAACAATGCTCTTTTTTTGAAGTGTGTGTCATGGCATCAGAACGGAACATCATTGCCCGAACCGCTTAAAAACGGTGGTGGGCTAGGAAAATCGGGTATGGCAGCCGGTGCACCTTGCTGGTTGAACGACTCCTCGTTGCTGATCTTTGAAACAAATCCCTTGTATTCGTCCTGATCTTCATCGTCACGGTTTACAAATTTGGCGTACTGTCCTTTGAAACGGAGTTGTACGTCGCCTGTGGCACCGTTACGGTGTTTTGCAATGATGATTTCGGCAATACCCAGTAACGAATTTCCCTGAGAATCTTCCGTTATTTTATAATATTCGGGACGGTGGATAAAGCAAACCATATCCGCATCCTGCTCGATCGCTCCCGATTCACGCAAGTCCGACAGCTGCGGACGTTTTCCTTCGTTTCCGGTACGTCCCTCCACACTACGGTTCAACTGCGAAAGGGCAATGATCGGAATATCCAACTCTTTTGATAATCCTTTTAACGAACGCGAAATCATGCTTACCTCCTGCTCGCGGCTTCCGAAATTCATTCCGCTGGCATTCATCAACTGCAGGTAGTCGATCAGCATAATCTTCACATTGTGTTCCTTTACCAACCGGCGCGCTTTGGTCCGGAGTTCGAATACCGACAAACTGGGGGTATCGTCGAGGTAGATCGGAGCATCGATAAGCTTTTTGAGCCGGTAGTCGAGCTGTTCCCATTCGTAGGGCGCCAGCTGTCCGTTCTTGATTTTTTCACCTTCGATTTCGCAAACGTTCATCAGCAAACGGTTTACCAACTGAACGTTCGACATTTCGAGCGAAAACATGGCTACCGGTGTGTTGTAGTCGACGGCCATGTTCTTGGCCATCGAGAGTACAAACGCCGTTTTACCCATAGCCGGACGGGCGGCAATGATAATAAGGTCGGAACGTTGCCATCCCGATGTTATTTTGTCCAGTGAGTGGAATCCGGTCTGAACGCCACTCAAACCTTCGGGCCGATTGGCCGCGGCCTGAATACGTTTGATTGCTTCGTCGATTACCGGGTTGATCTGTACAACATCTTTTTTGACGTTGTGTTGCGATACCTCAAACAGCATTCCTTCGGCTTCCTGCATCAGGTCGTCCACATCCGACCGTTCGTCGAAAGCCTTTGCCTGAATCTCGCTCGACACCCGTATCAGTTCGCGTGCAAGGTATTTTTGGGCAATAATGCGGGCATGAAATTCCACGTGAGCTGCCGAAGCTACCTTGGCTGTCAGCATGGTAATGTAGTATGCTCCACCCACTTCGTCTAATTGCCCGTTCTTGCGCAACTGTTCGGTGACGGTGTGCATGTCGATCGGCTCCTGTTTGATTGCCAGATCGACTACCGCTTTGAATATTTTGGAATGGGCATCTTTGTAGAAGCATTCGGGACGCAAAATATCGCTGATAATAGAGTATGCATCCTTTTCGAGCATAATGGCACCCAACACATCTTCTTCCAGTTCTACGGCTTGCGGCGGGAGTTTTCCGTATTCATTCGCCGTCGGCACGAAATTGTTGGAAGGAGCTTTGCGTCTTGTATTCTTAGTGTTAGTTTCCATCAGTGATTTTTAAATTCGATGTTCAAAATTAAGCAAAATCTTACTGCCGATAAGGTGATTTGTCAGGAATAGTTATGAACATGCTGTTGATAACTTTTGTCCGGTCGAACTTTTATTTTGCGGGTGTTGATCTGTTTCCTACTTTTGTATTAAAATACAGTAGTTAATCATGATTACATTTCCCAATGCCAAAATAAACCTCGGATTGAACATCGTAGAGAAGCGTGCGGATGGATATCATAATCTCGAAACCATATTTTATCCGGTAGGATGGAAAGATGCGCTCGAGGTGATACCGGCCGATGCCGTTTCGCTCACCATTTCGGGCATTCCCATTGCCGGAGAGGCCGAGAAAAATCTGGTTATGAAAGCATATCGTTTATTACGGGAGGATTATCAGCTGGACAACCTGGCAATCTGTCTCCGGAAAAACATTCCTTTCGGTGCGGGATTGGGGGGCGGTTCGGCCGACGGCGCTTTTATGCTTTCGTTGTTGAACCGGTATTTCAATCTTCAGCTGACGGAGGAGGAGCTGGCTGCTTATGCTGTTCGCTTGGGTGCCGATTGTCCCTTCTTTATTTATAACCGACCGGTGTTTGCTACCGGCATCGGCGATGTGATCGAGCCGATAGAGGTGGGTCTGGGCGATAATCGTATTGTTATTGTTAAGCCCGATGTGGCTGTGCCTACCGCAGAGGCTTATTCCCGGGTTGTTCCCCGCCGGCCAGCCATTTCATTGAAAACATTGATTGCCGCGCCTGTTGAAGAGTGGAGAGAGACGGTGACGAATGATTTTGAAGCCTCCGTTTTTGCCTGCCATCCCGAACTGGCAGAACTGAAGGCGTTGCTTTACAAAAAGGGGGCTTTGTATGCTTCGATGTCGGGTTCGGGGTCGGCGCTTTACGGCATTTTTCCTCCGGATAGTTGTCCCCGTTTCGACCTTCCCAATTGTTTGATTTGGAACTGCACATAAGAATAAGTGAGACGGTTGTTTTTTTATCGTTTTGTTAATAAAATTACCTTTTCAATTTGGCAGTGCATATAAAAAAGTGTAACTTAGTGCGCTTTTTCAAGCAAGAAAATAAATTCAAAATTTACGCTGTAAATGATTGATAACGACAGAATAATAAAGATTAATATTGAAGAGGAAATGAAATCGTCCTACATCGATTATTCGATGTCTGTGATTGTTTCAAGGGCCTTACCCGATGTTAGAGATGGCTTTAAACCGGTTCATCGCCGTATTTTATATGCCATGAATGAGTTGGGAGTGAATGCGAATAAGCCATATAAAAAATCGGCAAGAATTGTCGGGGAAGTACTTGGTAAGTACCACCCCCATGGTGACTCTTCTGTTTATTTTGCAATGGTACGCCTTGCTCAGTCATGGTCCATGCGCTATCAAATGGTTGATGGTCAGGGTAACTTCGGATCTGTGGATGGCGACTCGCCCGCAGCTATGCGTTACACCGAGTGTCGCTTGCAAAAGATAGCCGAAGAAATGTTGGTCGATATCGACAAAAATACCGTTAACTTCCAACCCAATTTTGACGAATCGCTTCAGGAACCGACCGTATTGCCTACCCGTATACCTAATTTGTTGGTAAACGGAGCTTCGGGTATTGCTGTGGGTATGGCGACCAATATGCCGCCTCACAATTTGTCTGAAATTATTGACGCTACGGTTGCATATATTCATAACAGCGAAATCACGACAGAGGAGCTGATTAAATATGTGAAAGCTCCCGACTTCCCAACCGGAGGTATTATCTACGGATATGCCGGTGTACGCGAGGCTTTTGAAACCGGTCGTGGTCGTATTGTGATCCGTTCCAAGGTGGAGATAGAAACCGAATCGAACGGACGCGAAAAGATAATTGTTACCGAGATTCCATACATGGTCAATAAGGCAGAGTTGATTAAGACGATTGCCGACATGGTGGAAGACAAGAAGATTGAGGGTATCTCCAATATTAACGATGAAAGCGACCGTGAAGGGATGCGTATCGTTGTCGATATAAAACGTGATGCCAATTCCAATGTCGTTCTCAATAAACTCTTCAAATATTCGGCGCTGCAATCCTCATTTAGTGTGAACAATATCGCATTGGTACATGGCCGGCCGCGTATGCTTACATTGAGAGAACTTATCCGTCACTTTGTCGATCACCGTCACGAAGTGGTGGTACGTCGTACGAAGTTTGAACTTGCCGAAGCCGAAAAACGGGCTCATATCCTCGAGGGCTTGATTATAGCCAGCGATCATATCGATGAGGTAATTGCGATTATCCGTGGTTCGAAAACTCCTGACGAAGCCCGTATGGGTTTAATTGAGCGTTTCTCGCTCTCCGATATTCAGGCTCGTGCTATTGTTGAAATGCGTTTGCGTCAGCTTACCGGTCTGGAGCAGGATAAGCTTCATGCCGAATACAAAGATATTCTGGCTTTGATTGCCAATCTGAAAGATATTCTTGATAACAAGGAGCACCGTATGCGTATTATTACCGAGGAGTTGCTTGAAATCAAAAACAAATATGGCGATGAACGTCGTACCCAGATTGTGTATGCTTCGGAAGAGTTCAATCCCGAAGATTTTTATGCCGATGAAGAGATGATTATTACCATTTCGCATCTGGGTTACATCAAGCGTACGCCGTTGAGTGAGTTCAGAGCTCAAAATCGTGGAGGTGTCGGCTCGAAGGGCAGCAACTCGCGCGATGAGGACTTTATCGAATATATCTATCCGGCTTCCATGCACAATTACATGCTCTTCTTCACGCAGAAAGGACGCTGTTATTGGCTGAAAGTATATGAAATACCCGAAGGCGCTAAAAATACAAAGGGTCGTGCCATCCAGAATCTGTTGAATATCGATTCCGATGATAAGGTGAATGCCTTTATTCGTATCAAACAGTTGGATGATCCCGAATTTAATAAATCTCATTTCCTTTTGTTCTGTACCAAACAGGGCGTTATTAAAAAGACCAGTCTGGAAGCCTATTCCCGTCCGCGTACAAACGGGGTGAACGCGATTACCATCCGGGAGGACGATGCCGTTATTCAGGTACGTATGACCGATGGAAACCACGAAATCGTGATGGCCAACAGAAACGGACGCGCTATCCGTTTCAACGAGTCGAAGGTTCGTGAAATGGGTCGTACGGCTACCGGAGTACGGGGTATGATGCTTGATGACGACGGAGATGAAGTCGTGGGCATGATTTCTGTACCGAATCCTACGAACGAGACTATTTTGGTCGTTTCCGAACAGGGTTATGGTAAACGCACGTTGCTTGACGAAACGGATGAAAACGGAAATGTTGAAGCCGTATATCGTGTCACCAATCGTGGCGGTAAGGGTGTTAAAACAATGAATATTTCGGATAAAACCGGAAAATTAGTGTCGATCAAGAGCGTTACGGATGACAATGACCTGATGATTATTAATAAATCGGGAATTACAATTCGTGTTAAAATGGCCGATATTCGTGTGATGGGTCGTGCAACTCAGGGTGTACGTCTTATCAATCTCGAAAAGAGAAATGATGAAATCGCTTCGGTTTGTAAGGTCCAGTCGGAAGTGGAGGAGGAGGTTATCCCCGAACAGATCGACGCAGTGGACGAAAGTCAAAATGCTCAGGAAGAGTCGAAATCATAAATCCAAAATAAGTTAAACTCTCAAAAAACCTCGTTATGAAAAAACTATTTTTATCTTTAATGCTTATTGCCGGTGTTACCTGCAGTGCATTTGCACAAAAAGATAACGTGAAAAAAGCGAAGCGTGATGCTACCGCTGATACCCCCGACTTTAAATCGGCTGTCTCTTCCATCGAAGCAGCTTTGGTTGATCCGTCGACTAAAGACCTTGCAGAAACATGGTACACCGCGGGTTTTGTCTATAATGAAATGAACTCGAAAGAGTACAAGAAAGAACTTTTGAAACAAAAATTCGATCAGGATGTTGCCGGAACAAGCATCATTAAGGCTTACGGATATTTCCAGAAAGCATACGATCTTGATCAACTACCGAACGAAAAAGGCAAGGTGAAACCTGCATTTACAAAGGATATTAAAACATTATTGCAATCATATTATACCGATGGACAGCTGATCCGTTACGGTAGCGCATTGTTCGACAAAAAAGATTTTGCCGGTGTTTTAAAAGCATTTGATGTCTATTTGAGTATTCCTGATTTTCCTGCTTTCAAACCGAATGAACTGAAAAAGGACACGACCTATAAGATGATCAAATATTATGCTGCTATTGCAGCAGTCAATTCGAATGACACTGTAGGTTCGATCAAACGTCTGGAGAGCATGAAGTCGGATAATTATGAAACAAAAAATGTATACGAACTTCTCTATCAGCAATATTTTGCTAAAAAAGATACGGTCAAATACATGGCTGTGTTGAAAGAAGGTGCTAGCCTGTATCCGGCAGAACCGTTCTTCCTGCAAAATCTGATTAATAACTTCATCTATTCAGGAAAAAATAAAGAGGCCTTGGAATACCTGAATCAGGCTATTGCAAAAGAACCCGGCGTGGCTCAGTATCACTTTGTAAGTGGCCGTTTGAAAGAAGAGAGCAAGGATTATGATGGAGCTAAAGCTGCTTTTGAAAAAGCGTTGCAACTGAAACCTGATTATGCAGAAGCTGAAAATGCAATTGCACGTTTGTATTACAATCAGGCTGCAGCTATTCTTCAGGAAGCGAATGATATTAAAGACCTGGCTGTTGTAAAACAAAAACAGACTAAAGCTCTGGAATTGTTCAAACAATCGTTGCCTTACTTCAAGAAAGCGTACGATATGAATCCGAAAGATGCTGATTTGAAAGGCGATTTGAAACGTATTTACTACCGTTTGCAGATGAACGCCGAATACGAAGCATTAAACAAAGAATAACAACAATATTCGTTTTCTCAACCAAAAGGCCGGTTTCGCAAGAACCGGCCTTTTTTCATTCTCCGCATTGTTTAGTATCTTTGCAAGTATAATAACAAGAATGACAAAAGAAACGCTATTGGGTAAAACCCTCGAACAATTGAAAGATGTGGCTTCTGCAAACGGAATGCCTGCTTTTACCGCAAAACAGATGGCCGATTGGCTTTATGTGAAAAAAGTGACGGAAATAGGTGAAATGACCAATCTTTCGGTTGTAAAACGAAATGAACTCTCGCTGAAATACGAAGTGGGACGGAAGTTGCCTGTCGAAACGGCAGAATCGGATGACGGTACTAAAAAATACCTTTTTGAGACAGCTGACGGACATTTTATTGAAAGCGTATTTATTCCGGAAGAGGATAGGGCTACCTTGTGTGTCTCTTCTCAGGTGGGTTGTAAAATGGATTGCCTCTTTTGTCAGACGGGCAAGCAGGGTTTCTCGGGAAATCTTTCGGCCAACGAGATATTGAATCAGGTATTTTCTGTTCCCGAAAGTGATAAGCTGACCAATCTGGTTTTCATGGGAATGGGCGAACCCTTCGACAATACGTTGGAGGTGTTGAAGGCTTTGGAAATTCTGACCGCACCCTGGGGATATGCCTGGAGTCCGCGCCGGATCACCGTATCGACCATCGGGTTGATTCCCGGTATGAAACAATTTCTGGAGCATTCGCAGTGTCATCTTGCCATTAGCCTCCATTCTCCGTTTGATAAGGAACGACTCGACCTGATGCCTGCTCAAAAAGCCTATCCTATTGAAAAAGTGCTGGAGGTTGTCAGGCAATATGATTTCAGGCATCAGCGACGCGTATCGTTCGAGTATATCGTGTTCGACCGTCTCAACGATTCGATGCGTCATGCCCGCGAACTGGTGCGGCTCTTGAAGGGAATTCCCTGCCGGGTCAACCTGATTCGTTTTCATTCTATTCCGAATGTAAATTTAAAAGGAGCAAATACCGAACGAATGGTCTTTTTGCGCGATTACCTGACCGAAAATGGGATTACCAGTACGATCCGCCGTTCGAGAGGTGAAGATATTCTGGCGGCTTGCGGAATGCTCTCCTCGGCAAAGAAAAATATAGATTCTTCAGAACAACAGAGTGCTGAAGCTGATAATAAATAAATTGTACAATGGAAGAAAAAAAGATGATTATCGGAATTACGCATGGCGATATTAATGGCATTGGCTATGAGGTAATTCTCAAAACCTTACTTGAAAACCATGTTTTCGAATTTTGTACACCGGTAATTTACGGTTCGCCCAAAGTGGCCTCCTATTATCGCAAAACATTGAATATTGAACATTTGGGATTGACTACAATAACCGATGTGAAAGAAGCGGTAGGGCGTAAAGTGTATATAATAAATTGTTGTTCGGAAGATATAAAAGTGGAGTTGGGCCGATCGACGGAGATGGCCGGTCAGGCTGCATTTGCCGCATTGGAAGCAGCTACGCGCGATCTGAAAGATGGAAAGATAGATGCGATTGTCACCGCTCCGATCAATAAAAGCAATATTCAGTCGGCACAATTCACGTTTCCCGGCCATACGGAATACCTGGAGAAGACCTTTATCGATAACGGGAAAGCATTGATGCTCCTCGTTAGTGATATAACGCGGGTAGCGGTCGTAACCGGACATATTCCTCTTGCAAAAGTATCCGCTGCAATTACACAGGAACTGATTATAGAAAAACTACGTGTGCTGAATCAGAGTCTGAAGGAAGATTTTGGCATTATCCGTCCCCGTATAGCCGTGTTGGGGTTGAACCCGCATTCGGGCGATCATGGGGTGATTGGTACCGAAGAGCAGGATGTTATTATTCCGGCATTGAAGAAGTGCGCCGATAAAGGTATCGTGTGTGTCGGGCCTCTTTCTGCGGACGGTTTGTACGGTTCGGGAGCATTCCGCAATTACGATGCCGTACTTGCCATGTATCACGATCAGGGTTTGGCTCCGTTCAAAACCCTTGCTATGGAAGATGGTGTCAACTTTACCGCCGGTTTACCGGTTATCAGAACGTCACCGGCTCATGGCACCGCTTACGAAATAGCAGGGCAAAATATTGCGTCGGAATCCTCTTTCCGGCAGGCATTATTCCTGGCATATGATGTGTTTGAGAATCGTAAAAACTATCGCGAGATGATGGCTAACCCGTTGAGAACGCAGAGCGTAGAGCAAAATACGGGCGCGGAATAGTCTGTCGTGGTTTCTTCGCGAGGCTGTTGACTAAGTGGTTGATTGTTAAATGTATATTGGCATTTTGATACGAAAATAATAAAAAATGCCGTTCGTTATTTGGCCAATAAGCAAAAAATCGTACCTTTGCCGCCGGGTAAGTCCTATACGACCAGCTCCCTTTGAATCCCCCAGGGCTTGATCGCAGCAAGGGTATTTGGTTGTAGCGGTGCGATGTAGTAAGCTTACCCACCTGCCTCTTTAGCTCAGTTGGCCAGAGCACGTGATTTGTAATCTCGGGGTCGTTGGTTCGAATCCGACAAGAGGCTCCAGACAAAATAAAGCTGTTCTTCGGAACGGCTTTTTTTGTTTTACCACCCAATGTAATTTATGTTGCGAAAAGGAGCGGTTGTTTGGCCTGGTCAGGGCAATACGATATACTTTTTGAACCCTGCCGAGAATACCGTATCTCCGTTTTTGTCCGTCATAAAACCTTCCACACCGTATTTGCACGATAGTTCCTCCATTTTGTGTAGAAAGACCGTTTTGTCGAAGTTGAAAAGACCGGTCGAAAGTACGTCACCGGTCATGGCATCGTGGCTGATAATTCCCACCTGCCGGTTTTCCGAAGGATAACCGCTTTTGGGACTAAGAATGTGCCCGTAGCGTTTTCCGTCTATTTGCAGGTAGGTGTTGTTGGTAGCCGAAGTGGAGTAGCAACGGTTTGCGAGGCGGAGGCAAAAGAGGCTCTGTTCCCTGTCTTCCGTATCGTCAATCTCTATCTCCCAGTAAGGATGCGCTTCGTTGTTGATGGCACAAATAGAGCTACCCCCCGCATTGATAATGGCATCGTCGATACCAGATCGGCGCATCTGCTCCGCGACTTTGTCGACGGCAAATGCTTTGAGAAACGAGCCTGTAATAATCTCCTGTCCACGCTCTATCCTTACGCGAATGCCATCCGTCTGTACCGAACGATAACCTACCCGGGCAAGCACGGTTTGTATTTCGTGCTCAGTGGGGACTCTCCAGCCCTCATTTTTGTAGAATCCCCATAACCGTATCAGCGGCATCACCGTGATATCGTATTGATCTTCTAAATCACCAGCGAGTTGGTGCAGTCGGTTTAGCAACCCGACAGTCGTCTCGTCCGTGTCAACAAAATTACCGGCTTGCCGGTTGATCCGGTCGATAAACGAATCCTCCGAATAGGAGTTGTATCGGGTATCGATCTCTTCCATGAGGGTAAATAGCTCATCGAAGAGCGATTCGGGCAGGAAGAGAGAGAATTTTAGTTTGATATGGGCATGAAACAACCAGCGGGTTTGGGTGTGATAGAGCAACTGGGGGCTCATTTATTTGGTCGATGACGCCTTCTCACGAGTGGCCTTTTCTACTTTGGTCGTAGTCATTGTTCCGGCCTGTTTTTTCATCTCTTTCGATTTGACCACTACGCCTGATGCAGCGTTCTTGCCGGTGGTTGCCTTGGACACCTCTTTTTTATGCGGGGCAGTTTTCTTGTTCCCGTTTTCGGCTTGTTGCTGTGCTCCGGGTGCAGAGGTGCCGGTTTTTGTCGTTTGGGCTACTGCATTCCGGTTGATACCGAATGTCAGCAGCACCGCACCGAATAGAAAGAAAAGCGATTTTTTTACGTTGTTCATAAAGAAATGGGTTTTACTAAATTTGTACCGGACAAAAGTAATCAATCCCTGAAAAGTTTGGAAGAGACAACCGACAGTAACTCTCTTAATTTTACTGAAAAACAGATTTTTTAAATCGAAATCGCACTATTTTGTTAATCCATAAACAAATTGTGCCTCGTTTTTATTAATTTATACGGGTTTTTTGTCTCTGAATAGCGTTTTGTATGTGTCTGTAAATAAATTAAATATATGCAATGTGGTCGACACCTTAAATTTATATGGATTTTTGATAATTAAAGTTAGCTTGAGTTTGAATTTATAAACTATCTTTGTCATTGTAATTAAATCAATAATAACATGGAAGAATTAGTAAAAAGAATCAAAGAACAGATGGGTGTTTTTACTGAAAATGCCGATCTGCAAGTGGAGAAGAATAACAAAGCTGCAGGCACTCGTGCTCGTAAAGCATCTTTAGATTTGGAAAAGATGTTGAAAGAGTTCAGAAAAGTTTCTGTTGAAGCAGGTAAATGATTCTTCTTCTACAAAAATCTAAAAGCACTCCATGAATAATATATCGTGTGGTGCTTTTTTTTTGTACTTTTGACTCGATGCAGATATGTTGCGGAAAGGTGACGGATCGGGTTATTTATAAAAGAAATACTATGTCAGTAGTTATGGAATTTGCCATGTTCCCGATGGATAAAGGTGAACATGTGAGCCTGTATGTAAAACAGGTAGTGGAGATGGTAGAGGCTTTGCCCTGCCATAGTCAACTGACTTCGATGGGCACCATTGTTGAGTGCGATACGATGGATGAATGCCTGAGTGTATTGTCGAAAGCCAATGCCGTGTTGGAGCCTGTAGCACAGCGAATTTACTGTACGGCCAAGTTTGATAACAAACCGGGCAAGAGTGACCAGATGGCGCACAAAGTGGAAGCTGTAAGAGGAGTGTAGATGTAGGTGAACCATGGATCCTCGTATTGTGATAATGAATTTTACCCATATCTATGAGGTGGGTGAGATTCTGAAAAATAAGCGGATAGAGTGGATCGACTGCACGCAGATAAACGGAACCAATTGTCTGTGTGATGAGCAGGCTAAACAACAGTTGATGGCAAAGATGTCACCTTACGGAGCTTGCGGCATTCACTTTATTGATTCGGGAAACTATCACTATGTTAGTAAATTGTGGATCGACAAAATTAAGATTCCGTTTTCGCTGGTCGTTTTCGATCACCATCCTGATATGCAACCCGGACTGTTCGATAATTTGCTGTCGTGCGGATGCTGGGTGAAAGAGGTGCTCGATACTAATCCGTATGTGCGTCAGGTGTGTATTATTGGGGCTTCCGAATCGCTGATCGACAGGATTAGTAGCCACTGTTATGGTGATCGGCTGGTGTTTTACAGCGATCGCACGCTATTGCGGGAAGAGGGTTGGCATCGTTTTGCGCATGAACGTTTGGAGGGTCCCGTATATATTTCGGTAGACAAGGATGTACTGGATGAAACATATGCCGTAACCAATTGGGATCAGGGCACGATGTCGTTACCGGAACTGAAAGAATTATTGACCATTATATTAAATCATCAACGGTTGATAGGAATCGATATTTGTGGCGAATGTACTCTTGATGGAAAACTGTTTGAAGCCGGGTGTTACCGGCATCTGAATTTTTGTACCGATAAGGAGATAGTAACACTGATAGAACATCACTCTTGTTGAGAAGCTATTTTGCGGCAAAAAATTACAGATGGTTGCTGTGTCAAACCTGTAAAATGGAGAAGTAAATTAAACTGCGTTTGTAAAATTGTTGGCAAAATCGTTCAGGTTGCATCCTTTTACGCGATATTTTCTTTCGAAGGTAATATTTTCATGAAAATATCCTCCGCTAAGTTGTCTTTATTTTATATAAAGTTTATCTTTGTGAGCTCAGAGGAAAGAATAATTGAGTTTTTTTATTCATGATAGATCGCGAAGAGTATATTGTCTCTCAGCTGAAAGAAGGAAACGAAAGCGCCTACCGGTATTTGTTCGACAAATATTATGTAAGGCTATGCCGGGTAGCCAAAATCTACACGGGGGATGATTATGCCTCTGAAAATCTGGTGGGTGATCTGATTTTCTATCTTTGGGAAAACCGCGAGTCTATACATATTCATACCTCTCTGAGTTCATATCTTTTCACCTCTATCCGCAACCGCAGCCTGAATTATCTGCAACAATCAAGTGTTGTATATGAATCCCGCTTTCCGTTTTCTTCAACCGAAATGTATGAAAATATTTCGACCGAATCCGATTCTCCGTTGGGTATCATTATAGAAAAAGAGCTGGAACTGAGAATGAATGATTCGATTGAACAATTGCCGGTCGAATGCAGAAACGTTTTTAAATTAAGTCGTTACGAGAATCTTAGTTATGATGAGATAGCCGAACGGATGGGTATTTCCGTGAATACGGTGCGCTATCATATAAAGAATGCTTTATCGTCTTTACGAGCAAATCTGAGAGATTACATGGCTCTCTTTTTCTAATATTTTTCTTCGTTCGGAGAAAAATGTATATTTTCCCTTCTTTTTAACAATTTTGGACTACCCAAAACTTTTTTCACATTGTCTTATTTATAGAAGTCGAACTAATGAATAATTCCGATTTAACACAAGATCAGATTGACTCACTCATCATCAATGTGCTGGGTGGTGTAGCGAATGCCGGAGATGAAGAGACTCTCGGACAGTGGATGGCGCAAAGTAGTGCCAATCGGCAATACTATACGCAAATTCGCGATATTTGGGAGAGTACGAATGCCGATGTTACACTATTCGATAAAGAACGGGCCTTTCGTCGGTTCCAGATGCGTGTTGCATCTCGTGCATTTTCGGAAAAAAAGACGGGTCGGTTTGTTTTCTCCCGTTTCCTTCGCTGGACGGCAGCCGTTGTGGTGGCATTTGTTTTGGGAAGCGTAAGCGTTTATACACTGAACCGATATACTCAAAGCTCCAATCTATATTCTGTTACCGTACCATTAGGATCCAAATCGAAGATTGATCTTCCCGACCATACGAAGGTTTGGCTCAACGCGGGCAGTAAGTTGACTTATGCACAGGACTTTGCAAAACGCAATCGTAGCGTATCGCTTGAGGGTGAAGCCTACTTTGAGGTGGCAAAAAATCCGCATATGCCGTTTACCGTCAACGGAAAAGAGATGGCGGTTAAAGTATTGGGTACAAAATTCAATGTTCGTTCGTATGGTGAAGATCCCACGGTGGATATCACCTTGTTAGAAGGCTCTATCAGTCTGACCAATCATCTTACTGAGAATAACATACCCTATTTGTTAAAGCCGAATGAAAAAGCGACATTGAATAAAAAGAGTGGGCAAATGACCATTGAAGCCGTACAGGCCTCCGATTGGAGCGAATGGACACGAGGCAAACTGGTATTCGATGCCGAACGTTTCGGACAAATTATACGCCGTCTTGAGCGGGAGTATAATGTTACCATTCGGGTGCAAGATAAAGACCTGATGAACCGTAAATTTTACGGAGATTTTCGTAAGGCTCAATCAATACAGGAGATTTTTGATATTATGACGGCAAGCAATCAATTCCGTTATAAATTCAAAGAAAGTATTCTTACCGTATATAAATGAGCCTGTTTCACCTTTGTAATACTAAATCTTAAAAACACGTAACTTCATGTTGGAAACCTAACTCCTCATCACAAAAAAAGCCGGACGATGTTGCAGCATCCTCCGGCCAAATCGTTCCTATCGTTGAGCGATTATTGTTTTTGATTCCGCAAAGCTACAAAAACTTTCCGAAATTCATCAACGTAAGTGTTTATTGAATTGTCCGACAGGAATCTACTCCTGATACGGAATGGGTACTCCTTGCCATTTTTATAAAAAATAAGCAAGCCTCTGGATGAATATTAACTTTCAGTCTATTAATTGATTGGACATGAAATTTCTCGTATAACAGAATGCTTTTCATATCAAAAAGCGAAACGGGATTTTTTGAAGTCCATTAACAAAACATCATTTTCGTATGAAAAAACTCAGGTATTTTTTATTTTTGCTGGGATTCATAATGGCAACATCTGTGTTTGCTCAGCAAAAAAAAGTGACGCTTGCGCTTGAAAATGTGACGGTAAAAGCGGCTTTAGAAGCTTTGAAATTGCAGAGTGGACTATCGTACTGGTTCGATGCCAACGATGTCAATATGCAAAAAACAGTCTCCATCAATGTAAAGGAAAAACCGGTTGATGAAGCTTTAAAAATAATTCTTCGTGGACAGGATGTTCGTTTTGAAGTAAAAAACGATCATATTGTGATTACAAAAAATTCAGCATCATCAAAGGCCTCCGAATCACCGGTTTTCGGCGACCCCCGGAGAATATCAGGAAAAATAACCGATGAAAAGGGAAGTCTCTTACCCGGTGTCACGGTAATGGTGAAAGGTACTTCTGCGGGGACAATTTCGGATGTGAACGGACATTACGAATTGAGTAAAGTTCCTGTAGGTGCCACTATCGAATTCTCTTTTGTGGGAATGACCAACTCTACAGTTAAAATTGGTTCTCAAACGATCGTTAATGTTACTATGAGAGAAACCGATACCAAACTCAATGAAATTGTGGTGGTAGGTTATGGTACCAGTACGAAAAAAGGGCTTGTATCATCGGTAACGTCGGTTAAAACGGATGAACTGAATAAAGGTGCGATTACGGATGTAGGTCAGTTATTACAGGGTAAAGCTGCCGGTTTGAATGTCACGGTAAGTGGTGATCCAACCCGTAAATCAAGCGTGATTCTTCGTGGTACATCCACCCTGAACAGTTCGATGGAACCTTTCTATGTGATTGATGGTATTCCGGGAGCGGATATCTCTCTGGTGGCTCCTGACGATATTGAAACCATAGACATATTGAAAGATGCCGCTGCTACCTCTATTTATGGTAACCGTGCAGCCAATGGCGTGATCATGGTAACCACAAAAAAGGGAAAGAAAGGGGTGACTCATATATCTTACAACGGTTATGCCGGTATTGAAAATGTGACTAACAGCCTAAAGCTCATGAGCGGATCCCAACTGCGGGACTTTGCCAAGACAACATCGCAAAACCTGACAGAGGATACCGGTGCTGACACCGACTGGCAAAAATCGATTCAACGCAGTACCGCCTATTCGACAAACCATAACCTCTCTTTTAACGGAGGTGGCGAACATAATAACTATAGCGCCAGCTTGAACTATTCAAACAAGCAGGGTATTATCCAGACCAGTAATCAGAGTAAGATTGTAGCTCGTCTGACTTTCGATCAATATGCTTTCGACGATAAACTGAAAATCGGACTCTCTGTAGCCAATGCAAAAGTAGTTTCCGATTATGTTCCGTTGTTGGGTGCCGTGCTGTATCAGACAGCTTACCATTTACCAACATCTCCGGTTCAAAACGCAGATGGTTCTTATTTTGAAAACTTTACAAAGAACGGCTATTTCAACCCGGTTGCTATTTTGAATAATGCTCAGAGTCAGCAGAAAAATAACAACGTGATCGCAGCGTTTACCATCAATGCAAAATTACCTTTCGGCCTGACTTATGACATGAGCTTGTCATATCAGAATTATAATGCACTGTATGGCGAATATTACAACTCCTATTTGTATCAATACAATGGTTCTGTGTTTTACAACAATCCCGATCCTCCCAGCACACGTTCGATTGTAACGTTCTATCCGGGTGGTTCTGCCATGCGTAGCAATTATCAGACTACCAACCAGGTATTTGAAAACTGGTTGACCTGGAACCGTACTTTTGGTACTCATTCGATCAATGCGGTTTTCGGCTATTCGTTACAAAACGATACTTATGGAGACGGATTTCAGGCTACCAATGCTAATTTTCCGGTAAATAGTATGAGTTTCAACAATCTGGCACTTGGAAACTATACGACCGTAGCGGGCTATAAAGTCGATTTCGGTAGCGATCAGGCCTATTCCAAAACCAGGTTGATCTCTAATTTCGCACGTTTGAACTATAGTTACAACGATAAATACTATGTGCAGGGATCGTTACGTCGTGATGGTGGTTCGGTATTCGGCAAAAACAATCGTTGGGGTTACTTCCCGTCGGTAGGTCTTTCGTGGAGAGCCGGTCAGGAGAGCTTTATTCAGAAAATGAATATCTTCTATGATTTGAAATTCAGAGGTAGTTATGGCGTGACAGGTAACTCTACCGGATTTAACGCCTACACTGCACAGTTCCTTTCTGGATCGATGGGAAGTTTCAACTACAACGGAGGATCGATGATGTCGTATGGTCCCAACAAAGCGGCGAATGCCGATCTGAAATGGGAAAAGACAGCTACTACCAACGTGGGTGTGGATGCCTCTGTGCTTCAAGGCAGATTAAGCTTTACATTCGACTGGTACAACAAAAACACAACCGATATGATATACTGGTATGATGCCGATATTTTGTTGGTTCCGGCAGGTGGTCTCTGGGCTAACGGAGGAAGTATCAACAACAAAGGTATAGAGTTCAGTGTTTCGGCAACTCCGGTAAAAACAAGATTGTTTACATGGAAAACCAGTCTGAATCTGGCTCATAACAAGAACAAAATTACCAGTCTTTCCAATCCTTACTTCTCGGGTGGCGACTCAATCCGCTACACACAACCGGACGGATCGGGACAAACCGGTAGTACGCTGCAAATACGTAAAGTGGGTTACCCATTGGGCCAATTCTTTACATTTATGTACATGGGTAAAAATAGTGGCGGAGTATCGCAATATCTGGCTAAAGATGGTACGCTGACCACGAACCCAACCACAGCCGACTATCAGTATGCCGGTAGCCCTCAACCGAAACTGAATTATGGTTGGTCGAATAGTTTTACCTATAAAAATTTTGATTTGAGTATCTTCCTGCGTGGTGTATACGGTAACAAGATTTTCAACGCGACACGCGCCGATTTGTTCCGTCCATCGACTGTCGCTTACACCAATATACTGGTTGATGCTGCAAATGAATCGGAAAAGGATTACAATGCATTCAGGTATTCTTCCCGTTTTATTGAAAGCGGAAGCTACCTGCGTCTTGAAAACCTGACATTGGGTTATACATTCAAGAGTCCGATAAAATATATTGAGAATGTCCGTCTTTACGGTACGGTCAACAACCTGTTTGTTATCACAAACTATAGCGGTGTTGATCCTGAAGTAAATATGGGTGGTATGGCTCCGGGTATTGATGCAAACAACTTCTATCCCAAAACGAGGACAATTTTGTTTGGAATTAATGTCAATCTTTAATATATGAATCCCTGTAAGGGAGTTTATAACTACGACTAAAAGGTTCGTGTGAAACGCAGCCCGTACAAAAGGGTGAGTTTCGTATGACATTAGTGTAAAAATAAAATATAAACACATGAAAAAGAGATATAAATACATATTGCTTTCGGCTTTAATGTCGACTCTTCTGGTATCATGTTATGATCTGGATGTGCCCGCCACGACTCAGATTACTCCGGATACGTATCCGAAAGATTCCGCTCAGTTTGTAGCATCGACAGGTGTGGTGTATGCCGCTTTGAGGGGTAACTACGCGATGGATTATTACTTTGTTACCGAATTGAGTTCGGATGAAGCCATTTTACCGGCTCGTGGTGGTAACTGGTATGATAATAAAGGATACAGATATTTCCATTATCACGAATGGAATCCCGATTACGGTTGGGCCGTTAGCTGCTGGGACTGGTTGTCACGGGTTATCGGATATGACAATCAGACAATGTTTATCCTGCAATCGAATATGCCGGCAGGTAATTTCAAAAACCGGACATTGTCTGAATTGAGAATGGTACGTGCACTTGCCTATTTTTATATGATGGATTTGTATGGTAATGTGCCTATTATAACTATCTATGGCGATTTTGAACAAAAAGCCAAATCGGATCGGAAAGAGGTGTTTAATTTCATTGAGAGCGAAATCAAGGCATGTATTCCGAATTTAAGCACTACGGTAAATGCGGTAACCTACGGATATCCTACTCAATATATGGCTTATGCATTGCTGGCCAAGTTGTATCTGAATGCCGAATACTATACCGGCACGAAACGTTACGATGATTGTATTGCAGCCTGCGATAATATTATTTCATCAAAGAAATACAACCTGGCTACAGCTGGCAATTACCTGAAAATGTTCTATCCGAATAACGGCCCGTCGACTCCGGAATTTATTTTTGCCATTCCTTTCGACCCTTCGTATACGGCTTTAGGAGGAACTAACGGTATGATGTATCGTGCCCGTTACGATGTGCCCCGTTCGGAAAAGGCAAAATTCGGTCTTCCGTTTACTCCAAGTGCTGCCGAAAGTACATTGCCTGAATTCTATGCTAACTTTAACGATCCGAACGATGTCCGCAATGGACAATGGTTGACCGGCTTGCAATACATGAACGACGGTGTGACTCCGGTTATGGTTAATACAACCAAAAAAGGATATGATCAATATTATGCCGGAAGCGATCCCGATGCGAAAATCACCTATCAGGTGAATCTGACTCCCAATGTTGTGTTGCGTCAGGATTCGTTATTGTTTGATTGTGGAAACGACGAAATTGCCTGGAACATGGGTTATCGTAACATCAAGTTCTATCCTGATGCTTCCTCAACCAGTCGTAACCAAAACAACGATATGCCGGTATTCCGCTATTCGGATATAATCTTAATGAAAGCAGAAGCCATTCTTCGCGGTGGAAATGCAACATTGGGACAAACCGCATTGTCGTTGGTGAATGATTTGCGTGCTAACAGAACAACTTCTGCAGCCTGGACAAGCGTTACGCTTGACGATTTGTACCAAGAGAGAGCACGCGAATTTGCATATGAAACATGGCGTCGTAACGATATGATTCGTTTTGGCAAGTATGAGGGCAAATGGGGATTCAAAAAAGACGCGAGTGTTTACCGCCGTATTTTCCCGATTCCTACCGGTGTAATGATCAAAAATCCGAAATTGGTTCAAAACCCGGGTTATTGATTGATCTGACCTGATAATTAGGCTGCCGGCTATGTGATGATGAATTGTGTTGTTGCGGTCGGCAGCCTTTTGTTTATTAACTATTTGTGAGGATATTACTGTTTTAGGCTATTAGGTACTTATATATTGATTTTATTATGACACAGGAAAAAGGGGTACAATCCACACGTCTCTTGTCGCTTGACGCATTGCGTGGATTTGATATGATGTGGATTATCAGTGGCGAGATCATTATTCATGCGCTCTCAAAGGCAACCAATGCTCCGGTATGGAACTGGATGTCGGATGAGTTGCATCATACGCCATGGAACGGATTCACCTTCTACGATATGATCTTTCCGTTGTTTATTCTGATTGCCGGGGTATCGATGCCTTACTCTTACGGCAAAAAGCTAGAAGGAAAAGAAAACGAGGCTCTCCGCATTGCCAAACGACATGCATACCGCGATTTGATTAAACGAACACTGATTTTGATTGTGTGTGGTATGGTGGTAAATAAAGCCCTTCAATTCAATGGTTACGAACAAACCCGTTTTGCCAGCGTGCTCGGGCGTATCGCTTTGTCCTGTTTCTTTGCCGCTATTATTTTTCTGAACTGCGGATTGCGAACGCAGATTGTTATTTTTCTTACATTGCTGATAGGTTATTGGATTTTAATGATAACAGTGCCGGTACCGGGTTATGGTGCCGGAAATTTGACGAAAGAAGGAAATCTGGAGGGGTATATCGACCGGCTCTTTTTGCCCGGAAAATTGCACCGGGTGGTGTACGACCCCGAAGGAATCCTGTCGACCATCCCGGCTATCGGTACGGCCATGCTGGGTGTTTTTACCGGACAGTTTCTACGCAGAGAGTTTGCTTCCATCACTCCCTTCCGGAAAAGCCTTATGATTGGTGGAGCCGGTGTGGTGCTGATGTGTCTCGGTTTGCTCTGGGATATTGTTTTTTCGATCAATAAAAATATGTGGACCAGCTCGTTTGTCCTCTTTGCCGGAGGACTGAGCCTGGTGTTTCTGTTTGTGTTTTATCTGGTGATCGACGTGTGGGGAGTGAAGAAATGGTCTGTGCCTTTCGTTTGGATCGGTACCAACTCCATTCTCATTTACATGGCGGCCCACGGAGTCATCGACTTCAAATATACCTCCACTTTCCTGTTCGGCGGTATGGTTCAATCCTTGTCAGAGGCGTGGCAGGAGGTGTGGATTGGCACCGGTATGCTGGCGCTACAATTGGTATTGCTCTGGTTCCTGTACAAAAAGAGATGGTTTCTGAAGGTGTAGTTCTCATACACCAACTAAAATTAGTTTTCCTTCCGTCTAACCAAAAATCAAATCACTAACCAAATCAAAGTTGACCTGTTATGACTGCTTTCAGAAACCTCTTTCTATCCTTGTTGCTGACGTGCGGATTGGCGGCTCAGGCTGCCGGCCTGTCGGTGGATGCCTCCCGGGCATTGATTAAACGCATAGTACCTGCTCATGCCAATAAATTTATAGTGGAACCGTTGACCGAAAATACTGGCAAAGACGGTTTTGAATTGTCCTCCCGCGGCGATAAAATTGTGCTGGCCGGTAACGACGGTGTTGCCATTGCTTCGGCGCTGTACTACTATCTGAACGAATATTGCCATTGCCAGATTACCTGGAATGGCGTTAATATGAATCTTCCGGCTCAATTGCCGAAGGTGACACAAAAAATCACTAAAAACTCACCTTACGAATATCGTTACTACCTTAACTATTGCACATACAACTATAGTATGAGTTGGTGGGACTGGAACCGATGGGAGAAGGAGATCGACTGGATGGCGTTGCACGGTATTAATATGCCGCTGGCCATTACTGGTGAGGAGTATGTGTGGAACGAAGTGTACAAAGAGATGGGTTTTACGGATAAAGAACTGGAAGGTTTTTTCTGTGGCCCGGCCTACTTTTCGTGGTTCTGGATGGGCAATCTGGACGGATGGGGTGGCCCGCTGCCTCAGTCGTGGATGAACCGTCAGAAAGAGCTTCAGCTGAAGATTCTGCAACGCGAACGCGAACTGGGAATGAAGCCCGTATTGTCGGCATTTACGGGGCATGTTCCGGCAGCTTTCAAAGAGCGCTTTCCCAATGCGAAACTGAAACAGACCAACTGGAATAACGGTTTTGCCGATACCTATATTCTCGATTCGGAAGATCCTCTGTTTGCCGAAATAGGGAAGAAATATCTTCAAAAACAGACAAAACTGTTTGGTACCGATCACCTCTATTCGGCCGATACGTTTAATGAAAACGAACCACCGTCCAACGAACCGGAATTTCTCTCGAAACTGAGTGCCCGGGTGTACGAAGGAATGCGTCAGGCAGATCCTGAGGCGGTATGGGTGATGCAGGGCTGGCTCTTCTTTAGCGACCGCAAGTTTTGGAATGCCCCTCAGGTAAAGGCTTTGCTCGATGCCGTGCCCAATGATAAGATGATTCTTCTCGACCTGATTACCGAGTACGAGCCGGTGTGGAAACGCACCGAAGCCTATTACGGAAAGCCCTGGATATGGAATATGCTGCACAATTTCGGGGGCAATATCAGCCTCTTCGGGCAAATGGAGCGGGTGGCATCGCAACCGGCCGCAGCATTGAATGATCCTAATTCGGGGAAACTGAAAGGCATCGGGTTGACCATGGAGGCGATCGAGCAAACACCGGTGATGTACGAACTGATGATGGAGAATACCTGGCGCACTTCGGCTATCGATCTCGATCAATGGTTGAAATCGTATATCCGCAATCGCTATGGAAAAGGAACAGAGACATCGAATGCCGATATGTTTCGCGCATGGCAAATTTTGAAAAATACGGTGTATAACGGCAAAGAGATTCGGGATGGCGCAGAATCGATCCTCACCGGACGACCCACATTCGATTCGATTGCCAAGTGGACCAAAACGAAACTGAATTACAAACGTGCAGATTTAATTCCGGCCTGGGATCTGTTTGTGAAAACGGCAGAGGTCTATAAAAACAGCGATGGATTCCGTTACGATCTGGTCGATCTGACCCGTCAGGTATTGGCCAATTATGCCCGTCCGTTGCAACGTAAATGGGTCAGGGCATATAAGGACAGAGACCGGGCGGCGTTCAAAAGATACAGTGACGCTTATCTGGAACTGATTAATGATATGGATCAGTTGTTGGCTACACGCGGCGATTTTCTGCTGGGACGATGGATTGCCGATGCCCGCAGTTGTGGTACCACCGGAGCAGAAAAAGCGCTTTACGAACGCAACGCCCGCGACCTGATTACGCTCTGGGGAGATGCGGATAGCCCGTTACACGAATATTCGTGCCGTCAGTGGAGCGGACTGCTCAATGATTTCTACAAAGTGAGATGGCAAAAATTCTTTGCCGGAGTGGAAAAATCGATGACCTCCGGGAGTGAGATGGATGTTGCCGCCTTTGATAAAGAAATTGCCCGGTGGGAGTGGCAATGGGTGAATGAGCAAAAGGATTTCTCGGTTCAACCCACGGGCAACAGTGTGTCAGAAGCACAACGATTATACAAAAAATACAGAAGTCAACTTATTAACCAGTAGAAAATTATGATACGAAATACCCTGAAAAGCAGCTTGTGCGCTCTCATGCTTTCGGTATCGGCTTGCATGGTCGGACAATCAAAAATGATAAATATCACCTCTTTAGGTGCTAAAGGCGATGGTGTAACCAAGAATACGGCATTCATTCAAAAAGCCATCGATCAGGTTTCGACTGCCGGCGGCGGCAAGGTGATCATTCCTGCCGGGCGTTTTGTAACCGGCGTGATCACGATGAAATCGAATGTGGATCTTCATCTGGAGAACGGAGCCTGCCTGCTGGCTACAACCCAGCGTATCGATTATGGTAAAGGACCGGCCTCGGCGCTGATTACGGCTCACAAGGCAGAGCATATAGCGATTACCGGTTATGGAGTGATCGACGGCAGGGGAGAAGAGGTGGTAAAAAATCTTCAGCTATTGCTTGAGGCAGGAATCATACAGGACAATGAATGGAAAACCGAAAATTCCTGGCATCAGGTACGCTCGGCAGAAATCAATCGTCCAATGCTGATAAACTTTGAGGATTGCAATGACGTGCAGGTTCGCAATATCGAACTCAAAAACGGTTCGTGCTGGGTGCAACGGTACGAGAATTGCCGCGACATGGTCTTCGACGGCATTAAGGTGGAAAGCAATATCTACTGGAATAACGATGGCATAGACCTGGTGGATTGTGTCAATGCGGTTATTACCAATAGTTTTTTCAATGCCGACGACGATGGAATTTGTCTCAAATCGGAAAAACGGAATCATTGCTGCGAGAATATTACGGTCGAAAATTGTATCGTTCGTTCGAGCGCCAATGCGGTGAAACTGGGGACAGCTTCTCAAGGTGGTTTCAAAAATATCTCCATCCGCAACATAAAAGTATACGATACTTTCCGTTCGGCAGTGGCCATAGAGTCAGTTGACGGTGGCGTTTTGGAAAATATCGACGTAAACAACATCAAGGCTGTCAATACCGGCAACGCGTTTGTGGTTCGTCTCGGACATCGCAACAAAGACGAGGTCATCAGTCAGGTACGTAACATTTCCATCCGCAACATGACGGTGGAGGTGCCCAAAGAGAAACCGGACAAAGGCTATCCGATGGAGGGCCCCGCGTTGCGTTATCCGCACAATGTGTTTCCATCTTCTGTGACCGGCCTTCCGGGGTATCCGGTGCAGAATGTAAAACTGGAGAATATCGAAATTGTTTATCCGGGAGGGGGAGACAAAAACGTGGCTTGTATTGCTATCGACTCGTTGGCGAAGGTTCCGGAAAATCCGGCAGGTTATCCTGAATTTTCGATGTTTGGAGAACTGCCTTCGTGGGCATTTTACAGCCGTCACGTGGAAGGGCTGCAACTATCGAACGTGCGTGTTTCCTACAAAGAAGAAGATTTTCGCCCCGCATTTGTTTTCGATGACGTAAAACAGTTGCAATTAGATAATGTCAACATAATGAGCGGTAAAGCAGCTCCGGCATTGGTACTCAGCAATGTGAAAGGTTTCGATGCCCGTAACGTGCAGCTGCCTTTTGACAATGCAACGGGGCTTGTAACGCTGAAATAGACATTAGTTATAAGTGACAAGTTGTAAGTCAACTGTATTTAATGCATACGGTAACGATCACGCTGAATCCCAATTACTATAAAGCCGGACAACTGGTTACAGAAACAACTCACAACGATGCTCAGTCACCCTATATGCAGTCGGTGTTGTTGCATGGAAAGGCGTTGAATAGATTCTATTTCCGACATTCCGATATTGTGAATGGTGCGCACCTGTTGATCGATATGGGACCAGCGCCCAATAAAAACTGGGGCAAAGAATGAAATATGATTTTTTCAACCATTAAGAAATTAAGAGGATTAAGTCTTTTTCTTATTATTCTTAATGCCTTAATGGTTGGTTTGTCGTTTTTGAAATTTATTTACTTACAAAATGAAACGTCTGTTTGTGATTTTGAATCTGTTTGGAGTTATTGCTTTTGGTCATAGTTTGTTGGCCGGAACTCATTTCCAATACGTCGATCCGTTTATCGGTACGGGCAAAGGAAAAGGGGGTCTGGGGAATGTAACGATCGGGCCTTCCTGTCCGTTCGGAATGATAAAACCGGGGCCGGACAACAATAAAGCATCCAATAGCGGCTATTTGGCCGATACCTTGCAACCGGTTTACGGCTTCAGTCAAACGCATGTGAGCGGCACCGGCGGCGGACCAAAATACGGCAATATTTCCGTGATGCCTTTCTCTGACGATTTGGAATCTGTCTCTCAAACATCACTGCGTACACGCGAGATAGCAAAAGCCGGTTATTACAGTGTTGATCTTAAGAAGTGGAATATCCGCACGGAGATTACCGTTTCTCCCAAAGTCGCTTTTTACCGCTTTGTTTACGGCAATAAAACGAAGTGTCTGAAGATTGATTTAGGCCAGTTTTTGGGCGAGAAACCCATTCCCGACTATCGGGAGGCGCAACAATTTGTGGGCTCGGAGATAAAGATCGAATCGGACAGGGAGATAAGCGGCTATTCGCGTATTCGTGGCGGCTGGAACAACGGTGATACCTACACAGTCTATTTTTATGCTGTGGCTGATCGTCCGTTTAGCCGTTTTACCACATGGAAAGGGAATAAGCTGAGTAATGGAATAAAAGTACAAGTCGATACCGGGGAGAAAACCGGTGCTTTGCTCTGTTTCGACGACGCGTCCGGAGATACTGTGCAGTTGAAAATTGCCATTTCGTTTATCAGTTCACAAAAGGCAAAAC
Source organism: uncultured Microbacter sp. (assembly GCA_963678265.1). Classification (GTDB taxonomy): domain Bacteria; phylum Bacteroidota; class Bacteroidia; order Bacteroidales; family Paludibacteraceae; genus Microbacter. The sequence goes on from OY782761.1 coordinate 2,783,290, forward strand.
AGAATCTCGAACAGGAGGTATCTCACTGGAATTTTGAACAGTTGCGTGCCGAAACGGAGAATCGTTGGGAAAACCAGTTGAAGCGGGTCGAACTATCGGAAGATGCCACTTCGGATCAAAAGAAAATCTTCTACACGGCCTTGTACCACACTATGCTGATGCCGGTCGATCGCACGGGAGAGAATCCGAAATGGACTTCAGATCAGCCTTATTACGATGATTTTTATGCCATTTGGGATACCTACCGTTCGTCACATCCGCTCATTACGCTCATTGCCGAATCGCGACAGGTGGATATTGTGAAGGCATTGCTCGATATTTACAAACACGATGGCTATCTGCCCGATGCCCGTAGTGGTAACTGCAACGGTCGCACGCAGGGCGGTTCCAACGCCGAAGTGCTGATCGCCGATGCGTATATGAAAGGTCTGAAAGGTATCGATTATGGCCTCGGGTTGCAGGCGATGCTGAAAGACGCTACGGTACCTCCGGGCGGTAATGAGGAGAAAGAGGGTCGGGGAGGTCTTACCGATTATAACACGCTGGGCTATGTCTCCGATCGTTTCGTGCGTGGAGGAAACCGTACCCTCGAATATGCTTACGACGATTATTGCATTGCCGAGGTGGCGAAAGGTCTCAATCGTATGAGCGAATACCGTCGTTTTCTAAAACAGTCGGACAACTGGCAGAATCTGTGGCGCGATATCGAGGATCACGGTGCGAGGGGATTTATTATGCCCAAGGATGCTTCGGGGCGTTGGATCGACAGCATTCCCTGCGACATTGTGAACGGACAACGGGAGTTCCTTTTGTACACTCCCACGGCGCAGGACTGGCCCAATTGTCTCTGTTGGTGGTGTGGCTTTTTTTACGAAGCGGGTTCGTGGGAATATTCGCTGTCTGTTCCGCATAACGTAAAGAAAATCATCGAGAAAAGTAGTGGCGAAGAATTGTTTCAGAAACGCCTGAATGCGCTATTCGATAATGGATATTACAACGTGGGAAATGAACCGTCGTTCCTTACCTCCTGTCTTTATCACTGGATCGGCCGACCCGATTTGAGCAGCGAACGTACCCGAAAAATCATTACCGACAATTATGACGCTTCACCGTGCGGCATCCCCGGCAACGACGATTCGGGAGCTATGTCGTCGTGGCTTGCTTTTCATATGATGGGGTTATATCCCAATGCGGGACAGTCCTACTATTTACTGACCTCTCCCTTTTTTCGTCAAACGAAAATTCACATGGAGAACGGAAAATCGTTTGTGATTACGGCAAAGAATCTTTCGGATAAAAACCGGTTTGTCAAATCGGCCACGCTGAATGGCGTGAAGTATGATAAAGCCTGGATCGAACATTCCGATGTGGCTGACGGGGGAGAGCTGTTACTCGAAATGGGGGATAAGCCTTCGCAATGGGGTACAACGCAATTGCCGCCTTCCGGAGCGTTCTGAATGAGTTGTCTGTGCAATCGAATAATAAAGTATCTTTGTATCTGTTTTTAAATTTTATCAGCTATGTTTCTTCGAAAATATTTTTTTGTTGCCTTCTTGCAATTGCTGGTGATTGGGCAACTGTCCGCTCAAAATGCATCCAAGGAAATAAAGCAATTGGAGCGTCCCAAACTGGTTGTTGGTATTGTGGTAGACCAGATGCGATGGGATTTTCTTTACCGCTATTATAACAAGTACGGACAGGGTGGTTTCAAACGATTGCTCAACGAAGGCTTTTCGTGTGAGAATACCATGCTCAACTACATTCCTTCCATTACTGGTGTTGGACATGCTTCCATCTTTACCGGTTCGGTGCCTTCCATTCACGGTATAGCCGGTAATTCCTGGATCGATCCGGTATCGGGTAAATCGGTCTATTGCACGGATGATTCTACCGTCGATGCTGTCGGGGTTGCCTCTTCGCCCAAAGGCAAAATGTCGCCGCGAAACCTGCTGGCTACTACCATCACTGATGAACTGCGCATGGCCACCAATTTTCAGTCGAAAGTGGTTGGCGTGTCGCTCAAAGACAGAGCTGCGATTCTTCCTGCCGGACATAATCCTACTGCCGCCTTCTGGTTCGATGAGGCCAGCGAACGGTTTATAACCAGCACCTACTATCTGCCGCAACTGCCCGAATGGGTTCGGAATTTTAACGCGACAAAACCGGTGGAAAAACTGATCGAAAATGGATGGAATACGTTGTTGCCCATTTCGCAGTACACCGAAAGTACGCCCGACGATTCGCCCTGGGAGGGTTTGTTGGCAGGGGCAGCCAAACCGGTCTTTCCATACGATCTGAAAAAAGCGTTCGCGTTGGATCACACCTCTTTTGAACAATCACCTTTCGGAAATACACTCACCTTGCAGTTTGCCCGTGCGGCTATCGACGGTTACCGGTTGGGACAGGAGGGTATAACCGATTTTCTGACCATCAATTGCGCTTCGACCGATTATGCGGCCCACCTATTCGGCCCTAATTCCGTTGAACTGGAGGATGTATATCTGCGCCTTGATCGCGATCTGACTTCGTTCTTCGCCTATCTGGATGCTAAAGTGGGTAAGGGCAATTATCTGGTTTTCCTTACTGCCGACCATGCCGGAGCAAATTCGGAAGGCTATCTGGCGGCACACAAAATGCCGACCGGTTTGCTGGATGACGGAATTTCAAGGAGTCTGAAGACGCAGGTTAAGGAGGCGTTTGGATCCGCAGAGCTGATTACCCGTATCAATACCTTTCAGGTCTCGTTGAATAATCGCATGATCGATAGCCTTCATGTCGATCGTGAAAGACTGAAAACTTTTATCGTCGGCTTCCTGCAACGCCAGAAGGGTGTTTTGTATGCTGCCGATCAGGAGAAGCTGGCTGTCAGTTCCATTCCCGAACCTATCAAAACCATGGCGATAAACGGGTACAATCCGCAGCGGAGTGGGGCGGTGCTCTATATTCCGCAGGCAGGATGGACTCCCGCTTCGTATGCCAAAGGAGCCAATCACAGTCTCTGGAATCCGTACGATACCCATATTCCGCTCTTGTTTATGGGATGGAAGGTCAAACACGGAGTATCGAATCGCAGAGTAACTATTACCGATATTGCAGCTACGGTTGCCGCCTTGCTGCACGTTCAGATGCCAAGCGGATGTGTCGGAGTCCCGGTAACGGAGGTCACCGACAGCAAGTGGTAAACAAGAAAAGATGCGGCTTGTTGCACGAATGGCAAGTTTCTTTGAGGAGAGAACGGCTGAAGAGGTGGTACGACAAGAGAAGAGTAGGGTGATTGTAGGCCGTCGATTGACAGTAAAACGGTAATGTTATTCCGGTATGCTGTTCTCGCGGTATTTCCGATAGTCGATATTGAATTTTTGCATTCTCAGACTCAGTATCCTGCGGCTCAGACCGAGCTCTTTGGCCGTTGCCGAAATATTTCCCTTGTGAAACGTCAGCGACTCTACAATCATTTCCAGCTCAAGCGAATCGAGTTTGGCAATCAGTCCGTTACTATGAGAGTGCGTGGCCGATATCGGTGTTTGCAGCGAGAGCGGGAGGTCGTGCGTGTGTATAATATCGTCTTCTGTCAGAATAACGGCACGCTCAATCACGTTCTCGAGCTCTCTTACATTACCCGGCCACGAGTAGGTCATCAACATCTCCTGTACGGTAGAGGGTATCCGTTTTATCTCTTTCCCGAACTTCTTGCCGAACTTGGCCACAAAAGCTTCGGCAAGGATAATGATGTCGCTGCTACGCTCCCGTAGCGGAGGAATCACAATGGGAAAAACATTGAGCCGGTAGAACAAATCCTCGCGAAAGGTACCGTTCTTGACCATCGATTCCAGATTGCGATTGGTGGCCGTGATAATACGGATGGATACTTTGATCGATTTGTTGCCACCCACACGTTCGAAGGTTCGCTCCTGCAACACGCGCAACAGTTTTGCCTGCATGGGCAACGACAGTTCGCCCACTTCGTCAATAAATACCGTACCGCTGTTTGCCTCTTCAAAACGTCCCTTGCGCATAGCATCCGCTCCGGTAAAAGCCCCTTTCTCGTGGCCGAACAGTTCGCTTTCTATCACACTTTCGGGCAATGCGGCACAGTTGAATTTAATAAAAGGGGCATCGGCATCCGGACTGTTGTAATGAATGGCACTTGCCACCAGTTCTTTGCCCACTCCGCTTTCGCCCAATAGCAATACGGTCGATTTGGTTTGCGCTATTTTATTAATCAGCGAGTATACTTCCTGCATCGGTTTGGAATTGCCGATGATATTGGAGGGTCGAAACCGCTCTTTCAACGCATCCCGCAGTCGTTCGTTCTCTTTTTTTAGATGCGATTTGTTTTCGTTTTCAAGCAAATAGAGTTCTACGGCTTGTGCAATCATCGAAGCAATAATGCCCAGCATCTCTACATCGTAATTGAGCTGTTCCGGATCACGGCAAATCCGTTCGACACTGATTGCCCCCAATACTTTTTCGCCCCGCAGAATAGGGATGCAGACAAAGGAGAGTTCCGAGTCGGCCGGATTTTCCACACTCTGTGTTTTGTTCAGAAAATTAGGTTCCTCGCTGATGCGGGGTACCACAATCATTTTGCCCGTTTCCACCACTTTGCCGGTAATTCCTTCGCCGATGGAGTAGACGCCGCGTGTCTCTTCTTCCATTGTCAGTCCGATACTATCATGGATAAAAATCTTTCCTGTCTGACTGTTGTAGAGATTTACCATACCGCGTATCACCCCCATATCTTCTTTCATGATCTTGAGCAGTATGCTGAGCGTTTCGGAAAGATTACGGTTGTTAATCACCGTTTTGCTCATCTGAAAAAGAGGAGATAGCATGGCACCCCGACAAATTATTCTTGAGTTGAGCCTGATCATCTGACAATCGGTTCCCTGACAGAAATGGTTGGCTTTTTTTGTAGTCGTGTTGGAAAGAATATTCATAGCAGTTTGTTTAGTGCATGATGAGAGAGATATGTTTTGAATAGTTTGGCTGCATCTACATTTCGCGAAAGCGACATCCGGCGACGCATCTCTTTCAGAAAGTCATCGATCAGTTCGTCCGAAAGATCATATCCTTCTGTTTTAGCCAGATAGTGTATTGCTTTCCGTCCCGAATGTTTTCCTACCACCAGTTTGCGGTTACGTCCTATTTGTTCGGGATTATAAAACTCGTAGGTCTCCGGATTTTTCAGTATTCCGTCTACATGAATGCCCGATTCGTGCGTGTATACTTTCTGACCGAAAATCGGTTTGCGGTCGGGGAGAGGACTTCCCGTCAGACGGGCCACCGATTCGCATAAATCCGTTAGGGCAACGAAGTCGAAATCGGGTAATCCGCCTTTGAGGTAATGAACGATGCCGGCAAATTCTTCGAGCGATGTGTTACCGGCCCGTTCGCCCAGTCCGAGTACCGAACAGGAGACGATTTCTGCTCCGTTTTCCCATGCCGCTAGTGCATTCGACGATGCCAGTCCGAAATCGTTATGTCCGTGAAAATCGATGGGAATGCGAATCGTCTCTTTCAGAAATGAAACGAGTAGAGCTACCTGTGCCGGCGTCATGATTCCCAATGTATCGGCTATTCTGACCCGCTTGGCTCCGAGTTGCTGTGCCGTCAGAAAGATATCCTGCAGAAACAGCGGATCGGTTCTTGAAGAGTCTTCCGCTCCGAACGAAATGTCTAATCCGTGCGACGATGCCAATGCAAATATTTTTTCCATTTGAGGCTTCAGCCACTCCCGGCTCTGTCTCATTTTGGCTTTCAACAGAATGTCGCTGGTAGGTGAAGAGAGATGTACCGATTGTACTCCCGATTGGAGCGAAGCAATCACGTCACTCTCCAGCAGCCGGTTCCAGGTCATGATTTCAGCCTTCAAACCGAGACCCTGCAATGCTCTGAGATTTTTCAGCTCCTCTTCTCCCATCGAAGGGATTCCGGCTTCGATAATGGCAATGCCTAACCGATCCAGACAGGAAGCGATGTGCAGCTTCTCATTATGGGTAAAGTAAACACCCGGCGATTGCTCACCGTCGCGTAAGGTAGTATCAAGAAGGATCGGACGCATAAAATTTCCTTTTAATGATTCTGAGCATGGACTTGTAAAGCGTGTGTCGACAAGGTATCAGTCAAGGTTTTTTTATGCTTGTGGAAACGGCTATTCCACCGTTGAGAGATCAGTCAGGAAACTCACTGTCCTGATTGATAAAATCCGGCAATTTGTCGTCATGTATAAAATCCCATTTCATCCAGTCCGTTTTGCAGGGTAACACACCGGATTGAGGCGTGATGAATCCTACTCGTGTCAGTTTTGATGCAAACTGTTGACTGTACAGGTAATTGATCCACTGGCGGTACGTGGCAAGTTTGCCCTTTTTCACCAGAATATGCACCGGAACCGGAATAAAGCCGTCTGTCGGCCATATTATTTTATAATTTGTGTTTTTTATCTTGCGGGCATAAGAGTAGGGCATCACATACAACATGGCATCGGTTGCATGGACATTGTTAATGGACACCACCATATTTTGAGGACTTTGACCACCAATTAGATTACCGGCAAGTTGCCGGATAGCGCTGTCGCCACCCATCTTAGCGTAGGGATAGAAAAAGGCATCGTAACAATGCTCTTCCGAACCGCTGTAGATAATGCTTCGTTTCAGACCGGGATGCAACAATTCGTACCATTCGGAAGGAAGTTTTTGATTGCCGAAGCGGAATTTGTCGGCCACAATCACCATGGCATCGGCGGCAAACGTTCCTACCAGATTGGCAAACGGTTGATAAAAAGTAGCATATTGCACCGGAAGGGGATAATCGAAATAGTCGAAAAGAGCACCGGCAATACCCGAATGTTTGCAAAAATGGGCGCGCAGCTCTCTGAATCCTGAAGTAATTAGGATGTCGGGTATACCGGAAGCACCCGAAAGCGGGTTGTTGTATCCTGTTTTATCCTTGGGAAGTACCTGACGTATGATGTCGGATAAGTTTTCAGGACATTGAATTTTCCATTGCGAAACTCTCCAGAATAGATCCCGTTTTCTTTGTGTTCCGGCACATGCTGTATAGGATAAAATAGGGCTCATTCGTTACGAAATTCTGTTAGTTTATATGGAGATGTTTGTATACCGGGGAGTGCCCGCATCAATTTGCTGCAATTTTCAACGGTATGTGTTCCATCCCCTTTTGCTTTATTGGTTGTCGTATTTACACCCGATGTTTACTGTATTATACATTATATTTTCGATATCTACAATAGTGAATAAACACAGAATGTGACTGTTTGTTCTGTTGTAAAAGGCTGTAATACAACATTAGTATGCGATATTCGATATATTTATAAATGAATAACGATAGTTCAAAAAAATGCGTTATAATCAATAATCATACAACGCAGTGTTTTTATATAATAATAGATTCAAATTGCGTGCCAACCGCTAAGTATCTTGTTTTCAAAAGACATGCTTTCGGACGGATTACATATATGTAGGAATGGCTCCCCGAACTGTACGGATAGGTACACAATTTATCTCTTTTTATAAGACTTTGGTAGTTTTAACAGGTCTTGTTTATTCGGAAAGTGATGCCGAATCGCATCTGCATGAAGAGCTGCATCCCGAAAATTCCGATTTACATAGGGTCGGGATGGGAATGTTGCGATATACCGCATCCAATCCGGCATCGATCAGGCCATTCATCCGAATCACTTTTATCCCGTTTTCCTGAAGGATACGCATCGGAGTCTCTCCAACGCCACCCACCAGCACTGCCTGGCAATCGATCAGTGTTTTATCGGCAAGTGACTCGTCCTGAAAAATGTTTACAGATAATTGTTATTAATCCTGATGTAAGTTTACAAGTTGAATTCACTTGTAAACTTACAAATTTTCTTCATTTGTTTTCTTTTGTCATTTTGTTGTTCTATAATAATTCTTCCATCTCTGTTTTAATACCCCCGATTGCAGATGAGCCTGCTCTGGTGTAAATAAATTAAGGCTTGCATGTGGACGACAACAATTATAGATCATAATGATTCTTTTCAGTTCAGCCTTAGTTTGTTCTATTGTTCTCAGTTGCATGTGATTCAACCATTCTTCTTTCAGGATACCATTCACACGCTCGGCTATCGCATTTTCTCGTGGATCTCCATTCTCGGTCATGCTAATAAGAATCTTACGCTTCTCCAGTTTCTTGACGTAACCCCGACTGCAATATTGCACGCCACGGTCTGAGTGATGAATCAATCCTGTATGCCCTCTTGGTAATTGAGCTAATGCTTTCTCCAAGGCTTGCTCTGTATAGATTGCAGCTAAGGTCTCTCCTATAGACCAACCTATAATCTTGCGAGAATAAGCATCGGTTATCAAGTTTAGAAAGATGAAGCCTTCTGACGTTTCAACATAAGTAATATCACTTACCCACAATTCATTTGCTCGCATGGGTACAACATCTTTAATCAGATTAGGATACTTATGCAACCAATGATTGCTGTAAGTGGTACGTACCCGTCTTCTTCGTTTGTTGATTAGCAGATGATGTTCTCGCATAAAATCAAACAAACGATCTCTGCCCGGAAGATATGCTTTGGGTAAATGGTCCTCCAGCAACTTTAATAGTTTTCTTCCGCCTATACGGGGCATCAGTCTGCGTTCTTTCTCTATCTGGTGAAGCAACAAATCTTCTTTGATCACTTCCTTGTAATTATACTTGCTGTGCTGATAGTAGGCTTGCCTACTTTTGCCAAACAGCCCACACAAAAGAGCTATCTCTATCGATGAATCTTTTGTGTGCAGCTCACTTACCGTTTGGCTCCAGATTTTTTTCTGATGTCAATTTTTAACTCCCTCTCGGCAATATCTATCATCGTACTGAGGGCTGTACTTCGTAACTGTTCTTTCTTTAAGTCTGACTCTAATTGCCTGACCTTCTGTTCTAACTGTTGTTCCTTTGTACTCTTCTTTAATGGCTCTTTCATGGAAGAAATAGTGGACGTTTGATATACCCCAAATTTACGCATCCAATTGGTTATACAAGCCTTCCCTCGGATGTTATATTTTAACATCAATTCTTCTTGTGTTTTGCCTCCTTGCAAATACTCCTGAATTACGGCTAATCTTGTTTCGTCCGTAAATACATTTACTTGTCTCATAAGTGTCCTGGTTTTTGTTTACTAATGCTGTAAACCTATTTCAGGACTAGACAAAGTGTTTTCCATCGTTCGGAACCGCCGCCCTGAGGGGGAGCATTGCGTGTCTCTACAAAGTGATACCCGTTGCGTGACTGTTCGAAAATATAGAGTTTCAGGGTTTCGCCCAGATGCAGATTTACCAACAAGCCCTCCTGCGTAGCTACGCCTACCCGGGTACGGCCTTCGCCGCGATTGATCACCATTGTGGAAAATTGTCCGATCATATCCATCGCTTCGGCACTATCTTTACCCAATAATCCGGCAGCATCGGCTCGGCAGCGGGCACAGTGTGTCATCGGTCGGATGTGTTTTGCTACTTGGCCCTTCAGCTCTTTCATAGAGGCTTTCGACGGCTCTTCCATATATTCGAATCGTGTGTTTTCGGTCGGATAGATCGGGATGCAGTTCATCGTGTCGGCACCCAATTCGGCCACCTTTTGTGCGAGCGCCTCTACCTCCTGATCGTTGATGCCGGGACAAACTACCGTGTTGATTTTTACCGTGATGCCTTTGGCTTTCAGCAACGGGATGCAAGCCAGTTGCTGTTCGAGCAAAATAGTAGCGCCCTCTTTGCCACGATACACCCGACGCTGGTAGCGTACCCACGAGTAGATCTTTGCCAGTGTATCCACGTTCAACGAATTGATGGTGAGTGTGACGTGTGTAACTCCCAACTCGGCAATCTTGTCGATATGTGGTGCCAGTTCCAGTCCGTTGGTAGACAAACAGAAAATTATATCGGGAAACTCGTTTTTCAGTATCTCCAGCGTTGTGATGGTTTCCACCGCATTGGCAAACGGATCGCCGGGACCGGCTATGCCCACCACGCTGATGTTATCCATTTTTGCGGACAGCGCTTTCAGGTAATATACTGCCTGCATGGGTGAGAGCACCGTGCTGGTAACCCCGGGGCGGCTTTCGTTGACGCAGTCGTACTTGCGGTTGCAGTAGGCGCACTGTATGTTACACTTCGGGGCTATCGGCAGGTGAATACGCGCCTGGGTATGTTTTGCTTTTTCGTTAAAGCAGGGGTGTAGGGTTATATCTTTCATTTGTTTGTTTTTTAGATAAAAGAGCAAAGAACAAAGAGTAAAGACAATATGCATCTGCCTGGTGGATAATTATTTCGGTTGGCGCGATGTTTAGGCTCATGGGTATTTCGTACGTTCGTTTTTATTTTTTAGCAAGAAGATGTAGAAACCGGGAAGTGATTGCCGTAAGCGGCGTTATTACACCCATCCTCACATCCCCACATCCTCAAATCTTCATATCTTCACATCTTTGTCTTTGTCGTTTGTATCGTCACTTATTTTGTCGGCAATAGAGGCGATTCTCTTTGTCAGTTTTGAGAACGCGCGTTGTCGTCTCAGTTTTCGGGCAATTTGTCGGGTAATGGCAATGTGCATAATCGGTTATTTGATGTGTATAGTGATGAAGGAAAAGTGACAGCAGAACCTCTTGCATTGTCAGCATGTGCCACAACCTCCCGAAGAACAACCACCTCCGCCTTCGTTGCTGAAGCGAATGCGCTGCCGTTCGGTAATACCCGTTTCGAAATCGATCGGTTCTACCACAGCACGCAACAAACCGTATTCTGTTTCTGTTATATCGTAATTGAGTTTCATCAATACCATGGCCGATTCAAACCATTTGGGTATATGGTTGCAGTCGATGGTCAGTTTTCGAAAATTGGTTTTTTGTATGAACGGAATCAACAGATCTCTTGAATTGAGGCCACAATCTTTGTCGAGAATGGCCGCCAGATTGATTTCGTAACAGTCATCCGCTTCGTCTCCGACCGGAACAGGACGTACATTCTGCTTCACCTGTGCTTTTTTTACTTTGGCCAACTCCTCTCTTACTTTGTCGAGCAGGTGAAAAAGAAATATACCTTTGAATTGCCACGTTCCCACTTTAAATTCTTCCAGCACCACTTTGGCAAACCCTTTGATACTGTCAATGACCAACAGCTCGCAATCTTCAAACTCGGAAAGCAACAGTTTTATATTCGTGCGTATCTCATTCATACTTGATGCGCCGGAAAGGTCGAATGGAATTTGATTGACACAAAGCCATTCGCCCGACTCGTCGGAATAGAGATCGATGATTCCTGCTGCCGAAAAAGGCAATACGTTGCCGGTTTCATCTACAAATACGGCTATCTTCATGTGTTTTATTTTTAGAAAGAGTAAAGAATAAAGAGAACCTATAAAAAAGCTATGTTTCTCTGTGTTATTAAGAATAACGATCCAGCCCGTTCTTTCCTGCATATTTCGTTTGTTAAATCAAGCAGACAGTTTGCCTATTTAAAATATTTACCGGTGATTTCCGACGGTGTCACCTCAATAATTCCGGTTGCTTTAAGCATGGCAGCCGGATAGCTTTTCCCGACATGTTGCGGCGTATATTTTTTCACAACTTCGTCCAGTACTATTATTTTGAGCGTCTCATCATCGATCGGTTTTGCCGATCCCAGCACAATTACGCTTTGATAATCGGTATTGGTATCGCAGGGTAGTTCGGGATCGTGTATCAATCCGTTGAGTTTAAAAACCTCAAAGCCTACCTTGGGATTTGCCTTTAGATAATTTAGTTTTTGCCCGGCGCATAGTCCGTGTATATAGATCTTTGCATCTATCAAAACAAAATGTACGGGGGTGATATAGGGAAACCCTTCAGGAGATACGGTTCCCAGATTGCCGACCTGTTCGGTTGACAATAGAGCGGTAATTTCATCCTGCGACAGCGGATGTTCTTTCATTCGTCCTTGCATATCTGTAATTTGTTTGGGTAATTAAAAAGAGAAAACGGTTTTCGATTGGGCCAGTTCTCTGACCTGTTCAATGCGGTTTTGATCGAAGAGTCGTTGTACTTCCGTGCACAAAAAAAGAACATTCTCCATGTCCGCCTCGTCAGGATTCGGATGCCGGTATTCATCGATAGAGCAGATTCCGAAAATCCAGTCCATTGCCTTTATGCGCTTGTTCAGCTCCGGGGAAATATCCACCACTGTTTCCGCCGTTTTCATCAGTGTGATATAATTATGATTGCGTGGATCTTCCCCATATAAATCGCATATTGCCACCAGATAACGTTCCAGAGCTACCGAAGCGATATTGAATACCAGGCTGGGGCGCATACCCTGATTCTTAAATGTCAAAGCGCATTGATAGTAAGCTTCTCCATCCTTGTAATTGGTCAAAAAGGCTTCATCATCTATCACTACTTCATCAATTTCAATCATAAAATGTTGTTTTAGAATGTAGTATAAACACCGACACCATTCGCAGGCACCGGTGCTCCATAACAATGATAGTATTTATTAAGAGAACTTGTTTTTACCACACGTTCAGCACCCACTCTTTGTTGTGCTTGTACTCCATGTCTGTAAAGATGGTGTTGGCCATCTCTTCAGCCAGCCAGATGGCACCATCATAGCCAACTACCGGATGCCGGAACCCGCCGGCACGGTCGTATACGGGATAACCCAGCCGTACCATGGGGATGTTGTTGTCGATAGCCACAAAACGACCTTTGGAATGCCCGAGAATCAAATCGAGTTTCAACCCTTTGTTTTTGATGCGGTCTTCCAGTTCCCAGAAGTCGGCATTGGTTACAATTTCCATTTCGAACCCGACACCTTCTTTCAATGCTTTAATTCGGGGATCGGCGTTGTATGTGCCATTGTCGTCGCCTAAAAGCAACAATACGGGTTCCATTTCCAGATCGATGCAATACTCTGCCAGACCAATTACCAAATCAGGATTGCCGTAAATGGCCACTTTTTTGCCTGCTAAAAACATGTGCGACACATCGGCAATGGCATCAAGCGCAATACCTCTTTTACGCACCAATGACTGAGGAATGGCTTTGCCGCTCATTTTCTTTACATTGGCAAGAAACGTATCGGTGTTGCGGATACCGATGGGTGTCGGACCGATGATGGCAGGAACACCAAACTCGTTTTCGAGGTATTTTGCCGCTTTGGCACCTTCGTATTTGTTCAGGGCAATGGTTCCGATGGCGTTTGCAGTGCTTTGCAAATCGGCAATGGTAGTTTCGCCATGCGACACATGGTTTCCGTCGGGCATAATGGGTGAATCGAAAGTTTCGATGTCAAACAATACTGTTGCATCCACCTCCATGGCAGTCAGTAGCGACTTTAGCTCCGTTACATCGGCAGGATTAACCCAACCGGTCAGCAGGTTGATTTTACCAGTGGTCTTATCGCTCTTTGTTGCAAAGTGTTCGACTATGGCCTTCACAGCCACGTCGTATCCGCTTATCTGACTCCCTACAAAACTGGGTGTATGGATAGGGATCAGATGCACTTCGCGACCGGCATATTTTTCTTTCAGCAGGCCGGCCTCCAGTTTTTGCACGACACCATCCACATCATCGCCGATAACCTCGGTAGAACAGGTGGTGATGATCGGAATAACTTTCAGGTCGGGATAGCGCATTAGCAACACATCCACACCCTGTTCCACGCGGTGCAATGCACCGAATACCGCCGCGTCTTCGTGTACGGATGAGGATGCCAGTTCAAAGCTTTCTTTGAAATGTTGCGACATCGTTAACCGTACAAACATCACGCATCCCTGACCGCCGTGAACAAGACCGATACAATCTTTAATGCCAATGCTGGCATATTGCGCACCTGCCGGTTGGCAGGTAAAAATCGGGTTAATTGTTCCGACTCTATCTTTTGCTTTTAATTCACAACTCATAATTTTAATTTTGCTGTAAAAAATAAGTCTATCCGACAACAATCAAATTTGCCGTCTGAAAAACTATTTTTCTGTTAATACTGTTGCTTAATAAGTTCTTGATTCAAAGAATCTTTTACCATGGTAAAGTCCATTCGTTCTTTCAATAAATCCAGAATCTGAGCAATGTCATCTTTGGATGTTTCTGTTATCCAGGGAAAATATCGTTTAAAAGCCCCGGCCAAAGACATTGCTTCACTCCAATAGTATCTGTCGGCAGTAGTATCATCGTCCTTCGCATTTTCTCCACGCAGTATTTGTTTGGTTTTCGTTAGAATTCGTTCATTCTGAATTAACCGGTCCCATCCGCGTGAGTTGTATTGCCATAAACAATGTTTGGATATATACCATTCCAGTTGAGCCATTTTTTTTTCGGCTACATTTTTATCCATAATCATTCTTTTTTATTTTATTCAACATCAACTACTTTATTCTTTTTCAGCTTTTCGAGCGGTACCTGTCTCCATTCTCCTGTTTCGGGATCGGGGAATGTATATAGGTTCTCTTCCAGTTTCTTCCGTAGGCGTGGAATCGGATCGTAATCGCTGGTGCATTCTCTTAGCTCGGTGGAATTTTTGATCTCGTCGCTCAGGTTTACATCCGATAGCATTTGACGCGTTACAAAACCCTTGTCGGTAGGAATTTCATCCTTGCTGATATCCAGATGCACCAGGCTGTGAGCCGGAGAATAGACGCAGTTATAGATGTCTCTGGCCAAACGTACCCAGCCTTCAAAACCTTTGTAAGGGCCATTGTGATAACCGTGTACATTCAGATAGGGAACACGGATTTTCTTTGCCACCTCTCCCGGACGTTTACCGGTCATAATCAGGTCGGGTTTCAGTTCGTACATCGCTTCCAAACCTTCCAACTCGTTGGGGTCGTCGATGGCCAAGGCTCCCGGTTCGCAGCGCGAAACTCCCTTTTCCATATCTCCCTGGTGCCCGAATTTGGTATAAACAGAAACCACATTGATTCCTATTTCCGTTTTCAACATGTGGGCCCAGTGCCACAGCTTGGAACCACCCGGCCACAGACACATTTTTACACCTTGCAGGCGGGCTGCGTACCAGTCGAGTTCCGGTTTCCAGCGGGCATATTCCTCGGCAATAATCTGTTCGGCTTTATCTTCAATGCCAAAAAAATAGCCGATTTTGCGCAACGAATCGGCAGTGGCTTCAAAGCCGAAACCGTCGATGTCCATCCGTGGAATACCGTAGCGAACGCGCAATTCGTCGCAGATATATTCGGCTGACCGGGCACATTCCAACACGTTGAGGTGGGCTTTATGCAGGCAGCGAAGGTCGTCAAAACGTCCGTTTCCGGTAAATGTTGCTAAAATCTGGATTCCCATCCGGTAGAAATAATCACGCATTATCTCCTGATCACCCTGAATGTTGTACTCGCCAATGTAATTGATGACGTATTTGCTGTAAATTTCAGGCTCTCCGGTTCCGACCCATTGATTCAGAAACTGAAGATTGATTTTGTGGTGACCACCCGATTGACTTGGGCCGGCAAACCCGGGAGAGTTGCACACAAATATTTTTTTGCCCGGCATCTCTTCCATCACCTCCTCAGCCACCGCATTGATATCGTCGCCAATCAGTGCCGTAGCACAGGTGGAGTAGATATTCATGTTGTGAATCTGCGGAAATGCTTTGAAAGCTTCGATGATGTTCTTTTTCAGCATTTTTTCAGCACCAAACACCACATTCGATTCTTTTACATCGGATGCAAACGTGTATTTCAACTGAAAATTTCCGTCGTCGCTGATGTAGCGTTTGGTTTGCCAGGTGTCGTAGGTACAACCTACCGGTCCGTGACTCAGGTGAATCACATTCTTCATAGGTGTTCCTATCACGTGTTTCGCACCGCAATAAGCACATCCTCTTTCCGAAATAGTTCCCGGAATGGTGTTCAGATATCCCAGTGGAAGAGCGGAAGTCAGATCTTCGTCGACTCCTTTGTCTACCGCGTGTTGCAGACGCTCCGGGATACATTCACTGCATTTAAATTGATGATATGGCATAGTTCTTCTTTTTATCTGTTTGACATCTTTTTCCTACAAAGCAGTATCTCCGCTTTCTTTCGTTCTTACTCTCAGAGCATTGTCGGTGGAACAAACAAATATTTTCCCGTCTCCGATATAACCTGTCTTGTTGACTTTGACCAGTGCGTTGACAATCGTATCCACGTCCTCATCCTTGGCAACAATTACAAGCATACGTTTCGGGATAAATTTCATCCCCGATACGCGCCCTTTGGCTAAAGTTTCCTTGCCGATATCGATGCCGGCGAGTTCGGTATTGATGCCTCGCTGGTTACCCCTGCCCAACACGGGAATGGCGGTAACCGAAGGAATGTTGAGGTCGTCAAGGCTTTTTTTCGTGGCATTCATTTTGCTCGGACGTATGAAGGCAATTATTTCTTTCATCTGTTTATGTTTTTATTTTTACACTAAGGCTGCATAGAACTTCTCCGTCGGAACGGGGTTCATTCTATAACTGGTTGGTTTAAATTTCGGTAGAGCCTGTACGTACTGTCAATGCTCTCTCTACCGGTGAAATAAATATTTTACCATCCCCTTCGTTGCCGGTATATGCCTTGTATTGAATAATTTTAAGCACTTCATCTACCGATTTATCTTCGACAACGATGATGATAAGCATTTTGGGCAATTCGTCATAATGTACATTGCCTACGGTTAATCCCTTTTGTTTTCCTCGCCCGAATACAGGGAGCTTTGTCATCGAATAAAAACCGGCTTCCGCTAAACCGTCGGTCACAACATCCGCCGTTTCGGGACGGACAATGGCTCTAATCATTTTCATGTTGTTATGTTTTTAAAATTTAGAAACAAGTTGAATTTCTTTTGTTTGGGTCAGAGTCTCTTAAATGTCTTTTTAACCCCTGAAAAAGAGGCTAAAAAGACGTTTGAGTCCGTCAAAAATGAAGCAGAAGAGTTACCCGTGTGAGTGATGGCAAAAGTTCACAACGTTTCGTTGCGGATAACCGATTTCGGATCATTTTCCCGGAAGCAGATACTATTGAAATAAAGGTTAATAATTGGCACGAACGAAGTGTGAGATGTGCCGGATAGTAGCAATCTTTGTATCCGAAGATTCAAAAGAGGGCTTTTTGCAATCTGTTATCAACTCAAATGGATAGAGAACATCCTGAACCGGATGAATTATTCGGCAATACCGTATTTTACGACCATCGCTTCGAGTTCGGGCATCGTAAGGGGTTTCGGAATAACAAAGTTATCGTTGGCAATGATTTTACGGGCCAGTTCGCTGTATTCATGTGCCTGATTGCAGGTTTCGTCGTATTCAATCACCGTTTTTTTATTGAATTCGGCTTTTTGAACGATGTTGTCACGGGGTACGAAGTGAATCATGTGTGTGCCGATGGCCGCAGCAAATTCTTCGATAAACTCTTTTTCCCGATCGACTTTACGACTGTTACAAACCAGACCTCCGAGGCGTACGCCGCTTTGTTTAGCGTATTTCACCAAACCCTTACAGATGTTATTGGCCGCATAAACAGCCATCATTTCGCCCGAGCAGACAATGTACACCTCCTGCGCTTTACCGTCGCGGATCGGCATGGCGAAACCGCCACACACCACGTCGCCCAATACATCGTAGAAAACATAATTCAACTCATCGGTGTAGGCTCCCTGAGCTTCCATCAGATCAATAGCCGTAATTACACCACGTCCGGCACAACCGACTCCCGGTTCGGGACCACCCGATTCGCAACAACGAATGCCGCCGAATCCTGTAGAGACTACCTTGTCGGCAGTGACCAGTTCGGCTCCGTCGTCACGTAAAGTGTCCATGATTGTTTTTTGATTCATTCCGCCTAAAATCATACGGGTAGAGTCGGCTTTGGGGTCGCATCCGTGAATGAATACTTTCTGGCTATGGAAATGTGCCATAGCAGCTGCCGTGTTTTGTTGTGTGGTAGATTTTCCAATACCACCTTTTCCGTAAAAAGCAATCTTTTTCATAACCTTAAAAATTTAGATGAATAAATAAAATTGAACTATATCTGAAACACAATCGTTGTTCATTTTAGTTTATATTGGCAAGGAGCGTGCCACAAGGCATAAAACAGTAGACTACACTGACCTGGAACGAAGAAATGTAATGGTGTAATTGCTTTATAATCAATGTATATTTAAGTGATAAAAAATATGAAAAATAAATTTGGAGCGACTTGGCTTGATGGAAACTCGTTACGGAAAGGTGAACCAAAGGGAACATAATACCGATACTTTGTTCGTTTTCGAACACCTGTTTGAGACCGATCGAACCTGATTGTGGAAAGGGAAATGGTGTCCTGACAGGGCTTTTTTGGGAAGGTGATTTTCAATAGTCAATCTTCCTATCAGTAAATTTGAATGATAAGTGGAAATTGCTTATGAGGTGGATAACGGAGAGATTATTACATGTGCCTAAAAAGGTAAAGATGTCTCACCTTTTCTTATGATAAACGAACTCAAATATCACTACTATTAGGGATTGCCGGCAGCATTGGGAGCCGATACCTTTGCACTGTCAATTCATTAGTTCTGATTTGCCCTGAATAATTTTTGAATGATGTTAGTGATGGTGTGAGTCCTCCTCTATGGCATGTTTTCTTTCGGGAATACATGTCATATGGGAAAGGGGGACTACCAACGAAAGCGGTGAGCTATCAATTTGAAAGAGAAAAAAACCGGCCAGGAGACTCTTCTAAAGAGCATCTTTGCCGGTTTATTGTTGCCGTTTTGCCGAAAATATTCCGGCGTACCGATTCCGAAAACGATATATTCAGTCTTCTGCTACGGTCTTTTGGTTAGCAACGCGTATTAGCGTAGTTCGCCTTTTTCAAATTTTTCAATCAGTTCGCCGCCCATGCTCACAGCGGTCGGATGTTCGGGGAGATTGCCGCGGGAGAACCAGCCGGCAGATGCAATTTCGTTGTGGTCGATCATGATCGGTTGTTTATCGTCCGCTTCGGCGGTGAAACCCACCATCAACGAGCCCGACAGCGGCCAGGGCTGACTTTTGTAATAACGGATGTTTTTCACATCCAATCCTACCTCCTCTTTTACTTCACGGATTACCGTCTGTTCGAGCGTTTCGCCCACATCGGCATATCCGGCAATGAGCGAATGCCACCCGGCGCGGAAATTGGTGTTGCGCGCCAGCAATATTTTGTCTCCACAGGTAATAGCCACGATAATGGCCGGTGATATCTTCGGGAAAAAGAGCGCATGACACTTGGGGCACATCATGGCACGTTCGTCGGGCTTGTGCTCCATTTTGGCGCCGCACTTGCCACAAAACCGATGCTCGGCATACCAGTTGCGCAAATGATACCCCACAACACCCACCCATGCCACCTCTTTGCGGCTGGCGGTACGGTAGAAACTGATCTCTTTGTAGGTAAAACCCGCGTGTTCGTTCGGTTGATTCCATACCAAAAAGCACGAAACGTCGTTCAACGTGAACAGAAAGGTGGCTTCCGCCTGATCGGAGAGCTCCGGTAAATCCCGTTTGCGGGGTAAATCGCAGGTATCGCCGTCGGTTTTCAACAGTAACGTGTTGTCGTTGTAATGGAGAATAATATCTTTCTCGCCGATCGGCTGACCGGGCAAATAGTGGTTGTCGAAACGGTTGGGGTATATGTCCTGAATCATTGCAGTATCCGGTTAAATTCCAGCGACAGTCTGATGCCGCTGATGTAGGGTGCAAATTTACGGTTTATTTTTTATACGAAGAGAGATTAATCTGATGGCTTGGGCAGATAATATCTGCTTTTATGTTGGTATCCAGCAAAGAATTGGATTCTTATCCTTTGAGATAATAGAAAAAAACTTTAGTTTTGAAGAATATTTATGTAAGGGTTATTTTATCAATTTTTTCTACCCCCAACCCCCTGTAGGGGGCTATAACATTGCGAAACGAACAAAATTTTCTTATTTCACGTCCATATTCCTCCCATTTAGGGGAGGTTAGGAGGGGTTGATTGCAAAATGAAGGTGGTAATATTATCTCTAGTTTAAGGTATCTGATACAATAACATAGAAATTCACAATCATAATGAACGTACTTTTTTTAATAGGAAATGGATTCGACCTGAACGTCGGACTGAAGACTCGTTTTAGGGATGTATTGGAAGCATACTTAAAACGAAAAGATACCGATCCCCGGCTTTGCAAGTTCAAGGAGGATATCAATCTTGATTTTGAAAATTGGTCTGACTTTGAAAAACAGATGGGTGTTTACACTGACAAATTTACCCCGGAGACGATTGATGATTATTGTTTTTGTATCAGAGATTTTAGAGAATTCTTAGTTGCTCATTTAAAGAAAGAAGAATCTCGTATTGATTACGATCAGTTTCATGATCAGATTATGTCTATTTTTCTCGATTCGATGCAGAACTTCTTTGATGAGTTAAAGCCTTCCGATATAGATATTTTGCGTCCAATGCGTAATATTGTAGAACCAATACAATATGATTTTATAACATTCAATTATACAAGTGTCTTAGATAGATGCTTGGAAATGTTTAACCAGAAACCGTTTCCTAGAAGATTAAGTCATGTAGATGGTATTGGACAAATATTACACTTACATGGCACAACAGAAGAAAATCTTATTATGGGCATAGATAATGTATCTCAAATTGCAAATGAAAGTCTTGCAAATGATAAGAAACTTGAACGGACAATAATTAAGCCTGTTATTAATAATAAGCTTAAAAATTTGAATAATCAAATAGGAGAATCTCTCATAATGCAAAGTCGTATAATATGTATCTTTGGCCTTTCATTAGGAATTACAGATCAACGATGGTGGCACATTATAGGTGGATGGCTTAAAGGACATGATCAACGTCGATTAGTGTTATTTGTCAAGGAAAATGAATGGAATCTTGTCCATCCGGAAGATAGTATTGAGAAAATAGACGAAGTATTGGATAAGGCTTTTAATGCTATGAATATCAGTTCAACGCAATCCATATCCAATCGAATTCATATCGGATTTAATACGGATATGTTCAAAATAGATTTGACCAAAAAGGAAAAAGTTTTATCTTTCCATACAAATGTACAAATGGAGTCATCAAACCATGCAATGAGTCAAAATTAGACCTATCCGAAAATAAAATACCCCGCTCTCGTTTCCGAAAGCGGGGTATTTTATTGAGTTATTAACTATTAATTGTTAATTATTAATTAGTTACCGGATATTTGCGATGCTGATAATATCGGCAAAGACACCGGCAGCCGTTACGCTGGCACCGGCACCGTATCCTTTGATAATCATAGGATAGTCGTTATAACGTTCGGTGGTAATCATCAGAATGTTGTTGCTGCCTTCCAGGTCGTAGAGCGGATGGCGCTGATCGACCTCCTGCAAGCCTACGCTGCATTTGCCCTCTTCCATGGTAGCCACAAAACGGAGGCGTTTGTGCTCTGTTTCGAGGCGTTGGCGGTGTTGCTCGAACTGTGCGTCCATTTCGCCGATGGTGTTCCAGAAATCCTCCAGTGAGCCTTTGAAATACTTGTCGGGGATAAACAGGTTACACTCCACATCCGACTGTTCCACCCGGTAACCGGCTTCGCGCGACAGGATAATCAGCTTGCGAATCACATCCTTACCGCTCAGGTCGATGCGGGGATCGGGTTCGGAGTAACCGGCCTCTTTCGCCATGTGAATGGTCTTGCTCAACGTGTTTTCGGCACTCAGCGTGTTGAAAATATAGTTGAGCGTACCCGAAAGTACGGCCTCCATTTTCAGGATGCGGTCGCCCGAGTTGATCAGGTTGTTGATGGTATTCATAATCGGCAGCCCGGCACCCACGTTCGTCTCGAAGAGGAACTTGATACCGCGTTTGCTGGCAATCGATTTCAGTTCGGCATAGTTTTCGTATTCCGACGAAGCGGCAATTTTGTTGGCTGCCACCACCGAGACGTTGTTCGACAACAGATCTTTGTAGATGGTTGCCACTTCGGGGCTCGCGGTACAGTCGACAAATACCGAGTTGAAGATATTCATGCCCAGAATCTCGTCGCGCAACAGTTGCGGAGAGGTCGGTTTGCCTTTCGCTTCAATCTCTTCTTTGTATGTCTCCAGATCGATACCTTCGCGGGTAAAGAGCGCCTTTTCGGCATTGGCAATACCCACTACGTTGAGTTTCAATCCTTTTTTCGCTATCAGTTTGGGTTGTTGCTGACGAATCTGATCGAGCAGACTACCACCCACGGTACCCGTACCGGTGAGGAATACGTTGAGCACCTGATAGTCGGAAAGGAAGAACGAATCGTGGATCACGTTCAGCGCTTTGCGCAACGATTTCAGGTCGGTAACAAACGAAATGTTTGTTTCCGAAGCCCCCTGCGCGCAGGCAATGACGTTGATGCCGTTGCGGCCCAGTGTGCCGAACAGCTTTCCGGCAATACCGGGGATGCGTTTCATGTTTTCGCCCACGATGGCCACCGTTGCCAGATCTCTTTCGGCAACAGCCCGATTCATTTCACCCAGCTCGATCTCTTTCGCAAACTCCTCGTCGAGCGCTTTCACGGCCAGATCGGCATCGCTGTTTTTAACGGCAAACGAGGTGTTGTTTTCCGAAGCTGCCTGCGAAACGAGGAATACGCTGATTCCGCTTTTGGCCAACGTTTTGAAAATCCGGTAATTCACTCCGATAACACCTACCATGCCCAGTCCCTGAACGGTAATCAGACAGGTGTCGTTGATGGACGAGATACCTTTGATCGATTTCACTGTATCGGCAGTGCCATCCTTGGAAATATAGGTACCCGGAGCCGACGGATTGAACGTATTTTTGATCCGGATCGGAATGTTTTTGTGATATGCCGGATAGATAGTCGGCGGATAGATCACCTTGGCTCCGAAGTTACACAACTCCATTGCTTCGATAAACGACAGTTTGTCAATTACGTAGGTGTTGCTGATAATGCGCGGGTCGGCGGTCATAAAGCCGTCCACGTCGGTCCATATTTCCAGTACGGACGCTTTCAACGCAGCCGCCAGAATGGCAGCCGTGTAGTCTGAACCGCCACGACCGAGGTTAGTCACCACGTTTGTGCGGGTGTCGGACGAGATGAATCCTCCGCACACCACCACTTTCTGCTCGTTGGCAAACTGCTGCTTGATAAGCGTGTTGGTGGTATGAAAATCGACGATATGTTTGGTAAACTGCGGAACAGTTTTGATAAATTTACGCGAGTCGTAGGTAACGGCATTGTCAATCACCTGTCCGACAATGGTCGAAGAGGCGCGTTCACCGTAACTCACAATGGAGTCGGTGATTTTTTGGGTAAGGTCTTGAATAAGGAAGATACCTTTCATGATGTTGGTAAGCTCTTCCAGTAAGTCGGTGACTGTAGTAGTGACCTGAGTTCGTTTTTCGGCAGGAACAACGCCGTTAACCACATCGATATGTCTTTTTACAATTGCCTGCATGGCATCGATGTAGGTCGGGTCGCCGTTAGCGGCTAAGTTAGACACATGGTAGAGTTGATCGGTGATACCACCCAGTGCGGAAACTACTACGATTACCGGCTCCTGCTGGGCTTCAACGATTTTTTTTACCTCCAGAATGCTTTCGATGGAACCTACGGATGTCCCACCAAATTTTAAGACCTTCATTTGTTTTGTTTTTTAAGTAAATAAATAGATTTAGTGATGATTTTCTTCTTCCATCAAGGAAATGGTTACAAATCCATTCCCCGGCCTGCCTGAAAGAATAAATGCAGACAAATGGCTTCGGATAAATCTCAGTACAAAGATACGTTTTTGCCGTACTCCATCCAAAATAACGGTAATCGGTTTATTATAAACGAAATGAGGTTGAATAGATATAAAAAAGCGGATACCCGAATGAGTATCCGCTTCCGGAAAAAGGATGGAAAATTCAGGTTGTCTGGAACGTGGGAAATTTTGATGCAGCCCGTTGCAGATCGCTTTCGTAGAGGTATTGGTAGATGTTGAGAAGTTTTTCGCGAACTTCATTTTTATCGAATTGCTGTATTAATGCCTGCGAAATAGCCTTGCCCTCCTCCAGTTTTTCGGGATCCGACATCATGTCGCGGGTCAACCGGATAAAATCGTCGGTGGTGGAAGCTTTCAGGTACGGGCGTTCGTAAAGCGTCGTGTATTCCGCGAGATCACGGAAAACAACCGGCAATCCGCAAGCTGCTCCTTCGATGGGTGCCAGCGGGCAATTCTCCTGATACGACGGGAAGAGCATCAGGTCTGCAGCGGCGTAAATAAGCGGCATTTTGTCTAAGTCCAACATCCCGGTGAACTGAATATTGGTATCTTCGCACTCGGCAATGCGGCTGTCGATGCGGGTGATGCCCTCGGTCATCGGACCGAAAGGACGGCCGCCGGCCCATACAAAACGGGCTTCGGGAATGGAGGCAGCTACGTCCATAAAGTCTTCCACTCCTTTACGGGCCTGCAGCTGTCCCACGCCCAAAACAACAAATTCGTTCTCTTTAATACCCAGTATGTCACGTCCCTGACGGCGTTTCTCGGGAGAACATTTCCACCGGTCGACGGGAATCGGGTTGTAAACGCGTTCTATTTTTGTTTTGGTTCCTGTCTCACGGATCGCTTCTTCTACCCGCGGCGAAATGGCGATGCAGACATCAGCATAGGAATAGACCTGTTTGAAGTACCATTTCACGAAGGGCATCCACATTTTCCATGCGGGCAGCGAACCCTTGATAGAGTCGGGGATGACGTGGACGGTGAATACCCGTTTATGTCGGTACCGGAGACCTTTCCAGAAATAGAAGGGGCCGTATGTGTGGCTGTGCATCACATCGCCTCTCTCTTCGTTGTTTACTACCGTTTCAACATCCTGTTTTGTTTTGAGGAGTTCTACATGATCGACAAATGCGGTGTGTACTCCATTGCCTTTAATCATGTAAGCGGTTTCGGATACTACGTGTACTTTCATTTTGCTACAATATTTATAAAATGGTTGTTATGCGTAACTATTCAAATGCGTTTTATGTGCGTTGGTCTGGTTATAAAGAATTTGTTATGTGCTTGCGGCTTATCAAATTGTAAATAAACCGGACGGACAATACGATAATGATGGCTAAAGGAATGCTAATCAGTATATATTTGAAGCTCTCAATATGTGCATTGACATATTCCCAATACGGTCCGAGCAAATACCCTGTTGTGATGTAGATGGCGCCCCACAGAATGGAGGTTATCAAAATCGAGACGGCGTAACGTCTGGGGTTGATGTGCAGCAGGCCGCAAATAGCAGCTACATAGCCCCGGATAAAAGGAGATAAACGTCCGATAACGATACCCCTGAATCCATGACGGGCTATTTTTTGCGATTGATGTCGTATGCTTTGCTGCGATATGGGAATCCACCTCGATTTTGAACTGAGCAGATAGTTGCCGAAAAAGTGAAAAACAGTGTAAAGAATGGTTGCTGCCAGTAAATCGCCGCACACGACGGTAACTATGACAAGCGCGGTATGGAGCACTCCGGTGAAAGCCAGATAACCGGTAAACAGAAGTATGAGCTCATTGGGAAGCGGTGTCGGAGCCCCGACTTCCTGCAAAAAGATGCAAAGAAAAATAGCCAGATAGCCGTAGTGACTGATGTAAAATACTAAATCGTCGGGCATGTGCATTTGTTTTAAGCAGTTTGAACGGATTCAACCTGCTCTTTTACACATGCAAAAATAGGGAAGAGCTATTGCGAAGTTATTACGTTTTGAAGAGGATATTGCTACGATTCCGGGGTGGATATGATTTGCACCCGGAATTGTGGAAACAATCTATGGCTTTTGTCGTAACGCGTACTCGATTACCTGTGGCAACTGTTTGATGCCTATCCGCTTGGAAAGAATCCGTTTGTTCTCATCCAGCAGATAAACGGTCGGGGTAGAGATAACGTTGTAGGTCTCTTTGTAAGAGTGCTCCACAGGGGTAGCGTTGATCCAGTTGTAAAGTTTATGCTCGTTTACAAAATCGACCCATTTCCCCTTGGCCTCCACTCCGGTGAGCATGTGAATGGCCACAATTTCAGCTCCTTTGCTCTTTATTATCGGATAAATGGAGTCGTAGAGCAGGGGAATCTCTTTTTGGCAATGGCCGCAATCGACCTCCCAGAATACCAGCACGGTGAACCGGGCCTTGACATCCTGCAATTTCATCAATCGTCCTATTTGAAGGCTCTTGCGGGCAACCGAGTCGGTTTTTGCAGTCAGAAAATGGTCGACGGGGATTTCGGCCAGTGACAAGTCGGGTGCCTCTTTGCCAACCAGATTGGGTTTTATTCTGGAAATATTTTTCACCAGATCTTCCCTGAATTTAGTATCGATCCATGTGGCCTGCGGCAGATAATATTTTTCAACAAAATAGCAAAATGGGCCATCCATACCCACATATTGGTTGGCTTTATCTGCCAGATGGTTGTAGAGGGTGCCAAGCATATAACGCTGTACCTCTTCGTTTTTACCTGTTTTCGACATCAGCAGATCAGTCTCTTTTTCGATTGAATCAGGGTGCTGAATGGCAGCTTTATCGATATAATCGATCACTTTACGCTCGTAGAACGGGGTATGCAGCAAGCGCACATCGGCCAGATCGAAGTTGTCGAAAAAGTGGCGGTGCCAGTATTTGTACTGGAATGTCGAATCGGTTACATTCCCTTTGGCATCGCGGGGTAACGGCGGAATGTCGATCTCCTGCAATGCCTGTAGCCAGGTTGAGAAAAAACGCCCTTTGTGCTGGTCTATCGTTTGACGAATGTAGGTTTTAACCTCGTTGTTGATTGCATTCCGCTCTTTGTTTATAGCCTCTTTTTGGGTCGGATCGGCCTTCGCGAACCGTTCGCCCAGCGTCTTCATTTGGGCTGACTTATCCGAAATCAAACTTCGGTATTCGTAAAACAGGTTATTCGCTTCCGAGCCTTTGAACCGGACATTTTTTTGTAGATTGGCCGTATCGGCCTCTATGCTAAATTGCTGGTTATCGCCAATGAGCAGGTCAAAATATTTTTTCTGCGGCAGTATGACAATGTACATCCCTCCGGCCAATGGCTTGGGGTTTGCAAACACTGCTTCTCCGTTTTTATTCAGTCTGGTAGAATCGTCTTTGAGAAAGGTCAGCGTCTCTTTGGCAAAATAATGTGCCAATACCACCGTGGAATCTTTCAATCCGGAGACTTTAATCTTTATTTCGTATCCGGTTTTGGCGTATAGATTTGCGGCAAAGAAACTGATTAGAAGAAAAATGGAAAAAAATCGTTTGACAGTCATTTCGGATGAATTTTATTGGCAAAAATAAAAAAATATCGGGGAAACTTCACAGTATCCCCGACACACATTATGAGAAAAGAAAATTACAATTTATTTCGCGTACTTGTAGCTTTTTCCCCAGTAGATGGCCTGGTCGCCCAAAGCCTCTTCGATACGGAGCAGCTGATTGTATTTCGCGATCCGGTCACTACGCGATGCCGAACCGGTTTTGATAAGCCCGGTATTCAGTGCTACCGCCAAATCGGCAATGGTACTGTCTTCCGTTTCACCCGAACGGTGGCTCATAATTGTGGTCATACTGTTGATTTGTGCTAAGTTCACAGAATCAATGGTTTCTGAAAGCGAACCGATCTGATTTACTTTGACAAGAATGGAATTCGCAACCTTGCGGTCGATACCCATCTGAAGCCGTTTTACGTTGGTCACGAACAGGTCGTCACCCACCAGCTGTATATGATCGCCGATCGTATCGGTCAGTAATTTCCAACCGCTCCAGTCGTCTTCGGCCATTCCATCTTCGATAGAGATAATCGGATATTTCGAGGTCCATTCTTTCCAGTAAGCCACCATCTGTTCGGCGGTCAGCTTCTCTCCCGACGATTTGTGAAGATGGTAAACTTTTTCTTCCGGAATGTAATATTCTGACGAAGCGGGGTCGAGTCCGATGCAGATATCTTCGCCCGGACGGTAGCCGGCTTTTTCGATAGCTTGCAGGATAACAGTAACGGCCTCTTCGTTCGATTTCAGGTTGGGAGCAAAACCGCCTTCATCGCCTACATTGGTCGAATAGCCCTGTTTTTTCAATACATCTTTCAGGTGGTGAAATACTTCGGAACCCATGCGGAGCGCTTCGCTGAAGCGGCTGGCACCCACCGGCATAATCATAAATTCCTGAAAGTCGATCGAGTTGTCGGCATGTGAACCTCCGTTGAGGATGTTCATCATAGGGATAGGCAGTGTATTTGCATTAACGCCTCCCACATAGCGGAAAAGCGGTTGTTTGGTAACGGCAGCTCCGGCATGAGCGGCTGCCAGCGAAACGCCCAGAATGGCATTCGCACCCAGTTTACCTTTGTTTTCGGTACCGTCGAGCACCAGCATTGCATTGTCGATGCCACGCTGATCGAGTACCGAATGGCCTTCAAGGGCAGGAGCGATAACGGTATTGACATTATTAACGGCTTTCAAAACGCCTTTGCCCAGATATTTGGTTTTATCTCCGTCGCGGAGCTCTACGGCTTCGTGAACCCCGGTCGATGCGCCGGATGGAACGGCTGCACGTCCAACGATACCTTCATCGGTAGTAACTTCCACTTCCACGGTCGGATTCCCTCTCGAATCTAAAATTTGCCGTGCATGAACTTTTTTTATAGATGACATAGTTAATTGATTTATATATTGAAAAACAAAAAACATCCATGAGGCGAACCTCATGCGCTGAGATACAACCTGCGTGGATGTTTATACAAAGATACGTTACGAAAAGGCGAAATCAAAGTGTTTTGTCCGATAAACGCCGTTTCTTCATTATTTCTTCAATAGTGCGATGTCGAGCACCTCTTTTATGTCTGTGACATAGTGAAAAGTGAGCCCTTTCAGATAAGCCTGTTTGATCTCCTCAATGTCTTTCCGGTTATCTTCACACAAAATAATCTCTTTTATGTTGGCGCGTTTGGCTGCAAGAATCTTTTCCTTGATACCGCCGACCGGCAACACTTTGCCTCTCAGGGTCATTTCGCCGGTCATGGCAAGTGCCTTTCTTACTTTGCGTTGGGTAAACGCCGAAGCCAGCGCCGTTACCATGGTAATACCGGCCGAAGGACCGTCTTTGGGAATGGCACCTTCGGGTACATGCACATGCACGCTCATCTTTTCAAATTTGCTTTCGTCGATACCGATTTGTGCGGCATGAGATTTAATATATTCAAGACCCAGAATGGCCGACTCCTTCATTACATTTCCCAGGTTTCCGGTCAGCGTCAGCGAAGGTGTTTTGGATTTGCTCAGGCTGGTTTCGATAAAGAGAATTTCTCCGCCTACCGATGTCCAGGCCAAGCCTGTAACTACGCCCACATAGTCGTTACCTTCGTAAATGTCACGGGTAAACGGTGGAGTACCCAGATATTCTTTCAACGCATCGGGGTGGATGATGCTATCGTACGACTCTTCGGTTCCGATCTTTTTTGCCACCTGACGCATGATTTTGGCAATTTTGCGTTCCAGATCACGCACTCCCGATTCGCGGGTATACGATTCGATGATCTGTTTCAGCGTAACTTTCGGAATCGTAATCTGATCTTTCTTTATGCCGTGGTTGTCGCGTTGGCGCGGAACCAAATGCCGGTGCGCAATTTCTATTTTATCTTCTGTAATGTAACCGCTTACATCAATCAGTTCCATACGGTCGAGCAGGGGCTGCGAGATGGTTTGGGTGGTGTTGGCCGTAGCGATGAACAATACCCGCGACAGATCGAAGTCGATATCCAGATAATTGTCATGGAACGTCGAATTTTGTTCCGGATCGAGCACCTCAAGCAGTGCCGAAGAGGGATCGCCCTTGAAATCGGCATTTACCTTGTCGATTTCGTCCAGCACCATCACCGGATTTGCCGAACCTGCCTTTTTCAGGTTTTGGATAATACGTCCCGGCATCGCTCCGATGTAGGTACGGCGGTGTCCGCGAATTTCGGCCTCGTCATGCAGTCCGCCCAAAGCGATGCGGATGTATTTGCGGTTGAGCGATTCGGCAATCGATTTTCCCAGAGAGGTTTTACCGACACCCGGAGGGCCATACAGGCAGATGATCGGCGATTTCAAATCACCCTTCAGGCGTAAAACGGCCAAGTGTTCAATGATACGCTCCTTTACCTTTTCCAGACCGAAATGGTCGCGATCTAATATTTTTTGTGCCCGTTTCAGGTCGAAATTGTCTTTCGTATATTCATTCCAGGGAAGAGAAAGCAGCATCTCCACGTAACCCATCTGAGTTGGGTATTCCGGTGAGTGCGGATGCATGCGTTCCAACTTTTCCAGCTCGGAGTTGAAGGTTTCGGCAACCTCTTTGTTCCATTTTTTCTCTTGCGCTTTCTCGCGCATTGTTTTGATCTGCTGCTCGTTGATGCCTCCTCCCAGCTCATCCTGAATAGTTTTGATCTGCTGTTGCAGAAAATATTCGCGTTGTTGCTGGTCGATATCTTCCCGGGCTTTCGATTGAATAGAGGCTTTGATCTCCAGTAATTGCGATTCTTTATTCAGAATCTCAAGCAACTGATAACCTCTCTCTTCCAGATCGTCAATTTCAAGCAAGCGTTGCTTTTCTGCCACTTTAAGCGCGAAATTACCGGCAATGAAATTGATAAGTTGTTCGGAACTGTCGATGTTTCGGATCGCGAAAGATGTTTCGGGAGGAATGATGCCCGAGTTTTGAATGATCTTAACAGCCAGCTCTTTCAGAGCCTCGATTAATGCATTGAAAACGCGGTTATCATCGCCCGGTACTTTATCAGTGAGCAATGTTACCAATCCCTGATGGTATGGGGTAGAGGATACGATCTCCTTCAATTCGAATCGTTGAATGCCTTGCAACAAAACAGTAGTACTGTTATCGGGCATTTCGAGAATGCGGACAATCCGCGCAACGGTACCAATCGGTTGCACGTCGGCGGTAGCCGGATCGTCAACTTTCACGTCTTTTTGGGTTGTTGCAGCCAACAGGCCGTTTTTTTGATATACTTCGCGTATCAGACGTAGCGATTTATTCCTGCTTACGGCAATTGGCATTACGATGTTCGGAAACATTACCGTATTACGTAAGGGCAGAATGGGTACCAGTTCATCCGGTTTTATGCTGATGGCGGGTAAATCGTTACTGTCGGCCACTATTGAAAGGTAGCCCGGTTGCTCGTCAGAAAGATCTTCTTGAAGATTGTTGATGATTATATCCATGTCAAAATGTTAGTTACGTTGTCAGTTTGACAGCTGACTTCTGTTGTTCGGTAAAATCGCATTTCGATTTAGAATTGCATTAACCGTTTAGTATTCAGTTGTGAAATACAGCTCAAATATACGATAAATACTGTGATGAAACAATGGCAGCTACCTTTAACAATAGCTGTGCCAATCATAGTGCCTCCGAATCGTATGTATGAGAGGTGTGAATTTGGCTTCTGACAATGAATTTGTTACAAGAAATGATGAAAAAAAACGTCCGGATATTTGGTGGTTTCAAATAAGTCCCTTACCTTTGCACCGCTTTTGTGAGAGACTCACGGCCCATTCGTCTATCGGTTAGGACGCCAGATTTTCATTCTGGAAAGAGGGGTTCGACTCCCCTATGGGCTACTAAGATATACTATTTGAAATATAGATTATGGCAAACCACAAATCATCTGTCAAAAGAATACGTCAAACGCAAAAAAATCGTTTGCACAACCGTTATTATGCTAAAACTGCCCGTAACGCTGTAAGAAGCCTGCGTGCAACTAAAGAAGCTGATGCGGCTGCTACATTGTTGCCTCAGGTGGCTGCAATGTTGGATAAATTGGCAAAACGCAATATGATTCACAAAAACAAAGCCAGCAATTTGAAATCGAAACTGGCAAAGCATGTGAATAAATTAGCGAAGTAATTGCTTTTTTGTTAAAGTATTATACACCCTCTGTTACGAAAAGTGACAGAGGGTTTGTTTTGTTTGTCATTGCTGGTACGCTGCAATTTTTGTACATTTGCATTCCTAAAAATAGACAGGTTAAAATAAATATTACAAAATAGAGGATATTAGTATGTTTTCAGGTATTATTGAAGAGGCAGCCACAGTAGTTGCATTGCAAAGCGAGAAAGATAATCTCCACATATCGTTGCGGTGTTCGTTCACCCACGAATTGAAAATAGATCAGAGCGTCTCTCATAACGGAGTGTGTCTGACGGTTGTAGATATTAAGGAAGATGTATATACGGTTACAGCCATCAAAGAGACATTGGATAAATCGAACCTCGGATTATTAAAAGTAGGTGACCGGGTCAACGTGGAACGAAGCATGATAATGAACGGACGTCTTGACGGACACATCGTGCAGGGACACGTGGATCAAACCGCCGTTTGTACCGCTGTTCAGGAAAATAATGGTAGCTGGTACTACACATTTTCATATTCGGTGGCTCCCGAAATGGCAGCACAGGGCTATGTGACGGTAGAAAAAGGATCGGTATGTGTCAATGGAGTCAGTTTTACCGTGGTAAATTCCAGAACGAACGGCTTTTCCGTCGCTATCATTCCATTTACCCGTGAGCATACCAATTTTGATCAGATCGTAAAAGATTCGGTTGTCAATATAGAGTTCGATATTGTGGGTAAATATCTCAGTCGCATGTTGAATATAAATCGTTGATTAAGCATTTTATGAAGAAGATATTTATCTCCCTCTTTCTCATTTTAGAGACTATTTCGGTGTCACTGTTCGCCTGTACCAATTTTCTGGTTGGCAAGAACGCTTCTACCACAGGTTCTACCTTTATTTCGTACGCAGCAGACTCTTATTTTCTGTTCGGTGCGCTGGCATTTCGTCCGGCAGCCGACCATGCGCCCGGCGAAATGGTGGATGTGCACGACTGGGATACGGGCAAATACATGGGTAAAATCAAACAGGTAGCCCATACCTATTCTGTCGTTGGTAACATGAACGAATTTCAGGTAGCTATCGGCGAAACCACTTTCGGTGGAAGAGAAGAACTGGTGGATACCACTTCCGTGATGGATTACGGAACGTTGATATATACGGCATTGCAACGGGCTAAAACGGCTCGTGAGGCGATAAAAGTAATGACTTCGTTGGCTGAAGAATATGGTTATGCAAGCGAGGGAGAATCGTTCTCGATTGCAGACCCCGAAGAGATCTGGATTATGGAGATGGTAGGCAAAGGCCCGAAAGGCAAAGGTGCCGTGTGGGTGGCTCGCCGCATTCCGGACGATTGCGTCTCGGCTCATGCCAATCAGGCACGCATCACCACCTTTCCGCTGGATAATCCCGACGAATGTTTGTTCTCTCCCGATGTAATCTCTTTTGCCCGCGAAAAGGGAT
Organism: uncultured Microbacter sp.; assembly: GCA_963678265.1. Lineage (GTDB taxonomy): Bacteria > Bacteroidota > Bacteroidia > Bacteroidales > Paludibacteraceae > Microbacter. The sequence goes on from OY782761.1 coordinate 2,816,650, forward strand.
ATTTTAATGGTAATAATACGGAATTCAGTTTTTCGGATACATACGCGCCTCTCGATTATGTGGCGTTGCGCGCCTGCGAAGCCCGTGTGTGGTCGTTCTTCCGCAAAATGGATCCTGCGATGGACAAATATCTTTCGTATGTAAAGGGTGAAACCAAAGAACGGATGCCATTGTGGATCAAGCCGACTAAAAAGGTCGATCTGAAAGACCTGATTGTTGCCATGCGCGATCGGTATGAAGGAACAGAACTGGATATTACAAAAGGAGTGGGGGCCGGCCCTTACGGTTCTCCCATGCGTTGCAGTCCGCTGACATGGAAACTGGATGGCAAAGAGTATGTACACGAACGTCCGACGGCAACGTATCAGACCGGTTTTTCGTTTATCGCTCAAATGCGTCACTGGATGCCCGATCCTGTAGGAGGAATCTTCTGGTTCGGAGTCGATGATGCGGCCTGCTCCGAATATGTGCCGATGTATTGCGGTATTACCAAAGTGCCGCTCTGTTTCGACGAACATAACGGCAGTCTGCTGAAATTTTCATGGACATCTTCGTTCTGGATTTTCAATTGGGTTTCGAATATGGCATACACCAAATATTCGTACATGATCGAAGATATTCGAAAATTGCAGACAAAATGGGAGAAACAATTTACCGATACGGTTCCTTCCATTGATAAAAAAGCGATGGAGTTGTACGAAAAAGATCCCGTTGCTGCCAGAACTTACCTTACCGATTTCAGCAATCAGCAAGCGGAGGCTGTAACCGCATCCTGGAAAGAGTTGGGCGAATACATGATGGTGAAGTATATGGATGGAAATATCAAAGTGGAAAAAAATGGCAAATTCGAGCAAAACGAATATGGAATTCCAACCACTATCAATCGTGTCGGTTATCCTGACGCTTATAAACACCAGATCGTAGACCCGGAACCTGATAAGTTCAGGGTGAAAAGCAAAGAGGAGCTGGAGCAGCGAAAGTAAGACAGTCTGCAGTACACAGTACGCAGTGCCGGATGGAATCTTGCAATCCGGAATTTTGGAATAAAGAAAAAATGTCTCAAACAGATTTATCACATACAGAAATAGGCCCGATCGGGGTTTTCGATTCCGGCTACGGAGGGTTGACCATTTTGAACGCCATCCGTCAACACCTGCCACAATACGATTATCTCTACCTTGGCGATAATGCCCGCACTCCTTACGGTTCACGCTCGTTCGAGGTGGTATATCATTATACGCTGGAGTGTGTAAAAAAGTTGTTTGAACTGAATTGCCACTTAGTTATTCTGGCCTGTAATACCGCTTCGGCAAAGGCTTTGCGGACTATTCAGCAACGCGATCTTCCGGTTCTTGATCCGAACAGGCGGGTACTTGGCGTGATTCGTCCGACGGTTGAAGCTATCGGTAGCCTTACCGAAACACGTCATGTGGGTCTGGTAGGCACGACGGGAACCATTCAATCGCGCTCTTATCCGCTCGAGATTGCCAAACTGTTTCCCGATATTGTGGTGACCGGTGAGGCTTGTCCAATGTGGGTGCCGTTGGTTGAGAATGGAGAATATGATTCGGAGGGTGCCGATTATTTTGTCAAGAAAAATCTGGATCATCTCTTTTCGGTCGATCCGGCTATCGATACCCTGATTTTGGGTTGTACGCATTATCCATTGTTAGTAAATAAGATACAAAAGTATCTGCCGAAACATGTTGCATTGGTCGTGCAGGGTGACATCGTGGCCGATAGTCTGGCCGATTATATGAACCGTCATCCAGAAATGGAACAAAAATGTTCGCAAGGCGGAGAGTGCCGCTTTCTCACCACCGAGGCGGAAGAAAAATTTGCAGCGTCGGCCTCTGTTTTTATGGCAGAGCAGATCAATGCCCGACAGATTCAATTGTAAGTGGCGAGAGAATCGCCGCCAATCGTAAATTGTAAATGACTAAATTGTAAATAGAAACATGCCTGTAAATATTCCTGACAAATTGCCTGCCATCGAACAGTTGAAGCGTGAGAATATCTTCGTGATGGATTCACTTCAGGCCTCCATGCAGGATATTCGTCCTTTAAAGATCGCGATTCTTAACCTGATGCCGCTCAAAATAACGACAGAGACCGATTTGATTCGTCTCCTGTCGAACTCACCGCTGCAAATCGAGATCGATTTCATTAAAATCAAAGGACATACTTCGAAGCACACTCCCATCGAGCACATGATTGCCTTTTACAAGAATTTCGATAAGATAAAGGATCAGAAGTATGATGGAATGATTATTACGGGAGCTCCCGTAGAACAATTTGAGTATGAAGATGTGAGTTATTGGCCAGAAGTGACTAAGATTTTCGACTGGGCCCGTACGCATGTAACATCTACCTTTTACATTTGTTGGGCGGCTCAGGCCGGTTTGTACCATTTTTATGATATCCCTAAATATCAGTTAGACAAGAAAAAGTTCGGAGTATTCGAACATACGCTGAACGATCCGCTAAATCCGATCTTCAGGGGATTTGACGATGTTTTTTATGCTCCGCACAGTCGTCATACCGAGATTCGGCACGAAGATATTGAAAAGTGTCCGGAACTGACCATCCTCTCACAATCGAAGGATGCAGGGGTTTACATGGTGATGGCGCGCAATGGTCGCGAGTTTTTTGTTACCGGACATTCGGAATATGCTCCCAATACCCTCGATCAGGAGTATAAACGGGATCTTGCCAAGGGTGCATCCATTGAAGTTCCGCAAAATTATTACCGTGATAACGATCCGTCGAAAGCTCCGCTGGTGCGTTGGAGAGGTCATGCCAATCTGCTTTTTTCCAATTGGCTCAACTATTTTGTTTATCAGGCCACGCCATTCGACGCGCAGGATATTCATTAACGGGTATCGATCTGTTTGGATGGAAAAATATTTGCAGACTGCAACTATTCAAATCCGGGAAATGTATTAACTTTGTAAAGTTGTGTGACGGTTTTAAGCTACTATCAGGCAACAGAGGAAACAGACTCAATTGTAAATCGTAAATGTTTTAATCGTAAATATTTATATGACTACCTTATTATTTCTTAGCTACGAGCATTTGCTCATTATTGCGTTGATTGTGTTGTTGTTGTTTGGCGGAAAGAAAATTCCGGAGTTGATGCACGGTTTGGGCAAAGGAGTGAAAAGCTTCAAAAGCGGCATGAAAGACGTTGAAGAAGAGGTGAAAAAGAGTGTGGACGAAGTGAAAGACGAAACCACAAAATAACTCTTTCAGTAACTTATAAGCTGGTGTCGGGAGGTAAAAAGGCCGAAATGTCTTTCCCGTAAGACAGCAAATCGCGTACCACTGTTGATGAGATAAACGAATAGGCGGGAGCAGTGTTGAGGATCACAGTCTCAATGCCTTCCAAATGTTTGTTGGCATCAGCGATGGTACGTTCGTATTCAAAGTCGCTTACCGAGCGCAATCCCCGCAAAATAAACTGAGCTTCTACCTCCTTGGCGAAATCGATGGTCAGCGTGTTGTATTCCTGCACCTTGACGCGAGGCTCATTCTTAAACGCCATCTTTATAATTTCCATCCGTTTTTCGACGGTAAAGAAAGTCTTCTTTGCCTGATTGATTCCCACGCCGATAATAATCTCATCGAAGAGGTTCAGACCGCGTCGTACAATGTCGTAATGACCGATGGTGAATGGATCGAATGTCCCGGGAAAGATGGCACGTTTCATGTTGTAGAACAAAGAATAAAGAACAAAGAATAAAGACTCCCAATTTGGTGATGCTACTCTTTGTTCGGATGATTTTTGAATCCGTTAATCTTTTTTTGAAGCTCAATAAAGTAGGTAAAGCAAAGAACAAAGGGAAAAGAATCAAGAACCAAATTATGGTTTTAGATCTTTACTCTTTGTTCTTTGCTCTTGATTCTGAATTATAATTTCGCTTTAATCGCTTTGCTTTCGGCTTCGTAGCCAGGTTTGTTGAGCAGTGCAAACATATTCTTTTTGTACGCTTCAACGCCCGGTTGGTCGAATGGATTCACACCGAGCACATAACCGCTGATACCACATGCTTTTTCAAAGAAATAGAGCAGTTGCCCGAGGTTGTACTCGTCGAGTTTCGGCAATTCGATCTTGATATTGGGAACACCACCGTCGACGTGTGCCAGCATGGTGCCCAGTTCGGCCATTTTGTTCACTTCGTCCACCTGTTTTCCGGCAAGGAAATTCAGACCGTCGAGGTTGGCATCGTCAGAAGGCACCTGAACGCTGTGGTTCGGCTCTTTTACCGAAATAACCGTTTCAAAGATGCTACGTTCGCCCTCCTGAATCCATTGACCCATGGAGTGAAGATCGGTGGTGAAATCGACCGCGGCCGGGAAAATACCCTTGTTCTCTTTGCCTTCGCTTTCGCCGTAGAGCTGTTTCCACCATTCGCCAACAAAGTGCAGTTTCGGATGGAAGTTCACCAAAATTTCGATCTTCTTACCGCTCTTGTAAAGCTCGTTACGGGTAGCGGCGTAGATGGCAGCAGGATTTTCCGCAAACGGAGTATCCAGTCCGGCAATCTTTTCCATATCGGCAGCACCGGCAACTAATTGTTTGATATCGAAACCGGCCGTAGCGATGGGCAACAAGCCGACCGGAGTCAGGAACGAGTAGCGGCCGCCGATATTGTCTTCAATTACGAATGTTTTGTAACCTTCCTGGGTAGCCAGCGTACGTAGAGCGCCACGGGCTTTATCGGTAATGGCCACGATCAGTTTCTTTGCAGCCGCTTTACCTTGTTGATTTTCCAGCTGTGTTTTCAGCAGGCGGAAAGCCAGAGCCGGTTCGGTAGTAGTTCCCGATTTTGAGATGCAGATGATACCGAATTTCTTTGTTTTCAGGAACGATTGGAGTTCGAACAGGTAATCTTCGCCGATATTCTGACCGGCATAAACGATAACCGGATATTTACGTTCGGTCTGCAGCCAGTCGAAACTGTTGGAGAGCGCGTCGATGACGGCTTTTGCGCCGAGGTAGCTACCTCCGATGCCTACTACAACTACTACTTCGCAATTGTCGATCAGGATCTTGGCGGTTGCTTCGATGTCGGCCAGATGTTCCATTGTTGTTGACGAGGGCAGATTGAGCCAGCCCAGAAAGTCATTTCCCTTGCCGCTTCCGGCATGTAGTGCGGCATTACTTGCTTTTACTGCTGCTTCGTACCCCGAAACAGCCTCTTTGGAGATAAACCCAAGAGTTTTGTCAATATTAATGCTTATATTCTTCATTTTTGGTTGAAATTAAGTGTGTTATTAAAGGTGGTGTTTGTTATCTCAAAAGCTCGGTGAGTGCTCTAACCTGAAGAATGGGTGATGCCCTGTTGTATAATACATTATAGACAAACTCCATGATAGGCATCTTCACATGGTAGCATTCGTTAATCTCTTTGATACATTTGGTGCCGTAATATCCTTCGGCAATCATTTCCATTTCGAGCTGGGCGGTTTTTACCGAATATCCTTTCCCGATCATGGTTCCGAAGGTACGGTTGCGGCTGAACTTTGAATAGGCCGTTACCAGCAGGTCGCCCAGGTAGGCCGATTCGTCGATGCTGCGGTGCAGCGGATGAACGGCATTGCAAAAGCGTTGCATCTCCTGAATGGCATTCGAGATGAGCACGGCCTGAAAATTATCGCCATACTTCAAACCGTGGCAGATGCCGGAAGCGATGGAGTAAACGTTTTTCAATACCGAAGCATACTCGATGCCGGTAACGTCGTCGGTGGTGCTGGTTTTGATATAGCTGTTTGTGAAAACACAAGCCAGTTTGCGTGCTTTTTCACGGTTGCTACAGGCAATGGTCAGATACGAAAGACGTTCCAGCGCCACCTCTTCGGCATGGCACGGACCGGCAAGAACTACCAGATTGTCCTTCGGTACCGACAAAAATTGCTGAAAATAATCGGTGACGATCAAATTTTCATCGGGCACAATGCCTTTGATAGCCGTAACGATTGTCTTGGCTTTTAAAGACTGACGCAGCTTTTTCAGGTGCATCTTCAGAAACGGCGACGGAGTGGCAAAGATCAGCGTATCCGAATTTTTTACCACTTCGTTTATCTTGCTCGTAAAATTGATGCGATCGGTATCGAATTTCAATCCGGTCAGGTACGACGGGTTTTTGCTTAGTCGTAAAAATTCGTCGATCTGATCCTGGCGGCGCATGTACCAGTTGATGCTATCCTGTGTGCTTAAGAGTATCTTTGCAATGGCAGTTGCCCAACTGCCACCTCCGCAGACGGCAATTCGCCCGGGAGAGTACTCGGAACACTGTTTTTCACTATCGGCGACCATATCAACGGTTGTTAGCGTTTTCAATCCACGAAGTTACCTCTTCTTTTGTCGGATTGGTCAATCCTAATTTCAGTTTTTTATTGAGGCCGCACAAATCCTGATGAAGTTTGTTCGGGTTTTGATCTTTCAATGCGGCTACGGTGATAAAACCTGCTTTGTTGACAGTCTCTACCCATGCTTCGGGAATGCCAATCGATACGAAAGTTTCGGCGCTGTCTTTGCGGGCTACCTTCTCGGGGCGCATTTGCGGGAAGAGTAATACTTCCTGAATGGCCACCTGGTTGGTCATCAACATCACCAAACGGTCCATGCCGATGCCCATACCCGATGTGGGAGGCATACCGTATTCGAGCGCGCGCAAAAAGTCCTGGTCGATAAACATCGCTTCGTCGTCGCCTTTTTCGCTCAGGCGCAGCTGTTCTTCAAAACGGGCACGCTGATCGATTGGGTCATTCAATTCAGAATATGCGTTGGCCAACTCTTTGCCGTTCACCATCAACTCGAAACGTTCGGTCAGTTCCGGATTGTTGCGGTGGCGTTTGCAGAGCGGTGACATCTCGATAGGGTAGTCGGTGATAAAGGTCGGCTGAATGTAGTTGCCTTCACACTTTTCACCGAATATTTCGTCGATCATCTTGCCTTTGCCCATCGTTTCGTCGGCTTCCACGTTGAGTTGTTTGCACACGTCGCGCAACTGTTCTTCGTTCATGCCGTTGATGTCGATGCCGGTATGTTCCTTGATGGCATCGATCATGGTGATGCGTTTGAACGGACGTTGGAAGCTGATGGTTTTGTCACCCACCTTAACTTCGTCGGTGCCATTCACATCCAGACAGATTTTTTCAATCATGGCTTCCGTTGTATCCATCATCCAGTTGTAATCCTTATAGGAAACGTAAATTTCCATACAGGTAAACTCAGGATTGTGCGTGCGGTCCATCCCTTCGTTACGGAAGTTACGCGAGAATTCGTATACCCCTTCAAAACCGCCTACGATAAGGCGTTTGAGGTACAACTCGTTGGCAATACGCAGGTACAACGGAATATCCAACGCGTTGTGGTGCGTGATGAACGGACGTGCCGAAGCGCCGCCCGGAATAGGTTGCAATACCGGAGTGTCCACTTCCACGTAACCCTGTTCGTTGAAGAAGTTACGCATGGAGTTGAATACCTTGGTACGTTTGAGGAAAATATCTTTTACGCCGTCGTTTACCACGAGGTCGACGTAGCGTTGACGGTAGCGTTGCTCGGGATCCTCGAAAGCATCGTAAGCCACACCGTCTTTATATTTAACGATAGGAAGCGGACGAAGCGATTTGCTCAGCACGGTGAGTTCCTGTGCATGAACCGAAATCTCGCCCATCTGTGTACGGAAAACATACCCTTTGATACCGATAAAGTCGCCGATGTCGAGCAGTTTTTTGAAAACTACGTTGTACATGGTTTTCTCTTCGTCGGTGCTGATGTCATCGCGGGTGATGTAGATCTGGATGCGGCCTGCAGAGTCCTGAAGCTCTATAAAAGAGGCTTTCCCCATGATACGGCGGCTCATAAGGCGGCCGGCGATCGTTACTTCACGCTGAGGTGCACCATCCTGATAGGTAGATTTGATGTTATCCGATAGAGCCGTAACCTGATAAGCTGCGGCGGGGTAGGGTTCAATTCCCAGAGCTCTGAGTCCGTTTAAGCTTTCACGGCGCAGCTGCTCTTGTTCACTAAGTTCCATAGGTTTATAAGTCAGTCAATATTAGTTGCGCAAAGATACGATTTTTTGGGCAAAAGCGGATGGAATCGGGGCACAATGTGCCAATATGCTAATGTGCTAATATGACAATTGAATCTGAATCTGATCGGGAGATGGCTGCGATGGTGTGTGCTCGCTTTGTGTTTTAGGGGAACGCCTATGGCGTTCTGTTACGCTTGGGTATATCCTTTCGCCGCTGGCGCGCTTTTGCAAAGTGTGCCCATACCAAATGTAGCTCGCTTCTACTGTCTGGTAGTTTTTAAATTAGTTTGTACGGCTCGGGCACGCTTTACAAAAGCGCGCCAGCGATGGAAGTGTGCCCATACCAAATGTAGCTCGCTTCTACCGTCTGGTAGTTTTTAAATTAGTTTGTACGGCTCGGGCACGCTTTGCAAAAGCGCGCCAGCAACGGTTGGCAGTTTACCGTGAATAACGCCCCGATTGATCGGGGTGTAGAATGCCAGAACCAAGAGCTAAAACGCTGTCAGGCGTTTCCCGGATAAAAAAGAGATAGAAACTTTACTTTAGCCAATGCTTTAATGCGTCGGGACCTGATATGATTAAAATCAAAAAGCAAATTAGCAGGAATATTACTAGAAGTGCTATTTGGCATCCACAGTTTATTTTGTTATATGTCTCTTTCTCTTCTGGAGTATAATGCTGAATATTATATTCAGCTTGTTCACGAGCTTTCTTTCTTCCGTATTTGGTATTCGGATTGTATTGTTTATAAGGACTCATAATAGTATTAGCTTTGTTTGTCCAGAAATAATTTGATTTCTTCTATAATGATGACAATAGTAGTGTCAAAAAACGATGCTATCCGAAAAAATGATGCTTAAGTAGTTGTTTCCAACCAATATGAGATACAACTCTATATTTTCCACAAAATACAATTTCAAACAATGGATTTATTGATTCGTTTTTTAATAAGAAATTTTCAGCATGTTGTATCAAGTCATAAGCATTAGCGTTGTCATCAAAGCTATTTAATAAGTAGTTGTCTGCTTTTAGATAATTATGGGTTTCGATAAATTCTACCTCAATGATCTTTCCAATTCCATTTTTTTCATATAAGTAAGACAGTCGGCAATAGATTCAAAAAAATATTTCGATTTGAATCTATCGGGTAAATCAATATTCAACTCGTTGAATATTTTTTTTCTGGCTAATTCTAAATAAAAATCAAACAAATACTGTCCTTCCTTTGAAGAATCGTTAGAGATTATAAACTGTTTTTGGGTATATAACTGCTTCATTTCTCTCATTTCATTTCTGTCTAATGATAGTTGGTAGATTAAATTTTCAAATTGATCTGTATTTGTTGTTATTAATTTTAATATTCTTATAATAGATAGATTATGTGTGATAGAACAGTGATTTATTTTTTCAAAAAGAATTTTCAAATCAGAATACCTTTGAAATCGTTTAGTATCAAAAATTTCAGCAGTATCAAAAATTTCACCAATTTGAGGTAATTGTGCATTTAGATGTTCAATTCTGAAAAGTCGGATATTCATTGTTTTTTTGTTTTTCATCCTGTATTAGTTTTCTCTTATGCTAGCAGCATAAAGTAAGTATTATTTTTCCCCCGGAGACAACCTTCGCCGCCTCCTGGGGTGAGTATTTATTTTGCCGTGTTGTCGGCAGGTTTCTTGTCGGAAGAGGTAATCAGAGCATTGTAGCGGGTGCGCAGCTGCTCCATGGTGTTGAAGAGGGTGGTTACCGTATCGTTACCTGCAAGCTGACGAAACACCGTTAACAAAAGAAAGCTACGAAATAGAACAAACTGAAATTTCTTTTCCTTCTGCATACGTTTTGCCCCAATTGCAAAGGCTTTCCAAAATCGGAATTAAATCCAAACCTTTATTCGTCAAGATATATTCAACCCCAACAGGAACAGTTTCGGGGATTTCTTGCTTGACAAGTATGGCGTGCGTTTCCAGCTCTTTGAGTTGCCGACCTAAAACTTGTTCCGAGATATTGGGCAATTCCTTTCTCAACAAGTGAAAACGATTATTTCCTTGCGAAATAGAATACACTATTTGTGATTTCCAACGACCGCTAATCATTGCAATCGCTGAATTTAATTCACAAACCTGAAACAAAAACTGTTCATTTATCGAATTGGTGGAATTTTCTTTACGCATAATTATCTCTTTAATAAGGCTCACAATTTTGTTCGTTATTGCACACGACAAAATGCTTGCGGAAATTTGCAACAAAAATACAAAATATGAGAAAAGCAATATTTATGATAATCGGGTTATTGACAGCAACTTCTTCGCAGGCACAGGGCAAATGGATTTTGGAATCGGAATACCTATCACAACCTGACATAGTTTTAGTATTTAAGCCCAACACGTATAACAACAACCAAAAATATCCTTTGGTTTATTTACTTCATGGCTACAGCGAAAACTACCAACAATGGTCGCAGACAACTGACTTGCAAAAATTAGCCGACCAATACGGATTCATCATTGTTACACCAGACGGTTTCACTTCTTATTACATCAACAGTCCAACAAACAAAGGTTCACGATACGAAGATTTTTTCTTCAAAGACCTTGTCCCCCAAGTTCATAAGACATTCAATATTGACGACAAGAATATTTTCATCAGTGGGTTGAGTATGGGCGGTTACGGAGCTTTGCGATATTTTATTCTTCATCCTGATTATTTCAGTACCGCAGGTTCTACAAGTGGAGCTTTGGAAATTGATTATCCAAATTTTCAGAAAGTAAGCCAACTGTTTTGGCAGACAAACAGAATGACTGACGACCTAATAAAAAATATCGGCAACCCGAAAACAGAAAATTGGAACGCATACAGCATATCAACACTTCTCAAACAAAATCCCGATTTTAAAAAACCATTCATATTTGACTGCGGAACGGAAGACATTTTGGACTCCAATTCGGCAGACTTAAAAGCACAAGCGGACAGTTTAAAAATCCCGACAACTTTCATCAGCCAACCGGGCGACCATAATACGGAATATTGGAATAAATCCATTGAACATCATTTTGTTTATTTCCAGCAACACCTGACAAAATAACGGACTGAAAAAAAGCCAGCAGGTAACATTGTGTATAAGCAATAGCGGGGAAAGTGCCAAACCCAAAGTTTCTGCTTTTTAGCTATCTTTGTATTTAACCGAACAGTCAGTGCATAAAACCCGCTACTGCTCATACACTTGACCGTTGGGGGCGTAGTTCACGGCCTGTTCGATGGCGGCGCAAAAGTCGTTGTAGCTCTTGGTGGCAGCGGGGCGGAAACTGCTGGCCGTTCCGTCGGCTACCTTGTTGCCCAGCTCGCTGGTGCGGCTCTTGTAGGCGGGCGGCTGCAAAGGCGTTGTTTTTCGCCTCCAGAGCGGCTATTTTGGTGTCGATGCCAATCAGCGCGGCATCGGCCTGCATCGTCTTATCGGCCTTGTATTTGGCCATCAGGGTATCGATAGACTTTGTTTCGGTGTTGAGCGGTTCGCGCGTGATGTCCCAGTAGGGAGTAAAAATTATTTTCAGCCTGTCGGCAGCAGCTTTTTTGGCGGCTTCCGGACTTTTTGCAAAGTAGGTGATGTCGCGCTTAATCTCATTCTGTTGGTTGTCCCTGTCATCATCCAGGTTGGTGATTTCGGCAGTGAAGGTACTTTTTTGTGCCAGTTTTAGTGCATTACCCATCGCGGTGGTGTCGGCAACGAGGCGGGTGTAGATTGATTTGGCCATTTCGCCGATGGTGTTTTGTACCGGCTCTGCCACTTCTACTGTTTCGCGGAACAGGGCATACGCATCACTGACTCCGAGATTGTTCAAATGAACGGTCGAAAATTGTCTGTTTTCCATGTTCTGTTGTTTTAAATGGTTACTAAAAAAGTCGATATACGCACAAACCGATGGACGGTTGTGTTTTGCACGTTTGTTTCTCGGCTGCAAAATGGCCCGCGCGAGCTTGCAGGAACCATTCTGTGGCGCAAAATGAGCCGCGCAAGCCTGCAGGAACGATTCTGCGTCGGGGAATCGGCCGCGCAAACCTGCGCGGAGCTTTCACCGTTCGTGAATGGCCCGCGCAAACCCGCGCGGACCATTTTTTGTTGGGGAATGGGCCGCGTGAGTACGCGCGAAGCATTCACCGTTTTAGAATGGTTCGCGCAACTGCGCTTTGTCCCTTTTGCTTTCGGCGAACCCCGCTGTTCGGGGCGTTTAAGGTTTTATTATGTTGCTATTGCCTTGTTGTACACAGCCTTTGCGTGTCATTGTTTTTGCAAATATAGTTTATTTGTGAAGATAAAAACAGAATTATGTAAAAAAAAGTATCAACAGATAATAGGTAGCCCTTGTTGACCACCATCCTCTCTCTCTTTTACGTTGAAGTCATTTTGCCTTTTTGTTTTTTTGACCTCCCAATTCCTACAGACGATGAAATGTCTGTATTTTCAATCCAAAGGAGGGCTGTAACGGTGTAAAATGAATAAAATCTCCTCGTTTTGCGACCAAATTCCTCCCCTTTGGGGAGGTTAGGTCAGACGATAAATATCTGACTCCGACACGAAGTCGTCGTGAGTGGGGTCTGTAAGAAAAAAATGAAGACACAATGCCATGCCAAAGAAAAGTCAAGACTACTTCCACCCCCTCTCTTTTCACTTACACCTTTTACCTTTTACCTTTCACCTTATACCTTTTCCCTCCCCAACTATTTATGTTTTCTTGTAGCTCTTTTTTTGGATGGGGCAGCTCTATTGTGGTATATTTGTATCTCTCTTTTGTGCGCCTGTTTCCATAACCAATAAAAACAATGAATGCATGAAAGCTCTCTTATTTTTATTTACATTTATGCTACAATCTTCGATTATGCCGCAAAATAATTTGACTCCCGAAGAACAATACGTTATTCTTCAGAAGGGAACGGAACACCCGTTTACGGGTAAATTGTTACATGTACAAGCAAAAGGAACCTACGTTTGCAAACAGTGCGGCGCGCCGCTTTACCGCTCGGAGAGCAAGTTCGACGGACATTGCGGATGGCCGAGCTTCGACGATGAAATTGCCGGGGCTGTTCTCCGCACGCCCGATCCTGACGGTCTACGTACCGAGATCAGCTGTGCCAAATGCGGCGGGCACCTGGGGCACGTCTTCCTGAACGAAGGGTTTACGACGAAGAATACCCGCCACTGTGTCAACTCCATCTCCATGAAGTTTGTTCCCGACGAACCGGCAGCCTTTCAGAAGGCGTGGTTTGCTTCCGGTTGTTTCTGGGGAACGGAATATCACTTCAACAAAGCCAAAGGGGTGATCGAGACGACGGTCGGATTTATGGGCGGGCACCTCGACAGTCCGAGTTACCGGCAGGTGTGCACCGGCGAAACGGGACATCTGGAGACGACCGAAGTGGTGTTCGATCCGCAGCAAACAAGTTACGAGGAGTTGGTGAAGCTCTTTTTTGAAACGCACGATTTTACGCAGCTCGACGGGCAGGGTCCTGACATCGGATCGCAATACCTCTCGGCCATTTTTTATGCCAACGACGAGCAGAAGGCTATTGCCGAAAAATATATAGGGATACTAACAGAGAAGGGTTACCATGTGGCAACGACGTTGCGTCCGGCTTCTACTTTCTGGCCGGCTGAAAATTATCATCAGGATTACTACGACCATAAGGGAACAACGCCTTACTGCCACGTCTACCGCCGGATTTTTTGAGCGGTAGCGCTGGGGTTATTTCGCAGGTTTCGGTTTGATAATGTCGGAGTAGGGGGCTAACCGTACACCATCCAGACATTGGCAAATGCCTTTCACTTTCGACTGCTTCAGGTCACTGATGCTTTTAATGATTCCTACGGTTGTGCTTGTTAGATCGAGTGCTGATTTGAGGGTAGAAAGAAGCTCTATTCCTTTATCCATCGGTTTGTTTTCCCATACAACCGATGCAGCTTGCAGTGTGTTAAGGTAGCGTTGTACCAATGCATCATCCGTTTTTCCGGAGTTGACATCATCGCTTTTCAGTACCTTATCTATCTTTTTATACCGACTGATGCTATTGGCGGCAATCATATCGGCTTCCAGTTGCGAAATCATCGCGTTGACAAGCGTATAGGCTGTCATATACTTTTGCAGTACCACTGTCGAATCGGAACGGTGTATCGACTGTGCCAGATTCAGTTCGCTTTCACATTTGATTTGCATCAAATCGGAGATCAGGCCTAAGTTTAGGCTCTTAGCTTGTGCTGATGTTTGGAAATTAAAAATCAGCATCCAACATCCCAATAAAATCAATGCATTCTTTTTCATAGCTGTGGTTTTAGGTGTTACTATAGAACAAATTAAGGGTGGAGAGTCCTGTGTAATCGCTCCGTTTCAGAGACGGAGAATGAAATATAGTTTAAAAGACTTTGGCCATGAAAACAACGGATGTCGGTCGCAAATTCAATGCTATTTTGCTAAAAACGACTTTGATTTCATGACGGGAGATCCTTCTAACTGCGGCACCTGCGAATAACGATTTTTCTTTAGCGCCTTACATACATTGGTGATAATGGTCGACAGTGGTTCGCTGAGCCCGTTTGCCGATTGTAGCTCCTGTAACAAAAAGTAGGTTAATGCTCCGTTGTATTTGTTGGCGAAACAGGCATCGGCCGATGTTTGATTCGATTTGCAGCCGGAGATCAGCGCCAGATTCAGATCGGAAGCCATCATTTTAAGGCTGCGGAGTTTTATCTCTTTCTGGAAAGCTGTGTGTAATCGCCAGTTTATATCGGCCGGAGGAATAATGGTTTTGATGCTGACGGTAGGCTCGCTCATATCACGCCATAAGTCGCCCGAGTGGCACGAGTCGGAGATCCAAACGAAATCTACCCCCTGCGGCAAAACGGAAAATAGTTCGTTGAACTCTTTGTCGCGAATCAGATGGGCATCCGACCAGTCGAAATCGACGGGACAAATGACTTCATCCAGCCCGTCCACTTCCCCTTCCGGATTGCGGGTAGGCTTCTGTGCCCCATGTCCGCTGTAATGAAACAATATACGGTCACCGGCTTTTACGTCAGTAATCAACCAGTGCAGGCGCTCTACAATAGCATCTTTCGTTGCTCTTTCGTCTACCAACAGGCGAATGTCGTCCATGGCAAAGCCACAGTGTGACACTAAGAAATTGGCCATGTCCTGCACATCATTTACACAGCCGTTGAGCGGCTGACCGGGATATTTGTTGATTCCCACCAATAAAGCTCTGTTCATATCGCTAAAAATTATTTATGCGTGGTTTTTGTTTGTCGTGTGCCGGTTGTTGCTTTTTCTACACCGGTTGTTTTTGCCGTACCGGTTCGTTTTACTCCGCCTGTTCCTTTGTTTAGCGTCTTGCCGGTATATTTTCTGGCAGTAACCTGTTTCCCTGTTTTGCTTTTCGGGCTTATTGCGGCTTTCTTTACTGCCGGAGCCTCAATAATTTGTACTTCCGCCGGAATTTGTATGTTGTTCGGATTGATAGATGGCTCTATGCTTTTGATTACCACCGGAGCAGTAACGATCGGATCGACCGGCGTGATAACCGGAGTCTCCACAATAACAGCCGGTTTAACCGTATCGATATTGTTTATAACCGGAGTCTTCGTATTCATTTTTTTCAGTTTGCTTTTACTACGTTTGATCGTAATGACCAGTCCTAATTGCGCATCTACATATTTTGTTTTGTAAGGTATACCGTCACGTGTGAGGGTTGCAGGCGCATAGTCGGTAGCAACGAAGAGGTTGAAAGGGCCTCCAATCAGATTCAGTCCCAAACCGTATGTTCCGAATTTTCCATTGACAAAACCATAACTGAAAGAGGTATTGAAACAATAGAAAGGCCGGAAATTGACTGATCCGGTCAGTTCCGAATAGCGGTAGGTACCGCCCACGGTGTTTTCCCACAGTGCACCGACCGTTATTTTATTTTTAACCAGATTATATTCACCTCCAACACGTAGTTTGGCCGTTAACCAGGTAGTATATCCTGCACCGTTTCTGGAATAGGAGAAGGCATTTTTGAGCGTGTCGCTTAATTGTTGTCCGTAGTCATTGTCATTGCCATTAATTTTAAAGTCCATGCCGGTAAATGAGGCGCTGCTTGTCATATTGGCTTGCCAACTGCTCTTTTTCCAATGAATAAATCCCAGATCGGTAAGCGATGCCGAAAGAGTAAGGTTTTTCAATAATTTATAAGTGGCGCCTATATCTGCTCCGGCTCCCCAACCCATAGGTTCTTGCAAACTTTTATTGGTTTCAAAATCTTTGGGGGTACCATCGCTGTTTTGCGTAACGTCGTAAGGCGATGTAATACGGGCATAACCGTCGCCGGAGAGTACGGCCGATTGTTTATTGATATCCAGATCGAGACGGTTGAATTTTGCATCGGCATGAGCTTCACCGACCAGTAACTTGAGCTTTCCACCCAAAGTCAACCGATCATTCACGGGGCGTGCAAATCCGAGTGCAGCTTCCATGTAGGCTGTAACATCTGCATTTAACGACTTGAAATTGAAATTATTTGTGTTGATAGTATCCGAAGCTCCTTTGAGGAATAGGCGCATCAGATCTTTAGGCAGTGCAACCGAACTCTCTATGCGTTGTTTAATGGCAAAGGTGAAATAGCTCTTTCGGACTCTGAATCCAAATCCTAAAATTTCGTGTTGATAATTGAAATTAATATAGGAAGTAGGCTGAAGAATGTTCAGAAACGCATCTCTGTCTGCATTCGGATGAAAAGGGGTGATGAGTTTCCCATCTTGTTTATAAAATATATCTGATGCCGAAACGGCACTGTTGCCTGACCAAATACTGATGTTGGACAAGAACGGAATGTCCAGATAATAGGATTGAGTGGGGATAAAGGCCGGGTTCAGCGAGCTCCGAAACGGGACATTCTCCATAAAATAGAGTGTGTTGACCTGTGCAACAGCACGCGGGGCAATCGAGAACAAGACGAACGCTATGAAAGCTAATCCGGAGTGTTTTATCAGGGGAATATATAATTTTTTCATAGTCGTAATCAATCGTTTATTTTAGCATTGCCTTTGACGTAAGCACTCAGTTTGGCTTTTATAAAATCGGACGACTTAAGGGTGAGTGACCTTTGGGCATCTTTCCCTGCGAGTGAATAACTAAGCCTTACATATTGAGCCTTCTTTATATCGTTTGCGGTAAATGCCAGGCTGCATAGCTGATCTTTTGTAGTCGGTGTTTGAGTTGCCAGACCGGTAATGGGATCCACATCAAGCGTGGCATCTATTTTTATTTGTTGCTGCGAAATAGACTGATAATGTGCGTCGAGGAGTGTCAAATCGATGGTCATCTTCGCCGATGTGTAGTTATTGACCGTCAACCATAGTTTGATATTATCGAGGTTGTTTTTATTGGTAAAATCGGTAAACGAACTTCCTAACGATAACGTATCGAAGAATTGTATATTGACGTTGGGATTGAATGCAAAGGGAATATTTACGACAGGTTCAATCTTAAAGGTATTTGAATTCAGAATGTATTGTTTGGCAGTCGACGTATTGGATATTTGAGCTCCCAGCGAATAGGCAATGGCATTGATACCCGGAAGTGTAAACAGATTGTCGATATTTCCATTGGCTTTGTTAAAGACTAATGAATCGGCCACTGTTTTACCCGGTTTGTCGGGTATTGCCGGGAAGGCTTGAGTAGTACTAACTCCGCCGAAAGCATATCTGACGTTGGATGGGTCTGCGTTGTTGTAGCTTTTTATGTAATTGATATTCAAATCAACCGGTAAACCTGCATTGGTCGTACGCATGATTTTTATGGTAGGATCTTTGAATGGCAGATAGCTGGTGTTACTAATGGCATCATTCAAGAATCCCAAATCCACCGTGCCGGTTTGAGGTGTTAACGTATAGGCAAACTTTCCATATATATACTGAAAATTGATATTATCGAAAGAGACATGGGCAGTTAGAACCGGAGATGCCGGAATGGAAATAGGATTGGACGATATCGCCTCCAATACAACAGATAAATTCACAATCGAGTTATTTGCCTTGATGCGGCGATTCTGAAAGGGAATGGGGCATATCATATGGTCTTTCACGTTGCTAAAGGGATAGGTCTGTAGCCCGGGAAAGCAAGTGGGATCCGGTATTATGGTTAACCGTAGATTATTATTGGTAAAATTTATATTAGTATTCAATACCAGATTCAGCGACGCATTGTTGATAAAAATGCTATCAAGCTGAGGAACACTCGAGGACATCTTGCTCAAATCAACCTGTACCGAAATCGGATGGTTGGGCCCGAAAATTGTATTGAAAACAGAACTGGGGATTGTTCCGGAAATTAACGTAGAGGGTGCCAGATCAATGTTGGCAGTAACACTCGACGGCGTAATATTAAGATTAAAAGAGTTATTAATATTAGTTGGCTTGTAACTTACGGTTATAATGTTGTCTTTGTTGGTTGTAATGTTTTCAAGTTTAAGTTTGTCTATAAAATCCTTAAGAGTAACGGTCGATTGTGCCAGAGGAAATACCGCTGCTCCATTTACCGATAGGGTATTGTCGACATCATTCAGATCGATATCGTTGGTACAAGCAGATAGCAGTGTGGTAAAAGAAACAACAACTATCAAAGACCTGAAAACTTTTTTGTAATTCATATACTATTATTTATTGTATTGACATGATTATACGTGATCACATAAAAAAACGTTGCACAGACATAATATTCTTTCAAATGATAATATGATTTTTAGATCAGAACACAATTGATTAAGGCCTTAATGTACTGTTATGTAATTATATAATCAATATTCGCGTGTAAGTAACAAATAGTCACCAATTAGATAGACAAAAATATGAAAATTTTCCTTCTTTTTTTTCATTTCGATAAAAAAGGCGCATTTTAGCGAAGAAATCTTTCAAATTGTTCCGGTTTTATAAATTTCAAAATGTAATGATCAGGTATTTGGGAGATAGCCGAATGGATGATGTCGGTTGTTGTCTTGAGCAACTATTTATTGAAAAAATTAGGAGATGATGGATTTGTTTTGTTGAGATTATGAATACAGCTCCCGGCCTTTCCCGATAGCTCAGAGTGAGCTACCAGGAGACCAAGCCGACATCACGTCGTCAATAGTGCTACTAACCAAATTTTTTTTATGAGAAAGTTTGTCGGATGAATATCAAGTTGTACCTGAGACTATTGTGGATAAAGAGTAATCAAGATAATATGCTAAATAAACGTTGTTTTAGATAACTAATTATATACTTGAATTACACGACAAAATTAAGGGTATTGAACCTCAAGAACAATAGTGAAAATTATTGATTTTTATATGGTAAAATTTTACCATAAACAAGCCGATCAAAAAATCGCTAAAAACTATTTGGAAAGTAAGAATAAGAATGTAATATTTTGTAAAATAGGTATTTATATTTGAATGTATTTGTTTTTGATACAATATACAATGATTTCGATAACAGAAGAGAGTTTGAATTTGGATTTGATATGCTCTTTGTGCGATTCTACCGTGGAGGCATCGATACAGAGTTGATCGGCAATTTCACGCGAGGTATACCCCATGGAAAGTAGTTTGACTATCTCTTTTTCTCGTTTGGACAGGCGAACCGGCTTTTTGAACGGGGGTTCTATGCTGTTTTGTAAGCATTGACACAAAATGTCATGCGGAATGGTTTCGCCCAGATAAAGGCCTTCTCCTTTCATGACGGAGTGAATGGTTTTAATCAAAAAATCGATGGAGGTATCTTTGGCCAGATAGGCTACAGCTCCCGAGCGAATGGATTGAATGATTGAATTTTCGTCTTTATTATGCGACAGCATGATAACCTTTGTAAGTGGAAATGTCGATGTAATATAGCCTGCCAGTTCTATACCATCGTTGTCTTCCTCAAGGCAGATGTCAAGTAATACCACGTCCGGTTTCAACGAGGGCATCAGGTTATGAACTTCCGTTGTATTGTGAGCTTCTCCTGCCACATGCAGCGTGTGGTGGGCACGTAGCGTGATCTTTAATCCTTCCAAATGGATTTGTGAGTCATCGACCAACAATATTTCAATGGGTTTCATGTTCAAATGGATTTTAGTTAAGACCCGGAATGAGAAGCTTGAATATCTTCTTTTTCGTTGCTCTTTTGTATCGTAATTTTAAAAACAGTGCCTTCGCCCTCTTTGCTCGTAACATCGATAGAGCCTCCTTGTCGCGAGATTAATTCGTGGCATAAAATCAATCCCAGTCCTGCTCCCGACTCATTATTGGTGCCTTTTCGTTGTATTTTGGTGTCCAGCCGGAAGAGTTTTTGCCGGGTAGCTTCGCTCATACCCATACCCTGATCGGCAATTGAAATCTCTGTGGTTCCATTCTGTAGATCATGCGACGATATAGTAATGAGCCCGTTAGGATAAGAAAATTTGATGGCATTACTGATCAGATTGCCGATCACGGTTTGCATCATATTCGGATCGGCCATGATAAATGCCGGCTCGTCAATGAGATTCCGGATGGTAATCTGTTTCCCTTTGGCTGCTAACGAATGCAAATCGGTACATTGTTGCGACAACAGTTTCAAATCGAGCCTTTGAGGGTGGTATGTGACGTTATCTTTTTGTTGCAGAGCCCACAACAGAAGATTCTCGAGCAACCTGGATGTATTATCGGCAGCATGATTGATCAGCTGGATAGCATTGAATTTCTCGCTGTCAGTTAATTCGTTATATTGTTGTACAAGTGAATCGGAAGTGAGATGCACTGCATGAACAGGATTACGTAGGTCGTGTGAAATAATGGAGAAAAACTTGTCTTTAATGGCAATATTCTGTCGGAGTTTTTCTTTCAATATGGCAAGACGTTGTTTACTACGACGCTCTAATAAAAAGAAAATCAGAATAGCCAGACACAAAACGAACAAGAGGATGACTCCTGCGATATAGCGCTGGTTGTGAATGGTAAGCTGTTTGTTTTCGTTATCGATGCGCTGGAAATTGTACTTTTTTTCGATAGCGGAAAAACTTTCATTGCCATTCGCCTGGTTGACAGAGTCCTTGGCGGTTGAATATAATTCGGCGTAATGTAAAGCATCTTTGTAATTATGCTGCCTGACTCCAACTTCTTTTAAAATTTCGTAGCAATCGGTGAGGTCATTTCCGGTGCCAATGCAACGTTGGGCATACTGTATGGCTGAATCTAACCGGTTGGTTTGCAAAAATACTCTTGCGGCAAGCGAGTACTTGTTGTAATCCATAAAATCGGATGTTTGCATCGATTTTCGGATATAAAGCAAAGCCTGGTCATAATTCTTTGTCTTGGTGTATACTCCGCAATATAGACGGTAGATGGTTGACAGAAGTACTGTTTGTTGTGCTTTTTTCGCTTCGATTTCGGCCAGTCGGATGTATTTCAACGCATCGTTATACTGATCCATCTGGTAATAGCTGTTGCCAATATAAATCAGGCTGAGAATGACATTATAATTGTCGGCAATCTTTTTGTAATGCAACAGCGACAACTTATGATAATACAACATGCTGTCTCTTTGCAGTTTTCTGTATTCTGGCTGGTGCTTTTCCTGAAACTGATTCAATTGCTTTTGTTCAAAAAAAGTGGCTTTTTCGGCATATACCAATCCGAGTAATTTCTCCGATTTGCTTTTGTTTGCGTAGTTCATAGCCGCCAGCAAATTGTGAGCTTGACCGTTGATGTCACCTTTATTGCGTTCTATACGCGATAAGAAAATGTAGGCGTAACAGGCTTGTTCAGGATTGTTGTGATGGGAATAGTAGTCGACGGCAACGCGAATAATCGAATCGGAACAAAGAAATTGTCCTTTTCCATCGAGAATTCTGCTTAAAACCATGGAATATTTGGCTTTGTCTTCCGCAGAAAGGCGGGAAACCTGTTTGATTTTCTGTAATTGAGCGTAGGAACTATCTTCGCTGATTGCACATAAACTATCTGCTTTTGACAGATAGAATTTGTCATACGACGACGTGTGCCGACACGCTGAAAGCATGCAACAAAGCAGTCCCAAAAACAGAAGTCTTGGAAGCATATTATTTGGTTAGTAGTTCAAATTCAAAGGATCAGGCTGTTATACAATAAGTATACAGCAATCAGGTACAGTATAATCCAATAACAAACATACGAAAAAACTCTGATATATAAAAATGTAGAATAAAGAGCCGATTCTTCTATTTGTCGTATCTTTGTACAAAACCGAAACTGAATTGTACCTCATGCAGCGAATAATGCGTTGTCTATTGAAAAGCATTCGGTATTGTTGAATTTTATTTGCAAATCATCTCAATGGAACTCTCAGACTATTTATTACAGAATCGATCGCGTATTTTTGACGAATTATTTTCTCTAATTGCTATTCCGTCGGTCAGTGCTCAAAGCGAACATAAGGCCGATATGTTGCGCTGTGCCCAA
The DNA here is from genome assembly GCA_963678265.1 of uncultured Microbacter sp. Lineage (GTDB taxonomy): Bacteria > Bacteroidota > Bacteroidia > Bacteroidales > Paludibacteraceae > Microbacter. Next base: position 2,839,152 of record OY782761.1, read on the forward strand.
CGGTGGCAGAAACTTTTATTGAAGCTTGGAATGGATAAGGCCGATGTGATGCCCACCGACGGCAATCCGGTGGTTTTTGCCGGGAAATGGGTGGCAGATAATCTTCCAACGGTACTGATTTACGGACATTATGATGTAATGCCGGTTGAGCCGCTGGAATTATGGCAGAGCAATCCGTTCGAGCCCGTAATTAAAGAGGGTAAAATATGGGCGCGTGGCGCTGATGATGATAAGGGTCAGTCGTTTATGCACGCCAAAGCGGTGGAGTATCTGCTGAATGAAGATAATTTGCCTTGTAATGTGAAATTTATTCTGGAAGGGGAGGAGGAGATCGGTTCCGGAAGCCTCGAAGCTTTTTGTCTGGCAAACCGAGAACTGCTGAAGGCCGATGTTATTCTGGTGTCAGATACGAGTATGCTGGCAGAAGATTTGCCGAGCATAACGACCGGATTGCGGGGACTGGCATACTGGCAGGTTGAAGTAACGGGGCCGTGTCGCGATTTGCATTCGGGTATTTTCGGAGGAGCGGTGGCGAATCCGATAAACGAATTATGCAAACTGATTGCCTCTGTCACTGACGATCGGGGGCGTATTGCAGTACCGGGTTTTTATGACGATGTGGAAGCGGTTTCGGATGCTGAGAGGGAGGCAATGCGGAGAATTCCTTTCGATGAAGAGGCCTATAAAACCTCTTTGCAGGTAAAGCAGGTACAGGGCGAAGCCGGCTATTCGACACTTGAACGGACGGGAATCCGTCCCACATTTGATGTGTGTGGCATTTGGGGCGGATATAGTGGGGAAGGAGCTAAAACGGTTTTACCCTCGAAAGCATATGCCAAACTCTCATGTCGGTTGGTACCGCATCAGGATCATACAAAAATCGGTTTGTTGATGAAGAATTATCTGGAGAATCTTGCGCCGGAATCTGTTACCATTGATGTGAATCCCATTCACGGTGGCGATAGTTATGTTTGTCCGGTCGATATGTTTTGGTACAGGGCTGCAGAAGCAGGTTATACCAAAGCGTTTGGTAAAAGACCCTTACCGGTACGGCGTGGTGGAAGTATTCCGGTGATTGCTACTTTTGAAAAAGTGTTGGGTATCAAAACAGTACTGATGGGATTCGGATTGGAGTCGAACGCCATTCATTCACCAAATGAAAATTTTCCGGTCGACATGTTTTTCAAAGGAGTTACGGCAATTGTGGAATTTTACAACCAAGTCGGGATTGCCAACAGGTAAAACGCTTTTATTGAACGGTTTTGTTTTGAATCGTCGGATTGTCAGAATAACGGTTGATTGCTTCCGTTATGTGTCGTATATTTTTGAGTGTACTCATTGATAAATCAATAAGTATCGATTCGTAAGGAGGTTGGCAATGAAGCGTCAGAATAGCACTTTTAGAGATGCTCTCGAACGAATAGTCATTGATATCCGACCATGAAATAAGTCCGTGTTTGGCAGTCCATGCACCTTCCCGATCCATGCGTAGCAGCGTTTTGATATAAAAAGATTTGTAAATCATGATACACCCGACGAAAGCGAGCAGAGTGCCTATCAGAGTCACAACGGAAAGAAAGCGGGGGGTAAACAGCAATAGAAAAACAGCAACTGCCGATGCTCCGCATCCGAGGATAAGAAATTTCGAGCGCGATTCCTTCACTTCAAAACAGTTTTCAGGCCTTGTTCCCGATAAGTTGTTATTCATACACAAAAAATGAACAACAAAGTTACGTTATTTTTTTCGATTCCTTTTTTGTCGTACTTTTGCACCGCTTTTGAGCATATCCTTAATCTTGCAGCAATACTTCATGAATCGTGAGCAATTTATATATGTGTCGTAATTAATTTGACTTTTAACTGTGTCATTGCGGCACATCTACAACATGCAGAATATTTTCAAAAAATCATATCCCTTTAATGATGATCTGAGTTATAACAGCAAGATCGTCTTTTTTATCAGTATCGTTGTACTTGGTTTCTTGTGGCTTTTTCAGCCGCTGAACATAAGTCTGTTGGCTCCCAAGCCAAAGCTTTACCTGATAGCCGGAATATCCATTGTTACTTTTTTGTCCCTGAGTTTTCACCTTCTGTTGTTACCGTCCTTCTTTCCCAGGTTTTTTGCATCGTCAAAATGGAACATCGGAAAGGAAATATTGTGGGATGTATGGATCCTGTTTACGATTCTGGCTTCTTACTTTATTCTCAACAATACGCTGGGAGTACTGAAATTCGGATTCGATCTGGTGGTGAAGCTTGTGTTGGTGGCCGTTATTCCGATTACGTTGGTTATTGTGCTGAATCATAATAAGATGTTACGCTCTCACCTGAAGGTGGCCGATGAGCTGAGTAAAAAGCTGAAAGAACACAAGCTGCTTCAGGATAAGGTGATCTATTTTAATTCGGACTATCAGAAAGATAGTCTTGCCGTCAAGGTAAGCCTTTTGTTGTTTATCCATTCGGCCAACAACTATGTTGAGGTATTCTGGAAAGAAGGCGAAGGTATAAAAAACCAGATGATACGTTGCAGTCTGCTTTATGCCGAAAACCTTTTGAAGGAGTATAAATTCATAGTAAAATGTCACCGTTCGTACCTGGTAAATATCAATTTTATCGATCGTATCGAAGGAAATTCTCAGGGGTACAAATTATTTGTCGAGAATTTTTCCTCTCCGATTCCTGTCTCCAAACCTTCTGTCTCCAAGCTTCAGGAACTAATTTGATCCTTTCTCTTTTTTATACGGGGCATTGTCAGGAGCGTTTTTCAGGGGGCTGAATTTAGAATATTCGCCCCTAAATGAGCGAAACTCGTCCCTAAACGGAGCATTTACCCCTAATTTTCACTTATCGCCCCTAATTTTTCAGCGGGAGAATAACTACCCCTACTTTTACATCAAAATTTCAAAAACAGTTATGAGTCCATTGAGAATAGGAGATATTGAGGCACGTTTGCCCATAATACAAGGAGGAATGGGAGTTGCCATTTCGATGTCAGGTTTAGCTTCTGCAGTTGCCAATGCAGGTGGTATCGGAGTTATTTCGGCTGCCGCTATCGGTATGACAGAACCCGACTACATGCGCAACTATAGTGCCGCTAATAAAAGAGCGTTGCAGAGAGAAATCAGAAAGGCGCGGAGCCTTACGAAGGGAATAATCGGAGTAAATATTATGATTGCGCTTACCGATCATGATGCATTGATTCGGGTTGCCATAGAAGAGCAGGTCGATCTTATCATCATGGGGGCCGGTTTGCCTTTGCATATTCCGGCTATGTTGGCCGAAGCGGGACTTACCGATTTTCATACCAAACTGGCGGTTAAAGTCTCTTCAGGCAAGGCTGCCCGACTTATTTTTCAATACTGGGCAAATAAATACAACCGGATTCCTGACGCCGTTGTGGTAGAAGGTCCGTTGGCAGGTGGTCATCTCGGATTCAAGGCCGACGAAGTAGTGGGTGATGTGGTGCCTTTACGTCAGTTGATAGAAGAAACGGTGGCTGAAGTAAAACTTTTTGAGGATAAATTCGGGAAAGAGGTTCCGGTGATAGCTGCCGGAGGGGTTTATACCGGAAAAGATATGTATGATATTATGCAGGCCGGTGCCAAAGGAGTCAAATTCGGTACCCGTTTTGTGACTACACACGAATGTGATGCGGCTTTGGCATTTAAAGAAACCTATCTGGCTTGTAAGCAGGAAGATATTACCATTATCAAAAGCCCCGTGGGATTACCCGGCAGGGTTGTGCGTAACGCTTTTGTAGACGAAATCCTGAAAGGAAACACCAAACCATTCAAATGTGTATGGAACTGCCTGAGTTCGTGCGATTACAAAAAAGCGCCCTATTGCATCGCGTTGGCGCTCTATAACGCTTCGCAGGGACGTATGAACGAAGGATTCGCATTTACAGGATCGAATGGGTACCGGGCAACTAAAATTGTCGCTGTGCAAGAGGTCGTAGATGAAATTATAAACGAATATAACGAAGAGCAGTCGAAAGCCGCAGTCGATAAGAAATTGATTGTTGAAGCAGTAGCCTGATTCACAAACTTAAGAAGGAGTAAAAGCTGTCCAAAATTAATTTTGGACAGCTTTTTTTGTTTTTAAATAATGCGCTTTTTGTTGAATTAAATATTTTAAAATGCTACTTTGCTAATTATATGTCTGTAATATAGTATTTTGTGTTTTTGTTAATTATTTGTAATGCGTATTTTTTTTATCTGTAGTCCAATATTTTAATAATATTTGAATATAACTTTATGCTGATAAATATGTGAAAATATACATGATTTAAACAGGAATATCTTAATAGAATTCATAAACGAATTATTTTGCTGAGAAATATCCTGCCGAGTAATAATTTGTCTTCTCCATGCTCATTAAAATTTTAGGGATAGACGCTGAGCCTGCAATTGAAAGAACAGGAGTTAACCGTAAAAGAATATACCATGAAATTAAAAATCTGCATTCTACTATTAATCCTTAGCGTAGTAACTGAAATTTCGGCTAAAAAAAGTGTAATTACTCTGCATAGTCTCTCAGCAGGAGCTGTCAGAATAAAAAAGCCGATAGACGGCAATTTCAACTTTAATTTTGTGACAGACAAAGTGGAATTAAATGCAAATCAATATTTTCATTACGATTTGGAGGTGGATGATTTTTGTAGTGTGCGGTGTGAATTTTCAAACGGAAATATTTGTTTTTTTTCATTATTGGAGGGTGATAGTATTCAAATCAACAATGTCGGCGATAGAGTTTATGTGAAAGGAGATAATGCAGCCGGAACTCAATATGTAATTGATAATTATTGGGTATCCGGACTTTTTCTCCCTTTGGAAAAGACCATACGCATATTAAAACGCCATATTAAGAATGATATCGATTTTAACGGTTTCGACAAAGAGTATGGTGATTCTATACAATCGATATACACCAAAGATATTGAACAGATGAAGCAAGCTGGTAAAATTTCCAATCGGTTTTCCGCAGTGATGGCGCAGAATGTGCAAAATGCACATAGTTTGGTGCTGATTACGATGTATCAACAGCTGCTCGGAGGGAAGACTTTTAATTATAAACTGTCTGCAGTCGATTCGCTGGCAATAATGGAACGAATGGATGATTTGTACCGGCAAAATTTAAGACTCTCCAGACCATTTGCTTATTATTATAAATTCCCGTATGATTCCTATTTGGAGTTTAAGTATAAGGCTCTCAGCACAGGAGAAAAAGAAAAATTGTTGGCATCGTACGATAAAGATGCCTTTGATTTCTATTCATATTATTTGTTGGCACCGGAACGTATGCAGCTACCATTGTTTGGAAACATGTGCATCGAACAGCTACAATACCGTTACAACAACATCAATGCCGGAAAACTTTTAACCTATCTCAAACAGAAGTTCCCGAATAGCGAGTATGAGAAAATTATAACAGATATAATGCAAGCCCAAAGAAAACAGGATCAGGCGAAGGCTGTTCAGAAAACCGTTCTGGAAAGTAATAAAATCAATTCGCTTCGCGATCTTGCCCAGGTGCCCGGTTTGAAAGGAAATTACATCTTCATTGATCTATGGGCTACCTGGTGTATGCCCTGTATTCGCGAATTTCAATACAAGGACGAACTGCATGGGTTGCTTGTAAAATACGGTAATATTATTCCGATGTACATATCAGTTGATGAAGAGAATAAAACTGAACTTTGGAAAAAGAGCATTGAAAACTTTCAGTTGAAAGGATACCACTTGAGAGCATCGCAAACTTTACTAAAAGAAATCGAAGACAAGATATTTGCAGGAAAAGGAATGCCGATTCCCCGTTTCATATTGCTGAGCCCGGAGGGTACAATCGTAGATGGAAACCTTCCCCGTCCCAGTCGGTTGAATATGTTGGAAGAGTCACTGAACCGCTATTTGAAAAAATAGTAATTCGGTGACCGTTTGTGAAAAAAATAGAACACGAATCTCTTATTCCGTATAATCTTCTTCCACTACCAGATTTTCGATGATAAACTCTTGGCGTTCGGAGGTGTTATTGCCCATATAAAATTCGAGCAAGTTGGCTACGGAGTCTTCTTTTTTCAGGGTCACCGGATCCAAGCGAATATCTTTGCCGATAAAATGGCGGAACTCATCGGGCGAAATTTCTCCCAGCCCTTTGAATCGGGTCATCTCGGGATTCGGTCCCAGTTTTTTGATCGCATTCTGCTTCTCTTCGTCGGAGTAGCAGTAGATGGTCTCTTTCTTATTTCGTACCCTGAAAAGCGGTGTTTGCAGGATATATACGTGCCCTTTTTTAACCAGGTCGGGAAAGAATTGCAGAAAGAATGTGATGAGCAACAAGCGAATGTGCATTCCGTCCACGTCGGCATCGGTGGCCACAATAATTTTGTTGTATCGCAGCCCTTCGAGTCCGTCTTCAATATTCAGCGCGGCCTGCAGCAGGTTGAACTCCTCGTTTTCGTAAACAATTTTTTTTGTGAGCCCGTAGCTGTTTAGCGGCTTTCCACGCAGACTGAATACCGCTTGTGTGGTTACGTCGCGGCTTTTGGTGATGGAACCGCTTGCAGAGTCTCCCTCGGTGATGAAAATGCTAGTGTTTTCGCGTTGATCGCCTTTCGTGTCGGTGTAGTGGCAGCGGCAATCGCGTAGTTTGCGGTTATGCAGGCTCACTTTTTTGGCCCGTTCGCGTGCCAGTTTGGTAACGCCGGCAATGGCTTTACGCTCTTTTTCCGAATCCTGAATCTTTTTCAACAGGATGTCGGAAGTTTCTAAGTTTTTATGCAGATAGTTGTCGACCTCTTTTTTGACGAAATCGCCGATAAACTTGCTGACGGAAGGTCCCTCGGGCCCCACATCTTTTGATCCGAGTTTGATTTTTGTCTGCGATTCGAATACCGGTTCTTCTACGCTGATTGCCACAGCAGCTACCAACCCGTTGCGGATATCGGTAATCTCCATGTTTTTGTTGTAGTACTCTTTGATGGTGCGTGCAATGGCTTCGCGGAAAGCGCCCTGGTGTGTTCCGCCCTGCGTGGTGTGCTGGCCGTTTACAAACGAATAGTACTCTTCTCCGTATTGGTCGGTATGGGTAAATGCAATTTCAATATCTTCTCCCTTGAGGTGAATAATAGGGTATAAACCATCGGAAGTTATATTTTCGTTCAGCAGATCGAGCAGTCCGTTTCGCGAAAAAAACCGCTTCCCGTTGAAAACAATCGCCAGGCCGGTATTGAGGTAGGCATAGTTCCGCAACATCGTTTCGATGTAATCTTCGCGGTATTTGTAATTGGTAAAAATGGTGTTGTCGGGAACAAATTTGACCAATGTACCGTTGGCCTCCGTTGTCTTCTGCAGGGGTGATTCGCTGGTAATTTTACCTTTCGAGAATTCGGCGTGCTTCATTTCTCCTTCACGGTAACTTTCGACCATGAAAAATGATGAAAGCGCATTGACTGCCTTGGTACCCACACCATTCAATCCGACCGACTTTTTGAAAGCCTTGGAGTCGTACTTTCCACCGGTATTCATCACGGAAACGGCATCGACCATCTTGCCGAGTGGAATTCCTCGCCCAAAGTCACGTATAGAAACCGACCCGTCCTTTACCGTAACCTGAATGGTATTGCCGTTGCCCATGCGAAATTCATCGATAGAGTTATCGAGAACCTCTTTGAGTAAAACATACACACCATCGTCGGGATAGGTTCCGTCACCCAATTTTCCGATATACATACCGGGACGGCGCCGTACGTGTTCCAATCCCTCAAGTGTGATAATATTATCGTCGGTGTAGCTACTTGATTGTGAATTGAGTTTGATATCGTCCATGATTTCCGTGTTCTTTGAAGCAAAGATAATAAAAAAACAGCAGCCCGGGGAATCGGACCGCTGTCATAAATTTTATTTGTTTTTACAATCTTTAGTTACGCGCCCAGAGCATCGTAAACCAGAGGAGACAGCTTCTTTTTCGAGATAATATGCTCTTCACAGAACTTGTCGATCACTTTATTTACATCATTGATAAAACTACCTCTCAGACCAAAAAGTCCGGATTTGGCTTCGTTTTCAATAATGTCAATGTCAATACAGCCCTGATTGCTCTTCAGAATAACCTTGTTTGTTTTCGGGTTATTGTTCTGGTTAACAGGTAATTCGTTCGACAGAACGGCCATTTCATCTCTGTAATCTGTACATCTGAACTTCATATTATAATTCAGATAGTCTACGACACAATTTAAATCGGTCGTGACCAATTTTAATGTGGAAACTTTCATAGTTCCTCTTTAGATAATGGATTTTGGGATAAAAAAATGCGCTTTCAAATATAGTGCGATATTTTAGCTTTTCATAATTTTTTTGAGGTAAAAATGAATTAAAAGTGGTAATTATTTGGATTGGCTTTAATTGTTCGTTTTGTAGGTATATATATCCTATTGTAAGCATTGATCTGAAGAATATTTTGACGACGTCTATTAACAACGTTATAAAAGAACGGCCGATTGGCCGGTCGAATTATCATACGGATGCATATTTGATGGTTTTCGTGTACCGTTTTTTCGAATGGATAGCGATCGGAGAGAGGCAATAAAGCTGGTAAAAAAAGGAACATTTTCGATAGCTGTCGTGAGGTGAAATGTTTGATTTGCCGGAAATAAAAAAGCGCTTATCAACAACTTTATGCATCTTTCTGCTCTGTTTTATTATCTAAAAGATAGAAAACAGACTGTTGTATTTTTATTTTTGCCGGATATACTATTTTTATTGTTACATTTTGTCATGTTGTACCCAAAGCTACCGGAATATTATGTCCTCAGGACATATTAAATTGTTCAAAAAAGATGTTTTTAGTGACATAATGATATTATTCTATTTAAATAACAACATTATTGCCTTAATAAGGCGTATTTTATGTCTTTTTGTTTCGTAAAACCGGAATTATAATCTATTTTTGCACCACTTTTATGAATCATCACTGCCTTATGTTGTGTCGCGAAAAAGTTTAAGGCAAATGCTCCTTTTGATATTCTGTCAGACCTTAGAAACAACTCTTTTTACAAATGAAAAAAATCGAAGCTATTGTCCGCAAATCCAAATTTGAGGACGTGAAACAGGCACTCTACGAAACAGGAATCGAATGGTTCTCCTATTGGGATATTACCGGTCTGGGTAAATCGACCGAAGAACAGGTCGTAAGAGGACAGGTCTTTCAATCCAAGTATATTCAACGCCGCATGTTGTCGATTGTGGTTCGTGATGTTAATCTCGAAAAAACAATCAATGCGATCATTCAGTCTGCCCGTACCGGAGATGCCGGAGACGGTAAAATATTCGTTTCCGATATTGAGGGAACTTACCGGATTCGTACGGGAGAAAATGGGCCGGAAGCATTGTACAACAAAGACGAGTAGGGGTATTTTCCAACTTCATACCCATTGCGCATTCGCGCTATACTTCAAAAGTAAATCAGTCTTATTCACAATATGAAAAAATCACTTATTGCAGCGATAAGTATGCTTATCGTATGCTCTTTTCCGGCACTTGCACAAGGTGCTGCTTCGGTTGCTACTACCCCTGTTCCCAAGGTAGATACAGGAGATACCGCCTGGGTTATTATGTCGGCAGCCCTTATTCTACTCATGACCATTCCCGGTTTGGCACTCTTCTACGGAGGTCTGGTACGTCGTAAAAACATTCTGAATGTAATGATGCAGTGTTTTATCATTACCGCCATCGTAAGCATCGAATGGATCGTTTGCGGTTACAGTCTCTCCTTCGGCAGCTCGAAAGGGGCGTTGGCTCCTTTTATCGGTGGCCTCGACTGGTCGTTTCTCAACGGCATTGGTGCCGGCGATCTGAGTCCCTATTTTATTTCTCATGCACAGGCTACCGGTAAAATGGTTAACGGTTCGCCCGAAATGATAGGCACGATTCCCCACATCGTCTACATTATGTATCAGTGTATGTTTGCCGTTATCACTCCGGCTGTGGTTATCGGTGCGTTCGCCGAACGCATCAATTTCAAAGGATTTCTCGTGTTCACTATTCTCTGGTCGATCTTCGTTTACAATCCCATTGCACACTGGGCATGGTCGACCGACGGTTGGCTGGCCAAACTGGGCTTGCTGGATTTTTCGGGAGGTACCGTGGTTGAAATCAATTCGGGTATCACAGCCATCGTTACCGTATTGCTGTTGGGTCGCCGCCGCGACTATCAGGGTCACGCCATTCCGCCACACAATATTCCTTTTGTCGCTGTGGGTGCCGCTTTGCTCTGGTTCGGGTGGATCGGGTTCAATGCCGGTAGCGGATTGAGCGCTGACTATCTGGCCGGAAATGCATTTCTTACCACACACCTTGCCACCGCGGTTGCAGCTACAGCCTGGGCGGCTCTCGACTGGATCGTAGGCAAAAAACCGACGGTAGTAGGTATTTGTACCGGTGCCGTTGCCGGATTGGTGGCCATTACGCCTGCCAACGGTTTTGTGGATGTGAAAGGGGCGATGGTGATCGGATTGGTGGCAGCTATTATCTGCTTTTTGATGGTGGCTTTTGTGAAGGTAAAACTGGGCTACGACGATTCGCTCGACGTATTCGGGATTCATGGTATTGCCGGTATTGTGGGAACGCTGTTTACCGGTTTGTTTGCCACTCCGGCCGTAACCAAATATTTCGTTACAGCAGGTACTCATCCGGCAGCAGGACTTTTCTATGGCAATGCACACCAGTTTCTGGTTCAGCTGATCGGCGTAGGAGCCACCATCGCCTTTGCCGCAGCAGGAACTTTTATATTGTTCAAATTAGTACAGGTTACCATCGGTATACGAGCAACCGATAAGGAGGAGGCACTCGGTTTGGATGAATCGTACCATGCCGAAACCGGTTATACCCATTTTGATTGATAGAAACAAATTTGCTTTCGTTAGAAGCGCTTGTGGCAATTGCTGCAGGCGCTTTTTTGGTGAAGGGGGGGCATATCGTGGCTGTTAAATCCAGCCATGCTCGCGATACCAGCGTATCGACTCTTCCAATCCTTTGCGCAAATCATAGGCCGGACTAAAACCCAGTTCGTTTTGCAACGGTTTCACCTCACACAGCCAGTTGCGTTGTTTCATGATCCGGAATTTATCGCGGTTGAGGGTTGAAGCCTGTTTTGTAATTTTCGAAATCTCTTCAGAAATAGCAGAAACAAATCCGATGACAGGCAAAGGCATCTTGAGCCGCACTACAAACTTTTTACCGAGCAGTTCGCGTAGTAGGGCAGTATACGCTTTGTCGGTATACTCATTGCCATCGGTTACAAAGTAGCTTTTGCCGGTAACCGGGCTTTTCAACGCCAGAAAAACAGCCTCTGTCAGATCGCGTACATAAACGAAGGTAAGCCGTTGTTCGCGCATCCCGGCGCTTATATCCAAGCCCAATTGCATGGTTTTAACCATCATCAGGTAATCTTTTTCGCGCGGACCGTAAACCCCCGAGGGGCGAAGAATAACATATGGAAAGTTCTGCTGCGTGCGCAAATACACTTCGGCCTGAAGTTTGCTGCGCCCGTATGCAGTATTGGGATGAGGTGTGTTGTTTATTCGTATGGGAGCATAGTATTGCTCGTCGCCGGGTCCCATTACGCTCAGACTGCTCATCAGCACGAATTTTTCGGGTATGGCATCGGCGGCAATCAGGGCATCAATCAGGTTTGCAGTAAACCGGAAATTGACCCGCTCGAATGCTCCGGAATCGATCGATTTGGTAATGCCTGCATTGTGAACGATATAATCGAACTTTCCACCAACGGCAACCATCCTGTGCAGCTGTGCCGTAAGTTGTTCCCGGTCGGAATAATGCAGATCGACAAGCCGGATACGCTCGTCCTGCAGATATTCACGGCTACTGCTTTGGCGCACTCCGGCATAGATTTCGTAACCGCAGGCTAATGCTTTTTCTACCAAAAAGCTTCCGATAAAGCCGCTTGCTCCGGTAATAAGGATTCGTTTTGCCATGTGGCAAAGGTAAAACTTTTTCTGAGAGCATAAGATTCACTTGTATAAAATCAATTTGTGGGCTGTTTTTGGAAATTCCGGAGGACGAAGAAAAATTACTAATGTATTGAATTATAAATATCCACTACAGACTTAAAAGAAGGTACCTGGTAAAAAGAATATTTTCGCTGGGCTTGTTTGAGTAAATTTTCTTTCACTTCGATGAATTTCTGCTCTTTTATCTTTGCGCAAATTTGATCTTTCGATTCTTCATATGTTTTTTGTTTGACTATAAAGTCATGCATATGCTTATGGTAATAAGCCAAACTTTCGTTCTCTGTAACGGAAATTGTATTAAATAGTTCTTCGTTAAATTTTTGTAGTCCGAACTTATGGCGTAGATCTTTCTTTAACGATACGAATTTTGGCTCTTTATCGAAATTTACAAGAGAAGCATCATGTACCATATAGGATGATAACACGTAATAGTAGAGTTGGCTAATCACGTCATTCCGGGTTTGGATGCCAGGTCTTAAGGGTAGATTTCTGTAATATCTGAGCAAATCATAACAACGTACAACAAGAGGTGTTCCATTCATGAAATACGTCATAAGTGGCACTCTGAGATAGGGGAGGAAGTAGATGTCTTTCGGGTCTATCCAATGGGTTACAATACATTTTACAAGGCTGTCAGACAAGTTTTTTGTGTCTAATTGTATGTCGGCTTTTTGCAATATGGATCTTTCGTACCGATTGTACAGACTATCTTCTTTTATTTGACCGAGCGTCATTTCTAATCGGGGTTTCTCTAATTCGAATGTTTTTTTTGTAATTGACCGGACCGAGTCGACCCGAATAACATAAATGGCATCGGAAAATTCATCGTTCCGAGAGGTCACGGGCTTGGATATTTCGCCAGTTTTTAGGAATGCTATTTGACGTTGCAGGTGCCAGAATTGTAACGATGGCCATATTAGCTGATTATTGAAATATTCGATCGAATCGTTGTGGACATGTTTTAAGTCTTCAAAAACATAGTTTGAAATCTCTTTTCCTTTTAGAGTAGATAGATAAGTGGCTTTTGAGGAAAACCTAATCAATGAAAAACTGATGATGGCAGCCATTTTTTGATAAGCCTCATTCAATTCATCGGAAGATACCTTTATTTTTGAATTTATATTTGCCTGATAGAATGAGCTTCCTTTTTGAATAAGTACATAGTTTTCAAAGCCAATGGCGCTTTCTTCTACGTCGGCTCTTTTTAAAATACCTTTATCAATAGCACAATTAGTTAATAAAAGATCATCTAAATAGCGATGATACCAGATAGCTAATGCCGAAGAATCAATTTTATCCGAGCGTGTGGACGCAATGTAATTTCTTATATCTCTTTTAAAAAAAGGATTACTGACGGTAATATTTCCTATATGAATCAATGTGTCGGAATAATTATCAATACTTTGTACTGGATAGGCATAACAGGAGGCGCACAATACACTTGCAAGAAGGATAAAGAAAATTCGTTGTCTCATTTGATAGTAAAAAAATAAAAACCCTTTATAATCAGACTTTTTGTTGTGTTGTTTTGCTTACTACAAGAGTAACTGGATTCCGTTAAACCAAATCCGATTTATTCAATCAATAAGGATTTACTGATATTTGTGCGTATCCGTAACTAAAACCTGTCCCGTTCGAGGCTACTAAGTGGATAACATCCTGATACTGTTTGCTGGATCCGCCCGAACCGCCGCTTACATTACCCGCACCTGCGGTTTGTTGCTGGTTTGCAGTGGGATTACTTAACATTCCTAACGTTCCCCTATATTGAGATATGATGTACACCGTAGAGTTTGTTGCTGTAATGCTATATGAGTAGTTATAGCCATTACCCTGAGGAATTGAAACGGTATATGTGTTATGTGTTGTACCGGCAGTATTCGACGATACGGAGTATGTTTGTGAATAGCCGGTCAGGCTAATGAGTAAAAAAGATAAAATTAATAATAAATTTTTCATGATTCTAAATTTTAATAGTTGGTTGATTAATGTGTCTGATATATAAAGGGTTTTATTGCAAAGATCAGCTTCTTCGTAAATCCGATATAGAGCCGATTAGTGGGTAGTGGTAATATTTAAATGCCTTATATTTCTTTTAAAAAGCATTGTCAATCTGTAATATTGGTTGTACGAATCTGCGAGTAGAAATAATTGCATCCGTTTATTTGGGAAAACCATGAAAGAAGTTGCACAATACCTTTATAAATGAAACTCTTTGCCTTATTCAATAGTGGACATAGATAAAACCCTTTATAATCAGACTGTCTGTTTTTTTTTTGACTTGCGATACGAACAAAACGAATTGTGTTGAACCTAATCCTATTCATTCAATCAATAGGGATCAACAATTATTTCTGCGTATCCGGAACCAGGATTATTTATGATTGTTATTTCAATCATATCCTGATACCTAAGGATTGCATTGCTTGTATTTACAGTGCCCGAACCCCAAATGGAAGCTGAATTTATGGTAAACTCTTGCAATGATCCTAATACTCCCTGAGTTTGAGACTGGATAGTAATGTTCGGATTTTGTCCGGACAAGTTATACGTGTAGGTATAGCCATTACCGTCAGGAATTGCAACTGCATAATTATTATGCCACGTACCATTCGTGTAAGATGACATAGTAAATGTTTGTGATTGTGAATAGCCGGTAAGGCTGATAAATGCAAAAGATAAGAATAAAAATAAAGTTTTCATGATTCTAAATTTTAGTAATTGTTTGATTAATGTGTCTGATATATAAAGGGCTTTATTGCAAAGATCAGAATCTGCACAAATCCGATATAGAGCACACTATCTGATATGGAAATATTGGTCAATCCGGAGAGAGAAGTCTGTTGTGTACTGCTCTCTTTGTTAAACTAAAATGCTGAAAAATAAACGGGTTGAAACTGTAATGCCAATAATCAAATAGATTAGTGACATTTTTCTGATTAGAAGTTTGGTTTGTAATAGACGGTGTGATACTGGTACTGTCATCACACTAGAAGAAGCACAAATATACCCTGCGCTTTTGCGTATTCCAAATTAATTTATTTAAATTATATTAATATTATGTTTTTGATTACTGTAGATGTGTAATTTTAAATAAAAAAACTGGATATTTTGTTTTTGCAGGAGAACGTAATGAAGGATGGGAGAGTCGTTGTGGTTGCTGGTGTTTATCGACGATTTTGATTTTGCACAAGAGGTGGCTTGGTCTCTCTTCTGTCTCTTTTACTCCATCGTGTCGATAAACAGTTGTAGTTGCTCAATGTATTTTCCAACGTGAAATCCGTCTACCAAGGCATGGTTTACCTGCACTGAAAAAGGCAGCAACGTCTTTTCTCCTTGCCGGTAGTACTTGCCCCATGACAGGCGTGGTACCGAGTCGTTGTTGTTCAGCGATATGGTATGTGAAATATGGGTAAAAGAGATCCAGGGGAGGCAGGTGATATAGGTCAGATCGTCTCTTCCGATCAATTTTTCCGGCACAAAATAGGTGGTTTGCTTTTCACTTGTCTCCTGAGCAGTATGTACAAAAGTTTCGATGTCGTCGGTCAGATCTACCGTAACCATTTTGAACAGATCGTCTTCGCCGTTTTTCTCCATATCGGTAAACGACGGATGTATCGTGTCGTGTACCACCACCTTACCGTCGCGTATCCGGTATTTGAAATTTTCGATCCGGTTCAGCACGGTGGTACCGGCAAATATCATCGCGTAGTAAAACGATAGTTTCTTTTGTTTCGTGAAGGCAAGAAAGTGCGTCACATCTATATTCATGCAAATATTGTATTGCGGATAATCCATTCTGTGGAAAAATTCATAGTGACCTCTTCTTTTCCAATGTTCCAAATCAATTTCTTTCATTTTTTTTGTTTGTTAAATGTGTATTGCCGTCTCCGGCGCGTTTGGTGAATTGCACTCTTTGACTTCTGTTTCAGGCGCTATTTGTTGTTGTAATCTTAGCCGCATGGAACAGAGCAACGAGATCAGGCTCCGATTCGAAAGTGGCAGATTGGTCGCGTTTGAAAACAGAAGGCAAATTTAACCTAATTCTTTGTTTATTAAAAGTGTTTTTGTAGATTTGGGGCGGAAAATAAAACCGTTGTCAGGATCAGAATTTACAGAATTATTGAATTTACAGAATAGGCAAACTCAATTATTCATTTATGGAAAAAGATCAGTTGACTTATGACATTATCGGCTGTGCCATTAAAGTGCACAACATGCTTGGCAATGGCTTCCAGGAGCTGATTTATAAACGTTGTCTGGCGATTGAATTGAGGCGGGTTGGATTGGATTTTGAGCGGGAAAAAGGGCAAAATATCTATTACGAGGGACTCCATGTGGGTACCCGCAGAGCCGATTTTATTGTGGAAAACAAAGTAGTAGTCGAATTGAAAGCGGTAATCGATCTGGAAGATGTACATCTGGCACAGGCAAAGAATTACGTGGTAGCCTATCAGTTTGCGAAAGGACTGCTGATTAACTTCGGCGCAAAAAGTTTACAATACAAGCTAATCTTTAATCCCCATCTCAATTCTCGAATTCAATAATTCTGGAAATTTTGATGCAGACAATTGACAGAGAATGCTCCTGCAAATCACAAACTACATATTGCCTTGGTCGTTAGGGGCAATATTAAAATAAACTGATAATCCGATATTATTCAGGAATAATATCGGATTATCAGTTTAAAATATTTTCCGGGTTGATTTGTCTTACATTATGAAGGCGCCTATTAATAATGGAAAATAGAAATGAATTACGGACAATTAAATAACAATTATGAACAGTATTGAAGTAAAGAACTTCACTAAAAACTTCGGTGATTTTACGGCGGTAAATAATATTTCGTTTGAAGTGGAGCAGGGAACCATCTTTGGATTTCTTGGCCCGAACGGAGCCGGTAAAAGCACCACCATAAACACTCTTTGCACTATTCAGGATAAAACTTCCGGCGAATTGTTTATCAACGGTTACGATGTAAGCAGACAAAAAGAGCAGGTACGAAACGACATCGGTATTGTATTTCAGGAGTCGACGCTCGATGATAAGCTCACTATTGAAGAGAACCTGCGGTTGCATTGCGATTTTTACCGCGTACCTAAAAATGAGGTGAAAGAACGCATCGATTTCGTATTGGATCTTGTCGATCTGGAAGAGAGAAGAAAAACTCCGGTGAAAAGTCTTTCGGGAGGAATGAAGCGCCGTGCCGAAATCGCACGTGGATTGGTGCACTATCCGAAAGTGTTGTTTTTAGACGAACCGACCACCGGCCTCGATCCGCAGACACGAAGCAATGTGTGGGAATATATTTATCGTCTTCAGAAACAAAAAAACATCACCATTTTCCTAACCACACATTATATGGAGGAGGCGGAGATTTGCCAAAAGGTGGCTATTATCGACAAGGGCAGAATTGTGGCTCACGATACGCCGTATAATTTGAAAAAGCAATATACGTCAACCATTATGAAGATTGAAACGGAAGATATGGATACCCTGGAGAACTACCTCGCGGTAAAAATCTGAAGTATAAAACAGTGGATAATCTGGTGACGACGTATGTGAATAACTCCGAACAAATACTGGAAGTGCTTGCGGATAATAAACATATAATTAACGATTTGGAAATAACAAAAGGCTCACTGAACGACGTGTTTTTGGCTATCACAGGAAAGGAGATCAGAGAACAATGAGAACGATAGTTGCACTTTTACAAAGAAACCTGCTGAAGCTGATGCGCGACCGGATGAGGTTGTTTATGAACCTGTTTATGTCGTGTTTGTTTCTGTTTATCTTTTCGTTTGTAATGAAAAGCACCGCCGTCGGAGTAGCCAATCCCATGAATTATTTGATTGCAGGTATCATTATCATGACCGTTTTTCAGTCGTCATTGAGTAACTCGATGAATATCCTCGACGATATTTCGAGCGGATTTATGAAAGAGATTCTTGTCGCGCCCATTTCACGCTGGCAAATTGCGATCGGGCACATCTTGTCTTCGACTTTAGTGTCGATTATTCAGGGAATGATTATTGTAATTGGGGGGTTGTTTATCGGTTTACAAATAGATTTTGTACACGCATTGGAAATGGTATTGGTAATGGTTATCGTAAGTCTTACGTTCAGTGCCATGGGCCTCTATCTGGCAACTATAACGCGCGAATCTGGCAATTTTCAATTGCTGGTAACGCTCATCACGTTTCCGCTCACTTTTTTGTCGGGCGCATACATTCCGACAATGGTTCTGCCTAAATTTCTGATTCCGATCGTTTATATAAATCCATTGACTTACACGACCGCCGCTTTTAGATACGTAACGCTGAAAATGGAGGGCTTTTCCACAATCGAGTTGGTAAAAAGCGGTGTGGCGTTTGATATCCACGGATTTATCATTGCACCCTGGATGAGCTGTTTGTTTATTGTGGCTATTGGAGCAATCTTTTTAGTCCTTTGTGTGCAACAATTCTCCAAAGCCGATTTTTCTAAAGTCAAAACATTTAAGCGCGGCAGGCATTAAACAAATACGTTGCTTACCGATGTCCCTGATGGTATAAGCCTGCCGGATTGAACAGAGTCGAAAGACTTTTAATCCTACGTTTGGCCTGATTGAACGACCAGTGCGTCTCCTTTTCACTATGAAAGGAATCGGACTGGTCGTTTTGTTTTTGTATTTCGTGGCGGTTTGCAGACCGTTTTGCCCCGTTTGCAGATTTTATTTTACCCCATCGTTGAAATCCATCACTTTTGCACAAAAACAGAACATAAACCATTCTTCGATGAAAATAGTACGGAAAATCACCAACGGAGTGCTTTTGATACTGATAGGATTGTTGCACATGCAATTAGTATTGTCGCCTGATGGAGGAGAAAAACAATTTCGGCAGATGGCCGAAACCTGTTTTTTCAAAGTCAGCAGAGGCCTGGATGAACTACCCATTACGACAGGAAAAACAAACAGCGAAGTGTTCGCCGCGTTCTGGTTCTTTTACTTTGGGCTGTTGCTTATCCCGTTGGGACTACTTGTGCATAGTATTGAGAAAGAGGGTAGAACTCTGCCACACTATTTCACCATAACTTATCTGATAGTCGTTTTGATAGGATGTTATATGATTCCGAATTCGGGAATGACCTTTATTATGCTTCCTCATGCCATTTACATGCTGGTTGGTAACTGTGTGAAAAGTAGAAAAACGAATACAAAACAGATATCCTGATCGCTATGAATAAATACAAATTTATCCCCGGCCTTCTCTGCATTGCGGCAGCCCTTTGCCTTATGTTCGCGTTGATGGGGTATGCACCTTTCTACGCGCCGTCCTACTTTTTCTGGATCGGCGTAATCCTTTCGCTTACAGGTATTGTCTCTTTGCTAAAGCCGTTGTCGTTTCTGTTTATTCTTAATCGCCGTATTGCCACGGTGGTTGTCGGGAGTGGCCTGTTGCTAGTAGTTGCATCGCTTTACTGGCCGGTACCCACTTATCATGCTATCGCCAACCGGAAAATAGATGCTTTGTTACCAGATTACTCCTTTGGCGAATATCACGAGGTGCTTGTCGACGCATCGCCCGAAGCGGTAAAAAGAGCTCTGCAGTCTACTGCGATAAGGGATGTGCCGGTAATTCGTTTTCTTACCAAAATAAGAGGTATTGACGATAAAAAAGCAGTGCGTTATGCTAGTAAGATTAACGAAAGATCAGATACGTTCTCTACTCCCGATTTCAATTTCTTTGTGATCGATTCTACCGAAATAGTGACAGTCATGCTCCTCAAAGCATCGACCGCTATTCCGCCACCACCGGTTAAAACGCTTGAACAGTTTCGGACTTTTAATAAACCGGGATATATCAAAGTGGCGATTAATTTTCGGTTTATTCCTCAGTGTAACGGACAAACATTGGCTACGACAGAAACCCGTAACTATGGCATTACAAAGAAAGATGCCCGCGTGTTTGCCCGTTACTGGCGAATTATCTATCCGGGTAGCGCTATCATTCGCCGGGTATGGCTTAACGAATTGGCGAAGCGAGCTAAAAATTTATAACAGAACAGTATGGATATTCTGCTTTTTTTCTGCTTGATAAGCGTAGACCTGTTTTCGTACCATATAACCCTGCTAATTACTTTATGATCGGATAATTAAAACAAACTATTATCGTATGAAAAAGAACATTTTCTTCGTCAGAACAGCCGGAGTGATCACAACGTTTTTCTGTGTATTTCACCTCTCTTTTTATTGGTTGCTTCATTGGAAAGAACGGCTGAGTTGCCTCAATACCGATACCTGGGCCATTTTCCATGCGTTCAACTACGGAATGAATATGATGTTTATCCTCTTTGCCCTGATCTCGCTTTTTATGACGAAAAAGCTGTTGTCGGAGTCGTTGGGCAAGGTGTTGCTGCTGTTTATGTCATCCATTTATGTCATGCGTATTGTCAGCGAATTTGTGCTATGGAAATGCCAGCAGCCAATGTCGGTAGCAATAATTATTCTATGCTTGCTGCCGGTTGTTTTATATTTACTACCTTTGCTCGGTAGAGGTAATAACTTGTCAGATTGAGATATGCATATTATTCTGAAAATCATACTTCATCTCTTCTTCTGGATAGTCTTTTTCCTGCTTTCGGGAGCAAACAGTTTCCGGTTGGCAGAAGGAACAGACTACCTTGTTCAGCACCTGTGGATCTACCTTTCGGGAGTGGTGTGGGCTGCCAGCGCCTTTTATTTCTTCTATTTTTTTCTCTACAGTTACATCGAAAAACATCGGTTTGTTCTTTACCTCATTCTGTCGGTTGTGTCGATTGTAGGCCTGTCGGCTTTGTTTATTGCCTTTTACCGTCTTATCGTGTTTCCGGGTCATTTCGATGAACCGGTATCCTGGAACTATACCACAACTTTCGGAACCTATGTCATCGCCAGTTGCGGGAGCCTGTTGCGCGGCTTTGTGGTGTGGATCGAATCGGCAGGACAGAAAGAGGAGTTACTCAAACGTAATCTGCAACTGGAGCTCGATGCGTTGCGTTCGCAGGTCAATCCTCATTTTCTGTTCAATACCTTGAATAATATCGATTCCCTGATACGCACACAGCCCAATAAAGCCTCGGAGATGATTATTACGCTTTCGGATGTGATGCGCTACATGCTTTATCAAACCAAAGCGCCGACGGTTACCCTCGAAATGGAGTGCAAACATTTGCAGAATGTGATTGCGCTGCATCGGGTTCGTTTTCCGGAACCGGATTATATTTTGTTTGAAACGGAGATAGCCAATCCCGAACAGACAATCGCCCCGTTGCTGTTGTTGCCATTTGTCGAAAATGCATGTAAGTACACCCAACCGAAAGAAAAACAGCCTTCTGTTTTTATCCGGATGCGACAAACCGGCAATACACTGCAGTTTCAATGCTCGAATGGCTACGATCATGCTCAATGTATGAACGGTCAGAACGGAGGTATCGGGTTGGAAAATGTAAAAAAGCGGTTACAACTGCTCTATCCCTGTAAGTATCAGTTGGAAGTCTCCGATCGGGGTAATGAGTTTTCGGTAAACCTGACGATTGAACTATTTTAGAATTACAATACGATGACGATCAGTTGCATTGCAGTAGAAGACGAACCACCTGCGCTCGAGAAACTGGTTCGGTTTATTCGCGACACATCCTGGCTCGAACTCAGGGCTACCTTTTCCAAAAGCATGGATGCGATGGCGTATCTCAACGAAAATGAGGTGGATTTGATGTTTCTGGATATACAAATGCCTACGATGACCGGCTTGCAAATGCTCGATACATTGCAGCGAAAGCCACAGGTGATTATTACCACCGCTTATACCGAATATGCGCTTAAGGGGTATGAATACGGTATTGTGGATTATCTGCTGAAACCGTATTCATTCGAGCGGTTTTTGCAGGCCGTGCAGAAGGTCAAAACGGATGCGCAACCGAACGTGGCGAACTCATCCAATGCTTTCATCTTTGTAAAGACCGACTATCGGATTGTCAGGGTTGACTACGATGATATTCTGTATATCGAAGGGATGAGGGACTATCGTTGCATCGTGTTGTCGACGGGGAAAATATTGACATCGACTACTTTTAGCGAACTGGAAGCCGCTTTGCCGCGCTGTCTGTTTGCCCGTATTCATAAATCGTATATGGTATCGCTGCAACAGATAAAATTGATAGAACATCACCGGATTTACCTTCAGGATAAGGTATTGCCCATAGGAGAGACCTACCGGCCGGAGTTTTACCAAAACATCAATAACACGAAATAACAAAAAATAGTCTTTAGTTATTAGCTCTTAAAATAAAATTTATATCTTTGTACCATGCTTTCGGGCAATATAAAATATCACATGAGATTAAGTTTAAACATTATTGCGGCCATTATTATCGTCATCGGAATCCCCCGGATTTACCGAAGGTGATCGTTTTGTGCTGCGCAAAATAGTTCAACCCCCTTTCGGTAAACACCGAAAGGGGGTTTCTTTTTTTATTTACTTAATACATTTATCTATGAAAGAAGCTGCATCTATTCGTTTTGCACAACGGATGACGGGAGTTCCCCGTTCGTTTATTCGTGAAATATTAAAAGTTGCCATTTCGCCCGAAGTGATTTCGTTCGCGGGTGGTTTGCCCAATAAAGAGTTATTTCCGTTGGAAGAGTTACAGGCGAGTGCAGCGAAACTGATGTCGGGTTCGGATCGGAATATTTTGCAGTATGCCAATACCGAAGGTTACCTGCCTTTGCGGGAGAAAATTGCCGAACGGTATGCGCGCAAGGGGTTGCAGATCGATCCGCAGAATATTTTGATTACCAACGGATCGCAGCAGGGCCTCGATTTGCTGGGAAAAGTATTTGTCAATGAGGGTGATGCTTTGGTGATGGAAGAGCCGGGTTATTTGGGAGCTATTCAGGCATTTTCTATTTTTCATCCACGTTTTGTCACTGTGCCTCTCACCAACGAAGGCGTAGATGTTTCTCGTTTTCAACATGCAATAAAGCACGAGAAACCGTGTCTGGCTTACCTGATTCCCAATTTTCAAAATCCATCAGGGATCAGTTACACCGAAGAGCGTCGTCGGGAAATTGCGCAGATTGTACAGGGAGAACCGTTGTTTTTGGTGGAGGATGATCCGTATGGAGATATTCGCTTTAAGGGCGAACCAAAACGATCGTTCTACCATTATCTGCCCGGGCAGACCATCCTGTTGGGAACCTTTTCCAAAACCGTAGTTCCGGCTTTTCGTATGGGTTGGATTGTTGCTCCCGATGCCGTCATGGATCGGTTGATTGTGGCCAAGCAGGCAGCCGATCTTCATACCGATTATTTCACGCAACGGTTGGTGTATCAGTACTTGTCCGATTACGATATCGACCGGCACATTGCACGCATTTGCGAAGCGTACGGCAGGCAGGCAGGGGCAATGATGCAGGCCATCGAACGCTATTTTCCGAAAGAGGTTCAATATACCCGTCCCGAAGGGGGAATGTTTCTGTGGCTGACGTTGCCGGAAGGTCGGAACGCCATGGAGTTGTTCGATCTGGCCATCAAAGAGAATGTGGCTTTCGTGCCGGGCAATCCATTTTATATCGATAAAACGGAGGTCAATACCTGCCGGCTAAATTTTTCCTGTTCCAACGAAACGGAAATAGAGGAGGGGATCAGACGGCTATCCGGCGTGTTGGCAACGCTTGGTTGACGGTTATCAATGGACTATATGTTTTGCGATTGCATTATGGAGCTTACAAAGCCCATGGTGAGTCCGGCAATCATAAAAGCGACGACGAAGATAATAGAGATTATAACCATTACTCCGGTAGCAATGTAGTAAAATTTCAGATACTTAAAGGCATCTTCCATCTCGCTGCTGTTTTTGCCGGATACTCCTTTTTTCGTGAGATTTGAAAAGCGAATCAGAAACCACATGGGAACGAACGTTAATATGGCCGCCAGCAAGTATGCCACTCCTATCATACCGGCTCCCGGTACGGTTTCTTTTGCGCCGCCCAGCAATAAAACCGTGGCCAACAGAGCCAGCAGTATTGCCATAACGATGGAGAAAACAGCAATAAATTTCGACCATTTACGTGCTTCATTCAGGTGAAGCAATGCGGTTTCGGTTATTTCGACACTTTTTTTTTCTACAACGGTTTGAGGTGTGTCAATGGTTTCTTTGGGTCTCTCAACATAATAGTCCATAAATGTAATATATTTAAGATTGGTTGTTGTGTCGTTTTTCAATGCAATCGGGCAATAATCGACTGTTTTTGTTGATCTGTTGCAAATATACGACTTCAAATCTTTTTTTTATAAAACCATCCCGACTTTTATGCAGAAAAAGATGTTACGTAAATATTTGTGCTAAAAATGAGGCAAAGCGTGTAAGGTGGGTTGTAATCTGGGTTAAAACGCCTATTTTTGAAGCAAATTTTGAATAAAATATTTTTTGCACATGAAGAAAACATTTTTGACCCTTTTATGTACATTGCCTGTAGCTCTTTTTGCGCAGCAAAACTATACGCTAACAGGTAAAATAGGCCGGTTACATGCTCCTGCTACTGTCTATTTATTGCATCAGGATAATAATAAAATTATTGCCGATTCGGCAAAAATGGTGAACGGAAGTTTTACGTTCAAAGGCAGGATAGATGAACCCATACAGGCACGTTTGATTGTGAATCATACCGGAAGCGGTATGAACAAACAACAGACGGACATGTTGAATCTCTATCTGGAACGGGGTATTATTACCGTTCAAAGCGCTGATTCTGCCGTACATGCCACTATCGGCGGATCGAAACTCAACACAGCGAATATGCAATTGCAGAAAAGTCTGGAGCCACTATCCCGTAAGGAGAAGATTCTGTATGCCGATTATCTGGCTGCGACATCCGAACAACGCCAGTCGAAAGAATTTATGGCTGGTATAGAGAAGAGAGACGAAGCTATTGAAGCAGAGAAGAGTGTGGTACTGAAGAGCTTTATTAAATCGAATCCGTCGAGTTTTCTGAGTCTGGCTATTCTGAAATCGATTGCTAATACAAGTACCGATGTTTCGGATCTCGAATCGACCTTTAATGCGTTGTCTCCCTCACTCAAAATCACAAAAAGCGGTAGAGAATTTGCACAGGTCATTAACAAAATGAAGGCAACGGAGATCGGATCTGTTGCCCCGGATTTCACGATGAACGACCCGGAAGGCAAGCCGGTTAAGTTGTCAGGATTCAGAGGTAAATACCTGTTGCTCGATTTTTGGGCATCCTGGTGTGGTCCCTGTCGGCGCGAAAATCCGAATGTTGTGGTTGCTTACAATCATTTCAAAGATAAGAATTTTACCATTCTGGGCGTGTCGCTCGATAACGAAAACGGCAAAGATGCCTGGTTAGCAGCTATTCAAAAAGATGGCTTGACCTGGAATCATGTTTCCGATCTAAAGTACTGGAACAATGCCGCTGCGCAACTCTATCAGGTACGTTCCATTCCGCAGAATTTCTTACTGGATCCTTCAGGTAAAATTATTGCCAAAAACCTTAGAGGTGAAGATTTGGAAAAGAAACTGAGTGAAATATTTGGAAGCAAATAAAAATCCCAATCGGTAACAACAGAAAAAGTGAAGATGAACGATGTTCGTTTTCACTTTTTTTATTGTTAAAATTAAAGTCAGCTTGAGCCTCTCTTAATTTTTTTTCGGCACAGAGAGTGACAGAAATCGATACGAATAGGGCATATACAGCTTCCCGTATGCTTCATTATTACCATTAGATCGCATTGAATTAACGGTATGAATATATGCAAAAAAAACATTAAATAGTATCTGTCTTTTAAAAAATTCATTATCTTTGAATTGCTTTTCATGTATGGGTAATAAAATATTCAATCGTATGTTTTGCTAAAAGCATCTTTATTACCCTCAATCCAAATCCCAATCTAAAGAGTTGAATAAAGTGTGAGTGTTCGAGTCCGAATCAGCCGAGACTCAGATTAACGAACGTACTTATCATTTATTACAACTTATGCGTTTTAAGCAACTCATTATACTCATTTTGATATTGTATCCGCTATCGGTTATGTCTGCCGAACTTACCGCCAATAGAGCCAGTCTGAGTGGTGTCGTGAAGGATGTAACCAGTGGTGAGGCATTGATGGGAGTGAATGTATATATTCGCGAACTGAAAACAGGTGCAGTAACAAATGAAGACGGATTTTATTCTATCACAGTTCCTTACGGCAAATTTACTGTCGAAATTACCTATTTGGGATATCAAACGCAAATCAGAAAAGTAAATTTGATGATATCTCAGGCACTGAATATCGACCTGAAGGAGAGAGCCAGAGAGATGGCGGAGGTAGAGGTGAGAGCAAAACGTAAAGATGCCAACCTGACATTAAATACGATGGGAGTCGAACAATTATCCATTAACACGATACGTAAAATCCCCACATTAATGGGAGAGGTGGATTTGCTGAAGGTAGTGCAACTGTTGCCGGGGGTAGTCTCTGCCGGTGAGGGTACATCCAATTTTAGCGTGCGGGGCGGCGGTATCGATCAGAATCTGATTGTTCTTGACGATGCCACTATTTACAACGCGTCGCACATGTTGGGCTTCTTTTCGGTTTTTAATAACGATGCTATCCGGAATATGACATTGTATAAAGGAGATATCCCGGCTTCATATGGTGGCAGGCTTTCGTCGCTGCTGGATGTGCAAAGCAAAGACGGCAATTCCAAAACATTTGCCGGAAGTGGCGGCATTGGCCTGATATCGAGCAGACTTACCCTTGAAGGCCCTTTGGTAAAGGACAAAGTATCGTGTATTGTCTCTGCTCGTCGCACCTATGCCGATCTGTTTTTAAAGATGGCGCCCAATAAAGATGTTCGGGATAACCGGCTCTATTTTTACGATTTTAATGGCAAACTGAATTATCGTATCGACGACAAAAACCGTATTTGCCTTTCCGGTTATCTGGGCAAGGATGTATTCCGCAATAGCGATGTGAACTTTAATTTTGGAAATGCAACGGCGCTGATGCGTTGGAACCATATTTTTTCGCAGAAATTTTTCGGTAACCTATCGCTGAATTACAGCCGTTATCAATATAATCTTCAATCTATAATCAGTGATAACGATAATTTTGACTGGAAATACTATATGCGTGATTTCTCGCTGAAACATGATTTTTCCTGGTTTTTGGTTCCGGCGCATACTATTAAATTCGGATATGCCGGTCTGTATCATTGGCTAAGCCCCGGAAAAGTGACATCAACCGCAGGAGTTGCAACGGGCAGTAATTTTACATTGCCAGATATTAATGCATTTAAAACATCGGTCTATCTTCTGGATGAGTGCCAGCTATCGGAAAAACTGTCGGCCAAAGTTGGCTTCCGCCTTACAGATTTTGCGAGCATAGGCACTGGTACGGTCTATAACTACGATCAGAATTACAACGCAATCGATTCGACCGTATACAAAGCCGGTCAAATTATAAAGATCTATTACCGTTTATCGCCCAGGTTAGGCATGACCTATCGGTTTGGAGAACAATCCTCCATGAAAGCTAGTTATGCGCGTACCGTGCAATTTTTGCAAATGGCATCCAATTCGACTGCCGGAACGCCACTCGATCTTTGGTTTACCGCCGGCAAAAATATTCTTCCTCAGGATTGCGATCAATTTGCACTCGGCTATTTTCACAACTTTTTTCATCATACGATAGAGACATCGGTAGAGGTTTTTTACAAATCATTGCATCACACGATTGATTTCAAAGATCATGCTCAGTTGTTGCTTAATCCGAAGCTTGACGGAGAATTGCGCTTTGGTAACTCACGAGCCTATGGAATTGAATTTCAGGTGCAAAAAAACGAAGGCAGGCTGACAGGCTGGATTAGTTATACCTATTCGCGCTCCAGAAATACCATAGACGGGATCAACAATAACAGACCCTATCCATCTCCTTACGAGCGCCCTCATACCATATATGTGGTCGGTAATTACGAATTTAATAAAGCCCTCTCTCTGGGAACCAATTTTGTCTATTCAACGGGGCAACCCATTACCTATCCAGTAGGACGCATGGAAATAGACGGAACGATAGTGCCGATATATTCCGATCGTAATTCATCGCGTATGCCGGATTACCACCGGCTTGACCTGTCGCTTACATGGAAACCGCAGAGTAAGCATCCTCATAAATGGCAGGGAGAGTGGAATTTTTCACTTTATAATGTGTATGGGCATAAAAATGCTTGGGCTATCAACTTCGAGCAAGAAACCAATAATCCATATCAAACGAAAGCAAAGATGACTTATCTCTTTGCTGTAGTGCCATCTATCTCGTATAATTTTAAATTTTAGACAGATGATTAACAGGGTATTTCTCTTTGTAAGTGTGCTGCTGTCGGCAATGGCGTTTACCGCGTGTACCACCGATTTTGATGTACATCTCGACAGTATGCCTCCGGTATTGGTAGTAGATGCGATTGTTACTACGGATACTACAACGCACTATGTTTATCTGAAAACGACGGGATCTTATTTCTGCAGTCATCCGGCCGACGCAGTTACCGGTGCCATAATCACACTCGACGATGGACAACATTCCATTACCCTTGAAGAAGATAGGGCAGAGAAAGGAACTTACAAAACTCCGGCAAACTACTACGGTGTAATAGGGCGCACCTATACGCTAACCATTAGCAATGTGGATATAGACAACGATGGTGAGAAAGAAACATATACGGCATCCAGTACCATTAACGCGGTACCTCCGGTAGAAAAGATCAATGTGGTCAAAGATGTTGTGTTTTACGAAAATGTGTGGGCTGTAAATGTATGGATGCACGATCCGGCTGGCGTATCCAACTATTATCTTACCAAAGCGTTTAAGAACGATGTCTGTTTATCGGATACTATTGCAAAATGGAATATTGTAAGTGATTACGATTTTAATGGAAGTGAGTTAACCAACAAAACGATTATGTATTTACCCTCTACCTACAAAAGTGAGCGGATTCATGCCGGAGATAAGGTGGGGTTGGCGGTGTGTGGCATAAGCGAAGATTATTATGATTTCATACGGGACATCAAACAAGAATCGAGTGAGCGAAATCCCTTGTTCGGAGGTCAGCCGGCTAACGTTCGTACCAATATAAAGCAGATTTTGCCCGTTGGTGTCACGGGAAATCCCCGGGGGTACTTTGCGGCCTATTCCATCTCCCGTGCCCAGACCGTATTCAGGTGATATTAGGCAATGAGGTTGGTGTAGAAGAAAAAACGGCATATCGGTGTAAAAAACAGCGCATATGCCGTTTTATTTTTTTGACTTTCGGGACATGGAAAATATTGTAACTTTGTACCGCTGTCAATAGAGAATCTTCGGAAAACAGTCAAACTCAACACGAATAATTATGGACGAAATATTCCCTTTGGTAGATGAACAGGGAAACGTTACAGGGAAAGCCACCCGTAGCCAATGCCATGGGGGAACCTTTTGGCTACATCCTGTAGTGCATCTTCATATTTTCAACAGTAATGGTGACCTATTTTTGCAAAAGAGGTCGATGACCAAGGATACACAACCCGGAAAATGGGATACAGCGGTAGGTGGTCATGTCGATTATGGAGAAACCGTGGAGACGGCATTGAAGCGGGAGGCTTTTGAAGAACTTGGCGTTACGGCATTTGTTCCGACTCCTGTCGCACGTTATGTGTGGCAGTCGGCGGTAGAGAAGGAGCTTGTAAATGCATACCGAACAATATATGACGGGGAGTTCGTGCTCGATTACAATGAACTGGACGAAGGTCGGTTCTGGTCAATAAGCGAGATTTGCGACTCGTTGGGAAAAGGGATATTTACTCCCAATTTTGAACACGATTTTCAATTGGTAACGGAATCGCTACCTCAATAAGTTTCATGCAACGAATCGTATCGTGTGTCCGTTTGGCGTTGCCGAAAGCTACGCATACCATTCTATGGCTGCTGAAGCTGATGTTGCCGGTTGCTTTGCTCGTCAGTTTTTTGCAGTATTGGGGCGTGATGGACTGGCTGTCGGGCTATTTATCTCCGGTCTTTATTCATATCGGATTGCCCGGAGTTTCTGCTATCGTTTTTATTACAAGTCTTTTTCTGCCTCTGTATTCGGTATTGGCTGTTATTGCCACACTCACACTGGGGATGCGCGAAGTGACTATTCTGGCCATCATGTGCCTTATTTCTCATAGCCTGATTATTGAGACGGCAGTGCAAAAACGTACTGGTTCATCGGTACTCAATATGTTGGTGGTGCGTGTCGGTATGAGTTTTATTGCTGCCGTGTTGTTGAATTGGCTCTTGCCGGCAACCGGTTTTGCCGTATCGCATCCGACCGGACAGGCGTTACATCTTACGGCAGTGTCCGATGTGTTATGGCTTTGGGCAAAAAGCTCCATCATGCTGATTGTTAAGGTCTCATTGATTCTGTATGGGCTATTTATTCTTCAGAACATCCTTAACGAATATAATTGGCTCAATAAAATTTCAGCCTTCTTCGCGCCATTAATGGGGTTCTTCGGCCTCTCGCGGGAGGTCTCTTTTCTTTGGGTTGTAGCTCAAACGCTCGGTCTGGCATACGGATCGGCAGTGGTTATCGAACAGGTGGATAAAGGTATTGTAAAGAGGGCGGATGCCAATATGCTCAATTACCATATTGCGGTGAATCACTCATTACTGGAAGATACGTTACTCTTTGCATCGATCGGAGTGTCTGTGGCATGGATCGTGGTACCCCGTATCGGTTTGGCTTTTCTGTTGGTTTGGGGAATTCATGCCATTCGGTGGTTCTTTCCCAAAGTGATATTGTAATTATAAAGATAAATATAATATGTTGAAATATAAGTTTTTAATTTTATTTATATCGACTGCTACTTTAAGTATCGCACAGCGGCAACCTATTGTTCCTCCAAACTATAATGGGTTGCGTGGAACGATCTTCAATGAAACGTCGGATTATTACTATCCAAAGCTGATGCAGCGCTTTTTGGCTAACGATACCACCATGACGACCGATCAAATGCGGGTGCTTTACTACGGCTACACCTTGCAGAAAGAGTACCGGCCTTACTATCACAATGCAAAGGATTCTCTTTTAGCTACCTATGCCCGGAAAGTGAATAAAACACCTGCCGATTGCGATACCATTATCCGTCTGACGACTCAATCTTTATCGGTTTTTCCTCTTGACTTGTACAAACTCAATCAGTTGGCCTATGCCTATCACATGGTAGGGCGAAATGATTTGGCGCATCTTTACACGTTAAAAGCCAAACAATTGGCAACGGCTATTTTTTCTACCGGTGATGGCCGGAATCAGATGACAGCCTGGCATGTAATTTCCGTATCGGATGAATACGAACTGATCTACCTGTTGGGACTTTTCCCTATCGATCAGCGTTTTGTCTATAGCGATTGTGATTTTATATCGGTCGCTAAAAACAGAATGAAAATCAACGGATTTTATTTTAATATCAAACGGTTGATCGATGTCAACGGTTCTATGCCGTCGTCGAACTGATGCCGCAAAAAAATAGCGCGGGTTTAACCTTAATCTGAAATATCATGCTGAAGACAAAGAGCGATTGTTTGAATTACAACATTAAATACTTTTTTTAAGGCATGACACTACAACCAATTACAGAATTTATACATCAACATTCATACCCTGAGTTTACATTAAAAGCTGTCTTATTCGATATGGACGGCGTGCTTTTCGATTCGATGCCGGCACATGCCGAAGCCTGGGTGAGAGCCATTAGAAAGATCGGATTGCCATTTACACACTACGAAGCCTATATGCACGAAGGAAGAACCGGAACCGGAACGATCAACGGCATTTTCCAGCGTGAATGGGGACGAAACGCAACTCCGGAAGAAGAGAAGGCGATATATACACATAAGAGTAAAGAGTTCAGGGAGTTGAGCCGTACGATACCTATGCCTTTTGCGGGTGAGCTTTTGAATAAACTGAAGAACAAAGGGCTGGACATTATTTTGGTAACCGGCTCCGGACAAGCCAGTTTGCTCGATAGTCTGGAGGTATATTATCCTGGTATCTTTTGTCAGGAGAAGATGGTGACGGCATTCGACGTTAAGTACGGCAAGCCCAATCCGGAACCCTACCTGATGGGATTGCAAAAAGCCGGTGTCAAACCCTGGGAAGCTGTGGTGGTAGAGAATGCGCCGTTGGGGGTAGAGGCTGCCAAAGGAGCCGGAATTTTTACGGTGGCCATCAATACCGGTATTCTGGAAGATAATGTGTTGGTCGATGCCGGAGCAAATATCGTTTTGCCGGGAATGCAGGAACTTTACAACGAGTGGGATATTCTGTTTTAGTTATAAACCGAGCGATTATTATTGCCATTATGATGAAAACTATCGAAAAAATAGCACAAAACAAGCATTACGCAGCCATCGATCTGGGAAATCTGGAAGAGATACTGCAATATACGCTGATTCATCCTGTCAGCAAACGGGAGATCGAAGGTAAAGTCTTTGTGAAGGATGCAACAGGAGCGACCGGAACGGAAATTTCGTTCAACATGTTGCCTCCGCATACCGAAGTGCCCTATTTCCATATCCACAACAAAAACGAGGAGACCTATATCTTTCTGAAAGGGTCGGGCTTTTATCAGGTGGACGACGACTGTTTTCCCATCAAAGAGGGAAGCGTGGTACGTGTGGCTCCGCAGGGAAACCGCGGTATGTGCAATACTTCCGATGAACCGATGATCTACATTGCCATTCAATCGAAAGAAAATTCGCTGGAAGAACATACTACCGCCGACGGCACAAGGATACCTGCCGAACCGAAATGGAAAAGCGAGTGATAGGGTATAAGTGGTAAGGTGTAAGTAGTAAGTGATAGTCGTCATTGTTCTTTTAATTAGTGTATTATGAATATTCAACTACAACGGATATTACCGGATGCAGATTTGTCGGACGCGGTGGCAGTGCTGAGAAGTGCGCATGGAACGGTGGCGCGACAATTCGGCTTTACACAGGAGACCAACCCGACAAACAGTGCTTTTATCGATGCGGAAACGTTGCGTGGACAATTAGAGAAGGGCATTGAACTGTACCTGATGACTGATGATCATGTTCCTGTCGGATGTATTGCCATTGAAGAATCGAAAACCGAAGCCGAAACGTTTTATATTGAAAAGGTCTCGGTGGTACCCGATTACCGGAACCGTCGATTGGGAGTGGAATTGATGAATTTTGCCACATCTTTGATCGCGAAGCGGGGAGGGAAGCATATCGGCGTTGCGTTGATTAATGAGCATGAAAAACTGAAAGCGTGGTACCAACAGCAAGGCTTCAGGGAGGTGCTTGTAAAAGAATACGCGCATTTGCCTTTCAACGTGTGTTTTATGAGTAAGGAGGTATAAAGCTGTAGATTAATCATCCTATCTTTTACCCCTAAATCCCCTAAAGGGGACTTAAATCTGTTATTAGAAGAATTGTACTGTATTTGCCTCTCAAAGTCCCCTTTAGGGAATTTAGGGGTGGTAAAACATATTTAAGCTCGGGTATAAATCGATAAACGATCAGTAATTTGATGGAAATTCAATCAATCTTTCAGGTAGATGCTTTCACGGAAGAACCGTTTACGGGAAATCCGGCGGGTGTAGTGGTGGTATCGGATGATATTACCACCGAACGGATGCAGCAGCTTGCCATGGAGATGAACCTCTCCGAGACGGCGTTTATCTTTCCACAGCACGATAATCTGTTTCAGATACACTATTTTACGCCGGCGAAAGAGGTTGATCTCTGCGGACATGCCACGCTTGCCAGTGCGCATATTTTGTATGAAACGGGTAGGGTGGCTCCCGGTAGCCAGATAGAATTCAAAGCAAAAGGAGCTGATCTTATCGTATCGAAATCGGGTAGCTGGCTGGAGATGAACTTTCCCCGTTATCCGTTAACGAAGCGGGCAGTACATCCCGATTTTAAGGCTCTGGTTGGTTTTGAACCGGTTGAATTGTACGATAGCAGTTATAACTGGGTAATGGCAGTGGCAAATAGTGAAGATGAGATACGAAATGCTGCGCCGGTTTTCAACGCGTTGACTGAAGCTGGCTTGGGCCATCTGATGATTACGGCACCTGCTTCGGTTTGGGGATATGATTTTGTGCTGCGTTGTTTTGCTCCCTGGGCGGGTATCGATGAAGATCCGGTGACAGGATCGGCGCATTGTGCATTGACACCGTTTTGGGCAGAGAAACTAAGCAAAACCCGGCTAACCTCTTTGCAGGTTTCTAAACGCACGGGAACGCTTAAAACGGAACTATCGGGAAATCGCGTGATAATAAAAGGTCAGGCGGTGACGGTGTTCAAAATTGAATTAACAATTAACAATTAATAATGAAGGAAATCGGAATGAAGCTGTCTTTGCTCTTTGTTCTCCCGCTAAGGCGGGACCTACACTTCGTTTCGATTTAATCTTTGTCCTGTTTGAATGATTGACTATAATTTACCCAACGATATCGGTCTGGTTCTCGAAGGAGGTGGCTTCAGAGGAATGTACACCGCCGGAGTATTAGACTCGTTTCTTCAGCAAGAACTCTATTTTAAGTATCTTATTGGAGTCTCTGCCGGAGCCGATTACGGCGCGTCGTATGTGTCGCGACAGTTCGGACGCAACCTTGCGGTCAACGAATATGTCTCCGATCCCAACTATTGCAGCTGGTTTCACCTGCTATCGAAAGGAGAGTATTTTAACGATGATTTTGTCTATCGTTATTTGCCGGAACATTTGGTTCCTTTTGATTTTGAGACTTTTTCGTCGGGTAATGTTACGATGAAGGTTGGTCTGACCGATTGCAATACCGGCAAAGCCGCATTCAAAGTGTTGGATGCTACCGATAAAAAGCGTTTTGCAACGTTGCTTTCGGCCACTTCTTCGCTTCCTGTCATTGCCAGGCCCAAGCAGGTCGACAAGGAACTCTACCTGGACGGAGGAATTTCCGATTCGATTCCCGTGCAGCAGGCTTTCAACGATGGATACAAACGTTTGGTGGTGATTCTTACCCGCGATGCCGCTTATCGGAAAGATCAGGTAAAATTCCTTCCGTTCTGGAAACACCACTATCGTCACTATCCGCGTTTAGCTGAAGCCATTATCAATCGTGCAGCCCAGTATAACCAAACGCTGGATCTGATTGCTAAGCTGGAGAAAGAGGGTAGTATCTATGTAATCCGACCCAATGAAACGCTTCCTGTTTCGCGCATGGAAAATAAGCCGAAACGTCTTGAAAAAGTCTATTATATGGGTCTGGAACAGATGAATAAAGAGATAGACCGGCTGAAAGAGTGGATCGGAATTTAATTTGAAAATGATATAATCTGCCAACTGAATGTGCATGGCATAACTACATGATTAATTTGAGTATGAGTATAAATCTGAAACAAGCAGTGATATTGCCCCTCTTTTTGCTGGGCGTATCTTCTTTTAGTAATGCGCAGTCTGTCGATCCGATGGTGTCGCATATCGATTCGACCGAAACGCCGGGTCATGATTTTTTTCTGTATGCCAATGGAAAATGGTTCAAGCAGAATCCTATTCCGGCCAGTGAAACATCGAATGGTATTTTCCAGATGATTCAGGATACCATTAACGCGCAGATACACGATGTATGCGTGTCGTCGGCCGGGATGAAGAACAGCGTGAAAGGAAGCGCCCGTCAGAAAATCGGCGATTTCTTCTTTACAGGAATGGACTCCGTGTCGTTGAACCGGATGGGAATTGCTCCGCTCAAATCCGATTTGGACCGGATTAATCAGATCTCTTCGGTTAGCCAGTTGATGACTACAGCGGCTTACTTAAGAACGATCGGTGCCGGTTCTATGTATAGTCTTGCCGTGGGACAGGACGATAAAATAAGCAGTAAGCATGCTGTATTTGTCGGTCAGGGAGGATTGAGCCTTCCCGATCGCGAGTACTATTTTGCCACCGATGCCCGTGCGGCCAAAGTGCGTGAAGCGTTTATGACCTATGCCCGTAAAATGTTCGGTTTGATGGGTTATAGCGAAGCTCAGGCGAAGGCAGCTGCTGATGAGGTGATGAAACTGGAAACGGCTCTGGCCAAGGTTTCGCGTAAACGCGAGGATACCCGCGACCCGTTGTTGAATTACAATAAAATGACTTTTGCCAAACTGGCATCCGAAAATCCTTCGCTGGAGTTGAAACAGTCATTGACGATTGTGGGCCTGCCCAAAGTAGACTCGATTATTGTAGGGCAACCCGAATTTGTGACGGCTCTCAACGGTTACATCAAAACCATGCCGCTATCGGCCTGGAAATCGTATCTGAAGTTGCGCCTGATAAGTGCTTATGCCGATTATCTCGACGATAAAACATTTGCAATTGTCTTTGAATACAGTTCGGCATTAAGAGGAACTACCGAACCCCGTCCCCGCTGGAAACGTGTAACGGAAGAGGTGGATGGTTCGCTGGGTGACCTGGTCGGTCAGGTGTATGTAAAAGATTACCTGCCGAAAGGAACCAAAGAGAAGCTGATGGAAATCGGTACCGAGATCAAAAAGGTGTATGCCGAACGCATCAAAAACCTCGACTGGATGTCGCCCGACACCAAGATCAAAGCGCTTCACAAATTAGACGTGATGATAATGAAAGTGGGTTATCCCGACAAATGGAAGGATATGAGCAAGCTGCAGATAGACAAAAGCTCGTATGCAGCCAATATGAAGCACGTTGCTCAATGGCAATATAACTATATGATTTCCAAATATGGCAAACCGGTCGATCGTACCGAATGGGATATGCAGCCGCAAACCTACAACGCGTACTATAATCCTTCGAATAACGAAATTGTGGTACCGGGTTGTAACATCATTGTGCCGGGATACGAACGCAAGATGGCTGACGATGCCATTCTTTACTCGATTATCGGTGGGTCTACTTTCGGTCACGAAATGACACACGGTTTCGACGATCAGGGTGCGAAATACGATTCCAATGGTAACCTTGCCAACTGGTGGACTACCGAAGACAGTACTAAATTCTTTACCAAGACGAAGATGATTGTGGCTCAGTTCAACAAATATGTTGCGGTAGACAGTCTGCATGTAAACGGTGAAATGACGCAGGGCGAAAATATTGCCGATTTGGGTGGTGTTGCTATGGGTTATGAGGCCTTTAAAAAGACTGCACAATATAAAAATAATCAGGTAATCGGTGGTTTGACTCCGGATAAACGTTTTTTCCTCGGTTACGGAATGGCCTGGATGGTCAATATTCGTCCCGAAGCGCTGGCCAATCAGGTTCGCAGCGACGTACATTCACCCGCTCGTTTCCGTATCAATGGCCCGCTTTCCGATATCGATGCTTTCTATAAAATATTCGATGTCAAACCGGGCGATGCCATGTGGATTCCCGAAGAGCAACGCGTGAAGATCTGGTAATCGTTCGTTTGAACGACCGGATTCTTTACAAAACAATTCAATCCACGGATTCAACGATTTATACGTTGATCCGTGGATTTTTTTATCTTTATAAAATATTTATATCCGCCGCTCACATCTTTATTTTCTCCTTACACCTTCCGGTATACATTTGCATCGAAAACAATGCGAATGATCATTTATAGAAAAATAAAGAAACAATGAGTACTTTTATTCAACTCGCTCTCTTTTTGGGCGCTCTCATCCTGCTGACTCCCGTCCTGGGAAAATATATGAAGCAAGTAATCAGCGGGGAAAATCACATACTGACACCTCTCCTCGGCTGGCTCGAACGGGGCATTTACCGCGTCTGCGGTATCGATTCGCAGGAGGATATGAACTGGAAAAAATACCTGGCGAGTCTGCTATGGTTTAACTTTTTCGGTTTTGTCATTGTCTTTGCTTTGCAGTTGACTCAGGCGTGGTTGCCATTTAATCCGGCAAAAGTGCCGAATACCTCCTGGCACCTGGCTCTGAATACCGCTATCAGTTTTGTAACCAACACCAACTGGCAATCGTACAGTGGCGAAAGCACGATGAGTTATCTTACTCAGATGGCAGCGCTTGGCGTGCAGAATTTTCTGAGCGCGGCAACCGGTCTGGCTGTTCTTATCGCCCTGATGAAGGGGTTGGTTCACAAAGTGGCACACAACATGGCGCCAAGGCAATGGGCAACCATCGATAATGGCAAGAATGCGCCGCATACCCTGTTCGGATTGGGTAATTTCTGGGTTGACCTCACCCGTTCGGTGGTCTATATTTTGCTACCGTTGTCTATTGTTTTTGCTCTGGTTTTAGTAGGGCAGGGCGTTGTGCAAACATTCTCCTCCTATACCGACACTACAACGCTGGAAGGTGTTAAGCAGGTGATTCCGCTTGGTCCGGTAGCTTCACAGATTGCCATCAAGCAACTCGGAACTAATGGTGGAGGCTTCTTTGGCGTAAACAGCGCTCATCCGTTTGAGAATCCGACACCTTTCTCCAATTTCCTGGAGATGCTTGCCCTGTTGCTTATCCCGGCAGCATTGACCTACACTTACGGGCTCTTTATCGGTTCCAAAAAACAGGGCTGGACCCTTTTCGGTGCCATGCTGATTATTCTGTGCGTGGGGTTAGGCGTATCGCTCTATGCTGAATACGCGGCCAATCCGGCGCTGCATATTGCCGGGTCGATGGAGGGAAAAGAGACCCGCTTTGGAATTGTCAACAGCATTATCTGGTCGACTTCCACGACGGTTGCTTCTAACGGTTCTGTGAATGCGATGCACGACAGCCTCTCGCCGCTGGCCGGGTTGGTGGCCATGTTCAATATGATGCTGGGCGAAGTGGTTTTTGGCGGCGTTGGTTCCGGCTTGTACGGCATGATAGCCTTTGTAATTCTGACGGTGTTTATCGCAGGATTGATGGTGGGACGTACTCCCGAATACCTGGGCAAGAAAATCGAATCGTTCGAAGTGCGGATGGCGTTGATTGCTGTGCTGGCTCCGGCGGTATGCATATTGGCTTTCACGGCCATAGCGGTTAGTGCACATGCCGGTCTTGCCGGGTTGAACAACAAAGGGCCGCACGGGTTGTCGGAAATTCTCTATACCTTTACTTCGGCTTGTGCGAACAATGGTAGCGCTTTTGCCGGACTAACCACCAATACCCCGTTTTATAACGTGCTATTGTCGATATGCATGTTGGTGGGGCGCTTCGGGGTTATTATTCCAATGATGGCCATTGCCGGCAGCATGGCGGGCAAAAAGGTTACGCCGGTATCTTCGGGTACTTTTCATACCGATAACGGCATGTTTCTTATTCTGTTGATCGGAGTAATCATCATTGTCGGCGGATTGACTTTCTTCCCGGCGCTCTCACTGGGACCCATTCTGGAACATCTGCTGATGCAGTCGGGAATGACATTCTGATTTGAAAATTTGAGAATTTGAAAATGAGGAAATGAAATCTGTAATGTCTGAAACATTAAACATTAAACTTTGAACAATCAATGAGTACACAAGATAAAACATCGTCGCAGCTATTTAACCGGAAATTAATTGTTCCGGCGCTGAAAGACGCAGTTGTAAAGCTGCATCCGGCCAAACTGATCCAAAATCCAATCATCTTTATCGTTGGACTGGGTGCCGTACTGACAACCGGAATTGTTGTCGCAAATCTGTTTGCGGGTCATTTTTCTTCCTTCGATTTCCAGATTACCGTCTGGTTGTGGTTTACCGTTTTGTTTGCCAACTTCTCCGAAGCCATTGCCGAGGGTAGGGGAAAGGCACAGGCCGAGACCCTGAAAAAAAGTCGCACGCAAACTAAAGCCCGTCGTATGAAAGGCGATAAGGAAGAGGTGGTTTGGGCAACCGAACTGACCCGGGGCGATCTGGTGGTTTGTGAAACAGGGGATGTAATCCCTGCCGACGGTGATGTGATCGAAGGTATTGCCAGCGTGGACGAATCGGCCATTACCGGCGAATCGGCACCTGTGATCCGTGAAAGTG
This sequence comes from uncultured Microbacter sp., assembly GCA_963678265.1. Lineage (GTDB taxonomy): Bacteria > Bacteroidota > Bacteroidia > Bacteroidales > Paludibacteraceae > Microbacter. Next base: position 2,879,174 of record OY782761.1, read on the forward strand.
GCGGCGACCGGTGCGCGGTAACCGGTGGAACTAAGGTGCTGAGTGACAAAATTATCATCAAGGTGACTTCTGAACCCGGTGATACCTTCCTCGACCGGATGATTGCACTGGTGGAAGGTGCCAAACGGAAGAAAACCCCCAACGAAATCGCGCTGAATAACCTGCTGTTGGGGCTGACAGCTATTTTCCTGATTGCTGTTATTACCCTGCCTCCGTTGTTCAACTACAACCTTACCGGACAGCAATCGACGTTGAGCCTGACCATTCTGGTGGCGTTGTTGGTCTGCCTGATTCCAACCACAATTGGCGGTTTGTTGAGCGCGATCGGCATCAGCGGGATGGATCGCCTGTTGCAAAAGAATGTGATTGCTACCAGCGGAAAAGCGGTGGAAGCCGCGGGTGATGTGGATGTACTGATGCTCGATAAGACCGGTACCATTACGCTGGGTAACCGTATGGCAACCGATTTTATTCCGGCCGACACGGTTTCACAGGAGGCTTTGGCCGACGCTGCCCAGCTGGCTTCGCTGGCCGACGAAACACCCGAAGGTCGTTCGGTAGTGATTCTTGCCAAAGAGAAATTTCACCTGCGCGAACGCCATATTCACGAGTCTGATATGACTTTCGTTCCTTTTACGGCTCAATCGCGGATGAGTGGAGTTGACATTCGTTTACCGAACGGTAAAATACGTTCCATCCGCAAAGGAGCTACCGATGCTATCCGCAAATTTGTTCAAAACAACAATGGCTTTTTCCCTCAGAGTGTGTCGGACAAGGTGGTGGAACTCTCCGGTCAGGGAGCAACTCCGTTGGTAGTTGCCGATGGCGATCAGGTACTGGGAGTTATTCACCTGAAAGATATAGTGAAAGGCGGTATCAAACATCGTTTTGCACAGTTGCGCGCGATGGGTATCAAAACCGTGATGGTGACGGGCGATAATCCGCTGACCGCCGCGGCTATTGCCGCCGAAGCCGGGGTGGATGATTTTATTGCCGAAGCCAAACCGGAAGACAAGCTCTCCCGTATTCGTCAGGAACAGGCCAACGGTCACCTTGTCGGAATGATCGGCGACGGTACCAACGATGCTCCCGCTTTGGCACAGGCCGATATCGGCATTGCCATGAACAGTGGCACGCAGGCTGCCCGCGAAGCCGGCAATATGGTCGATCTGGATAGTAATCCGACGAAACTGATAGAGGTGGTTGAAACCGGCAAGCAGTTGCTGATGACCCGGGGGTCGCTCACCACTTTCAGTATTGCCAACGACGTATCGAAATATTTTGCCATTATCCCGGCTATCGCCGCCGGATTGTATGCCGGTGCCAACGGTCAGGGAGTACTCTCGGCGCTCAATATAATGCACCTTGCCACCCCACAAAGCGCCATACTCAGCGCGGTTATCTTCAATGCCCTGATTATTGTCTTGCTCATTCCGCTGGCATTGAAGGGCGTAAAATACCGTCCGCTTTCGTCGAACCGTATTTTGGCCAAAAACCTGCTGGTGTATGGATTGGGTGGGCTGGTGGTGCCTTTTATCGGCATTAAGCTGATAGATATTGTGTTACAACTTTTGCATTGTGTTTAATTCACTCAATATTAAATTGTTGAAAATGAAAACGAAATTATTAATGGCTCTGTTGCTAATTATTCAGTTGGTGTTTGTTGTGTCCTGTTCTTCGCACAAAGGACAATCAGGTAAAGGTAATATTACCGAATCGGTTTGGGGCCTGGTATCTGTCAAAGCGGCGGCAGGCGATTCGCTGTTGATGCCTCTGAAAGATGAAGTGCCGACCCTGGACGTTTTAACCGACGGTACGATAAAAGGGACGACCGGATGCAATAGTTTTGAGGGTCAGGTAGCGGTAACCGGCTATAATCTGAAATTCGGTAACCTGCTCTTTACGCATGTGTCGTGTCCTGACAAAGCCCTCGAAAGCGCTTTTTATGCCACTCTCGATTCAACGGACAACTATACCGTCGATCACGGCCATCTGTTATTGAAAAAAAGAGATAAAGTGCTCGCTACTTTTATGTCGATGGATATAAGGTGATCCGGTAATTCGGAGCTTTTTGTTTTAATTCTTAAATTTTGAAATAATGTATACTGTTCATAAATGGTCGATGCTGAAATGTTGTGCTGTCGTTGCTTGTACTGTTTTGAGCTTTCAGGCAAAAGCGCAAAATGATAACCGTCATTTTTCTGTGTCGGCCGATGTGGTTAGTTCGTATGTCTGGCGTGGGGTAGCGCAAGAAGGTTCTCGGGGCGGTTCTCCCAATATTCAGCCGACCGTTTCGTATGTCAATGGTATTTTCTGTGTCGGGGCATGGGGCTCGTACGCATTTTCAGGCAATGTCAAGGAAGTTGACCTGTATGCAACTCTTTCGTTGCCCGATGCATTCTCAGTTACCGTTACCGATTATAACTGGAATAACGGAAACGATGGTAGCATCGGATATTTCAACTACAAGAGTGAAAAAACGGGTCACGTTTTTGAAGGGACGCTGGCTTATGGAGGAACAAAATCTTTTCCTTTGTCAATTGCATGGAATACAATGTTCTATGGTGCTGACAAAAAGGGTAACGGCACTCAGGCATTCTCCACTTATGTAGAATTGGGTTTGCCAATTGCTTCGAACGTTAAAGCGTTTCTCGGAGCCTCTTTGTTCGATAGCCCTAATTATTATAACAATGGTTTTTCTGTAATCAACCTTGGTCTTAAAGTGTCGAAAGAGATTAAATTCTCCGATTCTTTCAGCCTGCCGGTTTATGGAGTTGTAGGAGCAAATCCTCAGTCTGAAAAGGCCTTCTTTATAGCCGGTATTACATTGTAAAACAACAAAATTAGTAACGTATGAAACGCCCATGACAAAATTCATTGCTTTTGACACACAAAGGGATGATTATATTTTGTCATGAAGTTCCATCTGACCAATAAAAAATAAATTATAAACAGATGAAAAAGTCTATATTATCCGGTCTGAAAATTATATTGGCATTCACTCTGCTAACCGGATTGGTTTATCCTTTAATGATTACGGGAATTGCACAAGTGGTATTTCCCCGTCAGTCGAATGGCAGTATTGTTTCCATTGGCCAAAAAGTCCGTGGTTCGGAGCTGCTGGGGCAAGAATTCAAAAGCGATCGTTACTTCTGGTTGCGGCCTTCGGCGTGCAGCTATGCCACATTGCCTTCGGGAGCTTCCAATTGGGGTCCGACCAGCGATACATTGCGTAAGGCGATTGAAAAACGAAGAGAGTCTTTTATTATTGCCAATCGTCTGCCGTTGAATACGGTGGTACCCAACGAAATGGTGACAGCTTCCGGTAGCGGGCTCGATCCGCATATTTCGCCCGAAAGTGCCACGCTTCAGGTTGAACGAATAGCCTCGGCGCGTCATTTTTCACTGTCTCAATTGCAACAATTGCGTCGATTGGTAGCAAGTCATACCGAACAACCTCAGTTCGGTTGTCTGGGAGAAAAACGGATAAATGTTCTTGCATTGAACCGTGATCTGGATTTGTTGCGGTAATTCGCGGTATATTTGCATACGAATGATACTGAAAACGGAAAGTAAAAAACCGACTTAAAATATTACTATTGAAGTCATCTTGACTTTTTATTTTTTGACCTCCCAATTCCTACAGACGATGAAATGTCTGTATTTTCAATCCAAAGGAGGGCTGTAACATTGTAAAATGAATAATGTCTCCTTATTTTAAGACCAAATTCCTCCCCTTGGGGGAGGTTAGGTGGGGTCAGTAAGTAAAAATGAGGAGAAAATATTGTACCAAAGAAAAGTCAAGATGACTTCATAAAGAAATTCAGATGATTAAGTAATATCTTTATTCTCTTAATGCCTTCATGGTAAATAGATGTTTTTATGAATGTTTACGACGAAAACCGTCCTGATCCGGACGAGCTGCTGGCTTCGTTGAAGGAGCAGGAGGATAAAAACAAACTGGGCAAGCTGAAAATATTCTTCGGCATGTGCGCCGGTGTGGGTAAAACGTACACCATGTTGCAGGCTGCTCATCTGGAAAAGAACAAAAAGGTGGATGTGGTGATCGGGTATGTGGAAACGCACGGTCGCCCGGAAACGGAACAACTGGTGGAAGGACTGGAGATTATTCCTCCTTACCAGATCGTTTACAGGGAGACACAGTTTCGGGAGGTGGATATCGATGCCATAATTGCCCGTAAGCCGCAGGTAGTTCTTATCGACGAACTGGCGCATACCAATGCCCCCGGGAGTCGTCACGCCAAGCGGTATCAGGATGTGCAGGAGTTGATAAACAACGGAATCGATGTCTATGCCACGCTGAATGTGCAGCACATCGAGAGCCGAACCGATACGGTAACGCAAATCACGGGCGTTACCATTCGCGAAACGGTGCCCGACGATGTGCTGGAGGCGGCCGATGAGGTGGAGCTGGTCGATCTGACTGCCGATGAGTTGCTTCAGCGTCTTGCCGATGGAAAAGTATATACTCCCGAACGATCGCAGGAGGCGGTGCGTAACTTTTTCCGGAAGGGAAATGTCACCGCTTTGCGCGAGATGTCGCTCCGGTTGGTGGCCGACAGGGTCGATAAGCAGTTACGCGAATACATGCAAACCCGTCGTATTCCCGGCCCGTGGAAAACGGGGCTTCGCCTGATGGTGGCCATTGGCCCGAGCCCATATTCGGCCTGGCTTATTCGTTGGGCCAAGAGTCTTTCGTATACCATGGATGCCTCTCTGACGGCACTCTACGTGCAGAAAGCCGAAACGCTTTCGCCGGAGGATCAGGAACAGCTCAACAAAAATATAGCGCTGGCCAAACAGCTGGGAGCGCACTATCTCTCTACCACCGACGAAGATCTTTCGCGCGGCATTCTTACCATTGCCCAACGCGAAAACATTACCCATATCCTTGTGGGAAAATCGCAGCGTAAAGGATTACATCAGTTGCTGCGGCGCGATCTCGTTTCCAAGCTGATTCATGAGAGTGGCGATATCGATATTTATGTGGTCGGAGCCAAGGAGATGGCGAAAAAGCAACGCCACTTTACCTTTGTTTCGTCCGAATTCAGCTCGTCTCCCAAAGCCTATCTGACAAGTGCGGCGGCGATGCTGCTCACTGTATTTCTTTGTTATCTATGCAAAGGCTTTATGGGCTATCAGGTTGTCTCTTACATCCTGTTGTTTGCCGTCTCGTTGGTGGCTCTCTTTTTCAGTACGGGGCCTATCCTGCTGGCCGCGGGACTCGGAGCATTGTTATGGGACTTTTTCTTTATCAATCCGCCGCTTACCTTTTACATTGCCAAACCCGAAGATCTGATGATGTTCGGCACTTTCTTTTCGGTGGCAATTATCAATGGTGTGCTAACCACCCGTTTACGTGGTCAGCAACGGTTGGCGCGCGACCGCGAACAGCGTACGAATGCCTTATACGAGTTATCGAAGGTACTGGCTTCGGCCTCCGGAACGCAGGAGGTGATCGATCAGGCTGTGATGCACATACGCAAATACTTCGATATGGAAAGCGCTATCCTTGTGGGCGAAGACGATACCGGTTTGCAACCCACCTTGTTGCCGGTGGATAGTAAAATGCAGTTGCAGGCGGCGGAGCATAGCATTGCCGCCTGGGTGTATAAACATGGACGAAAAGCAGGAAAATATACCGATACTCTGCCGGCTACCGATCTTACTTTTTATCCGTTGAAAGGGAAACGAATCAATACGGGGGTATTGCTGGTGAAGCCCAACAGGCCTTTTCACGGAGAGATGGAGCTGTTTTGGGATACGTTTCGTGTGCAGCTTACCAATGCGCTGGAACGCGAACAGCTCAACGAGGTTGCCCGCCGGGCTTCTGTGCTCAACGAATCGGAGAAGCTCTATAAAACGCTGTTCAACTCTATTTCGCACGAACTGCGCATTCCGGTATCGACCCTGATGGGCGCCTCTGAAACACTGTTACAGCATAACGATGATGCCGCACTGCGGCAACAGCTGGCGCAGGAAATTTTCTCCGCGTCCGACCGGTTAAACCGCCTGATCGAGAACCTGCTCAATATGTCGCGTCTGGAGTCCGATCGCATTACGCCGTCCATCGACTGGAACGATGTGCATGACCTGACTAACAAGGTACTTGCCGATCTGCACGACGAACTACAACCATTCAACGTAGATGTGGTCATTCCTTCGGATATGCCGCTGGTGAAATTCGATTTCGGACTGATGGAACAGGTGCTGCACAATCTGGTGTACAATGCAACCCAACATGCAGAACCCAAAACTACCGTCCGGGTGAAAATTTATTACGATCACCACCACATGGTGTTGCAGGTAATGGACCGAGGTACCGGTTTTCCCGCCGAATCTATTCCCTATCTTTGTAATAAATTTTACCGTGCCAACAACCGTACGGCAGGTGGCATAGGGCTGGGGCTATCGATTGTAAAAGGATTTGTAGATGCCCATCATGGTACGATAAAATTTGAAAACCGTTCGCATGGCGGAGCTTTGGTAACGATCAGGATTCCGACTGGTAAGTATACCATTGATAATAATGAAGACAACGACAACGAAGCACACGGAATACACTGATTTTACGGATCTACGCAATAGTTAGTAGTCAGCAGTCAGAATAACAGCAATTTGTTGTTTTAAGATTGGCTTTGCATACTTCTATTTTTGCTCTGTTTTGATAGAAACTTGCCCGAAGGCAGATTTTCTACCGACTACTGTCTACCGACTACTGTCTACCGACTACTGTCTACCGACTACTGTCTACCGACTACCCGTGAATAGTATGCATAAGCTGAATTCCAAAGTCATTTTCGGTGTTCATCTGTTTTCTCCGTGCTTTCTGTGTGCGAAAATAGTTTGCTATCTTTGTTCTTTACTCTTTGTTCTTTGTTCTGAAATCTATGTCCGAAACAATACTGATTATTGATGATGAAAGCGCCATTCGGCGACTGCTCGAAATTACCCTGAAACCGGGCGGCTATTCCATTCTCGAAGCACCTTCGGGCAAGGACGGATTGGCGTTGGCGGCCAGTCACAATCCGCAACTCATCATTCTCGATCTTGGACTGCCCGATGAGGACGGACAAATTATTCTTAAAAAGCTGCGCGGATGGTACACCGGACCTGTCATTATACTTTCGGTACGAAGTTCGGAAGAGGATATCGTGCAGGCGCTCGACAGTGGTGCTAACGATTACCTCACCAAACCTTTCCGCACGGGCGAACTCTCTGCACGGGTACGTTCGTCACTCCGCTTTTCGTCGCAGGCAGGTAAAACGCAAACTCTGTTCAGCTTTAATAATCTTGAAATTGATCTGGTAAATCATACCGTCAAAAAGGGTGGGGAACTGGTGAAACTTACCACCACCGAATTTTCGCTTCTTGCTCTGATGGCGAAGAATGCCGGCAAGGTACTTACTCATACCTTTATCCTCAAAGAGATTTGGGGTTACAGCTATCTGGAACAAACCCAATATCTTCGTGTGTTTGTGGCGCAGCTCCGCAAAAAGATCGAGGACAATCCCTCACAACCCGTTTATATCAATACCGAATCGGGTATCGGATACCGTTTTTGCGAATAAATAGAAAGAAAACGTTTCTCTTAGGTAAATTCTTACGCTGTAGAAGGATGCAAAAACGACAAAGGCGGTTCACCGATCTTCGGGAGACCCGCGCTAGCAGGGGTGACAAAATAGTTATCAATTCAATACTCTTGTCGGAATTTCAATTTGTTCAAATTTACCGTCAAGTTGGTAAGTAGAATTAACTCCCTTCATTGTAATCGCATCTCCTTGAAGACTGTCTGGATAAGCTTTGGCAACAGTTTTCCATTCGAGATTCAGGTTTCCATCCAACTGGTGTCGCAAAAATTCGCTACTATGGGTGATTTCAAATTTATGAGGAGTGGAAATCGTAGAAATATCATCGGTTAGTTGTCCGTTTTTGTTTTCTTTGTATGTCAATGTCAGGTATGGTTTGCCATCTTCCATTGTAAAAGAATAAGAACCTTTTCCCTGTATTCTTATGCCATTACTTGTTGGTGTATTTTCTCCACTCCTGTCGGCAAAATACACGTCCCTAGCCTGGTTATTGATTAGATATATAAACGGAATTTTGCTAAAAACAGGATGTTTATTTTCCATATTTTTTGAGGTAGATTCATCCCAATAAAGTGTAGATACCCGAAGAACCTCGTAGTTGTCTATTACTTTAATTGCCAATTTTTTTGTTTCTCCTGTTCGGTTATCAGTAACAGCGAGTGTTGATTCTCCGGTTAGTAACCCCCGAAGCAGAAACATACCCTCATGGCCAGACCAACCTTTTTCTTCCGAAGCTGAAAACATATATGGATTTTCTATCTGAAGAGAATAATCGCCGGAACCAGTTTGTGGACCAATATGGCGAGTGCCGTGTACCGGAACCTCATAATATGTGTCGTAGAAACTTAAAGATTCCGGGTCATCATCATTGCACGCCCCTGTAAAAAGGGCTATAAATGTTAGGAGCAATAATTTAAATGCGTTTTTTGTCTTCATAATATAATTATTTTTATATAAAAGACAAAGGTACTTACTCTAAATTTTGAAATCCTTGACTAAGATCAAGAGTTTTTGGCTAGCGATATTTTTTTTCGTATCCTGCTCAGGGTTTCCGGTTCTATTTTAAGAAATGAAGCTATTTCTTTTAAGGTGATCTGGTTTAAAATATCAGGATATTGTTTTAATAGTTTTAAATATCGTTCCGTAGGAGAGTCGCAATACAATGAAACCAACCTGCCGTAAAAATCTTCGAAAAGGGTTTCTGCTAATTGTCCTCTGATATTTTTTATGTGATGTTTATAGAAGTTATTGAGTTCATCGTGACTAAGACACAGTACCATACTATTTTTAATTGCCTGAATATCAATAATTGCATTCTTTTGACACTGAAAAGACCCATAGTCAACAACAAAGTCATTTTCAAAACTGTAACCAACAATTTGTTCTTTTCCGCCAGAAGTATATCCTAAATATCGAAAGCCTCCTTTCTGGATAAAACCGATATAATCGTGCTTTTGTCCCTGTCTTACAAAAAAATCATTCTTCTTGTATTCTTTTATAGTGCCCTTCTCCAGAAAAAAGTTTCTTACGTCTTTAATTTCTTCTAATTCAAGATATTTATTCAGAAAAGTCATTTTTGAGTTTTTATACCTCAAAAGTACGAAAAAAATTCTCGTTTTTCTGTTTCAAAATCATTTAAGCCAACAAGGAATAGACTATCATTGTGAATTTGCCATAAAGCTAAATATCCTCTCCAACAAGTACTCCCCTGCTGGCGCGGGTCTCCCGACCCGTGCCTTGGTAAAATCAACAAAATAGACTTCTCTTGTCCGATTATTTCAAATTCGGATTTCAATAGTATGGCAAGCCTGTTAATTACATATTCCTTACGGCCATTAATAGTACGGGTCGGGAGACCCATGCTAGCGGGGGAAAACCTCAGACGATACTCGTTTTTAATACACTGGAAATCGATTTGGTGAACCATACCGTGAAAAAGAACGGAGAACTGGTAAAACTTACCACTACCGAATTTTCTTTGCTGGCCCTGATGGCCCGAGATGCCGGCAAAGTGCTTACCCATACTTTTATTCTCAAAGAGATATGGGGTTACAGCTACCTGGAACAAACCCAATACCTTCGTGTGTTTGTGGCACAGCTCCGCAAAAAGATCGAGGACAATCCCTCACAGCCCGTTTATATCAATACCGAATCGGGTATCGGGTACCGCTTTTGTGAATAAAGGTTGATTTGCGTCTGCATTTCTTTCCCGGAGTTCAGACCGATTCGCTGGCTTTTTCTCTTAAATTTAGTAACTTTGTCCGTGCAAAATGTTTGTGGAGTTTCCGATGAAACCCCGCAAAATATAGAGTATTCACACAGATAATCATTGCCGTGTCAGAAATTACCTCCTTAGTTCGAAAAAATATTCTGTCGCTCAAGCCTTACTCCTGTGCCCGCGACGAATTCAAAGGTGAAGCCGAAGCTTACCTCGATGCAAACGAAAATCCGTTGAACTATCCGTATAATCGTTATCCGGATCCGTTGCAATGGTCGGTCAAAGAACGTATTGCAGCGATCAAAGGTGTCCATTCCGGACAGGTATTTCTGGGTAATGGCAGCGACGAAGCCATCGATCTGGTATTCCGTGTCTTTTGCGAGCCGCATCAGGACAATGTGGTGGCTATCGATCCTACCTATGGCATGTATCAGGTGAGCGCCGACATCAACGATGTGGAGTATCGTAAAGTGCGTCTTAATGCCGATTATTCGCTCGATGCGCAACGTCTGCTTGATGCCATCGATGCTCATACGAAAGTAATTTTTCTCTGCTCTCCCAACAATCCGACCGCTAACCTGCTTAACCGCAAAGAGATGCTTAAAATTGTGGAAGGATTTGCCGGTATCACGGTGATTGATGAGGCTTATATCGACTTCTCTTCGGAACCGAGTTGGTTGAAAATGTTGGATCGATATCCGCGTTTGATCGTGCTGCAAACATTTTCGAAGGCATGGGGCCTGGCCGGTGTGCGTCTGGGGATGGCATTCGCCTCCGAAGAGATTATCGGTTTGTACAACAAAGTAAAATATCCATATAACATCAACGTGCTGACACAGCGACTGGTACTCGACGAACTGGAGCAAGTCGATCGCAAGGCCGAATGGGTGAATATGCTGTTGAAGGAGCGCTCCCGGCTGATCGGGGCGTTGAAGCAACTGGAGATGGTAGAGGAGGTATATCCTACCGATGCCAACTTTTTGTTGGTAAAAGTGGTCGATGCAAATGCCGTGTACCATTATCTGGTAGACAAGAGTATTATTGTGCGAAACCGCAATACAGTGGCTTTGTGCGAAGGATGTCTGCGTATTACGGTTGGTGTGGAGTCGGAAAACGAGTTGCTGCTAAAGGCGCTTGGTGAATATACTGCCTGATTTTTTTTAGAAAAGATCTTGGACGAAACATAAAAAAGTGTACCTTTGCAGCCGCTAAACGACCAAGGAAAGCTGCCAGAGTGGTCGAATGGGCCGCACTCGAAATGCGGTGTACGGGTGACTGTACCGGGGGTTCGAATCCCTCGCTTTCCGCGAGATACCAAAGCCATTTGGTGGTCAAACTAAGACAAACTCCATAAAATCAAAGTTTTATGGAGTTTTTTTTATTGTCTATACCAGACATTTGAATTCCATAAAACAGCCAAAAAACGACATTATTTCGTTACTGGATCGTTACTAAAATTTTAGTTTCGATTTCTAGTAACGATTTTTGATGTAAGTCGTTGATTTGTTACATATTGACATAAATGTGTCTGCTCATAAACTGAGTGTTAAACATTCCTTTGCGATGTTTATTGATTGCATTGAAAAAAAACAAAAGTATTATGAGTAAAAGCACTTTTAAGATTCTATTCTATGTGAGAAAGAATCAGGTGAACAAAGAAGGGAAAGCGAGTATCATGACTCGCTTATCGGTAAATGGAGAGATGTCTCAGTTTAGCTCTAAACTGAATATAGAACCTGCACTTTGGGATGTAAAGCTAGGAAAAGCTAAAGGAAATAGCATGCAGTCCCGCCAACTGAATATTTTTTTAGAAGACATTCGTACTTCTTTGAGGAATTACTATCATGAGATAGAAGTCCATGAGGCGTATGTAACAGCCGAGAAGATACGCAATGCCTTTCTTGGTTATGATACTAAACATCGCACCCTTTTAGAACTATTCAGAAATCATATTGAAGATGCCAGAAAGCTTATCGGAATTAGTAAAACTGAAGCTACGGTCGCAAAATATGATAGAACTTGTCGCCGATTGGAAGAATTTATGAATGTGAAGTACAACATGTCGGATATAGCTCTAAAGGAAATTAGTCACAAATTTATTACGGATTTTGAAATATACTTGCGAAGCGTTAGTAAGTGTAGTGAAAATACAACAGCGAAATTCATACAGATATTTCGTATGATTATTATTGAAGCTAAAAATTATGGTTGGATTTTCATGGATCCTTTTGTTAATTATAAAATTCGATTTAATCGTGTAGATAGAGGTTACTTGACAGACCAGGAAATTCAGATAATTATAGATAAAGAATTTGCATCCAACCGATTGGAACAAGTCCGTGATGTTTTTATTTTTTCGTGCTTCACCGGGTTGGCATATATTGATGTTAAGCACTTAACACACGATAATATTCGTATATCTTTTGATGGTAAACCTTGGATAATGACACATAGGCAAAAAACAGATACTCCAGTTAATGTTCCTTTATTGGATATCCCTTTATCCATCCTAAAAAAATATGAAGGTAAACAACCAAACAGTCAATTACTTCCTGTCTTAAGCAATCAAAAACTGAATTCGTATCTGAAAGAAATAGCGGATTTGTGCGGCATTAAGAAAAAAATAACATTTCATCTTGCACGCCACACTTTTGCCACAACGACCACATTGTCGAAGGGCGTTCCCATTGAAACTGTATCAAAGATGTTGGGACATACCAATATCCAAACAACGCAGATATATGCTCGCATAACTAACGACAAGATTAATGCTGATATGCAGTTACTGGCAGCAAAAATAAACAATATGGAAAAAAGTACGAATAAATTAGCACTTATGAAAAGAGGCAGTATAACTATCAATAGTTCAAATTTGGAAAATGGTCGGGTTGAAATTGAATTGTCAGAAGATGGAAATGTGTGGATGACAAAGGAAGAGATAGCATCATTATTTACGGTGAACAATTCAATTGTGCAGATGAATCTGAAAGTGATGAATGATTCTTGTAAGCTCTTAACGGAGAAGATAAAACAAGAAGTAACCTATACATTAGAAAATGATCAAAAGTGCATTGTTGAATATTTTAATCTGGAAGTGATTATTGCGTTAAGCTTTAGGATTGAGAGTTACCCATGTACTCTTTTTCGGCAATGGGTCGCACAACAGATTGCTGCTTCCATTAAAGAAAACAACCCAATTCTAGCACGATTAGGAACTAAAGCTATGATGAATTAACAAAACAATTATCCTCAATTTTATTGAAGCCGGAAGGTTCTTACTGTGTTTACAGTATGGACTTCCGGTTTTTTTTGTACCCCAATTTTTCTTTCCTCAACAACAATCTTTCACAGGTAGGTAACCGCCTGTGAAAGCACCTTCCGCTTAGTTTCCATTTTTGCATCGCAATTAAACAGCAACAAAATGGAAATCATCACCTTCGATCATCAGGTATTCCGGGATTTGTCGAACAAGATCGACAAGATTGCGGAGTACGTCTTCAAAAAAGAAACTACCCCAGTGAAAGCACCGGACATATGGCTGACCAGTGAAGAACTGGCCGACCTGCTTAAAATCAGCACACGCACCCTTCAGCGGATGCGTAAAGACAGAACCATCGCTTATAGCATGGTGCGCAGCAAATGTTTGTACCGGTTATCCGACGTGGAGCAATGTATCCGGGAAAGAATTGTTTCCTGCAATCCACAGACATTGGATGAGTTTCGCAAGAACTACTTGCTGACACGTAAAAACACTTCCCTATGAGTTTATTGGATACCAAGACATTTGAAGTGTGGATGAAGCAGGTCATGGAACGCTTTGACCGCAATGAAAAGATGTTGGCAGCCTTATCTGTGAAGGAGGTAAAACCGACCAAATATTTAGACGGCGAACGCCTTTTGGATAACCAGGATTTATGCCAGCTGCTGCAAACCAGTAAACGATCCCTCCAACGTTACAGAAGCTCCGGAGCTTTAACCTATCACATGCTATGGCATAAGGTGTACTACAGGGAATCCGACGTGCAGCTATTTCTCAAAACGTATTCCAAAGAATTCAGAAAAGGTGAACCTGTTTTGAATACAGAAAAATAGCCGATTAACAGAACTCCTCAGGAATTTATCAATCATAAAAGTTTACAACTATGGAACAGGACAAAAAAGAAAAGGATGTTCTCATTGTCAAGGATGAGAGATTCGGTGAAGTGGGCGTGGTGTCTGGAGTGAATAAGGACGGATCGCCCAAGATAACGGATAGTAAGAAGAGTAATGGCCAGGACTTCCTGCATTTTGATCGAGGTGGCAATATGCTGGACAATTTTATGCTCAATTTTCTCCGACAGTATAAAGACCCTAAACACTTCGGGTTTTATCGTGTGGCAGCAGACGGAGTAGAAAACGTGTTGACAGTAATGAAAGAGGTGCTGAAAGACCCGGAGGCTAACAAGGAGCTTCTTGCCCAATATCGTATTGATACGGGCAAGTATGAACAAACTGTCACAGAGGAACAAACTAAAGCGGGTGGGCAAGGTCAAAATGATTCACAAACAGAACAAAATAAACGATCATACCAACCCATTGATGAAAACCGTATTAACTGGCAACAGTTGGAAGAAAGATGGGGTGTGAACCGTCAGGCTTTGGAAGAATCGGGCGATCTTAAAAAGATGCTCAATTACGGTAAGTCGAGTTTAGTAACAGTCTCTCCACAATTTGGAGAAGAACGCTTTGAGACCGAAGCCCGACTTTCATTCAGGACACTACCGGATGGAGGAGTCCAACTGGTTCCTCACCTGATTCGCAAAGAACCCCAGTTGGATAAAACCTTTGAGGGGTATACGTTTTCAGCTGATGATAAAGAGAACCTGAAAACGACAGGGAATATGGGTCATATCGCCCAATTGACCAGTAAAAACACAGGGGAAACAACTCCTGTTTACATCAGCATTGACCGTTTGACCAATAACATCGTAGCCCTTCCAGTGTACAAAGTTCGTATTCCAGATAAGATTGGAGAGACAATCTTGTCCGATCAGGAAAAAAGGGAGCTTCGGGCCGGACATCCGGTTCGCGATAAAGAAATTGTATTGGCCAATGGGAAAAAGTTTACAGCAACGCTACAGGTCAATGTCGAACAAAGAGGAATCGAATTTGTTCCCCTCCATTCTCAATTAAATCAGGAGGCCAATCAGAAACAGACAGCAACTTATTTCCAATGGGTGGATCCTAATGGCAATATCCGGGCACCCAAAACCTTTGGCGGTGTTGCCCTGACACCGGAACAACAATCCGACTATATGGCAGGGAAAACTATTCTGGTAAAAGATATGGTGCGCGATAAACAAGGCGAACCATTTACTGCATACATCAAGTTCAACAGGGAAGAAGGCCGTCCGAAATACTACCCTTCCAACCCTGATGTTTCTCAGACAAAACAAATCACACCCGCATCGGAAAGCCGGACACAGGTCGCTGTCAACACGGAGGGCAAGACCAATGAGGCAACCAAACACATCGGAGAACCGTTACAACAGGGACAAGCGACTCCCAAGAATCAGCAACAGCAACAACGCCAGGCCCAGGGAACGCAGAATAAACCCAAAGGTATTGGCATTTGACTCTATCCACTCAACCACTAAAATCCACAATAACAATTTAAAATGAAGACAATTATAGCAGAAAAACCGAGTGTTGCCCGGGAAATTGCCCAAATTGTAGGAGCAACCCACAGAGAAATCGGGTATTTGACCGGCAACGGTTATGCGGTAACATGGGCATTCGGGCATTTAGTAACCCCGGCTTTGCCGGATGGATATGGCATTAAAGGTTTCCACAGGGATAACCTGCCGATCATTCCCCCTGTCTTTACGCTTTTGCCCCGTCAGGTAAAAACAGAAAAAGGATATACTCCCGATAAAGACGTAGTGGCACAGATCAAGATAATCGCACGGCTCTTTAGCGAAAGTGAAAAGATCATCGTGGCTACCGATGCCGGACGCGAAGGTGAATTAATCTTCCGATACCTCTATGAATACATTGGTTGTTCCACTCCTTTCGACCGACTTTGGATCAACTCTCTGACCGATAAAGCAATCCGCGAAGGATTGGAAAACCTAAAGAACGGGAGCCAGTATGACCGCCTCTATTATGCGGCCAAAGCCCGCAGCGAAGCAGATTGGTTAGTGGGTATAAATGCCACCCAGGCCATTACCATAGCAGCCGGACGGGGAACCTATTCCTTAGGACGGGTGCAGACACCTACCTTGGCAATGGTATGTGCCCGCTATTGGGAGAACAAACAGTTTGTAAGTGAGGCTTTCTGGCAACTGCACGTTTCAACGGCTGGTGAGGCTAACACAGAGGCACTGACCTTTACATCCATTGAAAAATGGAAAGACAAGCAATCGGCAGAAAAAATCTTTGAAGCGGTCAAGAACTGCAAAGCTATCACGATTTCAAAAGTAGAACATAAAGAAACTGTACAAGAAACGCCACTGCTCTATGATCTGACAACGTTGCAAAAGGAAGCTAACACCAAACATGGATTCTCGGCAGAAAAGACACTGAATATAGCGCAGAAATTATATGAAGCGAAACTGATTACCTATCCAAGGACAGGTTGTCGTTATATTCCGGAAGATGTCTTTGCCGAGTTGCCAACGTTGTTGCTAACGCTCAAAGGGAGTTCTAAATGGGCCGGTTATATAGACCATATAGAAGAATTGACACGACGCAGTGTGGATAACACTAAAATTACGGATCACCATGCTTTGCTGATAACGGGAGTAAAACCGCAAAATCTCTCTTCCGATGAGGCAACGATCTATCACATGATTATCGGACGGATGCTCGAAGCCTTTTCAGAAAAATGCATTAAGGATGTGATCTCCGTTTCAGCTGAGTGTGCAGGCGTTGACTTTGTCCTGAAAGGAGCTGTTGTAAAACAATTGGGATGGAGGGCAATCTATGGGGAAGAAAAAGAAGAAATCACATTGCCCGAATGGTCGGAAGGAGAGGTTTTGCCACTTACAGCCAGTTCTCTGACTGAAGGACAAACCAAGCCTAAACCATTGCATACCGAAGCTTCTCTACTTGCTGCTATGGAAACAGCAGGCAAGGAGATTGAAAACGAAGAATTACGGCACTCTTTATCCGCTTGTGGAATCGGTACGCCAGCAACCCGGGCATCCATCATCGAAACATTGTTTCAACGTGAATACCTGACAAGGCAGAAAAAATCACTTGTTCCTACTGAGAAAGGGCTGGCACTCTATTCGGTGGTCAAGGATATGAATATTGCCAATGTCGAGATGACCGGAGAGTGGGAGCTTGCCTTGGCCAATATAGAAAACGGAAAACTGCAGGCAGATACTTTTGGTAAAAATATTGAAGCTTATACAGCCCGGATTACGTCGGAACTGTTGACCTGTGATAAATTCTTTACCCATAAAGAGACGCAATGTCCTTGTCCTAAATGCAAGACTGGCGCGATGCAATTCTTTAGTAAGGTAGTACGTTGCGATAACCCCACCTGCGGATTTCCGGTGTTTCGACAGGTAGCAGGTAAAACCCTGGAGGATCAGGATATCCTGGATTTATTAACCAAGGGGAAAACCGGTGTCATAAAAGGCTTTAATAGCAAGCAGGGCAAAACCTTTAGTGCAGCCATTGCCTTTGATGCAAATCTGAACACCCAATTTGTTTTCCCTGAATCAAACCCCCACAGCAGAGAAAAAAGGAGATAAAATTAATGTTTATCTTTGCCACTAAGTTCACTGTCAAAATTGTTCTTGCTCTTTTGTTGTGGATTTTAGTGGTGGCACTTCGGGAGGGATACCCGGAGTGCTTTTCTTATTTATCCTCCATCCCCAATCGTCCACTAAAATCCATTGAGCTATGAATCAAAAACATAATCCCACAGAATTGTCCTATTACGGACTTTATCTGCTCTCTTTTTTTAACGAAAACCATCCCGAGCGATTACCCGATACGGATTTTATCGAAACACGCTCTGCTTTGGCCGACGATATCTATGAACAAGCCAGACGGGAAGGGCATACCGTTGAACAAGCACAGGAGCTTGCAATGACCGCATTATTAAAGGGCCTCCACTTTTCAAAATTCAATACCCTGATAGAAGTCCTCTGGAATGAATTTGCAGAGGAAGTGCCACCGAAAAATGCAGCAGAGGTTGCCTTTCAAATGCGACCCTCCTTGGAAGACGTTTTTGCCAGATATACCCTCTCGGACGATTTTGCCTACACCAAAGAATACGATGCCCTCTACACGGAGCTGACGGGTGCTGTCACACTTTATATCGAAGAACATGGCATTTAACCGTAAAGCGAAGCTACGGGATAACATTGAAGCGATACGGACATTATTTGAACTGGAGAGGGTGGGACGGAAGGCAACCACGGAAGAGAGGGAGATCTTAACCCGTTACTGTGGATTTGGAGGATTAAAATGTATTCTCAATCCGGCAACAAGTCTTTCAGATAGTATCCGTTGGACGAAATCCGATTTGGAGTTATTCCCGATGACCATGGAATTGCACCGGATCGTTCGTGATAATGCATCCAATGAATCCGAGTATAAGCACTATATGGACAGCCTGAAAAGCTCTGTCCTGACTGCATTTTATACCCCGGTGGAAATTGTTGCTGTCCTTGCCGATACGTTACATCAATACGGCATAGCGCCCCAGCGGTTACTCGATCCTTCAGCCGGACAGGGAGTTTTTATTGCCGAAATGGAGAAGCAGTCTCCTGACACAGAAGTGATGGCATTTGAAAAAGATCTGCTTACTGGCAAACTGCTTTCTCATCTATACCCTGAACATAAAATCAGAATTGAAGGGTTTGAAAAAATAGAACATCCCTTCAATAACTATTTTGATGTGGTTACCTCCAATATCCCATTTGGAGACATTGCCGTGTTTGATCCGCTGTTCAGTGGAAGCCGCGATAATGCCCGGCGACAATCAACCAAGGCTATCCACAACTATTTCTTCATGAAAGGATTGGATGCCGTACGTCAGGGAGGTATAGTCGCCTTTATCACTTCCCAAGGGGTGATGAATGTTCCGCAATATGAACCGCAACGAAAGTGGTTAATGGAGAATACCAACTTAGTGTCTGCGATCCGTTTACCGAATAATCTATTTACAGAGATAGCCAATACGGAGGTTGGAAGTGATTTGATTATCCTGCAAAAGCACACTGATAAAGAGCAGTTCTCTAACGAAGAACATTCCTTTTTGAAAGGATATGTAACTGACTTTGGAACGACAGATAATGAATATTATCAAACAGGGGAGCGTATTATCCATACCAAGGGTTATTTAGATACCGACCCTTACGGTAAACCGGCTATGATTTACATCCATGAGGGAGGTGTACCGGGTATCGCCGCCGATTTGCGAAAAATGCTTTCTGAAGATTTTGCCCAACGATTAGATGACGAGCTCTTTCAGAAGTATGCTAATCAATCTACGATCAGGGAAAACGTCAACAATACAAATGCCAACAACCCCATTAATCAGCCACACAACCCCACTGCGCATTACGTATCCACAAGTCAAGTGATTGATAAGAAGCCGGAGATGGTAGAGGTTAAACAGGAACCACCGTTGTTGACCCTCTATGACTTGTTTGGTTTCTCACAAGCAGAACGGCAACAGACACGGATAGTAAAAAGAAAGAAAACGGCCCATGTTCTTCACAAATCAACGTCTGCTCAGCCCAATTTATTCAATCAAAACAGAACAACACTACAGTCCGGTCAAGTAAGCACTGAGACCAAGGAACCGGCTGAGAAATCTTCTTCAGACGATATGTTTGCCGGAATTAATTGGATGGATAATCCACCTATCAACGGCTATTATGAAATGATGATGGGGTTGCCGGAAAAAAGGAAGGAGGTTTTGCGACAGGAATCAACAGGAATCAATCAAAGGGATGTTGCCCGGCACCAGAAAGAAGAGGCAATGCTTCCCCAAGGATTCTCTCAAGCCCCGGAAGCTCATCATCGGGATGGATCACTGGTCTTGGAACGTAATTCACAGGTGGGGTACTTGAAAGATGTCACCCGTTATGGAGCCACATTTCATCCCTTGGAATTATCAACTATTCAGGCTGAAAAGGCAGCGCTTTACATCTCTGTCCGGGATAGCTATCAACAGCTATATGCTTATGAAGCAGAAAAACGGGAAGAAAACAGAGACCAAAGGGACTTATTAAATGCCGGCTATGATGAATTTGTGCAACGCTTTGGCTTTTTCAATGCCAAAGCCAATGCCAAACTCATTCTCATGGATGCTTCCGGACGGGATGTGCTTTCCTTAGAACGTGCCGAAAACGGACAATTTGTTAAAGCGGATATATTCCATCATCCGGTTGCCTTTTCTCTGGTTCAAATTACACATGTCGATACACCCGAAGAGGCTTTGTCTGCATCCTTAAATAAATACGGATCAGTCAATTTAGAATTCATGGAGTCGCTCTGCGATTATGATCGGGAGGCACTGTTGAAAGAGCTATATGGCCGGATTTATTTTAATCCGATAATTGGTAACTATGAGATTCGGGATCGATTTATTGCCGGAAATGTGGTTGAAAAAGCGGAACAAATGCGAGCGTGGATGGAATCGCATCCGTATGGAGATCGGGAGAAAACCTCGTTGAGTGCATTACAGGAAGCCGCACCCCGTCCGATTACATTTGATGAACTGGATTTCAATTTTGGGGAACGTTGGATACCTACCGGGATATACACCGCCTATGCCCGTTCCTTATTTGATACGGAAGTCGATATCTCGTATTCGGAGAGCATGGACGAATATTCTGTCCGGTGCAAGAGTAAGAATGCTAAAATCTGGGATCAATATGCTGTAAAGGGATATTACCGCACGTATGATGGTATTAATCTGTTGAAGAACGCATTGCTAAATACGGTCCCGGATATTACCAAAAGCATAGGAAAAGATGAGAATGGAAATGATATAAAAGTCAGGGATAGTGAGGCAATCCAATTAGCAAACAGTAAGATTGATGATATACGTAACGGTTTTGTGGATTGGCTGCAAGAACAGTCACCTGAATTTCAATCCCGGTTGACCGATCTGTACAACCGGAAGTTCAATTGCTTTGTTCGCCCCGAGTACGATGGATCACATCAGACTTTTCCGGATATTGATCTGAAAGCGCTTGAAAAAAGGTTCAATATAAACGACATTTACAAGAGCCAGAAAGATTGTGTCTGGATGCTCAAGCAAAACGGAGGTGGAATCTGTGACCACGAGGTGGGGACGGGAAAGACATTGATAATGTGCATTGCCGCTCATGAAATGCATCGCTTGAATTTGTCACACAAGCCGATGATTATAGGACTAAAGGCCAATGTGGGAGAAATTGCGGAATGCTATTGTACGGCCTATCCGAATGCAAGGATACTTTATGCCACAGAGAATGATTTTTCTGTTCAGAACCGGGTGAAATTCTTCAATAACATCAAAAACAATGACTGGGATTGTGTGATTATGTCACACGATCAGTTTGGTAAGATTCCACAGTCTCCCGAATTACAACAACGCATTCTACAGGCAGAATTGGATACCGTGGAAGAGAATCTGGAGATATTAAGGCATGAAGGTAAAGAGGCCTCCCGGGCAATGCTCAAGGGATTACAAAAGAGGAAAATTAATCTGGAAGTCAAATTAAAGACGATCACCCATGCACTTGATTCACGCACGGATGATGTGGTGGACTTTAGGCAGATGGGGATTGACCATTTGTTTATAGATGAAAGCCATCAATTTAAAAACCTGATGTTTAATACTCGACACGACCGTGTGGCCGGATTGGGAAATCAGGAAGGTAGTCAGAAAGCATTGAATATGCTGTATGCCATACGAACCATACAGGAACGCACAGGCAAAGACTTAGGGGCAACCTTTCTTTCCGGCACAACCATATCCAATTCGCTGACGGAATTGTATTTGTTATTTAAATATCTTCGACCAAAGGAATTGGAACGACAAAATATCAATTGTTTCGATGCATGGGCAGCAATTTTTGCAAAGAAAACTACCGACTTTGAGTTTTCTGTTACCAATCAGGTGATCCAGAAGGAGCGATTTCGTTACTTTATCAAGGTGCCGGAGTTGGCCGCATTCTACAATGAGATTACGGACTATCGTACCGCGGAAGATGTAGGAGTCGATCGCCCGGACAAAAATGAAATTCTGCATAACATCCCTCCAACTCCCCAACAGGAAGAGTTTATCCAAAAATTGATGGCCTTTGCGCAGACCGGAGATGCTACTATTTTGGGACGTGAAAAGCTCTCGGAATCGGAAGAAAAGGCAAAGATGCTGATTGCAACAGATTATGCCCGTAAAATGGCATTGGACTTACGCATGATAGATCCGATTAAATACAGCGACCATCCTGATAATAAGGCAAGTCGTTGTGCGAAAACAGTTGCTGAGTATTATCATAAATATGAGGCACAGAAAGGTACACAGTTTGTGTTTTCCGATTTAGGTACTTACCAGCCCGGAGCATGGAGTGTCTATTCGGAAATTAAACGAAAACTTGTGGAAGATTATGGCATTCCTCCTTCTGAGATACGGTTTATCCAGGAATGTAAAACTGAAAAAGCCCGTAAATCGGTCATAGATGCCATGAATGAGGGGAAAGTTCGTGTCTTGTTTGGCTCAACTTCTATGCTTGGAACAGGTGTCAATGCTCAAAAAAGAGCGGTTGCAGTGCATCACCTTGATACACCCTGGCGACCGTCTGATTTACAACAAAGGGATGGTAGGGCAGTGCGGAAAGGAAATGAGATCGCTAAACAATTTGCCGATAACAAGGTTGATATTATCATTTACGCAGTGGAAAAGTCATTGGATAGTTACAAGTTCAACCTGCTGCATTGCAAACAAACCTTCATTACCCAATTAAAAAGCGGAGCAATGGGTGCACGCACTATTGATGAAGGGGCAATGGATGAAAAAAGCGGGATGAATTTCTCTGAATACATGGCAATTCTTTCCGGTAATACTGATTTATTAGAGAAAGCCCGCTTGGAAAAGAAGATAGCGGCCTTGGAGAGTGAACGCAAATCGTTTTACAAGGCAAAAAATAGCTCTGTTTGGAAATTACAGGAACACACCGATATGTTAAATCGTAATAATGAATGTATTGCTCGGTTGACTTCCGATAATGAAAAATTTCAATCCCGTCTTTTGACCGATCAGGATGGATATCCTCTCAATCCTCTACGGTTGGATGGGCTGCAAGCAACAGATGTAAGAAGTGTTGGATCTAAGTTGCAGGACATTGTCCGTAATGCCTCAACCGGGGGAGAGTATCTCTCCATTGGAGAACTGTATGGATTCCCAATACTTGTTAGAACCGAAGCCGTTGAACGGGATGGGCAAGAAGTAAAGCAAAATCGTTTTTTTGTCGAAGGAGAATACAAATACACCTATAACAATGGACAAATAGCAATGGCTGATCCCAAAGCGGCTGCATTAAACTTTCTGAACGCATTGGAGCGTATTCCGAAAATGATTGATCAGTACAAAGCTCAGAATAGAACCTTGGAACGGGATATTCCAACGTTGCAAGAAATAGCAAATAGCTCATGGAAGAAAGAAGATGATTTGAAAAAACTGAAATGTGAGCAGGCTGTGTTGGAACGTAAGATGCAACTGACATTAGCTCCTAAATATGAATTAAAGCCTAATGGAACAAAAGGAAATCAAATGAATTCTGTCTCTAACCATAAATGTATTGCAATTTGATTTTATGAAATTCATAACATTCTATTTCTGTTTTCTCTGCTTGTTTTAATCTAACTATCGTAATTAGGCCTGCCCCCTATAATCAAACTAATTAATGCGATTCTAAATATATAGAATAGACACTTAATTCAATTAAGGCATTATATCGTACGGGAAGCAGAAGCGTGGGATAAATAAAAAATATAATATTTCTTATTTGTGTCTGGTTATTAGTTTTTTAATAATATCATCATGAAATATTTTTTTTGTGATGATACAAAATTACACGCATTTGAAACAAATATTACAGGGTTTCGTCATTTATCATACGATTTTTGCACTGTACAAAGTACACTGGTAATTGAATCTTAAAATTGAAACATCATGATAAAATCACTTCTGCACAATAAGTCTGTCCCTACTCCGACAGTTACCTTATACAATTCGTATAGCATTCTCAAATATTACACATTAATTCCGTGAACTCCATTGAGAAGATTCTCAAAACATGCAAATACATTAAGTAGGCAGAACTGTTTAATTCCTCTTACCCAATTGTAGAAACAAAACAATTCAAATACCATCATTAAATCAAAACCAACTTATGAATAACAAATTTTTATATTGGACAACCTTTGTAGCCATCAATGGAGGTTTGCTTTTTGGCCTGAACATGGCTGGAATATCGGGTGCTGTGGACATGATTAAAGGTCAATTTTCCCTCACAGACAGCGGCTTGGGAACTGTCGCAGCTCTCTTAACCTTCGGATGCTTAGCAGGAGCATTATTTACTGGCAACTTCACTGAAAAATACGGACGCAAAAAAGTGATGATTACCACTGCTGTGCTTTATATCATTTCAGCATTGGGTTGTGCACTGGCCGAATCAGCAACCATGCTCATTGTTTTTCGTATATTATCAGGTCTTGCTGTCGGCGCTACATCTGTCGTTGCTCCAATGTATATTTCTGAAATCTCTCCGGCTAAAAACCGCGGACGTTTGGTGTCATTTAATCAGTTTGCTATTACTATAGGCATCGTTTTAGCCTATATTTTCGACTATCTTTTAATCGGAATTGGAGATAATGCTTGGCGTTATATGCTGATTGTTCCAGCTGTATTTGGCGTGTTCTTTTTGATATTTCTATTGACACGATTTCCCGAAAGTCCACGTTGGTTACTGGCTCACGGACAACAAGAAGAAGCAATCGCAGTATTAAACAGTATCGGCGGTAAAACTGTGGTCGATCAGGAATTACCCGAAATGGAAAGCATGCTGCTTGCTGAACAGAAAAAAGAAAAAATGTCTGTAAATGAGTTATTCAAAGGTAAAACAGGCAAAATTGTATTAATCGGAACACTAATTGCTGCTTTACAGCAAATTACAGGTATTAATGCCGTAATCATGTTTGCTCCTGATATTTTTCATGCCGCCGGTTCAGCCAAAAGCGATTCTATGATGCAAGCTATGATTGTGGGTATGGTAAATTTCTTAATGACGATTGTCGCATTATGGCTGGTCGATAAAAAAGGACGTAAAACGTTATTGCTATGGGGAGCTGTGGGTATGATTGTTTCTCTCGCATATTTGACTCTTGAATTTTCAAAACCGGTTCAGAATGGTGCTGGTGTATTGATTGCCTTATTAGTTTACATTTCATTCTTTGCAGCTTCGTTTGCTCCTGTTATGTGGGTGATAATTTCTGAAATCTATCCAAATCGCATCAAAGGAGTTGCCATGTCCTTTTCCACTGCTGTGAGCTGGCTTTGTACATTCTTGACCGTTTATTTTGCTCCGATCATTCACGGAACGCTCGGATTGCAGTACTTATTTGGCATTTTCGGCATATTCAGCATCATCGCTATTGTCTTTGTTAAATTTTGGATTCCAGAAACCAAAGGAAAGTCACTAGAACAAATTGAAAAAGAAATATTTAGACACTAAAATAACCTTATCAATTACAAAACAATGAACAAGAAAAAAATCTTATGCTTTGGAGAAATGTTGTGGGACAAGATTTCCGCAACAGACAAAAGACCTGGTGGGGCTCCAATGAATGTAGGTTTTCACCTTCAGAAGCACGGCCACGAAGTTTATGTGGTCAGCCGCATAGGCGAGGATGAGGATGGAACTGACTTACTTAAATTTATTGAACCTGCAGGATTAACCACCGATTACATTCAGGTTGATTCTTCTATTCCAACTGGTGTGGTAAATGTATTTCTCGATGAAAAACAAAATGCGACTTACGATATTGCTTTCCCATCGGCTTGGGATTTCATTCAGCTGGATGAAAAGCTGATAAAAAAAACTCAAGAGGTTGACGCAATCGTTTACGGCAGCTTGGCTGCCCGCCATGAAATTTCACGCAACACGCTATGTTACTTGTTGAAAACAAAAGCAACAAAGATATTTGATGTAAATCTTCGCGCTCCTCATTACTCTCAAGACCTGGTAGAAGACCTGATGCTGTTTGCTGACATAATCAAACTGAACCATGAAGAAATGGATATAATAGCATCGTGGCATGGTGAACAGGGGAAAAATTTGGAAACACAAATGCGTTGGCTGGGAGAAACGTTCTCCTGTGCAACAGTTTGTGTAACCAGAGCCGAAAATGGAGCGGCAATGCTGCATAATGGAATTTTTACTGAGCATTCCGGCTTTCAAGTAAAAGTGGAAAATACAATTGGTTCGGGAGATGCTTTTCTGGCCTCATTCGTTTCGGGCATATTTAATTATGAAGCACCTGCCCAAATTGTAAGTGATGCGTGTGCTTTAGGAGCATATGTGGCGACTTTTAAAGGAGCAAATCCTGAGTATAATATAGACGAAATAATGAAGTGTAAGAGCACATTTTAATTAACATTAATTCTTAATAGTATGAACAAAAACACGAATTTAACAAGCAGTGTTTGGCGAAGATTGAGTTTGTTAACTCTTTTATGCGTATTTAGTTTCACATTATTCGCACAAACAAAAACAGTTTCGGGAATTGTAAAATCTTCGGATGATGGGCAACCATTGATAGGTGTAGCCGTTCTTATCAAAGGGTCTAAAACTGGGTCGATCACAGATGTCGATGGTAAGTATACGATTAACGTTAAAAACAGCGAGGCGACTTTGGTATTTTCCATGATTGGAATGAAACCGGTTGAAGTGAAAGTGGGAGAAAAAGCTGTTATTAATGTAGTAATGAATTCTGATGTAAAAGTATTAGATCAAGTAGTCGTTACTGGTTATACCACACAAAAGAAGGCTGATCTTACCGGAGCGATAACAGTTGTCGAACCGGGTTCCATTACGGCAGGAGCGAATGCGGCCAATCCGATAGAATCATTGCAAGGTAGGATTCCAGGTATGAATATTACCAGCGATGGTTCTCCCAGTGGGAATGGCACTTCTATTAAAATCAGGGGTATTGGTACAATTAATAGCAATGACCCACTTTATGTAATTGATGGCGTTCCAACAACAGGTGGAATGCAAGTAGTTAATCCGAATGATATTGAATCATTACAAGTCTTAAAAGATGCTTCAGCTGCTTCAATTTACGGGTCCAGAGCAGCAAATGGTGTAATTGTGATTACAACCAAAAAAGCAAAAGACGGTCAATTGAAAATTACAGCCAGTACTCAACAATCGTTTTCTTGGTATAGTAACGTTATGCATGTACTGAATGCACAACAATACGGACAGTGCTTGTGGCAAGCTAAAGTCAATGCAAATCAAGATCCAAATGGCAATTCTGTTGATTATTCATTTGATTGGAATGGAAATTACACAAATCCGATTCTTAACAAAGTGATTATTCCTGACTACATAGATGCTGCCAAAACAATGAAATCGACTGATACTGATTGGTTTAAAGAGATTACTCAAGTGGCACATTCTCAAAACTATAATATGTCTATAATGAATGGTTCGGATAAAGGACATACAATGTTTGCTCTTGACTATACGAATAATAACGGAATTGTAATAACAACTAACTTCACACGCTATTCTGCACGCTTGAATTCAGATTACAAGCTGTTAAATGGCAAGCTACTAGTAGGTGAAAACCTAACTTTAAGTCATTCATCAGAAATTGTTGATCAAGGCGCTGAAAATTTAGCATTACAAGCATTGCCTATCATACCTGTACACACAGTTGATGGTGTAGGATGGGGAGGCCCCTACGGAGGGATGAATGACCGCATGAATCCTGTGTTGGTTATGAATTTGAACAAACAAAACAAAGTCATGAATAATTATTTGTTTGGAAACGTTTTTGCAGATCTCGAATTGGTAAAGAATTTGCATATCAAATCTAACTTCGGCCTTGATTACAATAATGCGTATGAAAGACTGATGACATTAAATTATCAAGCCGGATATTTAAGCAGAACAATTAATGCTGTTACCAATTCAAATGCTACAACTTCAAAATGGACATGGAGTAATACTGCCAGCTACAATTTCAAAAAAGACAAACATGTCTTTGATGTTTTGGCGGGTATTGAAGTGATGGATGAAGTAGATGAAAGCAATTGGGGCAAAGGACAGGCTTTTGCTTCAGAAAATTCAAATTACATGTATCTCGATAACGCTACAGGAACACAAACCGTTGGCGGCACTGGTACCGAATATGCCTTGTTATCTTACTTTGGAAAAGCTAACTATGTATATGACAACAAATATCTTGCTTCTGCCACAATTCGGTATGATGGTTCTTCTCGCTTCGGTGCAAACAACAGATTTGGTACTTTCCCTGCATTTTCATTGGGATGGAGACTTAACAGAGAAAACTTCATGAAAGACTTCAAACAAATTTCTGATCTTAAGTTAAGATTCGGTTGGGGTATGACCGGAAATCAGAATATAGCAAACAATGCCACCCAAACTATTTATGTAACCAATTACTCTGGTGGTGATCCCACATGGACAAGACCAACAAGCACTGCATATGCTATCGATGGTTCTAAAAGTGGTACGCTTGCATCAGGGTATATGAAAACGCAGACAGGGAATTCCAATCTGAAATGGGAAGCAACAACTCAAACTAACATTGGATTAGACTTTGGACTATTAGATCAAACCATATACGGATCATTTGATTACTTCATTAAAAAAACATCAGATATTCTTGTAAGTCCTCCGTTTATTGCAGTACAAGGCGAAGGTGGCAGTGAATGGTTCAATGGAGCCGGCATGTCTAATAAAGGGTTTGAACTGGCATTGGGTTATCGTGGAAAATTTGGGCCGGTTAAGTTTGATATAAGTGGAAATATTAGCGCTTATCGTAATAAAATCACATCTTTACCGGCTTCTGTTGTTAATGCTTATGGCGGAAATGGTACAACCGATAATATTTTGGGACATGCTTGGGGTTCAGGATATGGTTATGTTGCAGATGGTTTATTCACATCGGCAGATCAGGTTACAAACTCAGCAACACAGTCAGGAAAAGGCCTTGGCAGAATTCGCTATAAAGATTTAAATGGAGATGGTGTAATTGACACAAAAGATCAGACTTGGATTTTTGATCCAACACCTTCATTTGCTTATGGACTAAATATATATTTGACATACAAAGATTTTGACCTGACAATATTCCTACAAGGATTAGGGAAAACAGATGTTGTCAATTCTCAGAAATACAGCACAGACTTCTGGTCAGTACAAGAAACAGGATCAAACAAAGGAACCCGATTATTGAATGCATGGTCACCATCAAACCCGAACTCTACAATTCCTGCGATTGCCTATACGAATGATAATAATGAAGATAGATATTCTACTTATTTCATTGAGAATGGAGCTTATTGCAAGCTTCGTAACCTCCAAATAGGCTATAATTTACCCAAAAGCTTAACTGAAAAATTAAAATTGGGCAATTTGAACCTTTACATCAGTGGACATAATCTGGTAATGATTAAGGCTAAAAGTTTTACTGGTACCGATCCTGAAAGTCCTGCTTATGGGTATCCTATACCTTCATCTGTTACAGCAGGCTTAAAAGTATCTTTCTAGAATTCAATAACACATTAAATTCAGTACAATGAAAAAAATAATATTCCTAATTGCTACAGTAGCTTTATTCTCTTCATGTAGTAATTTTTTAGATGTAGAACCCAGATCGGTTTTGAACCAAGATTATGTCAGTACAGCTGCTACTGTTGATGGAGATGTCACAGCAGCATATGCTTCTCTTGGAAATGATCACTATGATGTTCCATTTAGTTTATGGCCTTATGGCAATGTTCGCTCTGGCGATGCTTATAAAGGTGGACGTGACCCGAATGATATTGGTGAATTCGGATTTCTCGAAACTTTTAAAAATGTCAATACAACATTTGGACAATTTGACGCTTTATGGTACTACATGTATTGCGGTATATCCCGAGCCAACACTGCGCTTAAGATTTTGGATGGTCTTACAACAGACGCATATCCAAATAAAGCAGTAAGACAAGCAGAAATGAGATTTATACGTGGATACTGGTACTTCCAATTAAAGACTCTATACAAATATATTCCATATATAGATGAAACTATCGCATCAGCCGATTATCCAACTATTTCAAACAGAGCTTTAACAAATGATGCTCTATGGCAAAAAATTGCAGATGATTTTCAATTTGCAGTAAGTAATTTACCTACAACACAGGTTCAAATAGGCCGACCTAACAAGATTGCTGCTGCTGCTTTTTTGGCAAAAACAAAATTATATCAAGCTTATCAACAGGATGAAAAACACAATGTTACTTCAATTAATACAGCCAATTTGAATGATGTTATTACTAATTGTGACATTGTTATTAATTCTGGGAAATATAGTCTTGAACCTGATTTCGGCAATAATTTCAGACCTGGAAGCTATGAAAATGGGGTAGAATCAATCTGGGCAGTACAATACTCAACAAATGATGGAACTACATACGGAAGGTTGAATTTTGGAGATGAATTGGCTGTGCCGATGGGGTTAGGATGCTGTGATTTTCACAAACCCAGCCAGAATCTGGCCAATTCATACAAAACAGATGCAAACGGATTGCCGATGTTTAGCACATTCAATAATACCGCAGTCACATCAACTGACGCTGTAGACCCTCGTATTGACCATACTATTGCAAGACCCGGAAATCCGTATAAATATGATCCAAATGTACTTTACGATGCAAGCTGGAATCGCACGCCGAGCATCTATGGTTATTTCGCTTCGTTGAAGGAAAATGTTCCAAAGGGATGCGCATGTACAGTACAAGTAGGACCATTTTATCCTAATACAAAAAATCGTATTATTATTCGTTATGCTGATGTTCTACTTTGGAAAGCTGAAGCTCTGATTGAGTTAGGGCGTCAAAATGAAGCTCTTCCCTTGATTAATCAAGTCCGTTCCAGAGCGGCGAACAGTACAGGAGCTTTAGTAAGGGCAAATGGATCAAAAATTTCGACCTATAATGTTGGTATTTATGTTCCAGGCACTAATTGTACATGGACCCAAGACTTTGCTCGTACAGCTCTTCGTTGGGAAAGACGTCTGGAATTTGCCATGGAAGGGTATCGGTTCTTTGATCTAGTAAGATGGGGCATAGCAGATACTTATCTGAATAATTACTTTGCATCAGAAAAGACAGTACACTCTTACCTTCAAGACGGTCTTTTTACAAAAAACAGAGACGAATATTTGCCAATTCCGTATAATCAAATGAATTATAGTCATGGCGTTTATACCCAAAATAATGGGTATTAATACCAGCCATTTACAACTGTAAGTCAGGAAATTACTCTACTAAAACAGTAGAAGGAAATTCATGGCGGGCAACACGATCTGTCAGGGTCATCATATAAAATTTATTAAGTCAAATAATGAAGAATGACCCTGACAGATTAAAAATACCTTTATTATCTATCTTTGAAGTTCAAATTTGGGCCAAGAACATAAAATATTATTCCGTGAAAAAGTTTCTTTTTTTAGTATGGGTGTTGATTACAATTATCATTGGTTATAATTGCTCGGGTGTAATCTCAAAACAAACCCTTAATTTCCCCAAATTACATTTTGCTTCGATCTCTTTTGATGCATTGACTCCGGTTTCATTGGTTTATCAATCTGGACTATACTCTTTATACTATCAATCTGAAGCATCGGATAAGAACAAATCTCAATTGGTTTTTATTACCCTAAGCAAGGATCTTATTCACTGGAATGAACCCGTAAGAGCCAAATTTATAACTGGCAATTCTGTTTTACAATATGCCAATGTAATGATTAATCATAATGATGCGTCATCTATAAACACCACAAAACACAAACCTCTTATTGCTTTCCTGCTTGTTAAAAATAAAAACGGGCAATGCGATTTTATTCTCAACCGCAGTAACGATAATGGCACAACCTGGTCGGTTGACCTAGCCAAAGTTTCTTTCCCTATTGCGTTAATGAATAATTATAAACCCACTATAACCTGGGATGAACAGCACTCTAAATGGATTATGGCATTAGCAAATAATGAAGCGGCGGAATTTTATTCTTCCACAGATTTAAAAAGCTGGGTAAAGGAAAGTGCTTTTAAGAAGCCCGCTAAACTGCAATTAAATACATGGACAAGAGTTTCTTGTTTTCCTGTCAATAGTAAAAACTGGGCACTCTTAATTGACCAACAACTCGAAAATAAGAATGATGGATCTGTAATTCAATATTATATAGGTTCTTTTGATGGACATGAATTCAATAACCTCTCAACGAAACAGCATTGGTTGGACTATGGGAAAGATAATATTTATTCTGTAATTTGTGACGGGCTTCTAAGCAATCAAAAACCTGTTATAATAGGGCTAAAAAGCAATACAAACTACTCCAATGTGGGAAGTTTTCAAACATGGCGAGGATCTACGACTTTTCCACGCACGTTAGAAATTGATTCCGTTTATAATGAGAAACTACTTTCTGTGCATCCTGTAGCAACGATAAATCAACTTATAAAAAGAACCGTTTCTTTAAAAGATATCAAATTAGATGGAGATTTAAATTTAGACAAAAAAGTCGGATTTAATAAAACGCCTATTCTCCTGACTATAAAATTTGAAACTACAGAAATGACCCGTATGAATTTTCCGCCAACGTTTGGTATTTGTTTGGAAAATGACAAGAAAGAAAAACTAACCATCGGCTATAATACTTTCAGAAGATGGTACTACATTGATCGTACAAATTTTGTAATTGCCCAAAATAATTCTCAATTTGGTGGAATTCAATATATGCCCTGTTACCATACAGATTCAACAATGGTAGTGTCTATGATTCTGGATGACACTTCACTGGAACTGTTTACAGAAAATGGAAAGTTAGCAATGACAGAAAATTTTCTACCACAACAAAGATTTAATCATCTCTCATTATTTGCCGAAAGTGGATTTATTAGAGTAAAAGAAATAAATGTAATGAATCTCAATTCAATTTGGGAAAGAGAATAATACAATAAAGATTCATCATAATAAGCTCACATATTATAGATTAGTATGTATGATCTTCTTTTTTGAAATTCATTGTCAAACAATTTTAGAATTATCAAGTATGAAAAAAACGATTTTCTGTTTTATAGCGGTGCTTTTTCTGAATATAGCTGGTTCATATAGTCTAAGTCAACAAAAAATAATGTCAACAGAACAATACAGACCTAATTATCACTTTACACCTGCAGCACATTGGATGAATGATCCTAACGGGTTGGTGTACTATGCCGGAGAATATCATCTATTTTATCAGTATTATCCAGAAGCTTCCGTTTGGGGTCCCATGCATTGGGGACATGCAGTAAGCACGGATATGCTGCATTGGAAACATCTTCCTATTGCACTTTATCCTGATAGTTTAGGCTACATCTTTTCAGGAAGTGCCGTGATTGACTATGACAATACTTCAGGATTAGGTTCAAAGCTCAACCCTCCAATGGTTGCTATTTTTGCATATCATAATCCCCTTTTAGAAAAATCTGGTAGCAGTCAATACCAATATCAGGGAATGGCATACAGCCTTGACAAAGGAAGAACCTGGAAAAAGTACAAACACAATCCAGTAGTACCAAATGTAGAAAAATTGCGCGATTTCAGAGATCCGAAAGTCATGTGGAATGCACAAATCAAAAAATGGATACTAACATTAGCTGCCGGTGATGAAGTACAATTCTATTCTTCCAATAACCTTATTAACTGGAAAAAAGAAAGTGGTTTTGGTAAAAATATTGGAGCCCATGGTGGTGTGTGGGAATGTCCGGATTTATTTCCTATTGAAGTAAAGGGCTCGAAAGAAAAAAAATGGGTGTTACTTGTTAGCATTAATCCCGGTGGACCCAATGGAGGTTCTGCAACGCAATATTTCGTAGGTAATTTTGACGGGAATAAATTTACACCGGACGATACACAAACTCGCTGGCTCGATTACGGAAAAGATAATTATGCCGGAGTGACATGGTCTGGCATTCCTTCATCTGATGGCAGAAGACTATTTCTGGGATGGATGAGTAACTGGCAATATGCAGAAAAAGTTCCGACGGAGAATTGGAGAAGTGCTATGACTGTACCACGGGAGCTGACATTAGTAAAGAGCCGCACGGGCTACCTACTAGCAAGCAATCCTGTTCGTGAAATAGCCAAAGTCCACTCTCGATCAGTAGTGATTCAACCCCGAACAATTCATAACAATGTTGACATTACGAATTTGGTTCCATTCAAACTCTGCAAAACAGAACTAATTATAAATTTGAAAATTGTAGAACAAAGACCTGCTAAATTCGGAATAAAACTGAGCAATGGCTTAAACGAAAATCTGATTGCTGGATATGATAATGCCACAGGCCAACTTTTTGTGGATAGAACCCAGTCTGGCAAAATCGGATTCTCAAAAGACTTTCCGGCAATAGCTATAGCTCCCTGTAAATTGGATAACAACACATTGCAATTACACATTTTATTGGACGAAGCTTCGATTGAAATCTTTGCTCAACAAGGGAAAGTGGTAGTGACTAACATATTTTTCCCATCGCAACCGTACTCTAAATTATCTTTTTTCTCTGAAAAGGGCACAGTCAAAGCAACAGGAATCAAAATATGGGAATTGGCGAAGGCAATGTAAGGTGTAGTTTTATTATTTTGTTCTAAATTATTATTCTGCTTAAAGATGTCATATCTTTGAGCAGAATATGTTTTTATTTTATCCTTAAATCAACTATGCGGATCATTTATATGTTGTCTTTCGTCGTGTTGATCCTATTCCTGAGCGGTTGTCAGTCGAATAAGTCAAAGCAAGAATACGTTATCGGCGTTTCTCAATGCAGCGATGATGCATGGCGACGCACGATGAATAATGAAATGCGGTTAGAGGCATCATTTTACAATAATGTAAAATTGATTATAAAAACGGCGCACGACAACAACAGAACACAAATACAAGACATACAGTCATTTATTGACCAAAAAGTAGATGCAATCATTGTAGCTCCTAATGAAGCACAACCGATTACTCCAATAGTAGAAAAAGCATATCAGGCCGGCATTCCAGTAATCTTGGTCGATAGAAAAATTGCTTCGAACCACTATACGTCTTTTGTTGGAGCCAATAATTATCTGATTGGTCAGGAAGTAGGACGTTATGCCGCCAATATGTTAAAAGGCAAAGGAAATATAGTTGAGATCAGAGGCTTGAATGGATCAACTCCGGCTGAAGAACGGCATAATGGATTCATCAACATCATTTCAAAATACCCTGGAATCAATATAATATTCTCCCAAGATGGTGCATGGGTGCGTGAAACTGCAAAACAAAAAATGCGACAAGCGCTTAAATTAAATAATATAAACCTTGTCTTTGCGCATAATGACCAGATGGCAATTGGAGCGTATGAAGCCGCTAAACAATACAATAAAGGATCCGGTATTAAATTTCTGGGTATTGATGCCTTACCTGGATCTAATGGTGGTGTTGAGCAGGTCATAAAAGGTGTTTTAGATGCCACTTTTCTTTATCCAACCGGAGGGGAAAAAGCGATTCAAACAGCATTGGCTATTCTTAGACATCAACCATACAAAAGAGAATATATACTCTACACGGCAGCAGTAGATAAAAACAATGCACGTATTTTGAAACTTCAAAATGAACAAATTACAGAGCATCAATCTCGTATTGAACAAATTAGCATGTTGCTAAATAAAAATCTGGAGAAATATGCCACTCAACGGACCCTTTTGTCTTCATTGTTTTTGATATTATTACTCACTCTATTAATACTATTCATTTCTATTTGGGCATATAAAGCTAAGACAAAAACAAATAAAGCTTTGGAACTAAAAAATATTGCCATCGAGAATCAAAAGGATAAGCTAAGTATACAACATGAGCAATTGCTCGCTTTATCAAAGAACTTACAGGAAGCTACTCAGGAAAAACTTACGTTCTTCACAAATGTTTCACATGAATTCAGGACTCCACTTACTTTATTGATTGGCCCGATTGATACATTATTATCAACAAATCATCTACTTTCGGAAGAGAAAAAATTATTGCTGTTAATGCGACGCAATGCCAATATATTGCTAAAATTGGTAGGACAAATCATTGATTTCAGAAAATATGAAAGTGGCAAATTACAGTTGAATCTTACATTGAGCAATTTACAGCTGTTCCTTAGCGAACTTTCTACTTCTTTTGACGAATATGCAAAGCGTAAACATATTCATTTTCATTTTTCTTCTACCGATGATGATTATACGATGTGGTTTGATAATGAGAAAATTGAAACTATTTATTTTAATCTCTTATCCAATGCGTTTAAATTCACACCTGAAAACGGACATATTCAGGTAAAACTACACAAAAAACAAATCGATGGATCAGAGTTTGCAATTATTTCAGTAAAAGATGATGGCAAAAATATTCCTTTAGAACATATTGAGAATATCTTCAATCGTTTTTACAAGGTTGATCCGCATACTTCCGGATCGGGGATAGGACTTGCCCTGACAAAAGCATTAGTGGATTCGCACAATGGAAAAATTTGGGTAGAAAGTGGAAATAAGAAGGGATGCACTTTCAAAGTACAGCTACCATTTCGTCACAAAGAAATACCATTAGTAGAGCAACAATCTGTAAGTCAAAGCATAAGCGTTGAAAAAATTGAAACCTCCATTGTTCCTGAACTAGATCTGGAATTAGAAAACAATCAGATGGAAGAACCTATGGCCTTCGAGACTGGTAAACCTATGATTTTGATTGTAGAAGACAATGCAGATGTACGATTTTACGTAAAAAGTCTATTGACTGACAAGTACACGATTCTTGAAGCCGGAGATGGACAAAATGGTCTGAATAAAGCAATCAAATATGTTCCTGAACTAATAATCAGCGACATTATGATGTCTGGAATGAATGGATATGAACTCTGTAAACAATTGAAAGAAAATCTTTCAACAAGTCATATTCCTGTAATGCTACTTACGGCTTGTACACTTGATGAGCAAAGAGCTATCGGATTTGAAAGTGGTGCAGATGCTTATATTCAAAAACCCTTTAGCGAAGCCCTTTTAATGATTCGAGTCCGAAAACTAATTGAAAACCGGAAACGAGTAAAAGAATACTTTGAAAAAAATTTGACCTTTGGAGAAAGAAAGGATAATGTTGCAAGTATTGACAAAGCATTTATCAACAAATTTCACAAACTGGTTGAAGAAAATCTCAACGATAGTGAATTAAACGTGGATGATATAGGCAAAATGATCGGATTATCTCGTATCCAGCTATACAGAAAAATTAAATCCTTAACTAACTATGCACCAAATGAACTGGTGAGAATAATTCGTTTGAAAGTGGCTGCAAATCTCTTATTAACAACCGAAAAGAATGTTTCTGAGATAGCTTATGAAGTTGGATTTACGTCTCCTTCATATTTCACGAAATGTTTCCGAGATTATTTTAATGAAAGCCCTAGCGATTATGGGAAAAGGTCAAAATAGGAGTTCCAGCATTATATAAATCGAAATAGATATTTTTATTGTAATTCTAGATAAATGTCATTAAGAACAAAGTGTTTTTATCTGCAATATTCTGTGAGATTTAAGCTGCTATTAAATGTATCTATTATGTTAATTGTAAACAATTGTCTATCATGGTATTCTTACTTAAATGATTGTCTTTTTTGAATTAATGTGGCTTGATAATATCCTATCTTATAGAGTATCTTACTCTCACTTTTCATTCATTGGGTGATTTCAAATATGCAATATGTATGCTTCTTTATCTTCCATAAAGTTAAAAATTATCATTGGTTATGTGATTCTTGTTTTGTTATTTCTATTGTTGCTTGTTTTAGTTTATTGCGAGAATCGTCGGATGTTTGCAATTGATGAACATTCAGAGAGGTTATTTACACAGAGAAAACAAGTCGAAAATATAACAATACAGATACTTGATATTTCTCTGCTTAGTGAGCAGGTAGTTTCAGGGAATCAAGAAAGCATCACTGTTTATGAGAACAAACAGCACCAAGTCATAACTTCATTGCAAGAATTACAAAAACAATTGCAGGATGAAAAGCAGTGTCAACGCATTGCATTTATTATTTCAGCACTTTCATCTAAAAAAGAGTTGACACTAGCAATGGCAAATGATGTACAAGCGCTACACACTACCAATACAATTATTGCCAGGCGAATCCCAACTATTATTCAGCAAGCCAAACAAGAGAAGCAAAACCTTGCAAAACAGATTGAAGATAATTATAAAACCAAGGATAAAAAGAAAGGTGGTTTTCTCGGTTTATTTCCCAGTAAAAAGAAAATTAACGATCAAATAAAAAAGAATAACGACACCATTCTCAAGAAAAATCAAGCTCATTCAAGTGCTTTACTCCATCTACTTGTGCGAGAAGTACAACATGCACATAAAGAAAAGAGTGCTCAACTCTATTCTTGTGTGGATAGTTTGAATCGTCAGAATACTTACCTGAATAACGAAATTAGTAGGTTAATAACTGAATTTAATATTGATGAGCAGAATCAGAGGCGGCAAAAAGCGCAAACGTATCTCTTAGGACAGGAAAGGTCTTTACAGATAGTTTCAGGTTTGGGGCTTTGTGCAATGCTTCTTGCAATTGTGTTTTATATAATTTTGCATCGTGATTTGAAAAATAGGTATCGTTACCGGCAACAATTGGAGAAATTGAATCTACAAAATGAAGACCTGTTGCGTTCTCGCAAGCATATGATGTTAACGGTCAGTCATGATCTCCGGGCTCCACTTTCTTCCATACGAGGATGTACGGAATTAATAATCGAAGAACGTTACAAAGACAAGAGAAATCATTTTTGTGAAACGATATTGCAATCTTCAGATAGGATGATCGACATGTTAAATGCGCTGTTAAGTTTCTATCGATTGGATACAGGTAAAGAGCAACAGGATGTTATGCCTTTCCGACTTAAAAGTTTGGCTGAAATGTTGGAGTCGGAGTTTCGACCATTGGCGCAAAAAACAGATTTGAAATTCACTGCTGAATATAAGGGAGAAGATATTGTCGTTACAGGGGATCGGAGACGTCTCATTCAAATAGGCAGTAATCTGCTGTCCAACGCTTTAAAATTTACTCCGGAAGGCAATGTTACTTTACGCCTCTCTTATAAAGATGAAATATTAAAAATGGAGGTTTCTGATACAGGAGTTGGTATGTCTCAGCAACAGGTGGATCGTATCTTCCTCCCTTTTGAACGGCTTGAAAATGCAGAAGCCCATGAAGGATTTGGACTAGGATTATCTATTACGTTGGGACTTATCGGACTACTAGACGGAAAAATTGAAGTGAAAAGTGAGCTTGCGAAAGGAAGTACCTTTGTTGTGACAATGCCACTTGCTTTGACAAACGAGCAGTCGTTGAAACAACTACCCACCCAGTTCGCAAATATTCCACAAGGAATAAGAGTACTTGTTATTGACGACGATGCTGTCTTGTTAAAAATGACACAGGATATGCTTTCCCGATATCAAATAATTTGCGATACTTGCCAGCATGTGCAAGAGTTGACTGTGTTAATGAGAAAATATCGATATGACCTTCTTATTACAGATATTCGGATGCCTAATGTCAATGGTTATGAACTGTTGGAGCTATTAAGAACTTCTAACATCGGAACCTCCAGAACTATTCCTGTTCTTGCACTGACAGCACGTACAGAGAACAAAGAAGAAAAATTTTTAGAAGCAGGATTTAGTACATGTTTATACAAACCATTTTCAATTAATGAATTATTATCAGCATTGTCACGTTGCATCAACTCACTACCTGTAGAACCAGTCTTACAAGCGGATTTCTCAAGGTTGCTTTCTGGTGAGAATAATGGGAGAGATATGCTTGAATTATTAATTCATGAAACAGATAAGAGTATTCATACGCTTATTAGATATCTTGAGAGTGGAGATCGTGAATCAATAATTTTAATGGTGCATCATTTACTTCCTTTATGGGAAATTATACGGATGGACTTGCCATTGAATAACTTGAGAAGTTTACTTACTGAAGAAGTTGGCATTACAGACAATGTGAAGACTGCTATTAACAAGGTCATTGAAACAGGAGAACGGATAATGGCTCAAGCGGCAGAACAGATCATGCGAGAGAAGAATGAGTAAGATACTGATCATAGAAGATAATGCCGTTCTTTGCCGGATGTTGTCTAATTGGTTAGAACGAAAAGGACTCCAAACAGTGGCGGTAGGGAATGTAGGGCAAGCTCTCAAATTGATTAATTCATCCGGTGTTGATATAATTATTTCAGATATCCGGTTACCCGATGGAGATGGAGTCGAAAATATCCTGAAATGGATAAACAAGGAACAAATACATATTCCATTTGTTGTGATGACAGAATACGCAGAAATATCATCTGCTGTACAAGCCATGAAATTTGGGGCAGAAGATTATTTACCCAAACCGGTTAATCCGGAGAAACTGTATGTATTGATAGAGCATCTTTTAGAAAGGAAGAACAGACATAAGCAACCTCAAATCTTCCGGCGGGAGAGCAAGGCAATACGAGAAATGGAACGTCGGGCACAATTAGTGGCAGCAACCGATATGTCTGTTTTGATACGTGGCGACAATGGAACCGGCAAAGAACATGTGGCGCGAAGTATTCATAATGCCAGTCCACGATCGGACAGGCCATTTATAACAATAGATTGTGGGGCTATTCCAAAGGAATTGGCTGCCTCGGAATTTTTCGGACATCAGAAAGGTGCATTTACAGGGGCTACGGAAAATAAGCCGGGGATATTACAGAATGCCTCCGGAGGCACTTTATTTTTGGATGAAGTGGGCAATCTCCCGTATGAAATACAAGTTTTATTGCTGCGGGCATTGCAAGAACATAGTTACCGCCCAGTTGGTGGTAAACAGGAAATAGAAGCTGACGTTCGAATTGTTACTGCCACAAATGAACCTTTAGAAAAGGCAATTATAGAGGGTCGTTTTCGGGAAGATTTGTATCATAGACTTCGCGAATTTATAATTAATGTGCCGTCACTGGCTGAATGCAGGGAAGATATTTTGCCTCTGGCAGAGTTCTTCAGAGAACAAAGTTGCTGTGAATTTAGTAAAAAGGTCAATCGTTTTAATACGGATGCACAAAAACTGTTGCAGTCATACAATTGGCCAGGCAATGTACGGGAATTACGCCATTGTGTTCGGGGTGCGGTGCTGATGACAGAAGGAGATGCGATTGGCGTTGAAGCTTTGGAAATTGATCAGAATGCAGCGGCTGAAAGCTGTAATCTGAAAATAGAAAATGAAGAGAAAGAAAACATTATAAAGGCTCTGGAGGTGACCCGCTATAACAAGGCCCTTACTGCGTCACTGTTAAAGATAAGTCGTCCGACACTGTATGAAAAAATGAAGAAATATGGGATAGGATAGGAAGGTTATTCATTGCTTGGAAAGATTGGTGATAAATTACGTATCTTTGAACAATTAAAAGACATATAAGATAGAACGGTAAGCAGGACTTTCCGTTAACATATATCATACATAAGTTCGCAAGAAGTTTCAAACAAGAATCTGGTAAATTTAAGTAACAGGAACGAATTGCGTAATGCTTATGCTATGCGTTGTCATAGCGTGGGCTTGCGTTATCCTGTTTAGGCTTACCAGAGCCTTTGTTTGAGTAGCGTGAGTCCCACGCTACTTTTTTACCTCTTGCGAACAATAACGACAAGGGAGATGAAAATACAAGTTATTGCTGTTGTATCTTCGGATGGTAGTCTTGTACTGAATGATCCGTTCAATATCAGTATCGAATCCGGTAAATATGGGATCGAAAACTTAAAGAAACGAACTGATCTTATTTTGAATAAAGATAGTTCCTTGATTGCTTTGCTGGAAGAAAAACGAAAAGCGTCAGCATCAAACTATTTTGTCAAAACAACATCTTTAACTTTTGATTTTGTAAAAGGGTTATTTTTATACAATTTAGTGGACGAATTGATTTTATACCAAATTCCTTCTGTGAAAAATATAGGCTTCCGTTTATCTGAACTTACCAACCTGCCTGAATGGAAATTAATCGAACAACAGTCAATAAATCCAAGACTCTTTCGCCTAATTTATCGAAGAACTAAATAACCTGATTGGTGATCTAACCTGAAAAGCGTAAAACGACTTAACATTCTGTAATGTCGTTTTACGCTTTTGTTTTATCCATGAATCTGTCAGAATAAGAAGTTAAGGTTGTATGTGTCTGCAATATAGAGATATTTGCTTATTATTCTATGTTGTTTCACTTTTGGGATCATCATTTGCCATACTTTTTATGTATTCATTGGAAGAGAATGTGATTATCTAAAAAGTAGCGAGTATGGATTATTTCATTTTGACAAATACCGAATTTTTCAAACTAGTAATTAAGGGAATAAATTGCAGTGAGATCACGGTTGCCTATAGTGATTTTATAAAACAGGTATTCTCTTTATATACAGACAATCATAATACGCAAGAATTGTTTTTTGTATTGACATATACAGAAGTCGAACTACAAAGTTTAAACGAGCATAATCGAAGGAATTCCTCTAAAAACACAGAGTTATCTCAAAATTCTTCCTGCCTCCGTAAAGCTATTCTTTTTATTCATAACATTTTAAGGAATTTACAGATGCATCAGCAGTGTATCTCTTTGCCAACATTCATTTCGGAAACCCCTAAATCCAGTGATTTAAAATACAAGTGGACAGGCAGTGTTGTTGAGATTGTGGAACTTATTTACGGATTGGTTGAAATGCAAAGCATCAACAATGGAGAGACGGCGATTACTGAATTGGCAAGGTTTGTAAGTGAACAATTTGGCATAGAAATCAAAGATTGTTACAGCGCTTATGTGGATATAAAGCGGAGGAAAAATGATAGTCGTACTTATTACCTGGATAAGATGAGGGAACAATTGAACCGACGAATGGAATTGGATGATGAGAAATGAATTAATTGTAATGTGTGTCAATTATATCGATAGATCAGTGTGGAATCTTGAAGTTGAAAATAATACAATCTTGCATTATTATATTAATGTGATTCCGATATTGTCTCAGAATAACCGAAGTTGGTTATTGGATTGAATTTCAATTGTTTTGAGTTTGTTATTTGCGAATTCGGCAAAAGATCTCTGTTTTCAAACGAAGATAAGATGAGAATATTTTTTTAGTCTTCCCAAAAAAGACTTAAGGCCGAATTTTTATATGTAATGCAATGTTCTTTGAATTGCCTTCGTATATCTCTATCCTTCACATATTGAAAGCAATCCATCGC
Organism: uncultured Microbacter sp.; assembly: GCA_963678265.1. Classification (GTDB taxonomy): domain Bacteria; phylum Bacteroidota; class Bacteroidia; order Bacteroidales; family Paludibacteraceae; genus Microbacter. The sequence goes on from OY782761.1 coordinate 2,922,609, forward strand.
CCATACCTGTTCTGTTTTAAAAACATCAGCTTGATTGTTGTGAAAATAATCACCCATCACCGTATTCTTCGGAACAATATTATCATTAATCAAATATTTAAATGGAAAATCCTCACTTGGATGTTTCCACTTAATTATGTTATTTTCCGCATACACAACCATAATCGGATGGTTTCCAATGTCGGCAAATCGTAAAGCACAAGCTGTTCTACTTACCCTATATTCTGTTCTTAAGAAATCAATTACATCAATACCGAATTTTCTATTTCCTATGTCTTTTCGAAAACGTTCTTCGGGCATTAATAAACAAGATGCAAAATAGTCTGCTTCACGCTCAATGGCTGTAAATTGAGCTTTATTGGTAAAAGATGGATGTGGCTCCAATAAGCCATTTTTTAGACCTGTTCTGTGAGTATCAATAAAATAATGACCAAGTTCATGAGCTAAAGTAAACCGTCCTCGTTCTGTGTTGATTTGATTGCCTTTGTCAATATTAAGATGAATATAGAATTTCCCATTGTCAAAAATTGTCATTCCGTCAAAAGTATTACTCTCGTAATTGTCGTAAAATACTTCTAATTTTTCGTCTGAAACAATTTCCTCAAGCGGAGTGATTTTCTGATTAAATTGCAAGGCAATAAACTCCGCCAGTCTTTTTATTCTTGGATTATTCTTCTTTGTCATCGTTGTTTTTGCGATGCTTTTTGGTCATTTTATCAAGGATATGTTTAGGAACACCCTGTCCTTTTCGTGCAACCATTTTCAATTCTTCAATTTCATTCTTCACTTCATCAACTTTACCAATGCTAAACACTTTTGTTTCGCAAGAACAAATATTTCCTTCAATTATAGACTTTGCATCAATCGAAGCGTCTTTCAATTTAAAGTCATAATCAGCATACAATTTATTAAATCTTGCAAGTTCCAATTCATTTGTTGGAAATAAGAATCCCGCAGAGCGAAACCACTCTTCCAAATTCTGATTATTGATTTTATTTTTACTATTTGTTCCCATTGACTTTGTTTATATAATTGTTTACAAGGTCGGTTGCATCTTTTCTATATACTCTGATGGAAGCCTGTGTCAAATCCAACTGTTCTTTTAGTTTGTTGCTTATTGAACGTGGAATGTTCTTGTCTTTTTCTGGTTTGTATGCTAAATAAGTAAAATAAATTATTCTGTGTTTTTGTGAGAGTCCTTGCAGTACTCTTTCCAAAAAACTTAAATTCTCTTTCAGTTCCTTTTGTTTCTCAATATTTTCAGGAGCATACACATTGACGAGGGCATCCAAATTTTCAATTAAAGATAAATCTTCCTCTTCTGTTGGCTGAGCGCAAGTATCTCTATCTTTAAAAAGTAGTATTTGGGTATATAATATTTTGTACATCCACAAAAGAATCGCTTTGTCAATGTTCTTCGTGTTTGCTTTCTCCATACTAAAAGTCTGAGCTTTGTTCCACACTTTATCGAAAGTACATTTTGCTGCTAAAAAGGCTATTGCCTCATTATATTCAAATTTAGAACATTGGATTTCGGATTTTTGCAATATGTCTCGTTGGTATCTATCGCAGAATACATAGAAAGCCAACTCCGCTTCATTGGGGAACTCATCTTTGAATGAGATATATTCCAATAATTCAGAACCGACCATATTCTCAAAATCTATTTTTTCTGTCATTACGTCACTTTTCATATATATATACTAAAAGCGTTACTAACGGAATTGGTATATAGTTGAAGGGATACCAATTTCTCTGCAAATATAAGCATAATATAGCGAATAGGCAGAAATTTACCCTAACGGAATCAGTATATAATAAAATAAGGATGAGTAAAATAGATACATAAATGAGCGTAACAAGCATTTCTTCTAAAAACAAAAATCTTCTTTGGGCAGTATCTGCTGGAAGATGTGAATATGCAGGATGCAACAAGGTTCTGCACACAGACATTCTGACCAACAAAAAGTGTAATAGTGCATACATAGCCCATATTGTTGGCGATGAGCCGACCGGTCCAAGAGGTGATGTGAAACGGTCAAAGCTATTAGCAAATGACATTAATAACTTAATGCTACTTTGTGATACACATCACAGAATGGTAGATGCGGATGAAATTACATATACTGAATCCTATCTTCTTGAAATGAAACGACAACATGAAGAACGCATCAAGCGAATAACAAACATTGTCTCTAATATGTCCAGTGAAATAATCTTATATGGAGCAAATATAGGGGTTAATAACTCTCCTTTGTCTTATCAATCGGCAAATGAAGCGTTGTTATACGATTATTATCCTGCAAGCGATTATCCGATTGAGTTGGGATATAAGAATGCTTCTTTAACAGATGATATGGACGTTTATTGGATCACAGAAGAAGCTAACCTTTTCACACAGTTCAATCTGAAAATAAAGCCACGATTGATGCAAGGCAATACTGATCACTATTCGGTGTTTGCAATTGCTCCGCAACCATTGCTTATAAAGTTCGGAGTTCTATTAAACGATCTGAATAATGTCAAAGTATATCAGAAACACAGAGAGCCTTCTACATGGAAGTGGCAAACTGCTTCTTCTGATATTGAATATATTCTTCGCGAACCAGACGACAAAACGAAAGTTCCGGTTCTTGTATTTAGCTTGAGTGCAACAGTAACATATGATAGAATACAAAAAGCGTTGGGAGATAATACAAGTATATGGGAAATCACCATAAGCGGTGCTCCTCACAACGATTTTTTAAAAACGGAAGCATTGCTATCTGATTTTCGTCGCATTGCTCGATATGCTTTTGATAAGATCAAATCGCATCACGGTTATACGGATTTGCATATTTTCCCGACTATGCCTGTTTCTGCATCCGTTGAACTGGGGCGAGTGTGGATGCCCAAAGTCGATATGCCAATGACGATATATGATGCGAATAAGGAGAAGAACGATTTTTATAAGACAATAACAATAAAATAAATAGATATGCTTACGCAAGAAGAAAAAAAACAATTTAGCGAGATTTTAGAAACACTCGGCGAAACATTGGACATCACAGAAACCCAGTATAATGCCGCAGTTAGTAGTTATGGTGCAGTTGGCGAATGGTTAGCAAAGCCGGAATCATCACTTGCTCCATATAAACCAGTCATTCGTCCACAGGGTTCATTCATGCTCGGAACAATGATTAAGCCTGTCTGCGAAGATGACGATTTGGATATTGATTTAGTGTGTGAGCTAACTGGCAAAAATCCGCAATGGGCACAATATCATCTTAAACAGGCGGTCGGGAATAGGCTCAAAGCTAACGAGACTTACAAAAATATGCTTGACGAGGAAGGAAGAAGATGTTGGACATTGATGTATTCCGACAGTGCCAATTATCATATGGATATACTACCAAGTCTTGTTTGTAACGGATATGATACTGTACTTGAAAAAGCCTTTTCGGCTACGGTATTGGACAAAAATTACGAGTCATTGGCAATACGTATTACCGATAATCAGCAAAATAACTATTATACAGATACGGTTGCTGAAAATTGGATGAAAAGCAATCCATTTGGTTATGGTGGATGGTTTTTCAATGCAGCCGATGTTAGCACATTACGTAAATCTATGATGCTCTCAGAGGCTGTAAATCCTGTTCCTAAGCATAGTAAAGAAAAACTGCCGCTCCAACGAGTGGTTCAAATTCTGAAACGACATCGTGATATGATGTTTAACGGAGATGAACACAAGCCTATTTCCATAATTATTACAACTTTAGCTTCAAGGGCATATGATAAAGAAACGTCCATTATAGACGCATTAACGAATGTGGTCGCCAATATGAGTAACTATATTGAAAGCCGTTATGACCCAAATACAGGTAAAGTTGTTAAATGGATTCCAAACCCTGTGAACCCCGAAGAAAACTTTGCTGACAAATGGGTGGAGCATCCTCAAAGGGAAAAGAATTTCTACAAATGGCTTGACCGAGTTGAATCAGATATACAAGCTATCGTGCAAAAACGTGGATTGCAATATATAGCCGAAGCGATGAAAAAGCCTTTTGGAGAGCAGGATATTACAAAAACGTTCTCTACTTTAGGCGAAAGAAATCGTAATCTTCGGGAAAGTGGGATATTAAAAATGGCAGCAGGTACAGGTATTCTTAGCACGGCAGGTAATGTAGCCGCAGCTGCACATAATTTTCATGGCAATGACTAAAAAGAAACGAATTTCGGTACATGCTCAGGGGGGGATGCTTCGGCATTTCTTCCCTGAATCTACCTTGAAAATCGTTGGATATGATAATGGGTTAATTTGGGAAGGAAAACTTCAACCAACTAATTTAAGCATAACTTACGATATTAGGGTAGAGTATAATATAGGATGCAACCCTAATATATATGTACTTAGCCCAAAGCCATTGCCTTTGGCTAAGGATGCAACTACACTTCCCCATACCTATAATCATGAAAAACAGCACTTATGCTTGTATCATAGGCTTATGAATGAATGGAATGAACGTAAAATGATTGCAAAAACAATAATTCCGTGGACAAGCGAATGGCTGCTTCATTATGAGATTTGGGTAACCACCGGTACTTGGCATGGTGGTGGAATGCATTAAGCGTGGCATCAAATTACCCATTTAGTTTCAAGACAGAATTTATACCCTTACCGATACAATTAAATTGGTTATCTTTGCAGTAAGCGATTAATTTTCAATTAAAATAGTATTTATATTATGATGGACATATTTATTTTTGATGTAGAATTAGGGCAATGTATTTTCTTTTATCCAAGAAATCATCATGATTATGCCTTGATGGTTGATTGTGGAAATACGCAACAATTTGAGCCCATTGACTTTTTAATAGAAAAACGCTTTCTGTCTTATGATTCTAATCGCAGAAAGTATATATTAAGCAATCTCACTTTGACAAACTATGATCATGATCATTTTTCAGGGCTTCCTTATCTAAGGAGTCGAACTCATATTAAATCAGTAAAATTTCCACGCAATTTAACTTGTGCAGAAATAAAAAGCATCAAACCGGAAGAAACAAGTGCGCTGAAAGAAGTTACAAATATCATAGATACTTATACAACTGATGTAGCAGATTATAATCCCCCTTACCAAAAGCATTGCTATTATCTTAATAAATCCCACTTTCCAAACGAACCCATTAATACAAATAAATTAAGTCAGCTTGTATTCCTTACATATAATGGGACAAGGATTTGCATTCCGGGTGATTTAGATTCGACTGCATGGGGAAAGCATTTGCAAGATACAAATATTTGTACTTTACTTCGAGGGACTGATATTTTTATTGCTTCGCATCATGGCAGAGAAGATGGATATAACGAACAAGTGTTTAATTACTGTAAGCCAGAGTGTGTAATTTTGTCAGATACATATATGAAGCATGGAACACAAGAAGGTATGGCACAGTTGTATAGTTCTAAAATTAGTGGCAATGGTATTATTTTAAATGGGAATAGACAGAGCCTTCGCAAAACTTTGACAACAAGAAATGACGGACATATTTGGATAAGAATTGAAGATGATCAATCAAGAATTTATAGAACATTCACAGTATGAAAAAAGAATTTTCCTTTTATGAGTTTGTCGGAATATTAGTCCCAAGTGCTATCTTTCTCTATGCAATTCAGTTGATAGTAGAATTTGTATATCAAAAACAAATTGTTGATTTTGGTAAATTTGGAGAAACTTTAATCTTCATTGTGATATGCTACGGAGTGGGGCATTTATTACAATCAATAGGTAATTTTTTTGAAAATATTGTATGGTGGATTGCCGGAGGGATGCCTACACAATGGCTTACAAAGAAAAATAGATTTGGAAATACATTATTTGATTCTGATGGAAATCAAATAATAAAAGATAAAGTGATTCATAAATTTGGTGGAAGTATTAAAGATTATGGTCGTTTAGTCTATAACTACATATATCAGAAGGAAAAAACATCCAGAGTTGATATATTTAATAGTAACTATTCTCTGTTTCGAGGGCTATCTGTTGTCTTTTTGCTTATTACGATAATTTGTTGCTATTTCTTTGATTGGCGAGTTACTATTATAATGCTTATCCCTTTTGCCCTCTCTTTTATGAGAATGATAAGATTTGCGAAATATTATGCACGAGAAATATTCCGAACGTTCTATAATTTAGTCGAATAAAAGAGCCGCCTTTTTTGAAGCGGCTCTCGCTATTTCTATTCCTCCTCCTTCGGCAGCAAATGCCTTAAATTCTCATCATTACGAATGCGCTCCAACTCATCTGCCACAATTTGTCTGACCTCCTGTTTAATCTGGGTGTAGTTTTCCTGTATCTGTTCCGACATAAAATCTGTTCCGTCTTTATCTGTAAAATCTGTGATGATAGGTATTTGGCGATACTTACTTTCTTCCTGTTGTACCTGTTCTGAATCGACTACGATTTCACAATGAAATATTTTCTGTTCTATGCGTTCGGTGAAATTATCAGCAACTGAACCCACAAACATACCTTGTGTCAATCCGGAAATCTTACTGGGTGGAATAAGACTGTCCAACTGTGTATTGATAGACGTTGAAGTGTCATTACGATTGATCGTGATGCTTTGTCGTTTCTGGAGCACTTTCCCGAAACGTTCGGAAAGTGTTTTGGCCGTATCGCCTACCACCTGACCACTGAAAATATTACCCACGGTGTTCATTACAACCGCCGCTTCTTTATCCCCATAATCGCGTTTAAGCTGACTGAAATCCTGAAATCCCAGACAGACGGCTACTTTGTTGGATCGAGCAGTGGCAATCAGATTATCTAACCCTTTGAAATAAATTGTCGGTAGCTCATCAATAATCACTGAACTTTTAAGTTTTCCTTTCTTGTTGATGAGCTTAACAATACGGCTATTATACAATCCAAGGGCTGCTCCATAGATATTTTGTCGGTCGGGGTTGTTCCCGACACAAAGAATTTTGGGTTCTTCCGGATTATTGATATCTAAGGTAAATTCACTGTCCGACATTACCCAGTAGAGTTGAGGAGAAATCATGCGTGATAATGGAATTTTGGCACTTGCAATCTGACCTTGAAGTTGCTCTGCCGCTCCCCCGAGCCATGCATCCATAAAAGGCGATAAATAATTTTCCAGTTCAGGGTAAGAGGTGAGGATAGGAAATATATCTTCATATCGTCGATTCAGAAATTCAATGGCATGTGGAAATGTACAGTATTTTCCTCCCTGGTAAATTTTCAGGTACCAGATGATAGCCGCAAAGAGAATGATCGGACTTTCCACAAAGAAATCACCTTGTTTTTGCACCCATGTTTTATTCAGGTTCAACATGATGGTGTAAGCGCTTTCATAGGCATCTGTTATGTCCTCCATGAAATCAGGATGAATAGGGTTGCACCGATGAGATCGCCGGGGATCATCGAAGTTAATCACGTAAAATTTTGGTTTTATTTTGTAGCCTTCCAGATGGTGAATCAGATGATTGTAGGCAATCAGGGAGAGATCTGGAAATTTGAAGTCATACACGTACATGCTGTATCCTTTTTCAATCTGTTGTTTGATGAAATTGTTTACCACAGCGTATGACTTTCCGCTACCGGGAGTGCCTAAAACAGCCGTAGCCCGGAATGGATTCACAATATTGATCCAGCCATTGTTCCATTTTTTCTTGTAATAAAAGCTGGTAGGGAGGTTGATGGAATATTCGTTGGCAAGCAGCCGTGTTTCCTGCATAAAAGATTCATTCTCGTTGTTGAAGACATCCTCCATCAGGTTATACTTCAAAAGACGACTCATCCATAAGCCCCCCATCAGAAGACAGGTATAACCAATTGCCATCAGTCCGATGTAGATTCCAGTTTTGACCTTCAAAGGCAACATGACCCCAAGTATCCATCCATTGGGAAAGAATAAAAGTATACCGGTACCCACCATCAGCCAGATTCTTGTCCATGTTATTTTCTCTTCTTTTACCCCTTTTGTTCCCAAACAGGAGAGTGCCAATAAAATCAAGGCAAACAATTTTGTCAGGAATGGAGACGAAAATAAACCGGCAGTCCGATTGAAATTCACCAGGATTTTATCGACTACTCCAATATTAATGTTCCAATAACGCATTGCTTCATAACAGTACCAGTAAATATTGATACAGACTATAACTATACTGACGGCACGCAAAAAATCCATGATTTTTGCCAGTGCCCTTAAATCATCTTCTTGTTGCATAATCTTAGATATTACGTTGTTGTTTTCTTTTTTTCTTCCTGTGCATACTGCGAGCAAAAGCCTCCTCTTCGATATCCGTACCGTGAGTTTCAAAGGAGAAGAGTCCCAGGTTGTCGTTGGAAAAATCATTTGGTCGTGATGAGTCATTGTGATGCATTGCAGCCTGAATCGCCTTTGTTGGTTGGCTGTATTCAGCATTGGGGGCCGCTGTAGCAAAATGTTCTTGCAAGGCGTTAGCTGAAAACTCTTTTCCCAATCGTGAGCCATTGAGCACACAAGCGGTATTATGATCGATAAATGTAGCCCCGTAAATGCGTCCGTTCTCTGTTTCCCGAAACACCGTATCAATACATTTTGCTTTTAAGAGTTCTACAAATTCCTTGCGATTGACAGTCTGCTGTAAGACGGCGGCAATGGTATTCCGAGTAGTTAGTGGCAATTGTTTCTCTTGAAATTGTTTTTTGGAGAAAGCAAATTGTTTTTCAAGTGTATCGTAACCGACGGTTTCCCCCAGTACGGATGATTTAAACGGATTCCCAACTTTGGTTCCATCGTCATCTGTGGCAGAGTAAACCAGTCCATGATACTCCTTCCCGTGAGCTTGTCCCTGAGTTTCTTCCACTGTCACATTATAAAGAGAAAGCAGCGCACGGAATTCTCCCGATGACTGGAACTGATAACGCATCAGGGATTTTACCACATTTCCAACCTGTTTTTTGATATTACCCACCGAAAGGTCAACCTTTCGGACAGGTTCTGCTTTCGTTGTTCGTTGCCGTTCGGCACTGTGCAATCCATATTTCTTTTCAATCTCGCGGGTAATGGATTTGCTGCGATGAAAATTATAGGCATTGTTGAGGCACTTCCCGTTTTCATCCACCCTTACAGAGACAATGTGCAGGTGATGGCGGTTGATGTCCTCATGTTTATATACCATATAGGGTTGATTCCCATAGCCCAGCTTTTCCATATATTCCCGGGCAATATCCGTCAGTTCCACATCCGATAACTGATCTTCGGGATGAGGATTCAGTGAGATGTGAATCACCGGTTTTTCGGTGCGTATCAATGATGGCATATAGCGATTGAAGTCTTCGACCGCCCGGTGGATGTCCATCTCCCCAGTCCCGTCATCAAAGATTTTATTGGTAGCCAGCAGTTTCCCTTTCTCCTGATTTATCTTCTCTCCGTTGTAGGCAAGCGCCCCATACAACGAGCTTCCAATATTTATTTTTGCGACCATTGTTGCTGAAATTCTTGGGTAAGTGAGATAATCTGACGGCTTAAAGCGGACAATTCTATGGTCTGTTTTTCCAATTTATAGAGTAATGCCATTGCTTTTTTCTCCGAAAAATGGCTTTTTAATTCCTTTACCGTTTGATTGTAGTTGACTCCGATAGCTCTGAATTGGGCATGAAAAGCGGAGAGTTTCGTGTAGTAATCAATAAATGATTTATCCACTTTCATCACCTTGAAGGTTGCATCAAACACCCGTGCCTTGATAAAAACCGCTTTGGCATATACTCCCGATTGTTCGTATAGGGAGAGGAAACGGGCGTGTTCTTCATCGGTAAAGCGAACCGTGTAACGGAAGACAGCCGGATCTTTCTTGGGGTTACGCCCCTGTCTGCTTCTTTTTTCTTTACTCATCATTCTTTTGGATTTAGTGGTTTGACGATAAACATCCTTTCTTTTTGTCACCGGCAGTTGAAACAGGCAATGCGACTTCGGAGCAATTGCCAGCTCCCTGCAAGGGCAAGGACTTTTGAGCAGCTGAATTCATTTCGAGCGGCTCAAAAGATACCTTGCTATGTTCCGGAGAACATAAAAATCCGCCTTGGGACGGATTGCAGGTAAGCCCGGATTGCCAGGTAGTGAAACATTCGAGATGTGGGTTGTCATTCGGGTGCAAAAATACAATTGTTACTTATTGATATTCAGAGTATAAAAGGGTAATAAGCTACCACTTTAACGCCACAAACTGCCACCTTTTCCCAAAACTATACAAGCAAAATTTATTACTTGTTTATTTGTCGAGGTAAATGAATAATGAATGATAGAAGTGTATGAATAGATACGGTTTTAATGAATCTGATAAGGGTAGAACCGGGGTATTGTAACTCTGGTTTTGCACTGTTCCAGGTCAATAAGGGTACAAATATTTACTGTTGTGCAGATTTAGGGATTTACTGTTGCACTGTCGTATTGTCGTACTGATTCACAAACATATCTATTCAGGACTTCAATCCTGCAATGGAATACTCTACTGACTCATTGCAGACATATAGATGGGAATATTCAAGAAAAGAATGACTTGCCAAGTCACTTAATTATCAATTTAAAGTAATACAGTTATGAGTAAAGAAATCTTCATCGCATTTGCCACACAGAAAGGTGGCATTGGAAAAACTTCGGTAACGGTTCTTGTTGCCAGTTACCTACACTATGTAAAAGGGTATAACGTCGCTATTGTCGATTGTGATTATCCGCAAAACAGTATTGTAGATATGAGGGAAAGAGAAGTGAGATTGATAGATGAAAATCTATCTCTTAAAGCTTTAGCCTGCGATCATTTCAGGCAGTTGAAGAAGAAAGCCTATCCGATTATCGCAAGTAATCCGTCCGAGGCACTTGACGATGCCGAGAGAATGATGCAGGAAGAAGATCTACGACCTGATATTGTCTTTTTTGATTTACCGGGCACACTGAAAAGCAAAGGCGTAGTTTCAACCCTTGCTCAGATGGACTACATATTTACCCCTGTTAGTGCTGATCGCATCGTATTGGAGAGCACATTGCAATTTACCTCCATGTTCAATGAAAATCTTATGAATACCGGATTAGCAAAAGCAAAAGGTTTGTACCTGTTCTGGACAATGGTGGATGGGCGTGAAAAAAGTGAATTGTATGAGATTTACGAGCAGGTTATTGCGCAACTCGGATTATCGGTACTGAAAACATATCTGCCTGACAGTAAACGTTTTCGTCGTGATTTATCTGCCGAACGTAAATCTGTTTTCCGTTCAACTATATTCCCCATGGACAATGTGTTGATGAAAGGGAGTAATATAAAAGAACTTTCGGAAGAAATCTGTAATCTGATGAGATTGTAAATCCTATGGGAAGCCGCAAAAACGATACCGGAGACATTGATGAAGCATTATTGCTTGCTTCTATCTCAAAACGGAAACGGGACGGTAGCATACAACCGACAGAAGAAGTCCAGCCACCCCTCCAGCCTACAAATGACGAAGAAGCTTCATCGGAAAAAGCTCAAGAACCACAAAAAGAGACGCCACGTAAGAAGAAACAGAGTGGCGGCTATGATTCTATATTTCTACAACGAAATGAGATAAAAACCCGCCAATGTGTCTATATCAGCCGGGAGGTTCATTCTAAAATCTCCAAAATAGTGAATGTCATAGCAGACAAGGAAATTACTGTCGGCGGATATATTGACACGGTGTTGACTCAACATCTGGAGATGCATAAAGACGAGATTAATGAGCTCTATAAGAAACAACGAGAAGATTTAATTTGAAATTTATGAGAATGAAAAAAGAAAGTAAAATAAACTACAAAAGCTTATTTGTTCGTGAGGCCCCTATCATTGCCCGGCAGGGAAAGCAGGTTTATATCCGCAATGATTATCATGACCGGATATTGAAAATCATACAGGTTATTGGTGGAAATGAAGTGTCTATTGCCAGCTACATTGACAATGTGTTGACTCATCATTTCAATACTTACCAGAATGAGATCATAGAGTCCTATAACCAACATCTCAAATCTATTTTTTAACCCATGATGACATTTTTAGTTTTCCTGCTCCTCGTTTATAACGCATGGCTTGTGAACCGACTGTTATGGAACCAAAAGCAGCATGATAAGCAATCGGAAGAACTGGCACAAACTACAACGGTGGCAGACAAACAAGACGAGGTCGAGATTGTAGGAAAGAGTCACTTCAAGCTCCCGGCAAAAGCGCCACAAATGGCCGATGAAATGCCACAAGCTGCCAATTGTTTTGAAAATGAAAATATTAAAAACAAGGATGTTACTTTCGCGGACGAAACCGATGAAACAGTTTCAAAACGAGTCCCGGATGAAAAACTGGACGAAGTATTTACACATGTTGCGACCGATCAAATTCAACCTGACGATGAGGATATGGAAATGGACAATGACTCCTCCATAACCGGATTTGCAAGTGGAGCCAGTTTTGATGAGATGGGTCAGGCAATGAGAGTTGTCGACAGTGAGACGGAGACAAAAGAAGAACGATTTAGAGCCGGACAAGTTTTTACAGAACTGGAAGGATGTGAAATTTTCGAGCAACTTACAGAAAACTCCTCGCAACGAGCTGTAAAGATAAAGGAGTTAATGGACTGTTTTCTTGGTAATTCAATTACAAGGGAAGGAGAGGTTACCCGGGAGACGGTCCAACTCCAAAATAGATCCGAAGATCCTGCTGCAATAAGTGGGTTTGATATTCGGGATTTTGTATAACACTTAAAAACAGAAGCACGATGAAAGAAGTTGATTACGGCTAAAGCTGAACAGTACCGCTAAAATCCAAACTAACATTTTTCAGTATTTACCTGCCGGATGGACGATCCAATCCATCCGGTATAATTCAAGAACAATTTATGACAAAGAAATCGATTATCCTATTTGCTGTTGCATGGGCTGCTATTCCTTCCGTATTTGCCCAAGGTAATGGCTCGGCTGGAATTTCCGAAGCCACCACGATGGTCACCTCGTATTTTGATCCGGCCACCAAACTGATTTATGCCATCGGTGCCGTAGTCGGTCTTATCGGAGGCGTGAAGGTCTATTCCAAATTCTCATCCGGCGATCCTGACACCAGTAAAACAGCCGCTTCCTGGTTTGGAGCTTGTATCTTTTTAATCGTCTCGGCAACCATCCTTCGTTCCTTCTTTTTGTAACATGGCAGAATTTTCAATGAACAAGGGAATCGGCAAACCGGCAGAATTTAAGGGATTGAAAAGCCAGTACCTGTTCATTTTTGCAGGAGGACTGTTGGCTGTCTTCATCCTATTTGTGGTGATGTATATGGCCGGTATCGGCCAGTGGATCTGTATCGGCTTTGGCGTTAGCGCGGCATCCGCTTTGGTTTGGATGACCTTTTCGCTGAACGGCAAATACGGCGAACACGGTCTGATGAAACTACAAGCCCGTCGTTCCCATCCCAAATACATCATCAGCCGCAAGGCCATTTGCCGGTTATTGACTTCTTCCAAAAACAAAACGAAAACAGCATGAGAAATACTTTAAAAGCCGTAACATTAGAAAGCCGTTTCCCGCTACTTTCTGTGGAGCACGATTGTATCATCAGCAAGAATGCCGATATAACGGTTGCCTTCCGGGTGGCGTTGCCGGAACTCTTTACCGTCACCTCTCCCGAATACGAAGCAATCCACTCAGCATGGGTCAAGGCGGTAAAGGTGCTGCCTGACTATTCGATCATACACAAGCAGGACTGGTTTATCAAAGAAAACTACCAACCGCAAATGCAACAAGAGGGGATGAGCTTTCTCTCCCGATCTTTCGAACGGCATTTCAACGAACGACCTTTTCTGAACCATACCTGCTATTTGTTCCTGACAAAGACCACAAAAGAACAAAGCCGGAGGCAGAGTAACTTTTCCACCCTGTGCCGTGGCTTTATCGTTCCAAAGGAGATTCAGGATAAGGAGACCGCAGTGAAGTTTTTAGAGAGTGTCAGCCAGTTCGAGCGGATTGTCAACGACAGTGGCTTTGTTCTCTTGAAACGGATGTCAACCGACGAAATAGTCGGAACATCCCAGAGTGCCGGGATCGTTGAGAAATACTTTTCGCTTTCACAAGAAGACACTACCTGTTTGCAGGACATTTCCCTTGCAGCTGCCGATATGCGGATCGGAGATAATTTGCTCTGTTTGCATACGCTATCGGATGCGGAAGATCTGCCGTCACAGGTATCCACAGACGGACGCTATGAAAAATTCTCTACCGACCGAAGTGATTGTCGCCTCTCTTTTGCTGCTCCGGTGGGAGTGCTACTTTCCTGCAACCATCTCTACAATCAGTATCTCTTTATCGATGACCATGGGGAAACCCTTCGACGGTTTGAAAAGCAAGCCCGGAACATGCACTCGCTTTCGCGTTATAGCCGTGCCAACCAGATCAACAAAGAATGGATCGAAAAATACCTGAACGAAGCCCACTCCTTCGGACTGACTTCAGTACGTTGTCATTGTAACGTGATAGCCTGGTCGGATGATAGGGATGACCTGAAACGGATCAAGAACGATGTGGGAAGCCAGCTGGCATTGATGGAGTGCAAGCCCCGCTATAATACGGTGGACACTCCGACACTTTACTGGGCAGGTATTCCGGGCAATGCAGGGGATTTTCCATCGGAAGAGAGTTTCTATACATTTATCGAACAAGCCGTTTGCTTCTTTACCGAAGAGACCAACTACCGTGATTCTCCCTCTCCCTTTGGCATCAAGATGGTGGATCGACTAACCGGCAAACCCCTGCATGTGGACATATCGGACCTTCCCATGAAAAAGGGAATCATCACCAACCGCAACAAGTTTATCCTTGGGCCATCAGGCTCCGGAAAATCGTTTTTCACCAACCACATGGTACGCCAGTATTACGAACAGGGAACCCATGTACTGTTGGTGGATACCGGTAATTCCTATCTGGGACTCTGTGAAATGATCAACCGTAAAACCAATGGCAAAGACGGGGTCTATTTTACCTATACTGCAGAGAATCCAATTGCCTTCAATCCCTTTTATACTGATGACGGGCTGTTTGATATAGAGAAGAAAGAGAGCATCAAGACACTGATCTTGACCCTCTGGAAACGGGATAATGAACCGCCGACACGCTCTGAAGAGGTAGCTCTTTCCAATGCCGTCAGCCTTTATATCGAAAAGCTGGACACAGGCAATATTGTTCCATCGTTCAATACCTTCTATGAGTTTGTCGGTGGAGAGTACCGGGAGATACTTACTGCTAAGCAGGTGCGGGAAAAAGATTTCGATGTGGCCAACTTCCTGAATGTGCTGGAGCCCTATTACAAAGGTGGGGAATACGACTACCTGCTGAATTCGGACAAACAATTGGATTTATTGAACAAACGGTTTATTGTTTTTGAACTGGACAATATCAAGGATCACAAGATTCTCTTTCCGATTGTCACCATAATCATCATGGAGACTTTTATCAATAAGATGCGGCGCTTGAAAGGTGTCCGCAAGATGATCCTGATTGAAGAGGCCTGGAAAGCCATTGCCAAGGAAGGAATGGCAGAATATATCAAGTACCTGTTCAAAACCGTCCGCAAGTTCTTCGGGGAGGCGATTGTGGTAACCCAGGAAGTGGATGACATCATTGCCAGTCCTATTGTCAAGGAATCCATCATCAACAACTCCGATTGTAAAATCCTGCTCGACCAGCGCAAGTATATGAACAAGTTCGACAGCATCCAGGCACTGCTGGGATTGACCGATAAAGAAAAATCGCAGGTGCTCTCCATCAACATGGCCAACCATCCATCCCGAAGATATAAAGAGGTGTGGATCGGATTGGGAGGAGTACAGTCAGCGGTTTATGCCACAGAAGTCTCACTGGAAGAATACTACACCTACACCACGGAAGAGACCGAAAAGCTGGAACTCTTCCGTCTGGCGGAGAAATTGGATGGGAACATCGAACTGGCCATCAAACAGCTGGCGGAATCAAAACTGAATTCTCAAAACTAAAAAAAGCAGGTACGAATACCTCATACCTGCTTTCCCGTCCTTAAATCAGTTTACTCTTATAGTAAACTAATTCATAAAAGCGGACTAAGTTAAACTCTTTCTGTTTCATAAATGAATAATCGCTGACTTTAGTGTCAGCTTACTAATAAATATCATCAAAAAGTCAAAAGTTTAAGAATATGCAAACAAAAATCTTTTTAGTGGCGGCTTTGATTGCCCTGAGTACTCTACCGTCAAAAGCTCAATTTGTGGTGACAGATCCCACTAATCTGGCACAGAGTATCGTTAATACGACCCGTAACGTGGTGGAGACCTCTACAACCGCGTCCAACATGCTTAAGAATTTCGAGCAAACGGTAAAGATTTACCAACAAGGTAAAGAATATTACGATGCCCTCAAATCGGTTCATAACCTGGTAAAGGACGCCAAGAAGGTGCAGAATACCATCCTGCTGGTAGGTGACATCTCCGATATTTACGTCACTAATTTTCAAAAAATGCTTTCCGACTCTCACTATACTGTGAGCGAGCTAAGTGCCATTGCCTCCGGATATGCAAAACTACTGGAGCAGGCATCCGATATGCTTTTGGAATTAAAGGATGTGGTCAATGTCAACGGCTTGTCGATGACCGACAGCGAACGGATGGGCATTATCTCTGATGTCTACGAACGATTGAAAAAACATCGCAATCTGGTCATGTACTATACCCGTAAAAACATCTCGGTTTCTTACCTCAGGGCACAGAAAACCGGTGATACGGACAGGGTCATGTCCTTGTACGGAACCGCCACCGACAAATACTGGTAACCATGATGCTATTGGACGTAGATTTTACCAACCTGCATCAGATTCTGCGGAACCTCTACACCGAGATGATGCCCCTATGTAGTAATATGTCGGGGGTTGCTAAAGGTATTGCCGGTTTGGGAGCGCTGTTCTATGTGGCCTCCCGGGTGTGGCAAACACTCTCGCGGGCGGAACCCATCGATGTCTATCCGCTGTTACGCCCCTTTGCTATCGGATTATGCATTATGCTCTTTCCGACCATTGTACTGGGAACTATCAATTCGATTCTTTCCCCGGTCGTAATAGGTTCTCACCAGATGCTTGAATCCCAAACCTTCGATATGAATGCATACCGGCAACAAAAGGATAAGCTGGAGTACGAAGCGATGGCAAGAAACCCCACAACGGCCTATCTGGTCTCCGACAAAGAGTTTGATAAGCAGTTGGACGACCTGGGCTGGTCACCAAGCGATTTAGCCACCATGACCAGTATGTATGTGGAGCGAGGCGTATACAACCTGAAGAAATCCATTCGGGACTGGTTTCGGGAACTGCTGGAGATTCTGTTTCAAGCGGCGGCATTGGTCATTGATACGATTCGAACGTTTTACCTGATCGTGCTGGCCATTCTCGGACCCATTTCGTTTGCTATCTCTGTTTATGACGGATTCCAGTCGACGATGACCCAATGGATCTCCCGGTACGTGAGTGTATATCTCTGGCTTCCCGTTTCGGATATGTTCAGTTCCATACTGGCGAAGATACAGGTACTGATGCTCCAAAATGACATCACTCAGTTGCAAAGTAATCCCAATTATTCTGTCGATGCTTCAAATACAGTTTATTTGATTTTTATGATTATTGGCATCATCGGGTACTTTACTGTACCCTCGGTATCGAACTGGATCATTCAGGCAGGAGGTATGGGGAATCTTGGGCGTAATGTCAACTCGACGGTATCCAAGGGCGGAGCCATTGCCGGAGGGGTAGCTGGAGCTGCTGCCGGGAATATCGCTGGAAAATTAATCGGAAAATAAAATGAATTATGGAATTCAAATCATTAAAAAATATCGAATCATCCTTCCGGCAGATACGCTTCTTCGGGATAGTCTTTATCTGCCTTTGTACCGGAATTGTGGTCTATGCCCTTTGGAGTGCCTACAGTTTTGCCGAAGCTCAACGTCAAAAGATCTATGTGTTGGATGGAGGCAAGTCCCTGATGCTCGCCCTCTCGCAGGACTTATCACAAAATCGGCCGGTGGAAGCCCGTGATCATGTCAAGCGTTTCCATGAACTGTTCTTTACCCTGTCTCCCGATAAGGATGCCATTGAAAGCAATATCCACCGGGCTTTGTTCCTGGTGGATAAAAGTGCTTTCGGGTATTACAAGGACTTAACGGAGAATGGGTACTACAACCGGATCATTGCCGGTAATGTCAACCAAACCATCGCCATCGACAGCATGGCTTGCAACTTTAACAGTTATCCTTACCGGGTAGTGACCTATGCCCGGCAGATGATTATCCGGGAAAGCAATATCACCGAACGAAGTTTGGTGACCCGTTGCAACCTGATTAATTCGGTGCGATCGGACAACAACCCGCATGGTTTCACGATGGAGAATTTCGAAATCGTAGAAAACAAGGATCTGAAGGTCGTCGACCGCTAACCATTGCCGCTTATGAAAAAAATAAAGCAATGCATCAATCATTGGCGGGATGTGTCGGATGACCTCTTACGAAGGATGTGCGGTACACTTTCTCCCGAGAAACGGATCATTACGATCCTAATTATGTGCACTCTTTTCGGAATCAGTTCGCTCTACCTGACGGTCAGCTCCATCTATAACATCGGATGGCGAAATGCCCAACGGCAGTACCAGGACACCATCGCCAGTGGTATGAGAATCGAACATGTCGGACGATTAAACATCACCTCCGGTGAGTGCCACCGGCAAGTAATTTACGATAGTATTAACAATCCAATCAAACAACAAGCGTATGAAAGAAAACAATCCACCGACAGCCGGGAGTAAGCCCAGTCTTACTCCCGCTCAAAAGCAGAAGATGAAGAAGTATGCAGTCTTTGCATTGTTATTCATCATTTTCGGAGCCTGCATGTGGTTGATCTTTACACCTTCCTCTACAAAGAAGGCAACAGGACAACCCACGCACGGATTCAACCCTGACATTCCTATGCCCAAAGATAAGGGAATCGTAGGGGACAAGAAGCTGGCTTATGAAGAAGAACAGGACCGTCAAAAGAAAGAAGAGAAAGTTCGATCCCTGCAGGACTTTGCCGCCATGCTGGGACAGGATGGGAAAGAAAGTCCATTACAAGAAGAAAAGAGTGCTTTTGCCGGTAACGGGATAGCTCTAAACACGATTAAAAGTTCCAATCCCAATCGGTACTTTGGAACATCCCGCTCTTCTTCGATTCAGAACTCCGTTTCAGCCTACCGGGATATTAACCGGACATTGGGAACCTTTTATGACAATCCCAGGCAAGATCCTGAAAAGGAACGCTTAGCCAAGGAACTGGAAGAAACCAAAGCCAAGTTGGCCGAAAACGAGAATCACAAAAACAGTGTGGATGAACAAGTTGCCCTGATGGAGAAATCCTACCAGATGGCGGCTAGGTATATGCCACAAATGCAAGGACAAGGACCAACTGCCGCTGGAGTAAACGGACAGCTTTCTTCCCGCAACGGTTCGGGTAAAATGCCGGTTGTTCCGGTATCACATTTGGTAAAGCAGACCGTCTCTTCTCTGCCGCAAAATAAGGGCGTTGTTCCTGTAACAAAAACAATCAATTCAGTTCAAAATGTCGGATTCATGACTCCTACTTCCAGTGTAGTTCAGGAGACACGGAATACCATCCCGGCCTGTATCCACAACAACCAAACCGTGATGGATGGACAAAGCGTCCGGCTACGGCTTTTGGAGCAAGTGCAGGTGGGTAGTCTGGTTGTTCCCCGAAATGCAGTTGTTACCGGAGTGGCCAAAATACAGGGAGAACGGTTGGAAATAACGGTCGGTTCTCTGGAATATGCAGGTACCATCCTGCCGGTGGCCTTATCTGCCTATGACACCGACGGGCAACGGGGCATTTTTATCCCCAATACTACCGAAGTCAATGCCGCCAAAGAGGTAGTGGCCAATATGGGAACTTCAAGCGGAACTAGTATAAGCTTGGCCGGTAATGCCGGGCAACAACTGGCCGCCGATATGGGCCGCAGTTTGATTCAGGGTGCGTCGCAATTGGTAGCTAAAAAATTGCGAGAAGTGAAAGTCAAACTGAAAGCCGGATACAGGATATTTCTGTTGGCAAGCGATAGACAAAACTCAATCCAATAATCAATTCATTTATTTCAATCAGTATGAAACGTATTCTTTTTCTGGTTGCTTTCGTAGCAACCCTGTTTACAATCCAAGCACAAAGTAAACCGTCAACGGGTGATTTATACCAGGGAATGACCCGTAAAATTATGTACGACAGGATGATTCCACCTTACGGAGTCGAGGTCACTTTCGATAAAACGTTGCACATTATCTTTCCTTCGGCGGTGAAGTATATTGATCTGGGTTCTGCCAATATCATTGCGGGGATAGCCGACGGTTCGGATAATGTCGTAAGGGTAAAAGCGGCTGTCAAAGGATTTGAAACAGAGACCAATTTCTCGGTAATCACTGACGAAGGTAATTTTTATACCTTCAATGTGAAGTATGCCGATGAACCGCAGAAACTCAATGTGGAGATGAAGGATTTTATCCATGACGGGGAAGTTGTCAACCGGCCTAACAATGCCATGGATGTTTATCTGACCGAGCTTGGCAGCCAATCCCCGAAATTAGTCCAACTGATTATGAAGTCCATTTATCAGGAGGATAAACGAATGTTAAAGCATGTGGGTTGTAAACGGTTCGGCATTCAGTACCAGCTGAAAGGGATTTATACTTATGACGGCATGTTATATTTCCATACGCAAATCAAA
This sequence comes from uncultured Microbacter sp., assembly GCA_963678265.1. GTDB lineage: Bacteria > Bacteroidota > Bacteroidia > Bacteroidales > Paludibacteraceae > Microbacter. Next base: position 2,943,410 of record OY782761.1, read on the forward strand.
AACAGCTCGAATGTTCCCTATGATGTGGATTTTATCCGATGGAAGATCGTTGACAAAAAAGTCCTCAAACGTACGGCTATTCAGGAAACCGTCATAGAGCCCCTTCGGGCATACCATTTTGTGACACAAATAGCCGGAAAGAGTGAGGAACGGACTGTGCTGGCGATGAGCAAATTTACTATCCCGGATGATAAACGGCTGGTGGTAGAACTGTTTGAAAAGAACGGAGGGCGGCATCAGGATTTTATAATCGACAACAGCCAGATAATTCGGGCACAAACCATCAAAGAATTGAAAATCAAATAATATTTTATTAATCAGGTAGATATAAAGCTCATTGTTAATGAAAGTCTCTGGAGGAATTCAGAGACTTTTTTGTGATTATACTGAAACATTAGGCATTTAAGGGAATATGCGGTAATGAGAGGGGGTAGATTCTGTTCTATTGTATCAATGTCGTTTCGACAAAAAAAGGGCTATAAAAGCCCTTCATTAGCAAAACTATAATGAGATTCTTCGGTCATGATGATATGATCCAGAAATGAGATTTCCAAAAGCTGACAGGCTTCTTTTAATTTCTTTGTCATTTTGATATCTTCTTGACTTGGTTGAAGTCCTGAAGAGGGATGATTGTGAGAAAAGATAATTGCAGAAGCATGAGCTTTCAGTGCAGTTTGCATGATGATCTTAATATCCACCATTGTACCGGCAACTCCACACTTCGAAATATTGGCAATGCCCAATACCCTGTTGGAGCGATTCATGTAAATGACATACGCTTCTTCATGATGCTGCATGCAGCCATCAAAAGCAACCTTGAAGATATTTACAGTATCTTCTGAACATGTAATCTGAAAACGATCCGTCGTTTTTACAGTATCTTTATAAGATACTTGAATTTCCGGGATTTTGAAATAATCTATTTTCATGATAAGCAAAGTTTAATTGTGAAACAATAATTTTTTGCTTTCACGCTCACAGGAAATGCAGCCACTTCATGCAAGGTTTTAGACAAGAATACTACCCGAAGGTGTGGAGATTGTTGTCAGAAACACGCAGTGCTTGACCTTGCAGCTTGTGGCTGATTTCCTGTAACTTTGCTAAAAACTTAGTGGAGAAACAGAATTAGAAATAGGATTTGAGGTTGTTCATAAATAAAGGCTCAATGGAGTTGATCAATAGTATTGCCTTTGTGATTCTAAAGAATATCTTCATACAATACGAATTTTATCTATGCGTCTAAAGAGCCGGAGTGAGTTCTGTTCAAGAGCTGAAATGGTGAAGGGTTTAGGGAAGGCAAGTTTTTTGAGAAAAATACACTCGACAACGGAGAGGAAGATTTTTATCCAAACCCTTTGGCTTGAACTTTTCTTCCCGTTAAGAGCCCGGAAGCAACTTTGCTCTTGAACTAGAATCTCAGGCTCATGCAATATCGAGGAGAGAAACGGTAAAGGATGGAAGGATTAATAAGCTGATTTTATCGGAAATATTTACATTCTAACGACACAAAGGTATGCGTAGCCGATACGCTTGGGAATGAATACTGAGACTGTCTTTGCACGAAAAATGGAATTTATTTTTTTCTGTAAAGAGATGTCGGAAATAAAGAGGCAATGATTCGGAAAATTGCTAAGCAAAGAGTGTCGCAGGTGAGAATCCAAAATCGATTTCTTTGGACATACCCGCTATAATAATCCAGATTTATACAGAAGACAAAGGGAAAAGATAATAGACCGAAGCTCTTCAATTTTAATCGTAAATTTGCCCATTAAGTTGATTGAGAATGTATAACCTGAACAGGAAATGAATATGAGTACACTTTTTATTAAGAATATGGTTTGCAATCGCTGTATTATGGTGGTTCAAAATGAATTGGGTAAACTTGGTTTGGATATAAACCACATAACGCTGGGCGAGGTTACCCTTAAAAAAGAACCGACAACAGAAGAAAGAGGACACCTGGAAAAGGCATTGACTTTATTAGGATTTGAAGTTATCGATGATAAAAAAAGCAGAATTATAGAAAAAATAAAAAATACTATCATCAAGTTGGTTCATCATCAGGATAATGATCTGAAAAATAACCTATCTGATATATTGAGTGATGAATTGCACCTCGATTATAATTATTTGTCCAACTTGTTTTCTGAGGTAGAAGGCACTACAATTGAGAAATATTTTATTGCCCAAAAAATAGAAAAGGTAAAAGAGCTATTGGTGTATGATGAGTTGTCTTTAAGTGAAATAGCTTTCCAACTTAATTATTCAAGTGTAGCGTATTTAAGCAACCAATTCAAAAAAACAACAGGATTGACACCAAGTCATTTCAAACAAATTAAGGAGGATAAAAGAAAACCTCTTGACAAAGTATAAATCTTACAAATCAATTCCATAATTCCGCAATAGCCATTATTCATATCCTTGCGAATTTTGTAATGTACAATAAAGCAAGCGAGTTATGGTAACAAAGAGTAATAAAGAAACAATTTACATCCCATTGGAGGATGTTGAAAGCGAACACTGTGCATTAATCGTAGAAAAAGGATTGGCACAGGTAAACGGTGTGGAAACCCACAAGGTAGAACTGAACAACCGCAGGGCTGCCATTACTGTAGAAAGCCATGGAGTAATTGCAGAAGCGGTTAAAACAATCAAAGACCTTGGCTATAGCGTTCCTACCGTTAAGGCAATTTTTCCGGTGTTAAGTATGTCTTGTGCTTCCTGTGCCAGTAGCGTCGAGATCATGGTGAAGTACCAAGAAGGAGTGATTGGCGCATCCGTAAATTTTGCAACGGGAAATCTCACTGCAGAATATCTCCCCAATCTAACAGATGCCTTAAAACTTCAAAAGGCAGTTCAATCCATCGGTTACGATTTGCTGTTAGAAGATGAAACCAAACAGCAGAAAACATTAGAAGTTATTCATGCTCAGAAAGTCCAGCAATTAAAAAAGAAAACCCTTGGAGCGGTATTGCTGGCTCTTCCGGTAGTGCTCATCGGTATGTTCTTTATGTACATTCCTTATGCCAATGCAATCATGTGGTTTTTTGCTACGCCTGTAGTGCTGTGGTTCGGAAAAGATTTTTTTGTTAATGCGTGGAAGCAGGTAAGACACCGTTCTGCCAACATGGATACATTGGTGGCATTAAGCACCGGGATTGCCTATTTATTCAGTGTGTTCAATATCCTTTATCCTGATTTCTGGTATCAAAGAGGATTACATACTCACGTTTATTTTGAAGCAGCATCGGTAGTAATTGCTTTTATTCTGTTAGGTAAATTATTAGAAGAAGAAGCCAAAGGCAATACTTCAACCGCCATCAAGAAACTAATGGGATTACAACCCAAAACCGTAATGATAATACAAGTCGATGGTTCTGAAAAACAAGTGATTATTGAAGAGATAAATGTAGGCGATGTTGTTATAGTAAAGCCAGGTGAAAAAATTGCAGTGGACGGCATTGTTGCTGCTGGAACTTCTTATGTGGACGAAAGTATGTTGAGCGGCGAGCCAGTGCCTGTATTGAAAAAAGAGGGCGAAAAAGTTTTTGCAGGAACCATCAACCAAAAGGGAAGTTTCCGATTTGAGGCCGTGAAAGTTGGCAAAGAAACAATGCTTGCCCACATAATAAAAATGGTGCAAGATGCACAGGGTAGTAAAGCTCCTGTTCAAAAACTAGTAGACAAGATTGCAAGTATTTTCGTTCCGATTGTGATAAGTATTGCAATTTTGACTTTTATTTTGTGGTTAATCGCAGGAGGTGATAACAGTATGGCACATGGATTATTAGCTGCGGTTACGGTGTTGGTTATTGCTTGCCCCTGTGCTTTGGGTTTGGCTACACCTACGGCTATTATGGTGGGGGTTGGTAAGGGTGCGGGAAATGGTATCTTGATTAAAGATGCCGAAAGCCTGGAATTGGCTAAAAAAGTAAATGTTGTTGTGCTAGACAAAACAGGAACCATTACCGAAGGTAAACCCCAAGTTACTGGCATTCGATGGATGAATAACGATAATGCCAGCCAACAGGTTTTATTGAGCATGGAAAAAGAATCGGAGCACCCATTAGCTGAAGCTGTGATAAAACATCTGAAGGATGTACAGCCCATTGTTTTATCAACGTTCGAAAGCGTTACAGGCAAAGGAGTAAGAGCCGTTTATAACAATGAAACTTATTTTACAGGCAATAAAAAACTGTTGGCAGAAAATAACATCACCATTGAAGAACAATTGCAGACTCAGGCCGATGAATGGGAAAAACAATTGAAAACGGTTATTTGGTTCTCAAATACAAACCAGGCTCTTTCGGTGATGGCCATCTCTGATAAAATCAAAGATACGTCGGTAAAAGCCATCAGGCAAATGCAGGATATGGGTATCGACCTGTATATGCTTACCGGTGACAATGAAGCTCCGGCCAAAGCGATAGCACAACAAGCAGGTATCAGGCATTACAAAGCAGAAGTGCTGCCACAACACAAAGCCAATTTTATAAAAGAACTACAACAGCAAGGTAAAGTCGTGGCAATGGTGGGCGATGGTATAAATGACAGTACCGCATTGGCCACTGCAGATGTCAGTATTGCAATGGGTAAAGGTAGCGATATCGCAATGGACGTGGCAAAGATGACTATTATCTCGTCAGACCTTGCCAAAATACCGCAAGCAATTCGTTTATCCAGACAAACCGTGGCAACCATTCAGCAAAACCTGTTCTGGGCATTTGTCTACAACCTTATCGGTATTCCTGTAGCTGCAGGTATTCTTTACCCAATCAGCGGATTCTTGTTGAACCCGATGGTTGCAGGTGCTGCAATGGCTTTGAGTAGTGTGAGTGTAGTGTCTAACAGCCTGCGTTTGAAGTGGAAAAAGTAAATAATGTAACTCAAACGAGGAATAGTACAACAATTCTCCCAGAAAGGATTATCAACTTTGTATAATCAAAAAACAAATGAAAATAAAAAAAGGAATAATTCGCATTCCCAATATGCAGAGTACACCCTGCCGAAGACGGGTAAGCAATGTATTAAAAGAATAGGAGGCATGCAGGTTCGTAGCCTAGAATCCGGGAAGATCATAATTTTCAGTGCTCCCGACGAAATTCGAAACAAGTAAGCAGAAGCCATTGAAAAAAAAACAGGCTATACGATTTTACCAAAATAAGCTGACAGAGTTTCAATAGTAAATAAAACCTAAACTAAAATCTCAATAAAATGACATGCAAAGAAATTCAATTCAGGACAAATGTCAATTGTGGTGGATGTGTGGCATCATTAAGGCTGCATCTGGATAATGCAGAAGGTATCCGCAAATGGAATGTGGGCACGGCTAATAAAGGCAAAGTACTTTCCGTAGAATCGGAAAGAATTACCGAAGAACAAGTATTAGACATCGTTAAAAAAGCGAGTTTTAATGTCGAACTTATCATCACATCACGATTAAGAACAAATACAAACTGTAAAATTAATATTGTCAGAAAACACCTTTAAAGGGCTATCAAAGAAAGCCTGGCGATAGTGGTCAACTATCATAGCTATCCGTCAAGATCCTCGCGTCTTTCTCAGGAGGATACCGTCTGGCTTACGATCCGAAACTTCTCTACCTGATTCTTTCGCTAGCCGATGAATTTGTATGCGTTAAAAGCTTTTCAGATTCAAAACAAAGAATTATGGTGAATAAAAATCAATAATATTTTAGCTACTATTTGGTAATGTTAAATATAATTAAATAATTATTTTGATTATTGATAATGCCACTTTCTTAATAGTATCTTTGCAATTAATGCCGCAATTTTTTCGACATACTATCCTCACGTTGCTTGCCAGTGTAGTTCTTCTGGTAGGTAGTGGTGTCAACTACATTCATTACTGTTGTTCCGAATGTAGCAAGAAAGGTATTCGTGAAATGGCAAAAGAGCTCAATATGGCCAATCTGCCTGTTGCTCCGGTATCAGCTCCAGAAATTGACGATTGCTGTGCCAAAAAGCACGAAACTTCTAAAGCAATGTCGTGCGAACATATGTCTCATGCTGGAAAAAAAGATTGCTGCAAGCTTACCCGTGTGCAAATCGATCTGAACGATCAGATTGCGAAAATTTCGGTTAATGTTGATTTTACATGGCATATTGACTTGCCTAACAATCAATTGTTGTGTGAAGTTACAGCGCAGCCAGTCGTATTGACAGAAAACGTTTATCCTCCTCCTTTGTACTCCTCCAGGCACTTGCTTAGCCTGAAATCCGTCCTTTTGATTTGATTGAATGATTGTTTAAGGATCATTCCGGTAACTATTGTTGTATCTTCGTGTGTAATACATCGAAGTATATTTTAATTTGAAAATGGGTGAATCTGCTAATTTGCCGATAAAACCTGTTTTTGCAGGTCTCGATGTGTTTTAGGATTTTCCATTTTCAAATCTCCAAATTCTCAAATTTTCAAATTAACACATCATGAAATCAATCAAATTTATCCTCGTAGCCATTATTGTGGCATTTGCAACCCAGATTAATGCGCAAAAAGCAGAACAGTCTGCATCTATTAAAGTATTAGGGAATTGCAGCTCGTGTAAACTTCGTATCGAAAAAGCAGCGAAAACTGCCGGTGTAACTACCGCCGACTGGAATCAGTCGAGCAAGATGCTGAAAATTACTTTCGATGCTTCTAAAACCAATGTCGATAAAGTGAGCAAGGCGGTTGCTGCTGTGGGCCACGATACAGAAAAGTACAAAGCCGATGCAAAAGTATACAATGCTTTACCGTCTTGCTGCAAATATCCGAGAGGCAAATAAGGTGCTAATTTGTTAATATGCCGATTTGCTAATGAAATCTGTACGCAGTACTGCTCTACAGATTAAATGGTAAATAGTACATTTTTAAATAGTAAATCAAACTTATGATTAATCGGATTATACGTTTCTTCTTGCATAACAAGTTGATAACGGCTCTTTTGCTGGTCATCTTTGTTGTGTGGGGAATAATTACAACTCCGTTCGATTGGAATATCTCGTTTCTTCCACGTGATCCGGTACCGGTGGATGCCATACCGGACTATGGGGAGAACCAGCAGATTGTGGCCACCGAATGGATGGGGCGCTCGCCCAAAGATATCCAGGATCAGATCACTTATCCGCTGACGACGGCGCTGATGGGAATGCCGGGTGTGAAAACCATCCGGAGCACTTCCATGTTCGGCATGTCGTTTATCTATGTCATTTTTAAGGATAACGTGGAGTTTTACTGGAGTCGTTCGCGGGTGCTCGAAAAGTTGAGTTCGTTGCCGCCAGGCACCTTGCCCGAAGGGGTTAAACCCGCTTTAGGGCCTGATGCTACAGCACTCGGACAGGTATTTTGGTACACACTCGAGGGTCGGAACCCTAAAACCGGAAAGCCAACCGGTGGATGGGATCCGCAGGAGTTGCGTACCTTACAGGACTATTATGTGAAATATGCACTTTCATCGGCCGACGGAGTGTCAGAGGTGGCTGGTGTCGGAGGATTTGTGAAAGAGTATCAGATCGATCTCAATCCCGATGCCATGAAAACCTATGATGTGACGGTGATGGATGTGATGAAAGCCGTTCAGAATTCCAACCTCGATATCGGCGCCGAAACGGTGGAAATGAATCAGGTGGAATATGTGGTGCGTGGCCTTGGTTATGTCAAATCGCTCGAAGATATTGAAAAAGCGGTGGTGGCTGTCAGCAATGACAATACGCCGATTACCGTCAAACAGATCGGACGTGCCTCGTTTGGACCGGCAACACGTCGGGGCGGGTTGGATAAAAACGGCATCGAAGCCGTTGGTGGTGTCGTGGTGGCACGTTACAAGTCGAATCCGCTGGAGGTAATTTCCAATGTAAAGAAAAAGATTACGGAAATGGAGCAGTCGTTGCCGTCGAAAACGCTGCCCGATGGAACGGTGAGCAAAGTGACGGTCGTGCCGTTTTATGACCGCACGGGTTTGATCCGTGAAACTATCGGAACGCTGGAGACTGCACTGACGCATGAAATTTTGATCTGTATCATCGTGATCATTGTACTGGTGACGAACCTGCGGGCGTCTGCGATCATTTCGGGATTGTTGCCGATTGCCGTACTGATGACCTTTATCGTGATGCGACTGGTCGGCGTAGATGCCAACATCGTGGCATTGTCGGGTATTGCTATCGCCATTGGGGTGATGGTTGACATAGGTATTGTCTTTACCGAAAATATTGTACGGCATCTGGAAATGCCAGAAAACAAGAATCTTTCGAAAAAACAATATGACGATCTGATTCTCAGTGCGACCATTGAAGTGGCTCCGGCCATCATTACAGCTTTGCTGACCACGATTATTAGCTTTTTGCCAGTATTTGCCATGGAAGCTGCCGAAGGAAAACTCTTCAAACCGTTGGCTTTTACCAAAACCTTTGCCATCGTGGCTTCCATGCTGCTCGGATTGATGGTGCTTCCGACGCTTGCCAAGTGGATTTTTTCGTTGAAACTGAATACTAACAAATCGAGAAAGATCGGGAACGGCATTTTAATCGGAGCCGGCATTTTGTTCGCAGCTATTTGGGGAACCTGGACGGCTTTGGCTTTGTCGTTGGTTGGCATTAACAACCTCACCGCATACTTGTGGAAAGAACCGTGGCAGCGGTATCAAAAATATGTCAATCTGATCATTGCCCTCTTGTTTGCCATTTATTATCTGACGGAAGAGTGGCTGCCGTTGGGCGCTCAAAACCATTTCTGGCTCAATTTTATCTTTATCGTACTGATTGTTGGTCTTGTACTGGGCGTGCTGTCTTTAATGGTACACTTTTACGAACCGGTTTTGCGCTGGTGTCTGGCAAACAAAACCAAGTTTTTGGCTATCCCGGTTGTAACACTGTTGCTTGGAATCTTGATCTGGCTTGGCGTAGATCGTATTTTCGGCTTTGCGGCCGACGGCATTGAGAAAACGGGATGGAATGTTCGTCAAAGCAGCAGTTGGCAGAAAGTTTCGTCGGTTTTCCCTGGTATTGGCAAAGAGTTTATGCCGTCACTCAACGAAGGCTCGTTCCTGCTTATGCCAACCAGCATGCCTCATGCGGGTGTGGAGCGCAATATTGAGTATGAAAAGCAGCTCGACCAGCGACTTGCGTCAATTCCCGAAGTGGAGATTGCCGTCGGAAAGTGGGGACGTATCAATTCGGCACTCGATCCGGCCAACATCCAGATGTTTGAAAATGTGATTAATTACAAGCCGGAGTATATTCTAGATCAGGACGGACGCCGGCGTCGGTTTAAGACCAATTCGTCGGGGGCTTATGTCTTGAAAAACAATACGACTTATGATCCAAAGAAGCAGGGTTTTGTGGCGATTGATACATCGTTGTTGATTCCTGCGGCTCATGGCGATTATTTCCGTCAATGGCGACCGCAGATTCATAAACCGGACGATATTTGGCAGGAGATTGTAAAGGTGACACAATTGCCTGGGCTTACCTCTGCTCCGAAACTGCAACCGATTGAAACGCGTTTGGTGATGCTCTCTACCGGAATGCGTGCGCCAATGGGAATTAAAATCTACGGCCCTGATCTTGAAACCATCGAAAAGACAGGGATTGCCATTGAGCAGCAGTTGAAACAGGTACCATCCGTGCAGGCCTCGTCGGTGTTTGCCGAACGGGGAGTGGCGGCTCCTTATCTTTTGATCGATATAGACCGGGAGGCAATTGCCCGTTACGGACTCAGCGTGAAAGATGTGCAGGACGTTATTCAATCGGCGGTGGGCGGTATGTCGCTTACCACAACGGTGGAAGGGCGCGAACGTTTCCCGGTTCGGGTGCGATATGCTCGCGAATTACGATCTACGCCTGAGGATTTGAAAAATATTCTGGTGCCGGCAATGACCGACGGTTCGCAAATCCCGTTGGGCGAACTTGCTAAAATTGAATATGTCAGCGGTCCGCAGATGATCCGAAGCGAAAATACGTTCCTTACAGGATATGTCACTTTCGACCGCAAACCGGAATTTGCAGAGGTGGATGTGGTGAATCAGGCCGATAAGTTTTTGAAGCACCAGATCGACGCGGGAAAGCTCAAACTCGGCAAGGGCGTGACCTATCAATTTGCCGGAAATTATGAGCAGGAAATCCGTGCCACTAAACGGTTGTCGATTGTTATTCCGATTAGTTTGTTGCTGATATTCCTGATTTTGTATCGTCAGTTCAAAACCATCACGGCTTCGTGTATTCACTTCTCCGGCGTTTTTGTCGCATTTGCGGGAGGCTTTATTATGCTGTGGCTCTATGGTCAGGGCTGGTTTCTTAACTTTTCGTTTGCCGGAGTCAACATGCGCGACCTGTTCCAAATGCATCCGATCAACCTGAGCGTGGCTGTTTGGGTCGGTTTTATTGCCCTGTTCGGACTGGCAACCAACGATGGCGTGATTATGGGAACTTATATTCATCAGATCTTTGAAGAGCGCAAACCCGATTCTGTGCTTGCCGTTCGTGAAGCGGTGGTGGAAGCTGGTAAAAAACGGGTGCGTCCGGCCATGATGACGGCAGCTGTGGCTATTATTGCCCTGTTGCCGGTGCTCACCTCCACTGGGAAAGGAGCCGATATTATGGTTCCGATGGCCATTCCGACCTTCGGGGGAATGATCATTCAGCTCATGACCATGTATGTGGTACCTGTTCTGCAGTCGATTTGGAGAGAACGGGAAGTAAGTAAACACAATATTAACCATTAATGAATTGAGAGATATGAAGAATAAGTTTCTTAATGCCTTAATGGTTCCAATAAATCATTGGAAGATGAGAACAATATTATTTTACATGCTATTTGTTTTTGTCGTTGGGTCGGCCGGCGCTCAGGATTCGTTGGCGGTGTATTTAAAAATCGCCGCTCAAAACAATCCTGCTTTGAAATCCAGGTACAACAAATATCTGGCATCCTTGCAAAAGGTACCTCAGGTGGGTGCATTGCCCGATCCCGATCTCTCGTTCGGCTATTTTATTGAGCCGATGGAAGTCCTTGGAGGAAAGCAACGGGCACAAATCCAGCTGATGCAGATGTTTCCCTGGGCAGGCTCGTTGAAGGCTGCCAAAAACGAAGCGGCTCAGATGGCGCAATCCGATTTTGAAGCTTTTCGGGCAGAGAAAGAGGATCTTTTCTATAACGTACGGAAGAGTTATTTTCAGCTTTATTTTACCGACCGGCAAATTGCTGTCAACGATTCGGCGCGGGTACTTCTGCAAAGCATTGAAAAGCTGCTGCTGGTAAAACTGGGAAGCGATAATGGCGCGACGGGTAGTCCTTCCACGCCACGCGCTGCCATGAGTGAACCGTCGCCCAAAAAGTCGGGCATGGGGGGTGGCATGAGTTCTGGTAATGATGGGGACAATAGCGGTTCTGCTCCGTCGATGACTGGTGCTAGCGCGATGTCCGCTTCCAGTTCGGTGTTGGATGAATTGCTAAAGTTAAGAATTGAACGGGGTTCGCTTGACAATACGATTGTTTCGTTGAAGCAACGTCGGCAGGTGATGACAACGCAGTTAAATCTATTGTTGAACCGTGATCCGAAGATTCCTACCAGTCTGCCAGAAGAGGCGCCGGTGCCCAATGGCGACTACCAGAGCGTTGCGTTGTTCGATTCCATCAAGCAAAATAATCCGATGCTGAAAATGTCGAAAGCCGATATTGAAGCCTATCGTTATCGGCAGGTGATGAACCGGAAGATGGGATATCCAATGATTGGTATCGGGCTGAATTACACGGTAGTGCAAAAAAGCGAGATGAGCACTTCGTCGATGAATGGCAAGGATATGGTGATGCCGATGCTGTCGGTCAAACTGCCGCTTTACAGAAAAAAATATTCTGCATCGGTGCATGAGGCGCAACTGTTGGAAAAATCGGCTTCTGAAAATGCGGTCAATGTGCAAAATATGCTTTTTATGGAGCTTACGGATACGCAGTTGGCCATTGACGAAGCCAACCGGAATCTACGCCTCACGACACAAAACAGGGAGTTGACTCAACAAAGCTTCAACTTACAACGGACACAATTTGCTACTTCAGGTACTGGCCTTTACGAATTGTTGCGTACGCATAAAGCATTGCTCGATTACCGGATTGCTGTTTTACAGGCAGAAACCGACAAACGGATTGCATATGCGGAATTGCAGAAACTGTTGGCAAAATAGGCTCCAGTACTCAGTAAACAGTATTCAGTGCATAGTAAAAACTTGATAGTCTTGAATCTTGGTTCTTGACTCTTTGAACTAAAAAATTATGATTCGAAATAAATATATTCAATGGACGCTGATTTTTGTTGTCGGGCTGGGATTGGGATGGATAATTTTTTCTCATTCATCCGTAAAGAAGCCGGCTACTGTTCAAAAATCTGAAAGTGCCAAGCAAATATGGACTTGTTCCATGCATCCTCAAATACGCATGGATCATCCGGGTAAATGTCCAATATGCGGAATGGATCTGATTCCGCTAAAGGAAAGTAGCGAGTCTCAAAGTCCGGCAGTAATCACACTGTCGGAAGAAGCAATGCAGACGGCCAATGTGCAGACTTCGCCCGTTACCAAAGGGACTGCCTCTAAAGAGATTCGTCTTTACGGGCGGGTAGAAAGTGACGAACGTGCTGTGTCGGTGTTACCGGCACATATTCAGGGCCGGATTGATAAACTGTTGGTTAATTTTACCGGCGATAGGGTTGTGAAAGGGCAAACCATTGCAGTTATCTATTCTCCGGCACTTGTTCAGGCGCAACAGGAATTGATAGAGGCTAAAAAACTGAATGGGAGCGTACCCGGGGCGCTGGAAGCTGCTCGCGAAAAGCTCCGTCAGTGGAAACTATCTCCAGCACAGATTAATGCATTGGAGAATGGAGGACGTCCGGCAACCGAGTTTGAAGTGAAAGCTACAAGTTCGGGTGTGGTAACGAAAAAGCTGGTCAACCAAGGCGATTATGTTGCCCAGGGAGCGGCACTTTACGAAGTGACTGATCTGTCCCGCCTTTGGGTGTTGTTTGATGTTTACGAAACGGATCTGCCATGGATTAAGGCGGACAGTCATCTTTCGTACGAGCTTCAGTCAATGCCCGGGAAAGAGTTTTCCGGTAGAGTTTCGTTTGTGGCACCCACGGTTGACAGTCGTTCGCGTACGGTCAAAATCAGGGTGGAGGCTCCTAACCGTAATTCTCTTTTTAAACCCGGAATGCTGGCTTCGGGAGTGCTGAAAGCTCAGCTTAAGGGCAACGCCGGTGATTTTATTGTGCCTCGTTCGGCAATACTCTGGACCGGCAGACGATCGGTCGTTTATGTAAAATTACAGAATGCGGCAGTTCCCTCTTTTGAAATGCGGGAGGTGACTCTTGGTACCGATCTGGGAGAGACTATTGTTGTAACAAAAGGTTTGCAGGAAGGCGAGCAGGTTGTGACTAACGGTGTCTTTAGTGTGGATGCCGCGGCGCAGTTGGCGGGTAAAAAAAGTATGATGCACCATTCAGATTCTATGGATTCGAAAGTACAAAAAAACATGAATATGAATATGTCTTCGGCTAAGTGATATGCGAGAAATTTATGAAAAGATGAATGATAATTTTGCATATGAGATTCTTTAATGAATTTATTTGAATAAACGAATGAGACAAATTTTTGCCATATTTATAGCATTGATAATGATTATTTCAGGAATGCATCTTTCTTTAGCAAATCATTTTTGCAAAGGAGAAATGGTCGCTGCTAAATGGTCATTTTCAGGCAAAATTGCAGATTGCGGTATGAATAATAGTCCATGGAGATGCCCTTTGCATAATGGCATCTCATCTGATTGTTGCCATGACGAAATTACCTATTTGACTATAGATAATTATGTCTTGCCCACCACGCAATTTAATGATTTAGCTCAGGCGTTTGTTCCGGTATTTATAGAGCCGAATGCTGAAACATTATCTCAACGATATTCAAAAATATTCTTGGTTGAAGACATTAAGCCACCCAATAACATTAATATCAGTGCTGTACAGCTAGCCTATATTTGCGTATTTCGTATTTGAAATCTATAATTTTTAGTGTAAAACTGTTGTATTATATCGGTGTGTCTTCTCATATTAACTTTTTGATATTTATTATTTACCATAACTATGAAATCAATACAATATATATCCGTTGTAGTAATTACAATGATTTTTAGCATTGCTTCGTTTGCCCAAATGCATGACCATACAAAGATGGCAACAACAAAAACTGAAACTATAAAAGTGTGGGGTAATTGTGCTTTGTGCCAAGCAAGAATTGAAAAAGCTGCAAAAATTGAAGGCGTTATCAAGGCTTCTTGGAATAAAGATACAAAGTTGCTTACTATGATTTATAACCCATCAAAGGTTACAAGTGATGATGTGCAAAGGAAAATTGCCAATGCGGGTCATGACACTGAAAAATTCAAGGCTAATGATAAGATTTACAATCGCTTGCCAGAGTGTTGTAAATATACTAGAAAACAATAATTGTTTATACTAAAAGCGACAGAAATTAATTTCAAATTAAAATTCATAATCAGGGATTTTTATAAGTAAATATTTATAAACCAGAATAATAGTGCTTGGATATTTTTTATAAACCCTTTAAAAATTATTATCGTATGAAAACCTTTAAAATTTCAATTAAAAAGCTTATTTTTTTAATGAGCATTGCTTTCATCGGTTCAGGCTCATTATTTGCTCAACAAAGCGGAGTGTTCAAAACTTTCTCTAATTATCAGAAAGGTGTCTTAGACTATGGCATCAATTGTTCAAAAGAATCACACAAAATAAGATTAAATGATTTCTTGAACAAAGATCATGTCACAGTGATACATGAAGGTAAAGCGTACAAATTAAAAAAAGATGAAATTTGGGGACTACTGCTTTGCAATCAGACTTTGATTCGGTTTCAAGGTCATGAAGACTTTGCAGTAAACGACAAAGGCATTCTTTGGATATACACCAAACAAAAAAATATTGTTAGCGGGAAAGTCGGCAATTTCAAAACTATTACCACCTATTATTTTAGTAAGGATGGAAATGGTGAGATTAAAGAATTAACACTCTTAAATCTTAAGACTACTTATCCGGAAAACCATATGTTGCACGATAAGATCGACAAGCAATTCACAACAGATGCTTCTTTAACCGAATTTGATCAGTTCCATAAAAAATACAAGATCAATCATTTCCTTGAAGGTGAGAACCTAAAATAATAAGCTATTCAAAAATAATTTTTTCAATGGTTGAATGTTTTATGCCATAATAATATAATGGATGCAATAATAAACGACAGTCGTAATTCTAAAGTACAATTGTAAGGTCATCCATGTATCATAATAGCATATTTAACTAACGTCACGTCATTGATTATTCTTCTGATTTATTGGGCAGCTGTCTGAGTCAGCAATATGGCAGCTGTCCTTTATTAATTTAATATTTTAAAAATGCGTACACATAGCATATATTTGGTTGGTATAATATTTTTATGTTTCATGTTTATCTCATGTAATAGCCATATCGCTCAACAAAAAGTCAAAAAATATTATTACTCTTGTCCTATGCATAATGAGGTAATTGAAATGATACCCGGTAATTGTCCTAAATGCGGAATGAAATTAGAACAGTATGAATTAAATGGATATTCTCACGGTCAAGCAACTATGGATCACAGTAACCATAATAGTTCGGGTGGTCATTCCGGTGGCTGCCATTAAAAGCTAAATCTTTGAATTATGAAAACAGCATTTGTTTATTTGATTTACCTATTACTAATATGCCCTATATCCGTAGAGGTATATGCACACGAAGGACACCATCATCATGGTAGTGATAACGATACTATAGTGCAAATGCAAAAAAATACTGTAACACAAACAACAATACCTACTGCTGATAAAATCATGAATCCTACAGGATTTGTTACTTTTCATCCGCTTGTTGTCCATTTTCCTATAGTTTTGCTTATTATAGCCGCACTAATGCAATTCGTCGGTTTGTTTTACACAAAGAACAATTGGGATTACATAATATTATTCCTGTTGGCTGGCGGAGCTTTAGGTGCATATCTTGCTGGAAGTTTTTTCCATCCTCATACAGAAGGTTTGTCACATCAAGCCCATGAAATACTTAAACGACATGAATTATTTGCAACGCTAACACTAATATCGTCTGTTACTGCATTATTTTTCAAGATTGTTAGTATATTCTTATTGAAAAGCAGAAAAAAAATGTTTGATATAATAACGGCTATCATCTTAATCGTTTCTGCTATGAGTGTATCAGAAGCTGGGCATTGGGGTGCACATTTAACTCATATCGAAGGTGTTGGTCCACAAGGTAAATACATTGAACGAGAATAAGTTCTATCAGAGTATTACAGACTCTAATAGAACAAAACTAATTTAATTTATAAGATAGTTGTCGGGCTAGTCCGACAACTATCTTTGTATTTATAGGTCTTACTCTCAATTGCTATTTGTACATGCGCTTGCTCAGGAGTTTTCATGTTATACGAAACATGAAAACTCCTGATGTTGTAAAAAAACCTGAAGCAACTTTGCTTTTGAATCAGAATCTCTGGCTCATGCAATATCTAATAGAGAAACCGTAATTGATGGAAGGATTAATAAACTGGTATTATTGGAAATATTTGCATCCTAACGAAACAAGGGTAAGCGAAGCCGATACCGCTTGGAAGGAAATGCTGAGACTTTCTGTGTGACGTGACACTGCGGACTTGTATGCCTGGCAAAAGGTAATATAAGAAGGATTGCGAAGTGGAACGGAAACGTAAAGAGTGTCGCAGGTGAAAAACCAAAATCAAACACTTAAGAGGTATGTTGATAAAAATGTGAAACCTTATTGCACCGGTATAATGTCTAATAATTAAGATTTCATCCGACAACTATAGTAAAGCTATTTGGAAGAAATCAAAAGCGATAGTCTATTTCTTATTGAATTTGTGATATGTAAAGTCCACTATCATAGAATATCTGTTGATGATTATCTCATTGACAGACAATAATCTTGATCTATTCGAAAAAACAATAGAAGAAGCTATGGCTGCGACCAAAAATGAACCTACAATATCAAAAGGATAATGAATGCCAGCAAAGACTCTTGCCATTCCCCCAATCAAGGCAAGTGCGACAAGCAGAATGCCTATTTTTTGTATTCTTTTGAAAAATAAGAGCATTAAAGCAATCGAAGCCATAAAGGTGGTATGGTCAGAAGGAAATGATGTCTCTGGAACATGATAAATCAGGATAGTACCGATTTTGTCCATAAAAGGTCTGGGATGAAAGTAGAATAAGGTAATGAAGTAATTCAGTAATAATCCCACTATAGCCGAATAGATGCAAAATAAAATGGAGGGTCTATATTCTTTATTCTTAAGCCACAAATATATCAAAATGAGAATAAAAATTATTGGTAAATAGCTGGCCGTTATAATTGTTATTTTATCAAATAACGCATTAGTCCCGGCGTAATGATTGATGTGAATAAAAATGGTTTTGTTTATTTGATCAAGTATTGTACTCATCTCTTTTATTTGATTAAAGCGTAGACAATTATAAAAATGAAATCTCATAAGAAATACAATATATTTAGTCGATTATCATATTGATTGTTGATTTTGGGCAAAATTAAAATGGAGATTTATAGAAATTTCGGATTTTACGGCGTGTACATATCTTGGCGTTAGATATAATCAATAATTTCTTATTCCTCTGATGAAATCATTTAATTAGAAATTAGATATAGATTACAGATAAGGGTGTGTTGTAAAAACCTACAAAAGTTAACTAACTTGGTTATTTCTCCCTGCTATACGTATATAATATATGTCCGTTTTCGTCGATAAAATAGAAGCGGAAATGATGGGCATCGACCGAGCAAAGTGTGAAACCGGTTGCGTTTTCCCAGTATTTGGAGTGAATCCATGGAGTAATCATGCGGCCCTTCCATGTGCTGGTTCCAATCATATAATCGATGCCGTTTTTTTGCAGGTGTTGAAAATTGTGTACATGTCCCGAGAAATAGATGTCCACCTTATACTTCTTTAATAAAGGATTCACCTGATTGAGCAGCTCCGGTCCGATGCCGGTAAAGAGTCCCGAATGCACGATAGGGTGGTGGCCTATCACCACTTTCCATCTCTCGTGCGATGACGCCAGTACGCTATCGGCCCAGTGCAATTGTTTGCGGGTATTCTGTTGTGCGATGTCAGCGTGTCCTCCTCTTTTAATATAGTCAGTTTGGAAAGGATTGGTGTCAAGTATCACGAAACGGATGGAAGTGCTGTCGTCCGTTTTCTTTACGAATGTATAATAGCGTGCAGGCATAATCCAGTGCGGATGCGTTTTCGCATAGTCGAGTTGTGCCTGTGGGTTGCCAGTGTAGTCATGGTTGCCTAAGCAAGTGTACCAATCCAGGTCTTTTATATATCCGGTTTTGAAAAACTGTTCGAAATTCGTTTTCCAAGCCGGATCGGTGGCCGACATTGCAGCTCCGCTATGAAAATTGTCACCGGCAGTAATAATGTAGCGGGAATTAAACTTCGGGGCAAGCAGATTCATCTGTTCTGATATCTGTTTTTTGGCTCCGTGACCAGTCACGGAGCCAAAATCTGTCAGAATATAGAAATTGTATTTCCTCGCAGAGGGTAAGGGCAGGTGACTTTGGTGGATAAAAAGCCCCCCGATCCAGCATCCGGACCATAAAATCAGGACAAGAAGTGACGAAAATAGTGCTATTCTGGTTTTGTTTGTAGTCATTTGATAATAGCGTTGTTTGAAAGATTAAAAATGAATTGTCTTCTTGTGTTTACAGTGGTTATTGTTAACCAGTATGCAAATTTAGAATATGAATTTGTAGAAATTCTGGATTATGCAAATGAGAGGGGGAGATTCTGTTTTACTGTGTCAATGTCGTTTCGACAAAAAAAGCTATAACATCCCTTCATTAGCAAAACTATAGTGAGATTCTTCGGTCATGATAATATGATCCAGAAATGAAACATCCAGAAGCAGACAAGCTTCTTTTAATTTTTTTGTTATTTTGATATCTTCCAGACTTGGTTGAAGGTCAGAAGAGGGATGATTGTGAGAAAAGATAATTGCTGAAGCAGTTGGAAAATCCAGCGTAAAGAGACCCCCTAAATCCGATTCAAAGTGACCCATAAATCCGAGGGAAAGTGATCCCCTGGAACAGATTGAACAGGGACACTTCCAGATTATTATCTCCACTGGACAATACTTTGGAGAAGGCATAGATATAAGTGCACTGGAGTGCTTATTTATCGTTTATCCTTTCATTTTTGAAGGTAAATTGATACTGTATATTGGCAGAATACAACGCTCAGGCAAACCTCCGGTGATTTTTGATTATCGGGATTCCCGAATAGAGTATTTCGATAAGATGTACAAACAACGGAACCGGTATTATAACAAACTTCGGAAGTAATGTCTTTTTTGCATGAAGAAAGACAAACAGGCATATTTTTGAGTGAAATAATCTATATTTTGCCATTTCAATCTTTCAGGAATAAGACTTTTGTAATCCTTTCTTGAAATATTCCACTCTTCTTCTTTATCTGCAAAAATCTTCATGAAAAGCCTCCATACCATCTGAGAAATACGTTGGGTATCTTCATCTTTTCTCATGATATTCCTAATGGATTTATTTTATGCTGATGTATTCTTTTAATTACATGTCTTCCAATGACAAGCACAGCATCTCTATCTGATGTTTCGGCAGTAGCTTATGCTTTAAATGCTCTACTTTTGCCGCTAGTAATTCCGGTTTGAAATTCTTCTTCTGCCGTTTTACTTCTGCAGCTACCACCTGATTTTTCTCCAATTTTAAGGCGACGATATCGATTTCATTTTGGCTGCCTTTAGGCTCCCACCATGAGCCAATAGTTCTGTATTGAAAACTTTCTGCAAATTGTTGTTTGAAATAGAGTTCCAACAATTTACCAGAGTAAGTTGGATAGTCAGATTTAATGATGGATTGTAATCCGACGAAATTCTTAATCTCAATCAGGGAGCGATGACGGTCGAAGTAGTTAAACCAAAAACGGATAAAGTTATCCTGTATTGCGTAGCGGACAGTTTGGCTACCTTCTTTTGCCAATATCGGGCGTTGACGGGTAATGATGTTGTAGTCCTCAATAAGCCGTTTGAGTTGACCGCCAATACTCTTATCTCCCAATGCAGATTCTATTTCGGGTTGTGTATTGATACCCCCCGAAATAGCACTTAAAATAGAAAAGTAGATAGCATAATTCTTTCCGAATTCTTCTATCAGGAGGTTTTTTCCTTCATCAGTGAACGGGGAGTTTTCCCGAATCATAAAAGATATCATATCATCAATACTTAATGTGCCATTATCACAGAATAATTCAACATACTTAGGGACTCCACCCGTGAAAGAATACAGAGCCAACAAGTCGTCATTGATGTACTGCGGACGATAGTCATGCATAATTTCTTTCAGTGTCGCCAAATCAAAAGCCGATAATTTGATGATATTATCTGCCCTGCCAAACAACGGTTCTTTAGAATGTTGGAATATTTTCTCCATCAACGAGTAGATAAAGCCGGAAACAATGAGGTTCATCCGGGACTTCTTTCGATAAGTGTCCCAAATGTTTTGCATATCGCTGTACACCGATTCGTTGATATTATAGAATTCCTGAAATTCGTCGATAACGAGATTAAACGGTTTATTAGAAGCCAACTCCATCAGGTATTGAAAAAGAGACCGGAATGTGCGGATCTCATTCGGCACAAACACATCAAGCGATTGTGTGATAACCGGAATAAACTCCGAACAAAGTGTCGCTTCGCTCTTTCGTCCAACGAATAAGTAAACAGACGGCAAACCCTCAACCGATTTCATAATGAGGCTTGTTTTACCAATCCGTCTTCTTCCGGTCACAACCGTCAGCCGTGAATAATCACTGAACGACAGGTTCTATATTCGTTGTAATTCTGCTAATTCGCTTGTTCGATTATAGAATTTCATAACATTTTATTGTTTTTGTTATAGCCGTAACGGTTACGGTGGTTACAAAACCACATGGAAAATTTGGGATTGCCAATTCTTTTTTTAATGCAGATTTCGCAATCCTATATAGATGCTCATAAAGCCCTTTTTCGGGGACAAGAGGATGTGTACGCCACTCGTTGGGAAAAAGACGGACGATGCCACCTATAAAATAGATTGGACTGATTATAACCTGCACAAGGCTAGTGGAGACACTTTCAGTAATTATGAAAAGAAAGAATAGTTACCGAAACAGATTATTTCGACAAAATGTTCAAACAACGGAACCTGTATTATAACAAACCTAGGAAGTAATGTTTTTTTGCATGAAGAAAGACGAACATACATATTTTTGAGTGAAATAATCTATCTTTGCAATGGTAAAATAAACGGGCAGACACATATAAGTCGGTTGATGAAATTGACAGACAAATTGCCGTTACTAAACCGTTACTAACGAAAAATTGACATCGTTAATTGCTTGATAATTATGGATAAAGTCGAGTGGGGTACAAGTTCCTCGCTTTCCGCAAAAAGAATTTCAAAATGAGTAAAAGCTCGCAAATCATTGATTTTGCGAGCTTTTTTCTTTTATTAGAAAGTCGCAAAATATTCAATACACTTCGGACACAAAACTTCAAAAATACATTGCACCGGAAATAACATTCTTATATTTCCAGCCACGCCGCTGTCTTTCCACAAAACTCTTCAATTTCGTTGATTAATTTGGAAGTGTGGTATCCGTCTGCAACTGCATGGTTTACGAATATTGAAAATGGGAGAAATACCTTGCTGTCCCTGTTATAATACTTTCCGAACCGGATAATCGGGAACAAAAGGGAAGACTCCGAATATGTATCCTGACTGATGCTCTCGAAGCTTAGCCAGGGAAGAACAGAAATAGGACAAAAATTAGCCGGTCGATCCGCTCGCGCTTTTATTTCCTTTACATCCTTATACTTAAGCATATCTTTAATTACCTGCGGGTAAAAGTCTTTGAAAACGGGAGAATATTCACTCCATATATCCGAAAAAGTTTTATCATCCTCGTGAAAGATGGTGTATGAAGGAACGACATAGTTCCATATACCCAACCGGTTGTCCGCATCAAAGCTCATTCTAAAAGCTTCATTCTGATTGACAATGCGTGTTATAACATATAGGAATGTCGGATAGAATCTCAAATGACGATTTTTTATCTCCCTCAACAGCTCTGTAATATCAATGTGATAATTCACATTGTATTTGGTTTTTAGGGTATAGTAATAATAATCAAAATAAGGTTTCCGTTTCCAATCCGGCGGAACTGCTGTAAAAATAGCTTCCATATTTTTTTGTTTTAGATTGCATAGAAATTGCTTACTTTTTCCTCCTTATATGCGTGGCGGAATAACTGTCGTTTATCGGAAACACCTTCACCTCGTAGGTATCTTCCGGCAAATAACATTCGATAAAAGGCAGGGATGGAGCATAATAGAAAGCGCCTCCTTCTTGCAAAGAGTACAGTATTTCCATGTATTTTTTGGCGTAGCCGATATAATCACCGTCTTTACGTTCGTTTTGGTGCAGGAAGTGCAGGGCAAACGAATGGTTGGCAATAATCGAGCCCCATCGATTGGGCTGAAAGGCATAATCCATCCAATCCGACTGAATAAACTGGCTGTCTGTAGTTGCATCTATCAACCTGTCTATTCCGAAAGTTTCAATACCGGTCTTTCGTAGATAACGAACCAGGTAAGCATGTTCTCCGCATCCGATATCCAGAACCGGCTCTTGCAAGGATCCGGAATCAATATGTAGCAACTGAAGTTGAAGTGAGGAAGAATATTCGGCACAGACTACTTTTACAATTTCAGGAGAATTCGGGTCGTTTATGTCGCAGGCAAAGCCATTGGTTTGCCTCATCCAATCGGTTAGCCGTTTCAGGTGGTTTTGTTGCAACCGGTCAAAATCGATATCGTTTTTTTGTATCTCGACAATGATATCCTGCCACAATTCCGAATAAACGGTTCGCAAGGCGGAGAGGTGCTCTTCCCGGAGATCGAGAAACTGGTTGGACAGGCAAAAAGTACGGCGGGCATAATCCGTCATCAGGTCGATCCATTCATTCTCCCGGCATTCGTTGTTTATCTGCAACAGCGCATGTTTCCGCTCTTTGATAATGGATTTGCTCTCCGGAAGGAACTGGCTATCGGTATCAAAATGCTTATAAAACAGGTTCGTGCGACTATGCGCAGTGAATTGCCGTTCAATACTTTTCGAAATTTCATCTTCTATAGCCATGGCAGATAATTTTACCCGGTAAAGATACCGAATAACTTCGGCGTTCAAATAATCAAGAATCAAATTCTATGGTTGTCAAACTAAGGTTTATTACATCCACAACACGATCTTGAATGATAAGAAATAATTGTTCCGTATTTATCAAACTCGTAATGACAGCACTCCAATAAAGAATCTTTCAACATTTGTCTTCCTCTCTGGACTCTCGACTTTGCTCCTGACACAGAAATTTTCAATTCTTTTGCTAATTGAACTTGTGATAAGCCACCTATTTCTACCATATCTAATGCTTTTGCATATTTTTCGGGAAGAGCATTAATCATATTCCTCAACCCGGATGCAATACGTTGTTCGGGGTTCTCGTAGATTGTGGCCTCAGTCTCTTCAATCGCATTCATTTCTTTGTCCGAAAGTTCCTGAATATCCGAAAACTTCATTTTTTGTTTACGGTAATAGTCTATAATTGAATTTTTTGTAATCTGATAAATCCAATTGCTTATTTTTTCATTATCCTTAAGCATGCCAATTTTTTCATGTATTTTGATAAATACATCCTGTAGGATATCATCGGCAAATGAAGAGTCGGGTATTCTCTTCAGTATATACGCTTTGAGTTGACTGGAATATGATTGCCAAATTGATTCTGTATTATGAGTCATTTATTTTAGGGTATTATAGTTAAATCAAAAAGCTACACAACAAAAATAAGATAAATATTGCAGAAGAATAGTTAGTTAAACGGGATTTGTAATTGCAGCTAATTCTTGATTTTTAGACTTAACCGACAATTCACTGTTGTAATAAACCACAGTATTTTCGGGAATACTACGTGTAATAAAAACATTTCCTCCTATCGTGCTATTTTTCCCAATTATGGTATTGCCCCCTAATATGGTAGCTCCGGAATATATTACCACATTATCCTCTATCGTCGGGTGACGTTTAATATCCGCAAGCTCTTTTCCTACACTCAGTGCACCTAAAGTAACACCTTGGTATATTTTTACATTATTGCCTATCACAGTTGTCTCTCCAATTACAATTCCAGTCCCGTGATCAATACTAAATGAATGACCAATGCTCGCTCCCGGATGAATATCAATACCTGTTGTGCGGTGAGCATTTTCCGAAAGCATTCTTGCAAGCATCGGCATATTAAAGACATAGAATGCATGAGCCACCCTATGAATAAACGTGGCATAAAAACTGGGATAAATGTGAATTACTTCTTCAACCGATCTGGCGGCAGGATCTCCCCTGAAAATAGCTTCTGCATCTTCAATCAACAAATCATATACTTGAGGAAGATGGTTCAAGAATCTGCTCTCAAATTTCATGCCAGAACAATACTCCATATTTTGAACAGGCTGACATAATTCTCGGAGATGCCTATATACATTGAGATATCCCTGTTCCAGCTGCAACTCTGCAGGCATACATCCGCATTGCGCGGGGAATAAATAATAAAACAATGCCCGTAGAAATTGGGCTGCTTTTTCTTCACACGGAGGCACTTCTTCCCAATGCCCCCGATCAAGAATCTTCTTGAAAAGTTCCTGTTTTGTTTGATTGTTGGTTTCCATCTGACCTCGTTTTCTTGTATAGACGCAGCTTGTTTGCAAAGGACGCAAAATGCAAATTCATTTTTGAAAAACATTGCGTCTTTTTGAGTGCTCTTGCGTCTTTATAAGCAAAGATATTTTTGCAACGATGGCAATTCAGCATAAAGGTTTCTCCTCAATTTCAAGCAACATTCAATCAAATTCAATTTTCATTCAATTGATAAGATTATCATTGCCGGTTATTGCAACTTCGTTTATGTCCATGGCATATAGTTTTATTAACATAGCTTTTGTGGGAAAACTTGGTAGCGAAGCCGTTGCTGCAGTGGGCTCTGCTAGTTTTTATATGAATTTGAGTTGGGGGATATCTTCGCTTCTTACGGTTGGTGCAGGAATTAAAGTATCGCACGCCATTGGAGAAAATAATACATATTTGGCGAAGTGCTACGTTCGAAGTGGCATAGTCGGTATTATAAGTTTAGCTTTATTTTTCTTTCTCTTTTTGATATTCACCGGCGATTTTCTAATAAGCCTAATCCGTTTAAATAATACAGTTGTCGAACAAGCAGCGAAAAATTATTTACTGACAGCAAGTGTGAGTACTCTTTTTGTGTTTCAAAATCTTTTTTTTTCGAGTGTCTTTGTTGGTTATGGCGATAGCAAATCTCCATTTATTATTAACGCTATAGCACTTTCACTGAATATCCTGTTGGATTACATATTCATCTTTCCGGTTCATTTGGGAATAATAGGAGCTGCACTTGCCACCATAATATCACAATCAATAGCGACATTGTTTTTTTATATAAAATTGAACCGGACACCAGGTCTGAAACCTTACGGAATTGTTTTTCGGTATGTACTGTTAAGGAAAATCGTAGGGTTAGGAACCAGCCCTGTAATTCAACGGATTACCTTCACCATTATAGCTATTGTGATGGCTCGGATTATTAGTGAATGGGGAGCTACAGCTATTGCGGTTCAGAAAGTGGGGGTTCAGATTGAAGCAATTTCATACATGACCGCAGGGGGTTTTATGTCAGCTTTGTCCGCAATTTCGGGACAAGCCTATGGAGCCAAAGATTACCAAACGCAATGGAAAGCATTTCGCTCCGGCATGGCACTCGCTTTCTCAATCGGCATTATTACCTCCATAGTTCTGATTACTTTTTCCAAGCCATTATTTTCGATTTTTCTAAACGATACAAAAAGTATCGTAATGGGCCAAGAATACCTAATCATCCTGGGGACCTCCCAACTTTTTGTGTGTTTAGAACTAATGGCTACCGGGGCTTTCTTTGGTTGGGGGAGAACACATATCCCCGCCATTACCGGAATCACGCTTACAGTTCTGAGAATACCGATGGCTCTTGCGTTTATTCATCTTTGGAAACACTCTCTCGCATCAATCTGGTGGAGTATAAGCATAAGCAGCATCGCAAAAGGTATAATTCTGGTTTCACTATACATTATTCTTTTCAAATTGTTTTTAAAAACGCAAAAATAAATTAGTCATGGAACATGATTTCTTTCATTCAGCAGTTAATTTCCTAAAGGGAAACAGTTGGTTAGACGGCTTGTTTGGTCTCGAAAAAGAGAATATACGTGTCAATAAATATGGAGAGCTGGCTCAAACTCCCCACCCAAGAGGATTTGGCAACAAGCTTCAGCATCCTTATATCACAACCGACTTTTCTGAAAGTCAAATAGAAATGATTACACCTCCTCTGCCCGATATCAGGCAGACAATCGGTTTTTTGGAGACCATTCACGACATTGTCAGTTTGGAACTGGCCGACGAATATTTGTGGCCGCAAAGCATTCCGCCGATTTTGCCCGACGATGAGCAAATACCCATTGCCCAATACGGCGAGGATGGCAAAGAGGCACAACATTACCGGGAGTTTCTTGCTCAAAAATACGGCTCGAAGAACCAATTGTTTTCAGGTATTCATTTCAATTTTTCATATAGCGAAAAATTGCTTGAAATGCTTTATCTCAAGAGTAATCCTGCAATATCTTTTGACGAATTCAAAGATGAAGCCTATTTGAAAACCGTTCGGCAAATGTCGCGGTTGCGCTGGCTCTATATTTTGCTTTACGGAAACAGTCCGGTGGTCGATTCATCCTTAGAACTTCAATGCAAACAGGCTCCATTTACCAAAAACAAAAACGTGATTGCCCTCTCCATTCGCAATAGCTGCTATGGCTACCGCAATTTAGGTGAATTATATCCCGATTACAGCTCGGTGGAGAGTTTCAAAAGCAGCATTGAACAAATGGTAAAGGAACACCAATTAGCCGCATCCAAGGAGCTGTATTCCTCGGTACGACCCAAGTTTATAAAAAATCCCGATCACATTTCGTATATCGAGCTTCGGTTTATCGACATCGACCCGCTAAGCAAGGCCGGAATTACCGAAGAAGCCCTTCATTTTTTACATGCCCTTGCTTTGTATGGCCTGTTAACTGAAGAGCCTGATAGTTTTGATGCAACAGCGCAAGCCATTGCAAATAATTATCACGGATATGTTGCTTTGTATGGGTTAAACTCTTCGTCTTTGCTATTCGGCCAAAATGGAGAACAGGTTAACATTTGGCATAAGGCAAAAACGCATATTCAGGGAATAATAAATTTATTCCAGGAATTGGAAATCGACCGGGAAGAATACCAAACCTCTCTGATGCATGCCAAACAACTCATTGAGAACCCAAACCAGCGTGAAATCTACGGTACACTTAATGGAATTCTGAAAATGGGTTATATCCCCTTTCATCTGGATAGAGCGCGCCATTACCTGACAATGAGCAAGCAAAACGAGTATAATTTTATTGGGTTGGAAGATATGGAACTCTCAACTCAATTATTACTGCGGGAAGCCGTAAAACGAGGAGTTCTTATTGAAATTATGGATAGAAAAGAGAACTTTGTCAAACTGCAGAGAGAGAATAATATTCAATATGTCAAACAGGCAACTAAGACATCACTCGATAATTATGCCAGCATTCTGTCAATGGAAAATAAAGTGGTGACTAAGAAAATATTGAGAGGGCATGGTTTGCGTGTCCCCAACGGACAGGAATATTCAATGGCTGAGATGGCGAAAGCCGATTTTACATTATTTCAGGGCAAGCCTGTTGTCATAAAGCCCAATCAAACGAATTTCGGTACCGGCATCACCATTCTGAAAGATAACACGGATGAAGATATTTATCGAAGGGCTATCGATATTGCATTTGAGTATGATTCCACTATACTGGTCGAAGAATTTATAGCAGGGAAGGAGTATCGTTTTTTTGTGATTGGCGATGAGGTTGCCGGCATATTGCATCGGGTACCAGCCAATGTCACCGGAGATGGCACAAAATCCATACGGGAATTAGTCGGAATTAAAAATCAGGATCCCTTGCGGGGAAAAGGATATCGTACTCCGTTGGAAAAAATTCAACTGGGTGAAGCCGAAGCTATATTTTTACAGGCTCAAAACAAAGATTTCGACTCCATACCTGCCCCTGGAGAGACGGTTTATTTGCGGGAAAATTCAAACATAAGCACCGGTGGCGACAGTATCGATTTTACAGACAGAATCCCGGATTCTTATAAACAAATTGCCATAAAAGCAGCAAAATCCCTAAACGTAGCGATAACCGGGCTCGACATGATTATCCCCGAATATACGCAAGATGCTGCTGACGATAATTATGCTATTATAGAACTAAATTTCAACCCGGCCATTCATATCCATTGTTACCCATTTAAGGGGGAAAACCGCAAATTGAATGAAAAACTGATGGACGTATTGGGCTACAGTTGTTAATATTTAAGTTTTGGCTGTCATGCAAAATTGATTGCATGAATAATGGCTGGCAGACTTTGCCTGTAAAAGAGAGTCTGACCCTTTTATTTTTCTGGCAAAAGGAAATGCACGATCACAATTGGTCATTCGTCAGTCCTATTCGGTTACCTCTTTCGTTTAATCAAAAATTAAATTCTATATTTGCCAAACTTCTGTTGTTTGTCACGAATCTCCATATCACCATGCCAAACTCTTTTTTACTAAAGCCGGACGAGGCGGTGATGATTTTTGCATACTGCCAGTATATCAACTGGCGAATGGATTTTACATGAGGAGGGGGCATTGTCGTATGTTTTTATGTATCGTGATTATTTTGATGTGCGACCGCTGAGACGAAATCTTCGTCTTCCAGCCTGTGACAATAGCGGTTGTTGTTTTTCATTATCGTGTTATAGTAGTCATTGAAGTTTGAAAAATTTGATTGAAAGTCAATCATTTTGAATAGCTTTTCAATTATTGTGCCTGCAAGTCCATTTTTTTCAATTTTCGAATAGTCATTAATAACAGTATCTAATGCGAATCAGGAGTAGAAACTCTATGATTCTAAGTTTATAATAAAGTTCTATTAATCAGAAATTTAACCGCAAAAATATTTGTTCAATTCGCTGAAAATCATTATCTTAGAAGAAAATTACCACATTTTCATAAGTATGATTCCCAGCGAAAAAGAACAAAAACTCATTGCGATCTATTTTTATAGCGGTGTCTCTGCTTTGTTATTATGCCGTTTTTCAATTAAAGCCAGCATTGTGCATTTCAGGGTGTAAGCAGGTAATAATACAACAAATTCATCTCATTTATAAACTTATGAGACAGATAAATACACAAACAAAAATCATAGCCACCTTAGGGCCGGTCTCCTCGTCAAAAGCGATTCTTCGTCAACTGATTGATGCAGGAGTTGATGTTTTCAGACTGAATTTTTCGCATTCACGTAAAAGTGAACATCTTAAATTGATCAATTTCATCAAGGAACTGAATATAGAATTAAAATCCAGCGTGGCGATTCTGGCCGATTTGCAAGGGCCGAAACTTCGGGTAGGTGAAATAGAATCTGATCTGATAGTGTTATACGAAGGCGATATAGTAACCTTTGTTACTGAAAAATGCATCGGAACCAAGGATCATATTTACGTAAACTACAGCCGTTTTTGTCAGTATGTGAATGTCGGAGAAGCTATTTTGATCGACGATGGGAAAATAAAGCTGGAAATAACCGAAACGAATAAAACAAATAGCGTGAAGGCCAAAGTGATATATGGCGGCCCGCTTTCTTCAAAAAAAGGAATCAATCTCCCCAATACCCAATTGCAATTACCCTGTCTTACGGAAGATGATATTTCGAATGCCAATTTCGCGTTGCGACACGGCGTCGATTGGATTGCTTTATCTTTTGTAAGAAAAGCGTCTGATATTCTGGAATTAAGCAATCTGATAAAAGCCCGGAAAGGCCATGCCGGAGTAATTGCCAAAATTGAAAAGCCGGAAGCTCTGTTAGAAATCGATCGGATAATTGACTTGGCCGATGGCATTATGGTGGCACGTGGCGATTTGGGAGTAGAAATTCCGTTTGATGAAGTGCCTTTGATTCAGAAGCTTATTGTTGAAAGATGCATTGCATGTTGCAAACCGGTAATTATAGCAACTCAAATGATGGAGAGCATGATAACCAATTTCAGACCTACCAGAGCCGAAGCCAATGATGTGGCTAACGCCGTGTTTGACGGGGCAGATGCGTTAATGCTGAGTGCCAAGACCTCTATCGGCCAGTATCCTGTTGAAACAATTTATAACATGCAGAAAATCATTGCATATACTGAAACTCATGGTAAGTTGATTGCCAAAGACCATATTCCTCTGCCGGGTACTCCAACCTTTCTTGCCGATTCTATCTGTTTGAGCGCGTCGCAACTGGCAAGGCAAGTAGAGGCAAAAGCGGTTATCACTTTCACGCATTCGGGATACACTGCGATACGTATCTCCAGCTACCGGGCGGCATCCACCATCTATGCCTTTACGAATAATAAAACGTTATTGAATAAAATTTCGCTGATATGGGGAATTCGTTCCTTTTATCTGAATAAATACAATCAAATAGACCGGGCAATCCTCGAATCTACAGAAACTCTATTGAAGAATAACTTGTTGCAAAAGGGCGATTGCATTGTCCATGTAGGCAGTACTCCTTTGGTGCTTCACCAAAAATCTAACTTGATAAAAGTGAACTATGTGTAAATTATGACGGGTTCAGTATACCATCAGCTGTCTATGCATCTTGCGGTTGATATTTTCTCCGGACAGTGTATCCGTCCAATGTCATCGACGGATATATAGCATCAGTCGTTTGAATTATCAGCTACGATTCCTGACAGAGTTGGTGTTTCTGTTGGAGCCGGGTAGGGGAGTAACCGATAGAAAGTCGGCATGGCGCGAGGCAAATCGGACAAGAAAACGTATATTTGAAGGAGTTTTCGCTCATCGCCTGTTTATGAAAAAAACACTTCTTCTGTTCCTGTTTGCCTGCTCAGTGTCCGTTTCCGCGACTGCGGATGGATTGGATACATTGAGAGTATCGCTACCCAGCCTGCGTTGGGCGCTTCAGTTATTGCTTCCGGGGTATGTGCAGCAGGATATGGATTTGAATAACAAGGTGGAGGGTCGGTACATTGCGGCCTACAACGATTCATTAAAAATATCTGTTTCTATCGGGATGGAGGAGACGATCAGTCAATTCTCCGATTCGCGTGAACTGCGGGACTCGGGATGGGTAGAGCTCAAACGTCTTTTTGCCGGGCGACAGGCGGTAATTGCCGACTCAACTCACTACGGATCGCCCGATTGTGCTATTTCCGATTATTATCTTGCCTCAATCGACGGAATCGCCGTCAATCAGCGGAACGTGGTAGCCTATATTCTGCGCAATAATGTCGGCATTACCATTCAGTTGATAAAATCGAACTACACCGATGCCGATACCGAAAACTTTAATAAAGTACTCTCCAATATCCGAATTACGGCTCCGTATGACCATGTGTCGATCGAACAGTTTATTGATGGAGCCCTCTATTTTAACCGGGGAAACTACCTGTTGGCCTCCCGGATACTGCAAAAGGCGCTCGATCTGGATAAAACCGATCACCTGCTGAACAGAGAGCAACGCTATTGGCTGGTTTCTAACCTGGGACTGGCCTACGGGCAGTCCGGGCAGATAGGTAAAGCGGTGTCGATACTCACCGACGGTATAGCCTCCGATCGCTACTTCCCGATGTTTTATTACAATCTGGCCTATATCTATGCCCGGGTAGATGATCTGACAGAGACCATCTACTACCTGTTGCAGGCCAATATGTATAAAAAAAATATGCCGCAAGGCGAAGCGCTTCCCAACCCCAAAAAAGATCCCCTGTTTCAAAAATACTGGAAAAACCAGAAGTTCAAAGAGGCGTTGCGGGCAATGTAGCCGTAGCGATAACTGCTGACAGAACTCGAAATATCGTACCGGATTGCCGTTACGGTGTTTTGTCGTACTATAGCAGGCAATTATTGAAAGGCGAATTCTGTATTTCGCTTTGTGTCGCGAAAACAGCATATTCATTGCCGGAAACCGGTCACTCATCAAGTAATAATAAAGAGCGATTGTATAAATTGCCAATTTTGCATTGTCTTTTGATCGGGTAGGTATTGCCGCATCGGTTACCATTTTCGTTTGGCGCCTGTCCTAAATGTAAAAACAATGGATAGTATATATATGAAACAGACACTCAAATTGATATTGACGGCATAGTTAACCTCAGAAAACCGCAGGTTAATGTTTCGGGGTTCGAAAAAATTTTCTGACAAGGTTTTACTTCTTGAAAAACAACAGAATCCGGTCGGTAACTAAGCGTTGTCCGGACGGGGTTCTATTTTTACACATCTCAAAAAATAAAACAATGTTTGATATACGAAAAATTCAGGAACAGGTGCTATACCGTGCCGTAGAGGCAGAGAGCGACGAAACCGTAGCGTCTGCAATAGTAGACAAAAAAGAGGAAGATAATCCGACGTGGGTGAAAAATACCATGAGACGGTTGGAGTCTCGTTTTGATACCGCTACGGTGAAGAGAATCCGAATGAAGTGCCAGTGTGGTTATGCCATGGACGCAAAACTGGCGTTGCTGAAAGAGCTGATGGCCTCATCCGCTACGTTGGAAGAGTTTGCCGCACAACCCAAAGCACTGGCTGCCGGATTGTCCTATCGGGACGGAGAGCTTTACCTGATGTTCCGGTTTTGTCCCTGCCCGATGTTGGCAGAGGTCAATCGCCTGGAAACCAAGACCTGGTGCCAGTGTACCACCGGTTATAGCAAAGTGCTGTTCGAAAAGGCATTCGGATGCAATATCGATGTGGAATTGCTCAAAAGCATCAAGGCAGGAGATGACATCTGTCTGATGAAAATCATTCCCCTTGGTTCAGTCTGTTTTTAGCAGATAACAGATAGGTAGTGACGGGTAACCGGAAATTTGTTTTCCGGTTACTCCTTGCTCTTTGAGTAAAAAGAGGTAATGATTATCCGATAATTTACCTCAATATTTGTTCTGTAATGGTTGACCGTTATTACACAATCGGGCAACCGAACGAATCGGATGGCGGGTTTATTCCCGTTGTTGTCTTGCTGCTTTCGTTGTGTTATTTATATATTTCAAATAGTCTATTTATTATGTCGTTACTTATTACCGATTCTTCAAAATGTCGTCGATGCGCCATCTGTAAGGCTGTTTGTCCGATGTCTATCATCGAAACAAACGATGAGGGTTTTCCGTTTGTATCGGAAGAAAATGAACCGGTTTGTGTGCAATGCGGACATTGCGAATCCGTTTGTCCGTCGCTTGCACTCAAGCATCTTCGCCTGCCCGAAATGAGAACAATCAGGCAGGATAAAGTGCAGGAAATCAATTCTGAAAATTTATCGGAATATTTTTGCAGTCGTCGTTCCATCCGTACTTTTTTGCCACAAACGGTTGATCGGTCTGTTCTGGAACAGGTATTCGATTCGGTACGTTATGCACCGACCGGCATTAACAGGCAAGAAAACCGATGGGTGGTTCTTTCGGGTGCCGAGTCTGTTGGGCGGTTGAGTCGTGCGGTTATCGACTGGATGAAGAGCATGGTGGAATCGCAGGCCGATCTGGCAACCTATCTCAATTTTCCGGGATTGATAAGCCGGTATGAACAGGGCGAAGATGTGATTTGTCGCGGAGCCGGTAACCTGATTATCGGTTATACCGATGCCTTGTACACCGGAGGCGCAATCGATACGGTTATTGCTACCTCGCATCTGGAATTATTGCTACCTTCGTATGGGCTTGGCGGATGCTGGGCCGGTTTTGCAATGATTGCGCTGGGCTACTCTCAGGAAGTGCGCGATTGTGTGGGATTAAACGAACTACATGCCGTGCGTTCGGCACTGATGGTTGGTTATCCGAAATACAGTTATTCCAAACTTCCGCATCGCAATGCGGCGGAAGTTCAGTGGATGTAATTGAAAAACAGGCTATAAACTGTTAGTGTGGCGTCCGATAGAAATAGAAAAACAAATTCGTTACAGATGAAAAAAATAGTGGTTATCGATGGCAATCCCGATAAGGAGAGCCTGTGTGCGGCCTTGGCTGAAAGTTATACCGCCGGAGCGGCAGTTGCCGGTAATGAGGTAACGCTGCTGCATCTTGGTGAGTTGCAGTTCAGTCCGGTATTGCAATATGGATACAGGAAGCGTACCGACATGGAACCCGATCTGGAACATGCACTGCAACTGTTGCTTGAGGCCGATCATATTGTGTTGGTATATCCTATCTGGTGGGCAACCGAACCGGCGCTGTTGAAAGGTTTTATTGACCGGATATTTTTACCTGGCAAAGTTTTTCTCCGAAAAGACAATTCATCTTTTCCCGAAAAGCTACTTACTGGTAAAACGGCACGCCTTATCGTTACCATGGATGCCCCTCTCTGGTACAACCGGTTGGCCTATCGCGATGCCGGAATCGTTGCGATTAAAAGAGGTGTCCTGCAGTATTGCGGCGTGAAGCCGGTGCGGGTAACTAAGTTCGGACAAGTGAAATATTCTTCGGAAGCCAAACGTAAACAGTGGGTCGAAGAGGTAAAACAACTCGGCGGGGCTGCCATGTAATTGTTGCCGTATATAACGAATAAGATAGAACAAAAAAACAGAGCCACCATACATTTTGTATATGTGGCTCTGTTTTTTTTTGTGAGATATACTGGATTCGAACCAGTGACCTCTTGCCTGTCAAGCAAGCGCTCTAAACCAGCTGAGCTAATACCTCCCGACACAAAAATACCGCCTGCAAAGGCGGTATTCGAGGGTTTTAAGTCGGGGTGACAAGATTCGAACTTGCGACCACACGCCCCCCAGACGCGTACTCTAAACCGGGCTGAGCTACACCCCGCTCAATTGTGGTGCAAAGGTAATATCTTTTTTTCTTTTTGCAAATAGTTTTTTACCGGAAAAATAGGGGCCTGCAATAAAAATGGCAAATTGTGCGTAATCGATTTATTGTCAGTAAAATAAATCTTTGTTTGTTTGAAACGAACGATTGCTTTCTCGTTATTTATTTTTGATTTACAGTTGTTTGCGCTCCACAAGGATAATGCCCGCTTTATGGCGTTTAGTTGCCATAGGCCGTTATTCTGCCGGAAAACAGATCTATTCCGGCGTATGTTTTTGTCGTTACCCGATGGCAATATTTATAGAGTACAAGATATAAAGCGATATTTTTTTTGTAGTTTTGCAGATAAATAAATTAGTTTTATTTCCATAATAACCATTACAAAAACTGTAAAATCTACTATGAACAACAAAAGCAAGACAGTGGTATTGACGGTAGGATTTGTAATTTTAGCCGGATTAGGATTACAAGGATATGCCGCTACACCAAAGATTAAGGCGCATAGTACCGTCAAAAGCGATACTGCACGTACGCTCTCTCCGTACTTCACTGCGGCCACCGCACTGAAAAAGACCCCCAATCCGGCAGGTTTCATTCAACGTTGGTTACTGCTGGATCCTATCAACAAACCGAACCGTGGTAACACCGTTTTTACGGATAGTTATGTACGCAAGGCATTCGCAACCGAATATTTTCCAAATCAGTTTACGGTTCTGCCCAAAAACGGCGATAAGGTAAAAGTCGGCGAACAGGAGTTGACATGGCATGCACTGGAAACTACGAAGTTCAATATGAAACTGTTCCGATTCGCATACGGATTAAGAAAACAGTATTATGGAGTTATATTCTGGGCGGTAACCGTTATAAATTGCCCGCAGGAGATGAAAAACGTGAGAATGGCCGTAGGATCTAACTCTGCATCGATGTGGTGGCTTAACGGCAAAGAGGCTGTGATCCTCTCGGGCGACAGACGTATGGTGATGGACGATTGTGTTTCTCCCCGTCTGACGTTGAACAAAGGGAAGAACATCATCCGCGGAGCAGTAATTAACGGCCCGGGAATGAGCGATTTCTGTGTTCGATTCATTGATGAAAAAGGACAACCGGTACGCAACGTCACCATCACATGTGAATGAAATTGAGTGACGGTTAGTATCAGAGACTTTAGCAAATTACCTTTATTCTGAAACGCCCGTGTTGAAAGCGGCAAACCTGTTGTTAATAAACAGTTCGTTCGCAACATGCGCATTACATCATACAAAAACAAATTATTAACTGATGAAATCAAAAACTAAAATACTGGGTATTACAGCCCTGTTATCCTTGTTGTTAAGCGGAACGGCAATAGCACAAGTCGGCAAACCGTTCATACACGACCCATCGTCCGTAGTAGAATGTGACGGAAAGTATTACACCTTCGGTACCGGTAGCGGCGGATTAGTGTCCGACGACGGCTGGACATGGAACAGCGGCGGTGTGCGGCCCGGCGGCGGTGTCGCTCCCGATATTATTAAAATAGGAGACCGCTATTATGTGTCGTATGCCAGAGGTGCCAGAAAACAACATGCGAGCGATGTGCTTGTGATGTGGACAAAGACACTCGATCCGAAATCGCCTGACTTCGGATACAAAGACGAAACGCTTGTTGGTTCGAGTAACGGTGACGATGATTGTGAAGCAATCGATCCCGCGTTTTTGCTCGATCCTACCACCGGACGTTTATGGTTGTCGTACGGTACCTATTTCGGATATATTCGCTTGGTAGAACTTGATCCGAAAACCGGAAAACGTGTGGCAGGTAATCAGGCTATCAATATTGCCATCGATTGCGAAGCTACCGCTATGATGTATCGCGATGGCTGGTATTACCTGTTGGGTACCCATGGCACCTGCTGTGATGGTGCAAACTCAACGTATAACATTGTTGTGGGTCGTTCGAGAAAAGTAACCGGCCCTTACGTCGATAATATGGGAAGAGAGATGCTGGAAGGTGGCGGTAAAATGGTTGTTGCAGCCGGCGGACGCGTTAACGGTCCGGGTCACTTCGGGCGTACCATTGTGGATGATGGCGTTGAAAAAATGTCGTGCCACTACGAAGCCGATCTGGATCAGGGAGGCCGCAGCGTGTTAGGTATTCGTCCGTTGTTGTGGAAAAACGGATGGCCTGTTGCCGGAGAAAATTTCAAAGAAGGAACTTACGAAATTGAATCCGAAAGAAGAGGTTACGCGTTGGAACTGACCGTTGACTTTACACGTATGGCCGGTGGCATGCGCGGCTTCGGACGTAACACCAACGAACCGATCAAACCCGTTGTATCGCAACAGTTGGCCGATGTAATCAATACCTGGCCGACCGGCAATATCGATGTTAGAATAGGTGATTATATGTTCCGTCCTCATCAGAAATGGACTATCACCGCGGTTCCCGATGCAGGCGGATATTTAGGTGGCCCTTATTACAAGATAGTAATTGCAGGAACCGATCGTGCCTTAGCCGCTACAGCCGATGCCGAAGCAATCACCGTTCCTTCGTTTACCGGTGCACCGGAACAGTTGTGGCGCATCGATCAGCTTACCGATGGCACATACCGCATTATGCCGAAGGTAGTTCCCAACTCGAAAGAGAAGCTGGCATTGATATCTTCGGGCGACAGTACACCTACACTGGGCAAGTTTGATATGAAGAGCGATAATTCCAAATGGAATTTCAAAGATCACTAATCAGATTCGTGCTGAAACGAACCAGTTGGCGGTAGTTAACTCTCAAATGAGAATCACTGCCGGTAGCAGGTGAGTTATATCAGACGGCTATAAAATCATTACGTATGGATAAAAGGCGCAATTTGAAAGAATTGCGCCTTTTATGTACGTGTCAATTGGCTATCCCTGCAATAGCACTACATAATGTCAGATCTCTCTTCTCAACGACCACCGACGGTGTAATGTCGGGATCAAAGACTTCGTGTCGGAGTGAGAGAGTTAGGATTCAATTCGTTTTGCAGATTTTTCCCCTCTCTTTAGGAGAGGGGTTAGGGGAGAGGTCGTATAAATCTCAATTAGCTAATTTATATAATCTTCATTATTCAACGGAAATGAAAAGCCAAATGATAGTACTTGTTGTTGGAATGGCCGGAATATTGGTCGCTTGCCAACACACAAAGAGAGTTGCTACCGTAGAAAAACCGAATGCAATAGCGGTGGAAAACCGAAAAGAGACAAAGATGACCGGCATTGCCTTTACTGTGGCAAAAAATTATTTTGTACGAAATGACGCCGGGAAGCTGGATAATCCGAAAATTGAAACGGATGAAGCGTTCAGGCAAATATTCGGAATGGCGGCAACAATGGGTAAAGATGGAAAGCCGACGACAATAGACTTTACCAGACAGTATGTAATCGCGGTTCTGCTGCCCGAAACGAACCGGACCACAACCATCGACCCCGTCAGTCTCCGGAAAGATGCAATGGGAGAGATTGTGTTAACCTACAAAATTGTGGTCGGACAAGAACAATCATATACCATAATACCGAACCTGATCATTGTGGTGGACAGATCCGAAACCGGCAATGTTACGCTGAGAGCAATTAAGTGAATGGCGTTGTGATTTGTCTCTTCGGCAACCAGCCGATGATGTTATCCTGTGAATTTTGAAAAGCAGCCTTTTCTGTTTGTTTAAAAATTGTATCGTTTGATCTGTCTTTGAAATGTATGTTAAAAATGCGTTTTTTGAGGCTTTATTTAAAGGATGCAAATAAACTATTGGCATTAAAAACAATCAAATCATTTAAGTGTTATTCTTTGTTCCGGTTTGTTAGCCGGAAAGAAAGCCGGTTCGTTATGGAGAGAAAACAGGGCGTAAAAAGCAACGAAGAGTAGGCGCAAACGATATATTATTGGTAAATCTTGCCTGTTTCAACCAGAAGTAAGAATTTTTTATTCTTAGGCTCGGCATACTCTTCCAATACAATTTGAAAAGCCGATGGCTCTCTGATGCCGGTAACTCTATCCGAAGCAACGGGCGCAATTCAGATTAGTGAAAATTCAGAGCGATATAGATAGTAAACGGCAGTAACGCAATAGTTTTCAAAAATGGGGTTAAACGTTTGTTTTGTATAAAAAACAAAAGAAAAAAGGTGAGATTTTGTGGCCGGCCACATGCTTCTGTTATGTGACTATTTTACAAGAAACCCCCACGCATATGGCTATTAATCATTAGTTTTCATGTTGCAGTATTGCTTAACCGTATAGTACAAAACGACATTTTTTTTGTAGTTTTGCAAGCAAAGTATACTTAATCATCAATTATAAAAACTGTAAAATCTACTATGAACATCAAACGCAAAACATTGTTATTGGCGATGAGCGCGGTAATTTGGTTTGGAGCCGGATTGCAAGGAAGTTTCGCTGCGTCAAAGGTTGTGGCCAAAAGTAAAGGTGCCGTTCAAAGCGATACCGCCCGAACCATCTCTGGCTATTTCACTCCGGTTACTCCACTCAAAAGTACACCCGATGCCAAAGGATTTATTCGTCGTTGGTCGATATTGGAACCGATCAACAAACCGAATCGGGGCAACACGGTATTTACCGACAGCTACCTTAGAAAAGCATTCTCAACCGAGTATTTTCCCAATCAGTTTACGATTCTCCCTAAAAACGGAGAGACTGTAAAAGCAGGCGATCAGGAGTTGAAATGGCATGCATTGGATAGCAAAAACTATAATGTCAAACTGTTCCGCTTTGCTTATGGCTTAAGAAAACAAATTTACGGAGTGCTGTTCTGGACGGTAACCGTGGTTAACTCTCCGCGCGAAATGAAGAACGTAAGAATGGCTGTAGGATCCAACTCAGGATCGATGTGGTGGCTCAACGGCAAGGAAGCCGTATTGCTTTCGGGCGACAGACGTATGGTTGTGGACGATTGCGTATCGACCCGTCTGACACTGAACAAAGGAAAGAACATTATTCGCGGAGCTGTAATCAATGGCCCGGGTATGAGCGATTTCTGTGTTCGTTTCTTAGATGAAAACGGAAAGCCTATCAAAGATATTACCATTACTAATGAATAATAAAGACCTTAAAAACAATCATATACACATGAACTTAAGAACAAAAATGATGGGCGTAGCAGCCCTGTTGTCGGTGATGTTAGCCGGAACAGTGAAAGCACAAGTCGGCAAACCATTTATACATGACCCCTCTACCATTGCAGAGTGCGATGGAAAGTATTATACCTTTGGTACAGGTGGCGGCGGATTGATTTCCGAAGACGGCTGGACATGGAACGGCGGAGCTGTACGTCCCGGTGGCGGTGCGGCTCCCGATGTAATCAAAATAGGTGATCGCTATCTTATTGCTTATGGCTCTACAGGTGGCGGTTTGGGCGGCGGACACGATGGTAGAATCAATACCATGTGGAATAAAACGCTCGACCCGAAATCTCCCGATTTTAAGTTCTCAGAATCTAATGTGGTAGCTTCATCTGCCAATATGGAAGATAACGATGCTATTGATCCGGGTCTGCTTCTTGATCCGACTACCGGT
This sequence comes from uncultured Microbacter sp., assembly GCA_963678265.1. Lineage (GTDB taxonomy): Bacteria > Bacteroidota > Bacteroidia > Bacteroidales > Paludibacteraceae > Microbacter. The sequence goes on from OY782761.1 coordinate 2,984,161, forward strand.
CGTTTGTGGTTATCGTACGGTACCTATTTCGGATTTATCCGTCTTGTGGAACTCGATCCGAAAACCGGAAAACGGGTAGCAGGAAACCAGGCTATCAATGTGGCTATCGACTGCGAAGCTACCGATTTGATGTACCGCGATGGCTGGTATTATCTGTTGGGTACTCATGGCACCTGCTGCGATGGCGCTAATTCTACCTACAATATCGTTGTGGGCCGTTCACGGAAAGTTACCGGTCCTTACCTCGATAACATGGGTCGCGATATGTTGGAAGGTGGCGGTAAAATGGTTGTGGCTGCCGGTGGACGCGTTACAGGTCCCGGACACTTCGGTCGTTTGATACTGGGTGACGGTGTGGAAAAAATGTCGTGCCACTACGAAGCCGATCTGGATCAGGGCGGTCGTAGCGTATTGGGCATTCGTCCGCTGTTGTGGAAAAACGGATGGCCTGTTGCCGGAGATAATTTCAAAGAAGGTACCTACGAAATCGAATCGGAACGTAGAGGATATGCTTTGGAACTGGCAGTAGACTTTACCCGTATGGCAGGTGGTATGCGCGGTTTCGGACGTAACACCGACGAACCGATCAAACCCGTTGCATCGCAACAGTTGGCCGATGTAATCAATACCTGGCCAACAGGAAACATTGACGTAAGAATCGGTGACTATATGTTCCGTCCTCATCAGAGATGGACAATCACAGCCGTTCCCGATGCAGGCGGTTATCCCGGCGGACCTTACTACAAAATAGTAATTGAAGGTACAAACCGTGCTTTGGCTGCAACTGCCGATGCTGAAGTGATTGCGGTTCCTTCGTTTACCGGAGCTCCCGAACAATTGTGGCGCATCGATCAGCTCACTGATGGCACATACCGTATTATGCCTAAAGTGGTTCCCAATTCAAAAGAACAATTGGTTTTGGCATCTTCGGGCGACAGTACCCCCACACTCGCAAAATTTGATATGAACAGTGACAATTCCAAATGGAACTTTAAGGCGCACTAAATAAAAGAACACAACGAACACTTTTGAGAGGCGCATGTCTAACCGACTGCGCCTCTCTTTTTTTGGGAAAAATAACTCCGGTAAACAGTTCTGCATCTATTTTGGTGGAACTACGCCGACTGCCCATCATTAGTGGGTGCGTGGAGTAATCTGCCACCCCTTCTTTGCCACAAGCTGCATCATCCTGTTTATACGGCAACGTTTGTTTTTGCTTTGGGTTAATTTATCTATTTCCCAATTATACTCTCACTCCTTCGTGTAGTTTATGGCTACACCGCTGGAGAGTCTTTTGAAAAGAAAAAATAGGGTTTACACAGATTTTTGGACAGTACCTGCCGCCCGGGGGTCTATCGATAGTTCTACGTTGTACATTGGAGTTTCCTGAATGTACATCCAAGACTCTTCGATGTGCATCCAGGCTTCTTCGATGTGCATTCAAGTTTCATCTTTATACATTCAAGACTCTTCAATGTGTATCCAAGGTTCCTGAATGTGCATCCAGGACTCTTCGATGTGCATCCAAGCTTTAAAAATGTACATGCAAGATTCATCGATGTACATCGTAGCTTTAAAAATATACACCGTAGCTTCTTCGTCAGACAACGCCGTGCCAACGATACACACCACAAATCCTCCGTTATTAATCGTTTCCCCATCTCGCAACACCATTCTGCTTACGGAGAGGCTTTGCGCTTCAACCTTCTGCTGCAAAATAACCGGAACCGACCTTTACAATCTTTTTGTTTACATCGTTTATCCTCCCTCCGAAGGCTACTATCCGGCTACAAACATCCTTTTTCCTTCTTCTGCAAATAAAATTAACCAAAAAGCTATTTTATGAATTGTTTTTCGTAGTTTTGAAACCGGATTACAGGCAAAGAAAGCGGTGGCTGGTAGCGGGTTAACGGCAAAACAGTCTTAACCGCGATTAACGCAGAGAACAGGATTACGCAGAGGGAAACAGACAGGAAGATTGCTAAGATATACAAAGAATAGTTGTATCGGCGGATCTGCGATCTGTCGCCGCTGGAATATAAGGATCTGCGATCCGGTAACGAATGCAATTAGCTTCGCTGACCTTCGATTTCGATAAGACGGATTACAAATCCTAATACTCTTTACCGTCGTCGGATTGCAAATCCGACGGGGCAGAAAATTAACCAAAAAGCTATTTTATGAATTGTTTTTTGTAGTTTTGAAACCGGATTACAGGCAAAGAAAGCGGTGGCTGGTAGCGGGTTAACGGCAAAAACAGTCTTAACCGCGATTAACGCATAGAACAGGATTACGCAGAGGGGAACAGAAAACCAGATTGCTAAGATATGCAATGAATAGTTGTATCGGCGGATCTGCGATCACGGGTGGTCGAAAGATTATTTTAGGTCAAAATTAAGCGAAAAAATTGGAACTTAAAATTAGACTCGTCTTATCAACCATTAATTACTATACTGTTGATAAATAATGGGATAAATATAATTTGGGGATTTACTTTGGAAGTAACTTTGTGCCGAATTATTTTTCAGTCATGTATCCGAATCAAAAAATAAATGTTCAAAAGATCATAGGCCTCGTTCCTGAGGCATTACTCAGTACTTTGTCCAAAGATACCAAAGTCGATTATTGTGCCAAGGTACTATATGGGGAACGTCTTTTCAACCTGTTATTGTATGGCATTTTAACAACTGACAGGACAAGCCAGAGGACATTGGAAGATCTGTTTAAGAGTAATCTTTTCAAATCAATGTTTTGTTACGATGCAGGCATGAAAGTATCCAGAAGTTCTATTTCAACTCGTTTATCCACTATAGATCCAGAGTTTTTTCGATTGGCATACGAACGTATTTATATGGAATTCTCAAAGTGTTTTACAACAGATGAACAGTTAAAATACAAGATAATACGAGTGGATAGTAGTATGATTGCAGAAACATGCAATAAGCTAAAAAAAGGAATTGCCCCTGGTGATAAGAAAAGTAAGGATCCCAACAAAGTTGTCAAACAAGCCAAATATACAATTGCCTTTGATGGATTGACAGCCTGTGACTTTAAGATATTTACAGATCCGTCTTACACTAGTGAAGATCGGGCTATTCCGGAGGTTGTTAAGCAAAGTGCAAATAAAGAAGATTCTGTATTAAACATTTACACATTTGATAGAGGAGTTTCTTCATCACAGACATTTTCTTCGTTTAATAAAAACCAAATTCACTTTGTTGGGAGATTAAAAACGAACAGGAAATTTCAAATTGTTGTTCAGGATACAGTCTGTGAAGCTTCAAATGATTTGGGTGAATTGACATTGATAAGCAATCAGATTGTCAATCTGCATAATCATGAAAAACAACAATTTGATGAGGATCATCAATATCGTCTTATTGTTGCCGAACGTAAAAATAAGATTGATACAACTCCACCTAAAAACAAAGGTAAATGCAAAAAGAAAGAAAACATATTCTATTTCATCAGCAATAACTTGGAGCTAACCCCAAAAGAAATCGCTGATATTTATAAGCAAAGATGGGATATAGAGGTGTTCTTTCGTTTTATAAAACAGGAGCTTAACGCAAGTCACTTCTTATCTGTTAGTGAGAACGGGATCAAAGTCATGCTCTATATGACATTGATTGCATCCATGCTATTGCTTTTATACAAGAAATTGAATGACTTAGGTTATAAAACAGCAAAACGTAGATTTACAATCGAATTATGGGAAACATTGGTCACAATCATTGTAAAAGAATGTGGTGGAAATCCGGCTTTAATGAATAAGGCATACTTCAGAACGTTTGCTTTGCCGTAAAAATTTTGAAAACAAAAAAAATGGAATAGGCAAAATCAACATAAGAATAAACAGCAAACTTCATATATGTATACATCTTTCGACCACTCGTGATCTGCGATCCGTCGCCGCTGGAGTATAAGGATCTGCGATCCGGGAATAATTAAAAACAATAGCAATATTTTTGAATAGTGACCAGCAAATAGATAGAACCGGATTACAAATCCTAATATTCTATTCCGTCGTCGGATTGCAAATCCGACGGGACAGAGTGCAATTAGCTTCGCTGATCTTCGATTTCGACAGGACAGATAAATAGATTGATATAAATGTGAAATATGTGAGACAGTGTCGCACATACACAGATATTATGCCTCATTGTAAGAAGAGATAGACAGCAGAGAAAACAATAAACAGACATTTAAAAAATGACTTCAACTACAACTAAAAAGAAAGAAATTGTTGACTTCCTATGGGAGTGGGCAGAAAGCAATGGAGATTGGAGTAAATTGTTAATTGAAAAGATTGTAAGTACAGAACAAAGTCTGAGCTCTACTGACAGAAACCTTGTTTTCAGCTACTTTCTCCAATCAATAAAATTACATTCAGGTTTACCTTTACTAGCAATAGCAAAACCCAATTTTGTTCCAACAGACAAAGTTATTGAATTAGAAACTCTATCAGATATAACAGGAGTCAATAAACTCGCGAAAAATCAAATCTTGAAATTTAGTAAAAACATTACTGTAATCTATGGCGAAAATGGAACAGGAAAAACAGGCTATGGTCGGATACTTAAAAGTTTAGGATTCAGTTATGATGCAAACAATACCGTTTATTCAAATATTTATGGAGCAAGTGAAGCTAAATCTGCAAATATTGGCTTCAAATCAAATGGAATAAGCAAGAGCTTTAATTGGGTTGGTACAAATAAAGACCCCGAACTACAAAATATTTCGGTTTTTAATAACAATTGCGTGCAAATATCACTGTCTGATAGGCAGTTAATTGTATCGCCAATAGGTTTTCATTTGTTCAATATTGTATCATCAGAACTCAACGAACTAACCCAACTTTTAAATGCCAAAATTGCTATGCACCCCACAACAATTAACTGGGCAAGCAATTTAAATACAGGAACACCACAACAAGCATTCATTGCTAGTCTTTCATCTGCATCAACGGAGCAAAAATTAATCGAATTATCAAATATAACCGCAACCCAAGAACAAGAATTAATTGACAAACAAACAGAGCTATCTCAGCTCAACAAAACTTTACTTCAAACAGAAATACAAAATCTACAAAGTTCCTTTTCTGAACTTGAAACAATAATCACAAAAATTCAAACTTCACAAACGAATTTTACTTTAACAAATTGGCAGAAACTAATTGATATTAATAAGGAAATTGCATTATTAGAAAGTAAAACCAAAACAGGAATTAAAGAAATAGCAGAAAATAATGGAATTGAATTTTACGAAACACCTCAATTCCAATCATTCATTAAGGCAGCAGAGGATTATATAAAAGTTATAAATAAACCTGATTACCCAACATCTGATGATATTTGTGTTTATTGCTTGCAACCATTAGGCAATGACGCTAAAACATTGTTGGAAAGCTACAAAACACTTCTAAACGATAAAACACAAGAAAATCTCAAAACTCTTAAACAACAAAAAGCAAGCCTTATAAATCAGGTTCTTAGTGTTGAAACCAACTTAATCTTTCATCAGCCAACATTTGGAATAGATGATAACCAAAAAGCGATTCAACCTACGGAAATATTAGAGTTCAATAAATCTCTTGAAGCTTTAAAAACCACTTTTACGACAGATAAAGTTACAGAAGGTTCTGTTTTCAGTTTTGACTATTCAAAGTATATCAAATTTTTAAGTGAAAAGAAAATAGCCATAAAGTCAGTTATTGAGCAAAAAGACGTGCTCTTGAAAAATCTGGCAGCTAAAGAACTGGAATTGAGAAATAAGATTTCAGAGCTTAAAGACCGCAAACTGCTATCAACAAAAGTAATTGAAATCAAAGGAGTAATCGAAAACCATAAAATAGTTAAAGTACTTGGTGCAAAATCTAATTGTTTTTCAACAAATGCGATTAGTCGAAAAACCACCGAAGCAAGAGAATATTTAGTTGAGCAAAATTTCAACAATTTGTTTTTAGCTGAATTGAAATTGTTTAAAAAATCGGACTTGAAAATCGAATTGAATTTTGGAACCGATAAGGGTAAATCAAAGATTAAACATCGACTAAAATCAAATTATGTACTTTCGGATATTTTAAGTGAAGGCGAACAAAAAGCAATTTCGTTGGCTGAATTTTTAACTGAATTACAACTAGATAACATTAAAGCTCCAGTAATATTTGACGACCCAGTTAATAGTTTAGACCATAAAATAATAGACGAAGTTGGAAAAAGGTTTATTGAACTATCTAAGCAAAGACAAGTTATTATATTTACTCATAGCATATTACTGCTACATAGCTTGATTCAACAATCAGAATTAGATACAAATAAACAAGCAAATGTAAATTTCCAATTTCATAAAGTAAAAAACAATTTTGGGATTACAGGAATACTTGATGAAGTAGAAGAAATTAATTCCTATACGTACTATACAAAAAAATTACAGTCTGTAATTGATACAAAACCTTCACCAGACCAAAACGAGGCAAAACTTGCTGCTGAAGGATATGGTCATTTAAGGTCTGCAATTGAAATTGCAGTTGAGGACGACTTGTTGAAAAGAATAATTAAACGATATAAAAAAGGTGTGGCTTTTCCGTCATTACTTAGGATTGAGGGAGCTAAAATTGACAAACACAAAGGAAAAATAAACGATATTTATGAGAAGTGTTGTGTTTCAATTGCTGGACATAGTAGCCCGAGCGAAATAGATAATACTCCAACTATTGCAGAATTGAAAGAGGATTACGAAACGTTTAAAACAGTTAGAAAAGAGTTTACGAAATGATTTAAATAAAAAACAACGAAGGCACAACATCGTGTATAAGTAATGGCGGGGGGTGTAGCGTATTCAGGCGTTCTACCTCGTATCAAGTTCTGTCACGTCGGATTTGTAATCCGACGACGGAATGGAGTATAAGGATCTGCGATCACGGGTGGTCGAAAGATTATTTTAGGTCAAAATTAAGCGAAAAAATTGGAACTTAAAATTAGACTCGTCTTATCAACCATTAATTACTATACTGTTGATAAATAATGGGATAAATATAATTTGGGGATTTACTTTGGAAGTAACTTTGTGCCGAATTATTTTTCAGTCATGTATCCGAATCAAAAAATAAATGTTCAAAAGATCATAGGCCTCGTTCCTGAGGCATTACTCAGTACTTTGTCCAAAGATACCAAAGTCGATTATTGTGCCAAGGTACTATATGGGGAACGTCTTTTCAACCTGTTATTGTATGGCATTTTAACAACTGACAGGACAAGCCAGAGGACATTGGAAGATCTGTTTAAGAGTAATCTTTTCAAATCAATGTTTTGTTACGATGCAGGCATGAAAGTATCCAGAAGTTCTATTTCAACTCGTTTATCCACTATAGATCCAGAGTTTTTTCGATTGGCATACGAACGTATTTATATGGAATTCTCAAAGTGTTTTACAACAGATGAACAGTTAAAATACAAGATAATACGAGTGGATAGTAGTATGATTGCAGAAACATGCAATAAGCTAAAAAAAGGAATTGCCCCTGGTGATAAGAAAAGTAAGGATCCCAACAAAGTTGTCAAACAAGCCAAATATACAATTGCCTTTGATGGATTGACAGCCTGTGACTTTAAGATATTTACAGATCCGTCTTACACTAGTGAAGATCGGGCTATTCCGGAGGTTGTTAAGCAAAGTGCAAATAAAGAAGATTCTGTATTAAACATTTACACATTTGATAGAGGAGTTTCTTCATCACAGACATTTTCTTCGTTTAATAAAAACCAAATTCACTTTGTTGGGAGATTAAAAACGAACAGGAAATTTCAAATTGTTGTTCAGGATACAGTCTGTGAAGCTTCAAATGATTTGGGTGAATTGACATTGATAAGCAATCAGATTGTCAATCTGCATAATCATGAAAAACAACAATTTGATGAGGATCATCAATATCGTCTTATTGTTGCCGAACGTAAAAATAAGATTGATACAACTCCACCTAAAAACAAAGGTAAATGCAAAAAGAAAGAAAACATATTCTATTTCATCAGCAATAACTTGGAGCTAACCCCAAAAGAAATCGCTGATATTTATAAGCAAAGATGGGATATAGAGGTGTTCTTTCGTTTTATAAAACAGGAGCTTAACGCAAGTCACTTCTTATCTGTTAGTGAGAACGGGATCAAAGTCATGCTCTATATGACATTGATTGCATCCATGCTATTGCTTTTATACAAGAAATTGAATGACTTAGGTTATAAAACAGCAAAACGTAGATTTACAATCGAATTATGGGAAACATTGGTCACAATCATTGTAAAAGAATGTGGTGGAAATCCGGCTTTAATGAATAAGGCATACTTCAGAACGTTTGCTTTGCCGTAAAAATTTTGAAAACAAAAAAAATGGAATAGGCAAAATCAACATAAGAATAAACAGCAAACTTCATATATGTATACATCTTTCGACCACTCGTGATCTGCGATCCGGTAAAGAAAAGATGCAATAGAAGTACCCTGATGGCGCAAGTATAGCAGATTCTCGTTCAAGCTTAACGGCAGTGTAGCTTGGACGCAAAATAGAATCAGTTTGTAACTGATTAGCTGAGCTACTTTTTGCCCCTAAATCCCCTTAAGGGGACTTTGGGACAGAGAAAATAGAAAGATTTGCAAAACAAGATCCTCAGTCACGTCGGAATCGAAGATCAGCGAATCTAATTGCAATCCGACGACGGCAAAGAGTATAAGGATCTGCGATCCGGCAAAGAAAAGATGCAATAGAAGTACTTCTAAACCATTGTCCTGCTGACACTTTCATTTATCCCAATAGCTATCGGAAGGAAGTCTTAATCTGCCGTGGTTTGACATATGTCTCTTGCTTCCGCCCCGAGAAGCGGAGTTATAAATAATCTTTCGATACAGACTTAACCGATACAAATTCTATTTGAAATATAACCATGAAAAAAGTCATTATTTTGCTTCCGCTGATGTTCGTATTCGTTACGGGTACGCTTTTTGCCCGGGATGAACGGGTGATACAGGCCGATCTGAAACAGGTGAAAGGTCCTCGTTCTATGGTGTGGCAGGATTGTGTGGGTGCCGGAAGGGTAGGCGAGGGCCTGCGCGACGGATGGCGTCGCCAACTCGAAATGTGTAAAAAAGAGTTGGGTTTTAAATACCTTCGGGCACACGGACTGCTTCACGACGAACTGGGTGTCTATTCGGAAGATAAAGAGGGTAATCCCCGCTATAACTGGCAATACATTGACGATGTGTACGACTATCTTCTGTCGATAGGGGTACGCCCCTTTGTGGAGGTCAGTTTTATGCCCAAAGCTCTGGCTGCCGGCGACCGCACCATCTTCTGGTGGAATGCCAATGTATCTACTCCCAAGGATTATACCAAATGGGATAACCTGATTACGGCGTTGGTGCGGCACTGGACGAAACGTTACGGATCGGAAGAGGTAAGGAAATGGCGTTTCGAGATATGGAACGAACCGCAGTTGAGCATCTTTTTCCAACCGCCTACCGGTAAATCGGCCAAAGAGGCTTACATGGAATTGTACGAACACACCTCCAAAGCCATTGCAACTGTCGATCCATCCTATGTTATCGGCGGCCCTGCCGGTCCCGGCTGGTTTAAAGACCTTATCGATCTGTCGGCAAGCAAACATCTTCCGCTGGACTTTCTCAGTTATCACCCCTACGGATTGGCCGGAGGCCCCACAGGAGTGGACGAAACCGGTGAAAGTCTGTTGTATTTGAGCAGCGATCTCGATGCGGTTTCAAAAGGAGCCAATGAGGGCATTGCTATTGTGAAGCACTCGGTTAAACCCACGCTTCCCATTTATATTACCGAGTGGAGTTCTTCCTACTCGTCCAGAGATCCTATTCACGATTCCTATTTTTCGGCACCCTACATTTTGCAGCAACTGCGCAATACCGAGCAGATGGGTGGCATGAGTTACTGGACGTTTACCGATGTGTTTGAAGAGAACGGGCCCGGCTGGCGGCCATTTCACGGTGGTTTCGGCATTATCAATTATCAGGGAATCAAGAAGTCGGCTTACTGGGCTTACTGGTGCCTCGCTCATCTGGGCGCGACCGAAATCAAATCGTCCGATTCGGCTTCGTACGTCTGCAAAGATGCGAAAAACGGCTATCAGGTGCTGTTCTGGGATTTGACTCATCCGATAAAAGGACGGGTGGAAGGACAACCGAGCGATCAGGCATTCTTTACCAAACCGCTGATCCCAAAAGAGAAAGCTCCCGTTGCTGTAAAACTGACCAATGTGCCGGCAGGCAAATACAAAGTGACGATTTACTGCATTGGATATCATCACAACGATCCATATTCCAAATATTTAGAAATGGACCGCCCTGTCGATTTGAGCCGGGAAGAGGTGGCCGAACTAAAGAAGCTGTCGTCCGGAAAACCGGAGTCGGAATCGGAAGTGAGAATAAAAGGTGAGTTTTCCACTACATTACCGATGATGGAAAACAGCGTCTATATGGTGACGTTAACACCCCAAAAGTAAAGCGGGTTCAGTATGAAAAAAGATTGATTCATCCGGATGAAGGGCTCTCTCTTCGGAACGGATGCATCGGCGGAACTATTACAATACTATTTTTTTTGTCTCTATGGAGTTTAGAATACAATCAGATACGGTTGGCATCGATTGGAACGATGTTGCCAACATACTTCAAAAAACAGGGATGGCTTACCGGTCGGGTGAGATACATCAACGGGCTTTTGAAAAAAGTCAAGTTGTTATATTTGTCTTTGATAATGAATCGTTGATCGCTTTTGGGCGAATGCTCTCCGACGGAGAGTATCAGTCGGCTATCTATGATGTGGCCGTATTGCCGGAGTATCAGGGACAGGGTATCGGCAAACTTATTGTCGATCATTTGGTGAAGACAACCCCCGGTTGTAATATCATTTTGTATGCGGCGCCCGGAAAAGAGTTATTCTACGAAAAGATCGGTTTCCGACGAATGAAAACAGGAATGGCGCTGTTCGTCGCTGCCGATATCATGCGTGAAAAGGGATTCACGGAATAAAAACCTTTAGCCCAACGTTTCACTTTGCTTTACGTTGAGCTAAATTAAACTACCACTCCGTGGTGAAAAGTTGCATCTGATAGCCCTCAACGGTCAATGACCGAAGGGAGTTTAGGGGAGGTCAAAAATAGATAGTCAGGATAACTTATAATGAGTATCTGATATGTTGCCCAATGGCTTGAAAAACCTCATTTTCATAACCGCAGGTCTGTGACCTGTGTGTGAGTAAAGCTTGCACCCACACGACCTGAAAGGTCGGACTATAATTTTCAATTTATTTATATCCGTACGTGCAAACGGAGAGAGAAGATATTGACCGGTCCGCTGCGGTCTTTGTTATATCCGGGATTGACAAGTAGCTGATAGGCTGCCGTAAGATAGAGCATATCTTTTTTCAGTTCGGACGAATAGTAGAGTTCCGCCAGTTGTTCGGGGGCATAGCGCAACGTGCCGTCGCCAAGAATAAAGCCGTTGCCACCGGCCCGGAGGAAGTCGCGGTGATCTTTCGAGAGTCCCGAAACGACATATGCCAATAAGAAGCTTAGTGTTTCTTTGTGAAAACCCTTTGTGTTACTTTGTGGTGCGCCTTTATGCGATTGATACCGTAGGTACGAGACATCATTCTCAATAAAAAACCAAAGGCACTAAGAGAATAAACTCTTAATGCCTTCTGGTAAAAATTCAAGTTTGTTTACCGGCTCTTTATTCTGTAATAGCCTCCAGCTTCTTCAGCATGGTAAACATAAAGATGGCTGAAACCAGACAGCAGAGCACCAATACGCCCCACACCATCCATAATTCCATGCCACCGCCCCATAGGTCGCCGATAACGCCGGTCAGCTTGTTGCCCAGTGCCGTAGCACCGAACCAACCACCCATCATCAATCCTTTATATTTGGGAGGAGCCACCCGCGATACGAACGAAATACCCATCGGGCTGAGGAACAGTTCGGCAAATGTGAGCACCAGGTAGGTGCTGATTAACCAGTCGGGCGAAACCAGCGTGGAGCTGACACCTCCGGTTGCTTTCAGGTCGGCAGGCGATAACAAGCCGAGGGATCCGAATGCCAGCAGTGCAAAACCGGCAGCGGCAATCACCATTCCGATACTGATTTTGCGTGGAGCCGATGGCTCTTTTTTCTTTTTAGCCAACAACGAGAAGATGCCTATCGATAATGGCGTAAGCACGATTACAAAAAACGGATTGAATTGTTGGAAGATCTGCGGAGTGATCTTGATGGATGCATCCATATGTACATACACTAATGCAATGGCCACGATTGATGCCGCCAGAAATAATCCGGAGGTCAGTTTGCCTCGTCCCGTTTTCGACTGAAAGATGTTGGCAATGCTGTAAACCGCTGCAATAAGCAGTACCATGGTTACTAACGAAAATCCGATGCGGTTTAGACCCGAGACCGAGTTAGCCGTGTAGTCGCGCGCAAAGAAGGTCATCGTCAATCCGTTTTGGTGGAACGACATCCAGAAGAATACCACTACGGCAAATACCATCAACAGCGCAAAAATACGTTCGCGGGTCTGTTTGGGTGTCAGCTCTTCCACATGTGACGTAGCGGTCGGTTTGTTGGCATTGTAGTCGGCCTGTTTGTATGTTTTTTTGAAAAATACGAAAATGGCAATAGAGATGACCAGTGAAATGCAGGCAATCCCGAAACCGTAATTATAAGAGGTGCTCAATTTTTCAATGTAGAGATTTGAAAAATCGATAAGCGATAAATTAGGCCTCTGTTCTGCAGCAAGTGAAGTGAGTTGGGCTAAACCATCCTGCGAAATGGTGCCGGCCAATAGTTGGTGAGCCAACGAAGGAATATGAGCGTCGTAGGTTAGGTGATATTGGCTGAGATTATAGTTGGTAATCCATTCGGCTGCAGAAGGCGCAAAAAAAGCGCCGATGTTGATACACATATAGAAAATGCTGAAGGCCAAATCACGTTTATTGCTGTATTTAGGATCGTCGTAGAGGTTCCCGACCAGCACTTGCAGGTTGCCTTTGAACAATCCGGTTCCCAGCGAAATCATTGCCAGAGCCGATACCATTGCAATCAGCGAAAAGGTGCGATCGTTGTTGGGAATTGCCAGTAACAGATAACCGGCAAACATCACCACAATACCGATCATAATGGTACGTCCGTATCCCAGCCATTTGTCGGCAAGGAATCCGCCCAAAAGGGGAGTAAGGTACACGGCTCCCAAAAACCAACTGAAATAGGAACTGGTCTGCGATGTGTCAAACCCGAATTTAGCCTGAAGAAACAGGGTGAAAATAGCTAACATGGTGTAGTAGCCGAAACGCTCTCCGGTATTTGCCAGGGCGAGAGTAAAGAGTCCTTTGGGATGTCCTTTAAACATAGATGAATAGATTATAAATAATACGAATTGGTTAGTTTCAATTAAAATATTGCTGTGCCTTCCGGATCACAAACCGACAGCACGCTTTTTACCGGTTATGCTGTTAATTTGTCACGATTACTTTGGTTGCTTTTGATCCGGCTTTGATTATCCAAATGCCTTGCGGTAATTCGATAGCTGTATTGTATCCCGTGTTGGTGATTGTTTTGAATAATGTTCCATCCTGAGAATAGACGTAAATTTTCGCCCCGTTGTCGAGTCCGATTACCTGAGGCGTTATCACATGTCCGCTACTCTTATCGTAATTATAAATTAGCGGAGACGATGATGTAAAGTAAGCCGCTAAGGTATGGTTGCTAACGATGGATAGCGTATATTTTGCCGATTGGGAAACGATAGAGCCGTTTTCCGTCCAATAGGCAAAATTAGAACCGCTCGAAGGCACGGCGGTAAGCGTGCAGCTTGTTCCGTAATCATACGTGCCCGTGCCGTCGATTGATCCTCCTGTGGTAGGAACGGATGTTGCCGAAACAGTGTAGTGGTTGATAGTGAAGAGAGCTGTCAAAGCGTGTGCCGAACCGACTACGAATGTGTAGCTGGAATTCGTGGAAATCACCGTGCCGTTTTCCGTCCATCCGCTAAAGCTGTAACCGGTGGCCGGTGTTGCGGTAACGGTGCAGTTTGAACCGTAGATGTATGTGCCAGTTCCGGTAACCGTTCCTCCTGCCGAAGGGCTGGCTGTTGTTGTAATCGCATAACTGTTGATAGCGAAATTCGCCGTCAAATCTGTGTTTGCATTTACTACGAACGTATAACTGGCATTGCTCGAAACGATGGTTCCGTTGTTGGTCCAGTTGATGAAAGAGTAGCCGGTATTGGCGGTAGCGGTCAGTGTACAACTCGATCCGTCGGTAAAGATTCCGGCTCCGGTCACAGAACCTCCCGCCGTGGGGGTAACCGTGGCAGTGACGGCATGTTTGCTGTTATCGACAACAAAGTTAGCAATGAAATCGTGATTGGAGTTTACAAGCAATGTATCCGTGGGTTGTCTGGAGTAGATGGTCCCATTCTCCGTCCAGTTTGAGAAAAGGTACCCCGGGTTGGCATTCGCTATCAAAATGCAGGTTGAACCGGGAATATAGTTGCCGGCTCCGCTCATGGTACCCCGGATTGCGTTGTTTGCTGCAGTAGTGACGGCATAACTTGTCGTATAATTGAGGCAGGCTGCCGATCCTACAATACCGTTATTGACTGTTTTAACACAATAGGAGCCCTGCCTGGCCGCAGAAACGGAGTAGACGAGCGTATCCGATTTTCCCATCAACGTGTTGTTGTAATAGACATTATAGCTGATCGGATTGTCGAGATTGATGAGACCCCGAACACAGAAATTATAATCGAATGAATTATTGTCGAGTAAAACGAAGTCGGGAGAGCTACCAAAAAAAGCTCCGTAATTATAACTGCCTGCTGTGCGCACCTGAGGTCCTCTGTCTACTGAGAGCGTATACCCCTTGGAAGTGGTATACTTTACGGCAACTCCATAGTTGATGCCGGATTGAATGGTGATCGGAGTGGTAAATTTGAATTCATTCCACGTATCGGCAGTCACTCCGCTGATTGCCTGGCTCTGTAACTGGGTTGCCGATATGTTGCTACCGGAGACCGATGTTATTTTGTATAGCTCTATGAAATAATTGGTTGCATTGTAATCTGTGGGCATAAATTTGATTCCTGCCCATTTTTTGCCTACGTACTGTTTTAATGAATCGGCGCTGTATATTTGTCCACACGACCATGTTTCAGGTGAATTTGCGGCTAATGAAGCTTGCAAACTACCTCCATCCCAATGTTGTTCCTTTGTAGTATAGGCCAATACCGGAATATTGGCAGGTTTATTCCACGACAAGGTAAGATCGGATGCGTTCACCGTACCTGACAGATTCAAAGGAGCGGGAGCCACTATCTGGTTCTTCATGAAACTGAAGGAAATTCTTCCACCACTTTCGGCGATATCGGTGATCGGTTTCAAACAATCCGATCCGTTCCATGCTTTAGCTGATGGGGTTGTGCTATCTGTAAACGAAGTTTTGGCCGATGTACCCGGAAAAGGGCATCCTCCGGAATTAATATTTCCGTATGAGGCAACGGTTGAAGAAGGATTCTCTGTTGCCGAAGCACAGACGGGATATACTTTCTGAGGTGCTGTTGTGTTGAGATTATAAAATAGATCGTCGGCATATTTGGCAATGTGATAAATCATCAATCCGTGTCCGGGGAGGGAGCTGTCGTATCCGCTTTGTTGTCTGTTTTCAAGCAGATAGTACTCACCCTGAGTAGGAGTTGTGATGATGTATGCTTCTCCTTTCGTACCGTTGGCAGCCATATTGCTAATTGTGGCGGGTGCCGTGAGCGTCGTAGGGGT